>SCQE01000140.1 GCA_004321915.1 Nitrospirota bacterium
GCGATTCAATTAAATCCGGGGTATGCTGAAGCATTTTTAAATCGGGGACTTGCTAAATATATTTTAAAAGACTATTGGGGAGCTATTGATGATTTCACAAAATCAATTGAGATTGATTCAGAGTACTCTCAAGCTTATTATTATCGAGGGATTGCAAAATATAAAGTTGAAGATAAAGGTGGCGGTAATGCTGATATCAGAAAAGGAATTGATTTGGGCAAAGATATTGAATACAACAAAGCTTTTTCACTAAATGAGAAAAGAGAAAATGTTAATAGGAAACCTGAGAAAGTAAAGCGTGATTTGGATTGTTTCGAATGTTATCTTGATAAATTTACAAAAGCGATACGTAGAAATCCTGATCATGCTCATCCCTATTTCCAACATGGAAGTGCATTATTATTAATTGATGATTACAAAGGTGCTCTTGCAGATTTCAATAAAGCAATTAAGCTTGATTCAAATATAGCTGAGTATTATTACTATCGCGGGATTGCAAAGTTTAACTTAAAAGATAATAGAGGTACTATTCCAGATTTTAATAAAGCGATTAAACTTGATTCAAACAATGCTGATTATTATTACAATCGCGGACTTGCAAAGTACAAATTAAAAGATAATCGTGGTGCTATTGTAGATTTTAACAAAGCAATTGAGATTAATCCTAAGTCTGCCGAAGCTTATTGCAATCGGGGAATTGTGAAATATTATTTAGAAGATATGCGTGGTTCTATAGATGATTTCACAAAAGTAATTGAGATTAACTCAAATTATACTGAAGCTTATTTCTATCGTGGGCAAGCAAAGTATAAATTAGATTATAAGCATGGTGCTATTTCCGATTTCGACTATGTTATTGAACTTAATCCTAACCATTCAGCTTACATTAATCGTGGAGTTGCCAGGTATGAATTGGGAGATAAAGAAGGAGCATGTAAAGATTGGAGTAAAGCCGGTGAATTGGGATATATGGAAGTTTTTTTTTATATTAAAAAATATTGCAAGTAAGAGTGGTTTTTATCGTTGGTTGAAGAAACATTCGGGGAAAGTATATGAGAAATAACTGTTATTTAATATTAAAGAAGAATATGAG
>SCQE01000141.1 GCA_004321915.1 Nitrospirota bacterium
GACGATCTCCATCAACGGCACGCCGCTGCGGTTAAAGTCCACCAGGCTGGAGTCGGCGGCCTGGAGCGTCCCGGCGTGTAGCAGTTTTCCGACGTCCTCCTCAAGATGGAGGCGATGGATTCGGATGCGCCTGGTCGTTCCATCGACAGGGAATTCGATAGACCCTCGCCAGGCGAGCGGCAGTTCGTACTGAGAGATCTGATAGTTCTTCGGCATGTCGGGGTAAAAGTAATTCTTCCGGTGGAAGCGACACGTTGGAGCAATGTCGCACCCCAGAGCGAGCGCGCTCCTGATGGCGAACTCCACTACGCGTCTGTTCAAGACCGGCAGCGCGCCGGGCATCCCCAGGCAGACGGGACAGGTCTGGCTGTTCGGTGTGGCGCCGAAGACGGCGCTACAACCGCAGAAAATCTTCGATCTGGTCAGGAGCTGGGCGTGCACCTCCAGCCCGATGACCGCCTCATATCGGGTTTCGGGTTCCATGTTTCGATTCCTTGCTACGTGAGGGGCCGAATAGATTCAAGAAAGTCGATATACTTCTCGGACAGTCCGTGTTCTTCGGCGCCGCTGATCAGCAACTGTTTATAGCGTTTTGAAGGGGGCGTCTCGCGGCCAGGATTCTCCATGATGTACGCAAACGCCGCGATGAGCTTTCCCGATGGGGTCCGGACCTGCATCTCCTGACGGAGGTAGAGACTGGGGAACCCTTCATACTCATCCAACGCTTTGCGTTCCGCGTCGTTGATCTCCCACACCACACCCTCGATCTGATGCCCTGGTTTCTCGCGGATGGTTGCCATTCCGCCACCCCACATCGTCGAGTTCCCGAAGAAGGCGAGCTCATGGTCGGAGAGTACCGCCGCGGTCACAAACTTTGCCTTCGGGCAAAGCCGCTTCAGTAGCACCCGTTCCATATTTGAGCCGTAGGCAAAGTAGAGCATCTGATCAGTGCCCTCCAGCGTTCACGTGATCTCACAATGAAGGCTTGCGGCGGTGCCAGTCGGTCGCTTGCTCATACGCGTGCGCCACCTTCAGGATCGTCGCCTCATCGAACGGCTTGCCGATCAATTGAAGTCCGATCGGCAACCCGGCCTTGGTGAACCCGCATGGGATCGAGATGCCGGGCAGGCCCGCCAGGTTGACCGAGATCGTGAAGATATCCGAGAGGTACATCTGAAGGGGATCATCCATCTTTTCGCCGAATTTGAACGGCGGCGTCGGCGAGGT
>SCQE01000011.1 GCA_004321915.1 Nitrospirota bacterium
TACTATAGAATCGTTGTGGATGAGGTTGTAATTCTCGCTGTTACCGACAAAAAAGACAGCGAAAAATTCCTAAAAAAGTTTTAATCTGTCATAATTTGGTCATAATTTGGCCTCTTTCTTTAATCTACTGTCGTGTTATAATATTGGGAAAAATTAATGTCATAAAACCATTCAAGGAGGAATAAATTGAACAAGGAAAAGGTCAAGGCGCTCGAAAACGCGATTTCACAGATAGAGAAGAATTTCGGGAAAGGCTCGATTATGCGGTTGGGCGCGGGCGAGGTGGCTGAAGGCGTTCAGGCCATACCGACCGGTTCGCTTACGCTCGATATTGCGACAGGGATAGGCGGCTTTCCGCGCGGCAGGATCATCGAGATATTCGGCCCTGAATCTTCAGGTAAGACAACGCTTGCGCTGAATGCTATCGCTCAGGCGCAGAAGGCCGGCGGCGTGGCCGCGTTTGTCGATGCGGAGCATGCTCTGGATGTAACTTACGCGTCGAAGCTGGGCTTGAACATCGAGGAGCTTCTCGTCTCTCAGCCGGATACGGGCGAGCAGGCGCTCGAAGTTACGGAAACCCTTGTCAGGAGCGGGGCCGTTGACATAGTAGTCGTTGACTCTGTTGCCGCCCTTGTGCCGAAGGCCGAGATAGAGGGCGATATGGGCGACTCCCACATGGGGCTTCAGGCAAGACTGATGAGTCAGGCGTTGAGAAAGCTGACGGCAGCAATTTCCAAGTCTGCCACCACCGTAGTTTTTATAAACCAGATAAGGATGAAGATAGGCGTCATGTTCGGGAATCCCGAAACCACTACAGGCGGAAACGCCCTTAAATTCTACTCTTCGATGAGGCTGGACATAAGGAAGATAGACAACCTAAAAGACGGACAGGAAGTAATCGGCGGCAGGATAAGGGTAAAGATCGTGAAAAACAAAGTGGCCCCGCCGTTCAGACAGGCAGAGTATGATATCTATTTTAACGAGGGTATTTCGAGGGTCGGCGAGATAATAGACCTTGCGGTGGACAAGAGTATAATCGAGAAGTCCGGAGCTTGGTACAGCTATTCGGGCGGCAAGATCGGGCAGGGGCGCGACAATGTCCGGGAATATCTGAAGAACAATCCCGAAACGGCCGCAGAGATAGAGAAGAAGCTTTTCGATATCTACGGAATAAAACAAAAAGCCCCGGAAGCAAAAGAAAAATAGGATTTGAAGCGCATTGAAGATACGCCGGCCGTCGCGCTGAAATATGCGTACAGGCTGCTTGCAAAGCGGGACAGAAGCGTAAAGGAACTGCGGGGCAAGCTTTTAGAAAGGGGTTTTTCCGGGGAAACTACCGATCTGGCCGTCAAACGACTTGAAGATGACGGGTATCTTAATGACAGAAGAACGGCCGAGGCGTTCAAACGATACGCCTTGAATAACAAACATCTGGGCAGATTTGGCGTGAGGTCTTTTATGTTAAAGAGGGGGATAGACGAAGATATCGCCGATGAACTATCCGGACGGAATGAGGACTACATAGAGACCGCTAAGGCGTTTACGGAAAAGAAGATGAAGCTGCTTAAGAAATGCGACATCGACACAAAACGAAGAAGAATATATGGCCTGCTTGCGCGCAGGGGCTTTGACAGTGAAACGATAAACAGCATAATAAAATCTTTGTAGGAGGAGCGTATGGGATTTAGCAAGATTTCTTACATGGCGGTTTTGGTGACTCTGCTTCTGCTGGTCGGCTGCGGTTCATCGCCTGTTCGTTATACGACCGAGGAGATACAGAACTATCCTCTCGACATTCAGGAGAAGATAGCAAAAGGCGAAGTTGCTACAGGCATGACCTATCAGCAGGTGCGGTATGCATGGGAAGCCCCTAATTCCGTAAAGAAGCTCCAGCCGAAGGACGGCAAGAATTTGGAAGAATGGACATACTCTTCTGCGATGGGCATATGCAAGATAAATCTTGTATTCTCCGACAGCAAGCTTTCTGGCTCTGTAGTTTCGAGCGGTCAGGAAACTGATAACTCCTCATCTCCTGTCAGATACACTCAGGACGAGATAAAGGGCTTTCCTCAGGAGATCAGGGACAGGATTACCAAGGGCGAGGTGGCTACGGGCATGACGCCTCTGCATGTCAGGTATTCGTGGGGGGCCCCGGACGAGGTAAAGACCGTAAAGAACAAGGACAATACCGCGGTCGAAGACTGGATATTTTCGTCGACCAGTCTGTGTAAGACGAGGCTTGTATTTACTAACGGCAAGCTCTCGGGTATGAGTCTCGGCCTCAGAAAATAAATATCGGGAGATTTCATGAAGAGTTCGGATGTCAGGAATGCCTTTATAGAGTTTTTTAAATCAAAAGGGCATGAGCATGTAAAAAGCTCTCTGCTTATCCCTAAGAACGACCCGACCCTGCTTTTCACCAATGCAGGCATGGTCCAGTTCAAGTCGGTTTTTCTGGGTGAAGAAAAGAGGGACTATACCCGCGCAGCGACCTCTCAGAAATGCATGCGCGCAGGCGGCAAACACAACGACCTCGAAAATGTGGGGCATACCGCAAGGCACCACACCTTTTTCGAGATGCTCGGCAACTTCTCATTCGGAGATTATTTCAAAAAAGACGCGATACTCTTTGCTTGGGAATTGTTCACCGAAGTCTACAAACTGCCTAAAGACAAGCTCTGGGCAACGGTTTATCTAAAGGACGACGAGGCTGAAAAGCTTTGGATTGATCTCACCGGAATACCGGCCGACAGGGTGGTAAGGCTCGGTGAGAAAGACAACTTCTGGCAGATGGGAGACACCGGCCCATGCGGCCCTTGCTCAGAAATAATTATCGATCAGGGGCCGGAAGTCGGATGCGGCAGTCCCGACTGCAAGTTAGGCTGCGACTGCGACAGGTATCTCGAACTCTGGAATCTCGTATTTATGCAGTACAACAGGGACGAATCCGGCAATCTGACGCCTCTACCCAAACCGAGCATAGACACAGGCATGGGGCTTGAGCGCATCACCGCGATAATGCAGGGCAAGCGGAATAACTTCGACACAGACCTCTTCTCGCCTATAATCTCTGCGGTCGAATCTATGTCGGGCATACCTTACGGCAAGTCAGCCGAAACCGATATTTCGATGAGGGTTATAGCAGATCATGTCAGGGCTTCGTCATTTCTGATATCAGACGGCCTAGTGCCTTCGAACGAGGGCAGGGGCTATGTTATGAGGCGCATAATCAGAAGGGCATCGCGCCACGCCCGTCTGCTCGGGTTCAGCGACCCTGTTTTGTGCAAACTGGTGGACGTTGTAGCAGGTTATCTGGGAGACATCTATCCTGAGCTCGTGTCAGAGAAGGAGAGGTCTGCAAAGATATTGATGTTGGAGGAGGACCGTTTCAGCCGCACGCTCGAACAGGGCATGAGACTGCTCGACGATGTTATCTCCAAGATGAAAGAGGGACAGAAGACCATTCCCGGAGACGAACTTTTCAAGCTTTACGACACATACGGCTTTCCGCTAGACCTTGCGCGTGACATCGCACTGGACAAGCATTTGGTAATAGACGAGGCCGGGTTCCACCGCGAAATGGAGATGCAGCGCGAAAGGGCGCGCGCCTCTTGGGTGGGCGAGGACGAGGCGATCGCTACGGTTTACAAGGAGCTTGCGTCAGAAATAGGGGAGACGGTGTTTGTAGGCTATCAAACCCTTGAGTCGGAATCTATTGTCAAGGCGATACTGAAAGACGGAAAGGTTGTTACACAGATAAACGCAGGAGACGAGGCAGAGCTGTTTTTAGATAAAACACCTTTTTACGGCGAGTCGGGCGGGCAGGTTGGCGACACCGGCATCATCTCAAACGGAGAAATAGAGGTCGATGTTATTAATACCAAGAAAGAGGTTTCCCTTCACGCCCATGTCGTAAAGCTGAAACAGGGCAGCTTAAAAGTTTGGGACAAGGTGAAATGCAGTGTTGATACCGCATCGAGGCGAGCAACAGCGCGCAACCACACTTCTACACACCTTTTGCATACCGCTTTAAGGAGCGTACTCGGCGACCATGTGAAGCAGGCAGGCTCGTTGGTTTCTCCTGACAGAATGAGGTTCGATTTCGCGCATTTCTATTCACTCGACAGAAAAGAGATAGAGGCGATAGAGGATATTGTAAACGCAAAGGTGGTAGAGAATATCGCTGTCCAGACAGAGGTCATGAACATACAGGATGCCCTGAAATCGGGCGTCATAGCGCTTTTCGGCGAGAAGTACGGCGAAGAGGTGCGCGTGGTGAGCGTTCCGGGCTTCAGCTCCGAGCTTTGCGGCGGCACTCATTGCTCCGCAACCGGAGACATAGGAGCGTTTACGATTGTTTCCGAAGGCAGCGTCGCGTCAGGAATAAGGAGAATAGAGGCTTTGACAGGCATCCCTGCCTTTGAACATCTCAGGCAGAGGAGCAACGAACTCCGCCTAATAGCCGAAACCCTCAAGACCGACAAGCCTGCGGAGCGGGTAGAAAAACTCCTGAACGACCTGAAAGAGACAGAGAAAGAGATAGATAGGATGAAGGCCAAGGCCGCATCGCAGGGCTCTGCATCCATAGTCGACAGCGCGGTTGATGTTAACGGCGTGAAGGTCATCTCAAAGAGGGTTGATAATTTAGAGCAGAAAGACCTGCGTGTACTTGCGGACAATGTTAGGGACAGGCTCGGCTCCGGAATAATCGTGTTGGCTTCTGCAATGAACGGTCAGGCCTCTCTGCTTGCTATGGTGACAACAGACCTGACCAAGGAATACAACGCCGGAAAGCTTTTAAAGAGCGTTGCTTCGCTCTGCGGCGGCAGCGGCGGCGGCAAGCCGGATATGTCTCAGGGCGGCACAAAGAATTTAGAGAATCTGGATAAGGCGATAGAAGCTGTTTATGAGTTGGTAAAAGGTAAGAAGTTTTAAAGTGAGAGATGGCGCATGTTTGCCTATTGTTTCAAGATGCGAGACTGTACTCTTTAAGGAACAACTACTACATCACCCTTTACAAACTTTGCCACGCCTCATCCTCTTCAGGACTGAGCCAGTCTTTTCTAAGGGACTGCGCATAAATAACCTGAACATCTACGATGCCTTTGGATGCACCGAGTAGTTCCAATCGCCATGAAACTTGGCAGGCTTCAGATTCACTTTGGAAAAATCGGTCTTGGACA
>SCQE01000084.1 GCA_004321915.1 Nitrospirota bacterium
CCTCATATCTGTCATCCTCGGGCTTGACCCGGGGATCCAGTATTTTCAAGATATTTCTGGATTCCCGCCTTCGCGGGAATGACAAATCATGTGGCATTGTAAATGTATTCCTTAGTAAATCCTTCTAGTTGGCAATTTGCCATATCAATATACAGGGAATGAACTCGCCGGAGTTCATTAGTTTTAGGCGTAATTTTGATAAGATTCTGAATTAATGCCTTGTATTTTGGAAGAACTGTAGTTTCAAGAACCCGCGCTGTAATGAAATCATTCCTGAAATTCGTGCCTGTAACTCCCGCATACGCTTCCAAAACTTCTCTCTCAAGGTTGCCTAGACTATTTAAATCCTGTCTAAGAACCATATAATTACTAGGTAATCCGTTAGCAAAGAGTTTTTTATACTGTGCCAATTCGCCTATTTGGCAGACTCCTAAATCACAAGCTGTTTTTATATCAGCACAGCCCTCATTTCCTTTGCCTAAATCAAGGTAGGAGGCCCCTCTAACGCCATAAGGCAAAGCAAACTCGGGGTCTATTTTAATCGCGTTATTAAGGTCTTCGATGCCTTTGTCGTAATTTTGTATGGATACATAAGCTGTGCCCCTAAAAGCATATAGCTCTGACATATAAAACAATATTGTTTGATCGTTCAACCTATTGGGAATTAGCCTAAATTCTTTGTCCATATGGTCTATGTTTAAAGGCCCTGAGGTCTTAGGAGTAAACGGCAGAGCCATATCAAGAGCTTGGTTGAATTCCTTAATAGATTTATCATATTCTGCTCGCAAAAAGTACACTCTCCCCCTAAAATAATAATTTCCAGCAACATAGAGGGTAGCAGTCTTGTGGTCTAGATCTGGATCATTACCATAGCCAATTTCAATAACACGGCTAAAGCCCTCAATAGCCTTCTCATATTCTTTCATGCTTATATGCATCATTGCTCTATTGGCAATTGCCCTTGTATATTTAGAATCAAGCTCAATCGCCTTACTAAAGTCATCTAGTGCCTTGCGGTAGTTTTGCAAGGCATCGTAACTTGCACCCCTATAATTATATGCTTTGACATATTTAGGGTCTAACTCAATAATATCGTCAAACACTTTCACGGCTTCCTTATATTGTTTTGTTGCCAATAAAGCATACCCTTTCTGGAATAGCCCATTTACAGTTAGCCCATTCACTACAGAAGCGTACTCTTTCCACTTGTCTCTATCCTTTCTGAGCGCTACTAATTCCTTGCTTAAACTTTCGATTTTATCATTAGCCGATTGCAGTGCTTTTCTATCTTCATAATTAGATAGGAGTCTTTCAACTGATTTAGATACTTCATCTGGATCTGCCGAAACCTTAGCTTTAAGCCAGTAATTCTTGCCATCCCATTTTTCATCTATTACTTCAGCGAATACTATCCCGGCAGAATATGTTGTTACTTGGTCTTTCGTTAACTGCATGTTTTTTACTTCAGTTTCGCTGATAAGGAATGTTCCCATCTCTTCAAGGAGTTGTCGTTTTACAAATTCAAGAGCAATGGTTCTACTTGAGGCTTTGGAGTCAAATTCACTTGCTTGATAGGTGTACTCTTTGGTAAATGTTACGACCTCAGCCGAAGCGTGGCCGCATATCGATAGAACAATAAATACGAGGACCGAAATAATGAGACAACGCCGCATTTTGCTCCCCCTGTTAAAAAAACTCAACGACCGGCAATAGCCCGCTTGTGCTTCGTTAAGCGCTGTGTTGTTTTTGTCAAAGCAAGCAGTGACCTAAGCGCATCGTTTACAGCCTCTGAGCCTATAAATGCTTTTGCTACATCCGGTTCAAGCATGACAACATTGGCGCCTTCTGCTAAAAGACGTTTGTAATACTTTCCACGTACTGCTTTGGAATAGTCAAAATCGTATTCGCTGCGTAATTCGTCTTGAACTCTTTTTGTTTTAGCCTTCATGTTTTTTCCTTTCATGCGCGGTCGCAAGCCGTGCACTAATTATTCGTATTACATGTCCTCTCTCTGTATGGGATATCAGCAGCAAACGACCACGAGAGGAATAACCAATAGTTATAAACCTTTGTTCCTCAATTGAATGATCGGTATCGTTAAAAGTTGCAGATAAAGGATCATAAAACACAGTCACTGCCTCATCAAACGACACTTTGTGCTTGCTGTTGTTTCCCTTTGCTTTATCCCTATCCCATTCAAATCGCATATGTTCAATATTATCATAAAATAAACAACACGGCTTTCTGTGAAAACACTTGTACTGGTAAGTTATAGGATAATGCGTTTGCTGTCAAGGTAAAAGTACCAAACAAATTTTTGAAAAATTCGTCCGCCCATTACATGGTTGCGACAGTTCTTTTTCTGCTGCCTGCCAGTATGTTGAGGGTTTCCACTGCGCCCGAGAAACCCATAGCAAAATATATATAACCTTTGGGGATATGGAAAGCGAGCCCTTCGGCAATCAAGGTGACCCCGACCATCAGAAGAAAACTCAGCGCGAGCATTTTGAGCGACTGGTGTTTGTGAATAAAAGAGCTTATGGTGCCTGAGGCCACAAGCATAATAAAAACGGCTATGATGACGGCCGCTATCATGACCCCTGTCTGCTGCGCCATGCCGACCGCGGTTATCACGGAGTCGAGAGAAAACACAATATCCATCATGACGATTTGCGACACTATCACAGAAAACGTATGACCGGCCCTTTCCTTCAGGTTGTCCTCCGGGACCTCGAATACACAGTGAATCTCATGTGTGCCCTTTACAAGAAGGAATAGTCCGCCGCCTATCATTATGAGATCTCGAATGGATATGTCGCGGCCCAATACGCTAAACAAGGGCGCGGTAAGCCCTGCAAGCCATACAATACTTAAAAGCAGCAGCAAACGCGTTACAAGCGCCAGACTTATGCCCACAAATCTCGCCTTTTTCTGCTGATCGTGGGGTAGCTTGCCCGCAAGTATGGATATTACGACGATATTGTCTATGCCCAGTATAATCTCCAGCGCCGTAAGAGTAATAAGGCTTATCCATATATCCGGATCAGTTACCCATTCCATTAATGTCTCTCCTTGGTCTGATATATCTGTTCATGTTATTCATTATTTGATGTAATGGCTTCATGGATAAAATGGTATTGTATTCTACAGCAAAGGCAATGTTTGCAAGCTATGCTTTGCCGCCCATTTCTGCAAACACCACAAATATAAGCGAAGCTATAAATGCGGTCATAATTATTTCCCCATATTGCGTTCGCGGATAAGCTCGAAAACATCTTCTTCTGAGTTGTAATAATAAATAAATCCTATTCCTATATCATAATACCAGCCATGAAGATGTAGAGCTTTTTCATCTAATGCCTGCCTCACAAAAGGGTATGTCTGTATATTATTCAATTGTAAAAGGATATTTTCCTCCTCGGTAACCCGATGACGGATTTCTTCAGGAGCCGTTATATAATGTTTTAGAATAATATCTTTCACTGGCTCAGCCATTTGAAGCCACTCTTTCAAATGTGGCATGTTACAAAATTTACTTTCCTCTCTATAAAGCGCCTGCATTGCCCCGCAGTTAGAATGCCCGCATATGATAATGTCTTTTACCTTTAAATCCAACACCGCAAATTCAATTGCCGCAGCAACACTGTTTTTATCCTTTATAGAGCCGTAGGGAGGTATAATGTTGCCTACATTGCGAACAATAAAAAGCTCCCCCGGCCTGCTCTGAGTGACTAAGTTAGGATCAACCCGCGCGTCAGAGCATGTAATAAAGAGAACTTCCGGCGACTGCCCTTCGGACAGTCTGCGGAAGAAATCTGCTTCCTCTCTGAAGTGTGATTTTTGGAAATTCCAAATGCCTTTGTAAAGTCTATCCATATCGTGATCGCATGCGCATTGCTTTCAACCGCACACTACTCCCTTCTATATTATTAAAAGATATTATACTGGTTTAGTTGCTTCGTGTATATAAACGTTTCCGAAACAGAGGGGTGTTTTTTTGCAGACCGTAAAGCCCGTCCCCTCTATCAACCGGCAGAGCTCCTCCGGACTGTGAAAGGCCTCGATGGATTCTGCAAGGTACAAATAGGCGTCCCTTTCGGAAAACATGGCCGCAATCGCAGGCATGACCCGCTTTAGATAGAAACTGTACGGTACCCTTATAAAAGAGCGGGGCATCGAAAATTCGAGGAGCACGATCCTGCCGCCTTTTTTCATCACGCGAAATATTTCATCAAGGGCCTTTGCGGTCTCGTGCATATTGCGTATGCCGAAGGCGCATGTCAGCCCGTCGAAGGTTCCCGTCCTGAAAGGGAGCGAATAGACGGTGCCTGCGGCCAACTGATATATGGGATTTCGGATCTTTTGTTTTGCCCTCGCAAGCATATTAAGGCTCAGGTCGAAGCCTACGACACGGGCCCCTTTTCCGAGGATGCCGCTTGCGCTGTCGCCTGTGCCTGTTGCAAGGTCCAGCACAAGCATATCTTTTGACGGAGCAAGTTTTCCGACCATCCTTCTTCTCCACCAGATATCGAGACAGGCGGAGAAGAGGCGGTTCAGGAAGTCATAGCGTTCGTCGATACCGTCAAATAATGTTTTCCCCATTAAGCCGGTTCTATTCTCACCGGCACGAGGGGAATGCCTCCATTCACGGCAGGATAGGTAAGCGTGTTGACCTTGGCATGTGCGAAATGTATCGGCACGAATACCGTTTTTTCCGGCACCTCGTTCGAGATGATCGCCTTAAGGAGGATCTCCCCCCTTTTCGAAACGACCTTAACGAAGCTCTCGTTTTTGATCTTGTATTTCTCCGCATCGGCCGGGCTCAATTCCAGATACGCATCCGAGACCACGGAATCGAGGTTTCGCGAAAGGGATGAGAGCGCACCCGAATGTTGAAGTATATTGGCGGTCACGAGAAGCATCGGGAATTCGTTGTTCGAATTCTCTATCAGCTCGTATAACGCAGGGTTGAATGAAAGTTTTAACTCTTTTTTGCCGAGGGCGGAAAGTCTTTCGTTGACCTGAGCGGTTATCTCCTTGAGAGAATTCAGCCCTAAATCTTTGCCCATGGCCTTGGAGAGCCTCAGCAATATTTCCCAGTCAGGGACCGCTTCTCCGGTCTCCTTAACGATTTTATTTATCTTTTGAACAGCGCCCGTAGCGGACATAAAGGTCCCGTCCTTCTCCGCCCAACTGCATGCCGGCAGCACAACATCGGCGAGCTTTGCGGTGTCGGTAAGGAAAATATCCTGCACCACAAGCAGCTCCATGCTCTTGAGCGTTTTTTCGACGGTAGTAACGTCGTGGAAAGTGACCAGCGGATTTTCTCCCATTATGTACAAGGCCTTAAGGCTTCCGTCGTTGGCATAAAGCATCTCCTGCATTTCTTTGCCCTGCCCTGCCGGTCTTACCCCTGCGGACCACATGCCGAGGGTGTTCGAAAATTCTGCGGGGATCTGCAAACTACCGGGCCCATCGCCTAGAAGCATTACAAGATTGGCGCCAGCAAGCATCGTGTTAAGGCTTTTTATGTTTTCGGAGGCGCCCGATGTCATAGCAACCAATCTGCTTTTTGCAGAGGCATACTCGCGTGCAAGGTTGCGTATCTCGTCTTCGGAAACCCCTGTTATGGCTGAAACGGCCGAAGGAGTATAATTCTTGAGAGAGCTTTCGAGGGCGACGAAATTTTCTATGCCTTGCGCTTTTTCTTTGTCGTAAAGTCCTTCGTCGATAATGACCTTCATCATGCCGTTCAGGAGCGCCACGCCTGTTCCGGGCACCAGACGCAGCCATTGGCTGCTGTTTCTGACGAGTTTTGTTTCCTTCGCATCCGCCACCGCGAGATACGACCCGTTGTTCTTGGCGAGTATGAAATTCAACCCCCATACCGGCATGGCCGATGTTATGTCAGACTCTATTACCAACAGGAACTTGGCGTCGAGCGGGGCCTCCCACCCGATAGGCAGGAAATCCGAACCGAAAGCCGCTTCCATGGCCTTGTGCGCCTTTGCGTAACCGAAGCGCGCTGCCGAATCTATGTTGTCTGTCCCGACAGCTTCGCGCATGAATTTCTGGAGCATGAAGTTATCTTCTATAGAACATCTTTGAGAGCCTATGGCCCCTACGGCCGACGGCCCGTGTTTTTCGATCACACCGCTGATGCGTTCTGCCACATATTTGAGGGCCTCGTCCCATGAAGCTTGTACCAGATTGCCGTCCTTTCTTATCAGCGGGGTCTTGAGCCTGTTTTCCGAATAAATATAATCGAACCCGTATCTGCCTTTTCCGCACAGATTGCCGTCGTTTATCCCAATACCTTCCTTGCCCCTGCCCCTGACGATCTTTCCCTGACGAATGCTCAGGTTTGTGGTGCAGCCGCAGCCGCAGTAAGGGCATACGATCGCTTCTTCATTCATATACCAGACCCTCGACATGAACCTGTAGGTCTTGCTGCCCAGAGCGCCCACCGGACATACATCTATGCACTGACCGCAGAATTCGCAGTCGAGCGTCTCTTCAAACGCGGGGCTTATCTTGGTTTTGAATCCCCTGCCTATGAAATTAATGGCCCCCACTCCCTGATGGTCCTGACATATCCTCACACACAGACCGCATAGTATGCAGCGGTTAGGGTTGCGTTCGACAACAGGGGCGTCGAGGCGTTCGGGCTCATTTTTCCTTGAGGCCGAAAACCTGTTGCGGGTCGAGCCGTACTTGTAGGCCAAATCCTGCAGTTTGCACTCGCCGGCCTTGTCGCAGACAGGACAGTCGAGCGGGTGGTGCAACAGCAGAAGTTCGAGGACAGCCTTGCGCGACTTGGCCACGCCCGGAGTCTCGGTATGCACGATCATACCTTCCCTGATCTGCGTGGAGCATGCAGCGGACAGCCCTTTCTGGCCCTCTACTTCCACAACGCACATCCTGCAGCCGCCGTAAGGCTTAAGCCTGCTGTCGTAGCAAAGGTTGGGTATATATATCCCGTTTTTCAGCGCGGCCTGAAGTATGGTTGCGCCTCTTTCAGCTTTTACGGTTTTCCCGTTTATCGTAAGTTCAACAAGATTCATCGTCTATTCCTCCTTGCCTGCCATTGCTACCGTTTTGTTCGAGGCGCTGACCCACTGTTCCAGAAGCTGGTCTCTCATCCCGCGCGGCCCTATCTTCACACAATCGAATTTGCAGGCCTCGTAGCAGGAACGGCACTGAACGCAGAGCGACTGGTCAACACGGTGCGCCTGTTTCTTCTCTCCGGTAATCGCCTTTTGAGGGCAGACCCTTTTACACGCGCCGCAGCCTTTGCATTTTTCCTCTTCGATATAGAAGGTGCAGAGGTCTTTGCATACCCCTGTCCTGCACCATTTGTCCCTTATGTGCTCTTCGAATTCGCTCCTGAAATATTTTATCGAGGTCAGGACGGGGTTAGGCGAAGTCTGCCCCAAGCCGCAGAGAGAGGTCTTTATGATCTCTTTGGATATGTCCTCGATGAGTTCGATGTCGCCTTCCTCTCCCTCACCTTTTGTTATCTTGTCCAAAAGGTCTTCCAGCACCGTGTTGCCTATCCTGCACGGCGGGCATTTGCCGCACGACTCTTCTGTCGTGAATTCAAGGAAGAACTTCGATACGCTGACCATGCAGTTGAGATCGTTCATTACCACCATTCCGCCCGAACCTATAATAGCTCCGGTTTTAACGATGTCCTCAAAAGTAACGGGCGTGTCTATCAGCGATTCGGGTATGCACCCGCCCGAAGGCCCGCCGAGCTGCACTGCCTTGAATTTTCTTCCCTTGGGAACGCCGCCGCCTATATCGAATATTATTTTTCTGAGCGGGATGCCCATAGGCACCTCGATAAGTCCTATATTGTTTATCGCGCCGCTGAGCGCAAAGACCTTGGTGCCGGTCGATTTCTCCGTTCCGAGGCTTGTGTACCATGAAGCGCCGTTCAGGATTATCTGAGGTATGTTTGCGAAGGTCTCGACATTGTTCAGGACCGTGGGCTTGTCCCATAGGCCCTTGACTGCCGAACGCCAGAATTTGGGCCTCGGCATACCGCGCTTGCCCTCTATCGACCTCATCAAAGCGGTCGCCTCGCCGCAGACGAATGCGCCCGCGCCCTGATAAATCTCGATGTCGAAATTGAATCCCGAACCGAGGATATTGTCGCCTAAAAGGCCGAACTCCTTGGCCTGATCTATCGCTATCTGGAGTCTTTGGACTGCAAGGGGATACTCGGCCCTGACATAGATATATCCTTTGTTTGCTCCGATCGCTCTTGCTCCTATCAGCATGCCTTCGAGCACTACATGCGGGTCGCCTTCCATAATGCTTCTGTCCATAAAGGCCCCGGGGTCGCCCTCATCGCCGTTGCAGATGATATATTTTTCGTCGCCCTTGACCTTTCCGCTCAGTTCCCATTTGAGTCCTGTGGGGAACCCTGCTCCGCCGCGTCCCCTCAGCCCCGAGCGTTTCATCTCGTCTATGATCTGCTCGGGTGTCATTTCGTTCAGCGCCTTGGCAGCGGCCATATAGCCGTCCCTGGCAATGTACTCTTCTATCTTTTCCGGGTCTATAAGGCCTTTGTTCCGCAATGCCCGCAAGACCTGAAGGCTGAAGAACGGTATGTCCTTCATAAGAGGTATCGCGCTCTTCTTCGTAAGTTCTTTGTACATGAGCCGCTCTACGGGCCGTCCCTTGATAAAATGCTCTTCGATTATCACAGGAACATCGCTGACCGTTACCTTCTCGTAAAAGATGTCATCGGGGAATACCGTCATCACCGGGCCCTGCGCGCAGAAGCCGTTGCAGCCGGTGATCACCACGTTTACCTCATGGGACATGCCCCTGTTCTTCAACTCATCGACAAGCGCGTCTTTTATTTTCAGGCTGCCGCCGGCCATACAACCGGTCCCGCCGCACAGCATAACACTCGCACGATAATTTTCCATTTATCCTCCTGTTAAAAGACAACCGCAGAGAACACCGGGTCGTTAAAAGACCTGAAAAGTTTTTTCTCCGGGACCCCTGCGGTCAATTTTTTTATTTTCATCGACTAAAACTCACATTAATATGAAGACTCGTTGCCCGCTACAAGGGCGCAGTCCTCGACGATCTTGCCGCCCAATAAATGCTCCTGCACCACCTTCCGCATCTTGTCTTCGTTCATGGATATATATTTCACGGGCGAAGAGCCGAGCAGTTCGACCGTGACCATAGGCTCCTTGCTGCAAAAACCGGCGCAGCCGCTGGTGGTGACTATAACGTCCGCAATGCTGTTTTTATTTATCTCGTCAAGCAGCGATTCCATGACCTTCCGCGCCCCGGCCGTGATCCCGCATGTCCCCATATGCACCGTGACCTTGGCGCGGGCCCCGCCGTCCCTTACCGTCATCGCGGCCTTGTAGTTGTCTTTTATTTTTTTTAAGTCATCGACCGTAAGCTTAGGCATAAGTCCTCCTGAATTTTCTATTGATAATCTTTAAGCAGGTCCATCGTTGCCACGGGGTTGACCGAACCGTGCGTGTCCTTATTTATTACAACGACCGGCGCAAGTCCGCAGGCCCCCAGACAACGCACGGATTCGAGCGAAAATTTCTTGTCCTCGGTAACGCTGCCGACATCGATATGAAGGGACTCGGTGAGCTTCTTTACGATTTCTTCCGCGCCTTTTACATAGCACGCCGTTCCGAGGCATATCCTGATATTATGTTTGCCCCTCGGCTTCATCGTGAAGTAGGAATAAAATGAGACCACGCCGTGGACTTCGCTCAGCGGGATCCTGAGCCCCCTCGCTATATGCCTGAGGACCACCGGCGGCAGGTAGCCCACAAGTTCCTGCGCTTCCTGAAGCACGGGTATGAGGCTGCCCGGCCTGTTCCTGCACTTCTTGATGATCTCGTCCAGTTTTGCAGCGACCGCTTCCGTATAGTCTTCCACGCCCGGCTGGGGGGCCGCGCCGATTTTCTTCATCTCCATCGCCCGGGTAACGACATCCACAAGGATGGTGGGGGAGAAGGGTTTAGGCAGGTAATCTACAATCCTAAGACTCAGGGCCTCTCTTATGCTTTCTTGGGAAGGATATCCGGTTATTACCACTATATTTATATCCGGGTTCTTTTTTCTGGCCTGCTTCATGAACTCTATGCCGTCCATCTCCGGCATTTTAATGTCCGTTATCACGAGATCATAGCTGTTTTTGTCGAGCAGGTCGAGGGCCTCTCTTGCAGAAGTGACCGTAGAAACCTTGTAGCCTTCCGGCGCGAGCACCTTCTCGCAGCTTTTCAGCACGATCTTTTCATCGTCAACAACAAGGATATTGCCGTCCATCCTTTGTCCTCCTTAGTATTGGTCCAAACTTTTATTTTGTGGAAACAGGGCTTATCTTTGCGAGCCAGATAAACCAGCTTTCACAGACATACTCTTTTAACAGCGAGCTTATCGCTTCGTTCGCCCTTTGGTTTGTTTCTTTTATTATTCCGGTCATAGGCGAGTTTACCTCATATGTCGCGCCTGTTCTGCCGTCGTTGGAAAGCAGCTTGGCGAAAGGCTCTCCGCTCATAACGGCCTTAAGTCCCGCAATATGCTCCACAAAAAGGAGCTGTCCGGCCGCAAGAAAATGTCTTACATCCACGCCTATCTCCCAAACGTCGGCGCTCAAAGGCCGAGCCCAAGTGCCGTCTTTGTAATATACGACCTTATCGTCGAGTTCGGAGGGGCAGACCACATAATCTTTAAACTGGTCCACATAAGATTTTCTCAACACCCAGCCGCGCGTATCGAAAACCCGCTTGGCCGCGTTGAGCATAAAATCCGGGGTAAAGGGTTTTTCCAAATATTCGAAGGCGCCGAGCCGTATGGATTCTTTTGCGTCATCGAGCGACGGGTAGCCGGTTATGACGAGGACATCCGACTGCGGCTGGACCGTTTTCGCCTCTTTGACTATGGTGAGCCCGTACACATCGGGCAGCCTGACATCGGTTATGACAAGATCGAACTCTTCCTTTGATATCTTGTCTATAGCGCTCTCTCCGTCTTTGACCGTAAAAACAGAAAAGCCCTCGGAGCCGAGCATTCTCTTACAGCTCAGACCTATTACAGGGTCGTCATCCACCACCAATATGCGGTTCTTGGTCATCTCTCCCTCTATGCAGGAGTCTTTGCAAATATTATGGTCTTATAAAAATAGTTAATCGTGATAGTTTACACATTTGACACAAAAAAGTGTATAGGCGGATTGCATGGCTTCTGTTCTATGTTTCAGGGGGGCATATTCTTTGTCATGCCCGAAGATTTTTATCGGGCATCCATTATTCAAGGTTTTTTTAGGATATCGTGCGTGCCCACTTTTCTCAGCACATAAAAATCACCGTCCAGTTCGAAGGTGAAGCGGTAATGATAGTCTATGTAGCCCTCCCATATGCCCCGAGTACCCTGAACAGGATGCAGATTCAGTGATGGATGGCCTGGATTGTTTAAAAGAAACCCTAACTGTTTGTCCGTTTTGTCTTTTATACCGGAAGGAAGTTTTTGATAGTCACGCTTGAATGTGCTGAGAATCCTCAGCTTCTTAGCCATTTTACAGCCTCGTCAGCCTTTTTGAATTCCTTTGAATCGCCCTTTTTCTTGGCAGCTTCAGCGTCTTTTTCGCCTTTCTGCCACTCATCCGTCCAGAAGTAGGCCTGAGCTTTATCCACGACAATGACCGGTCTTACAAGCAATGTGCCGTCTTTTTCATCTATCTGAAGGGTATCACCCACATTCACCTTAAGTTTTTTTCTCACGTCATCAGGTATCACTATCTGAAACTTGCTTTTGACTTTGACCAATGACATAAAACCTCCTTGTTGGAAAGTTCAACTGTTTTATTGTAGGAACACAGACAGCAGAATGTCAATGAGTTATGGCAAGAATAGGTGCTATTCCGGCTTTCCTGTCATCACGAACGCACCCCAATAAAACGGGTTCTGTTTCTTTTTCATCATATTCAGTTTTGCCTGCCTTAATGCTTCGCTCTTGGATTTGCCCTTAGTCTTTGCGAAGTGCAGCATAAACAGCCGCAAGTGTCTGAGCCGAGGGGTGAGTTTTACGGTTGTAGCGAAACAAGCATGTAGAACTGTCCAAACGAAGCCCTGAACGGAAGAAACCTATCACTGTTGCAGATTATCTGTACCTGATTTGTTTGTCCTTTACAAGGCTGCGACTGTGTTTGACAAACTATTTTCTGAAATTTTAAAATTTAGGTTCAAAAAATTTCCATCTTACAGGTAAAAGAGGATTACGACTATGTGCAGACTTGCTGCGATAACATCCGGAAGCTATTTTTCGCCTATGGAGCCGGTCTTAGCGCTCGAAACCATGAAAGAAGGCCATGACGGCTCCGGCCTCGGGCTTACCATGAAAGACCTCGGCGGAAGTTTCGAGTCCCTGAAAAAATACCCTATTCTTTCGGGTATAAGCTCAAAGGCCGGCGCGAAGGTGCTTGATTCCTACATGAAAAAGGAAGGCTTTAAACTCAAACATCTCTGGACACCGAAAATTAAATCTGTAAAAGGCATAGCAGCAAGGGAGCATTATTTCGCAAGGGCCTATGAGTATCCGGCCGCTTACAAAAACAGGAGCATGGAGGAAAAAGAAGCCCTGCTGATGAATACTCGTCTGGCGCTCAGGAAAATAGGCGAGCCGGACCAGTCGATCTTCGTGTTCTCTTTCTATCCGGATGTGCTTACCTTAAAAGAGGTCGGGGACCCGCTCGAAGTGGCGGAATTTTTCGGCCTCGACAAGGACAATATAAAGGCAAAGATAATCCTGGCCCAGGGAAGGCAGAATACAAACTATGCAATCTATTTATATGCCTGCCATCCTTTCTTTATTCAGGGCTACTGTACGATGACGAACGGCGAGAATACGGCCTTCGTGCCTATACGCGAGTTCCTTTCGGGCCGCGGCCTTCCCGGATACATGGGATACAACAGCGACAGCGAGGTCTTTACTCACATCCTTCACTACACGGCAAGGGAGTTGAAGTTTCCGCTCAAATACTACAAGGACGTAATAACCCCGATGAAGGACGCCGAAATCGCAAAGCGAAGCGATGCGGAGGCTGTAAGGCTTATGAAGAAAACCATGCGGCCGCTCTGCATCGACGGGCCCAACATGATAATAGGTTTTACCCCTGACGGGACCTGCTTTATGGTGCAAGACTCGAAGAAACTCAGGCCCGGCGTAGTGGGCGGAATAAAAGGCAGATATGCGTTGATGTCCGAGGAGTGCGGGGTCGACAGCGCAGTGCCTAAGCGGGACAGGACACAAGACATATTCCCTATGAAATACGACATGGTCATCATTTCCCCGCAGGCAAAGGAGGTCAAGGTATGGAACCAGCTGCACGGTTAGACAGCAACCACAAGCTCACCGTAAAAGAGCTTCCATATATAATCCGCTGGCGCGACGACAGGTGTAAGCGCTGCGGCAGATGCACCGCGGTATGCCCTGTAAAGGCCATAGTCGCTGCGGTCAGAGTGCAGCGTTCTGTTCGCTCCGAAGGCGCAGTCCCTACACCGACCGCAAAAAGAACTATAGTGCATGTTGTGGAGCAGGTTACGGACATAGAAAAATATTGCACGGGCTGCGGAACTTGCACTCTCGTCTGTCCGAACGAAGCCATAGAGCCTGAATTAAATCCCCAGAACAAATTCCTTCATTATAAGAATAAAGGCGGAGACGGATACAAAAGGGGCGGAAGGAGAAACGACCCCTCGATATCTACGCTCGACAAACTCAAATTCACAAGGATATCCATGCTCACGGACCCGGCGCTCGATGCGGGCAGGCATGAGTTCAGGGTAAGGACGCTCTTGGGAAGGGTCCTTCCTCCCGAAGAGATGCCTCTTACACTCGTCAACGGAGAACTTGTTGTGGACAAAAACAGCGGCAAGTTCATTCCTCCTGTCCGCGAGATATATCCGATAATGATAGGCAGCATGTCGGTCGGCGCGCTTTCGCCTCCGATGTGGGAAGGCCTCGCGATGGGCATCTCGTACCTGAATGAGGTGGAGGGAATGCCTGTCGTAATGTGTTCGGGCGAAGGCGGCATGCCGCCGAGGCTCTTGAGGTCGAAGTATCTCAAATATTTCATCATACAGATAGCGTCGGGCTATTTCGGCTGGGACGAGATAATACATTCGCTTCCGCACATGGTCGAAGACCCGGCTGCCATAGAGATCAAATACGGACAGGGCGCAAAGCCCGGAGACGGCGGCCTTTTGATGGCGCAGAAGGTGCTTAAGCTTATCTCCGGGATCCGCGGCGTGCCGCAGTTTGTTGACCTTGCATCGCCGCCTACACACCAGACCAAATACTCCATCGAAGAGGCTGTTGCCAAGATGATACAGTCCATGTCTATGGCATGGGGCTTCAGGGTCCCTGTGTATCCGAAGATCTCGGGCACCAAAACCGCAAAGGCGGTTTTGAATAACTTGGCCAGAAACCCTTATGCAGCGGCGCTTTCTATTGACGGCGAGGACGGCGGAACCGGCGCGGCGTACAATGTCTCGATGGACAAGATGGGACACCCGATCGCTTCAAACCTGCGCGAATGCTACCTTGACCTTGTAAAGCAGGGCAAGCAGAACGAGCTTCCTTTAATCGCGGCAGGCGGTGTGGGCAAGAAAGGCAATTTGGCGGCCAATGCTGCGGCATTGATAATGCTCGGCGCATCGGCCGTATCTATCGGCAAATACATAATGCAGGCTGCGGCAGACTGTTTCGGAGACGAGTACAACCGCTGCAACCTCTGCAATACAGGAAAATGTCCGCGCGGCATAACAACTCAAGACCCGAAGCTTTACAGGAGGCTCGACAGCGACAAGGTGGCCGAGCGTGTGGTCGAGGTGTTCAAGGCCGCAGACGTCGAGCTTAAAAAGATATTCGCTCCTATGGGCAGAAGCACCGAACTGCCGATAGGCATGTCCGACGGCCTGAGCGTTGACGATCCGGCGATAGCGGAAAGGTTGGGTATAAGCTATGCGTGCTAAGAAAGGACAAGTCAGAAGTAAGAAGTCGGAAGTCAAAATAAAAAAGCCGACAGTCAGTATGAAGAAGAAAGAAGAAAAGATTATAGAGATAACCGGAACTAAGGCTGTTCTTCGCGGAAGTATCAACGGCGGCAGGGTGTCGTCCCGCATCCTCGAAGAACAGATACAGCAGGCTGTTCAGGAAGGCGCAAGAGAGCTCCACATCCAAGCCGACGGTCAGCACGGAATAGGCGGAAGGATATGGCCTAAAAATGAAACCGTAAAAATTTATGTAGAAGGTCCTGCAGGACAGAGGCTCGGCAGCATGGGCATGCCCGGCACAGAGATTGTGCTGAAGAACAGCTCCTCCGACGACGTGGGCTGGATAAACTGCGGCGCAAAGATAACCGTCTTGGGCGATGTGACCAACGGGGCCTTTAACGCAGCGGCTCAGGGAATACTCTATGTTCAGGGCAGCGGCGGCGCAAGATGCGAAACAATGACCAAGAGGAACCCGCGTTTTGAGCCTCCTCAATCGTGGTACTTCAGAAATGTTGGCGATTCTTTTGCCGAGTTCAAGGCAGGCGGCATTGCGGTCGTGTGCGGTGTCGATCCGAGAAATCCGGAAAATATCCTCGGCTATCGTCCATGCGTTGGAATGGTCGGAGGCACAATATATTTCAGGGGCCCGATTCAGGGCTACAGCGAGCGCGACGTGAAGCTGCTCGATCTCACGCCTCAGGACTGGGAATGGCTCACAACCAACATGAAGCCGTACCTCGAAGCAATCGACAGGATGTCCTATTACAAAGAGCTTACACGCTCGATGGACGACTGGAAAAAACTCATCGCATATACGCCGCAGGAAAAGGCAAAGAAAAGGCCTTTAAAGATAAGCACAAGCGAATTCAGAAAAAACAACTGGGAAAAGGCCGTAGGTCAGGGCGGCATATTTGCGGAATACCTCGACCACGATTTGACCATACTCCCTTACATTACAACAGGCAAATTCAGAAGGAACAAACCGGTCTGGGCGAATGAAAAATATGCGCCGCCATGCGCTTACGCCTGCCCGACCTACATCCCGTCGCACAAACGCGCAGCGCTTATCAGGGAAGGCAAGCTGAACGAGGCGCTCGAACTTGTGCTACAGTACAGCCCGCTTCCTGCAACGGTTTGCGGAGAAATATGTCCGAACCTCTGCATGACCAGCTGCACGAGAGGCCAGCTCGACAAGCCCCTTGCGATAGACAAATTAGGCAAGCTTTCGCTCGATCTGCCCGCCCCTAAAAAAGCTGCGGCTACGGGCCATAAGATTGCGATCATCGGAGGCGGCCCCGGCGGCATGAGCGCAGCGTGGCAGTTGGCGATAAAAGGGCACACCGTAGATCTTTACGAGGCCTCGGCCAAACTCGGCGGAAAGTTAGAGCTATGCATACCGCATGAGAGGCTTCCGCGAGAGATTATAGAGAAAGAGACCGAACGGTTCAGGCAACTCGGAATCAATTTGCACCTGAATACAAAGGTCACAAAAGAGCTGTTCGATAAAATATACAAAGACCATGAAGTGGTTGTTCTGGCCTGCGGCGCGCACCAGCCG
This sequence comes from Nitrospirota bacterium, assembly GCA_004321915.1. Taxonomy (GTDB): domain Bacteria; phylum Nitrospirota; class Thermodesulfovibrionia; order Thermodesulfovibrionales; family Dissulfurispiraceae; genus MYbin3. The sequence continues at coordinate 16,606 of SCQE01000084.1, forward strand.
AGAAAAGTCTCTTTCCCCGGCTCGGACGATATAGCCTCGGCTTACGAATTCCTCAGAGACATTAACCTCGGCAAACACCCGGATTTAAAGGGTAAGAAAGTCGTGATCATAGGTGCAGGTAATGTCGGCATGGACGTTGCATCGGAGGCATACAATTACGGCGCCGAATCTGTGACTGCCGTGGATATTCAGAAACCGGCCGCCTTCGGCAAAGAGATGGATATAGCAAAGGCAAAAGGCACGCAGATAGCATGGCCGAAATTCACCGACAGGTTCGACAAAAAGGAAAGGAAGCTCATCTTCAAAGACGGCTCGTCCCTCGATGCGGATGTGGTGATAATGTCGATAGGCGATGTGCCGCAGCTCGATTTCCTCCCTGCGAGCGTACATAGCGAGCGCGGCTGGCTGACCGTCAATGACGACTTTCAGACCTCCGACGTAAAGGTCTATGCAATAGGCGATGTTACCGGACTCGGCCTTGTAACGCATGCTATCGGGCACGGAAGGCTGACAGCCGAAAACATACACTACCAGTTGATGCACGCCCCGAGACAGCCTGAAGCAAGACAGGTCATACCCTACGAGAGAATAAAGACCGAATATTACGAGGCCTGCAAAACAGCCTTTTCGCCTGAGGAAGAAGGCAACAGATGTATGTCCTGCGCCACATGCCGCGATTGCCATATGTGCGAGGCCACCTGTTACTGGGACGCTATCACCCGCAACGACCTCGGAAACGGAAGGTATGAATATGTTGCGGACGATGAGAAATGCATAGGCTGCGGCTTCTGCGCCGGGATTTGCCCCTGCGGTGTATGGGAGATGACAGAGAATATTTAGTTTTTTAGCGATTTGATTTTAAAGGGCGGTGGATGAAATGTTCACCGCCCTTTGTTTTTAACTATAATTACGTTGCGGACAAAAAGTACTGAAAAAGAGGGTGCAAATATGAAAAAAACAGCATTTGTGAAGCCCAAAGACATTACTCCTGTATTGGATGAACTGGAACAGGAATGTCTCACGGCAGTCAAATATATTGAGGCTTTAAAAGTTGACCGACTTTCGAAAAACCAGAAAGAGGACATACTGGGAGAGTTGTCGGCCTCCATAACTCATCTGAGAATTCAGACCGAAAAACTGGATAGGGATTTTGAAAAGATGATTAGCGGCTAAAACTGCGGCTTCTGCGCCGGGATTTGCCCAACCACGTTTTTATATTATCGTGAGCTTTTTTAGCTCTCTGCCATTCAGTTTCAGAATGTTCTTCTCTGACATAACATCTCCTTTTAGGGGGAACGTTACGCCCTTTGCAAAAACAAAACTACTTCATTCAGAAGAGGACATTTCTACTTTGCTGTGACACATGGATAGCGCAGTTATCCCTAACCCACTAATTATGTTATATTGTACTTACATAACTGTGACACCAATTGGCGTATTTCATAGGGGAACGTATAATGTATCGTGAGGCGGAGAGAAATGTTATCGGCTATCAGGCCTTTAAGCATGAAATATGGACAGTAATTGAATTGTGGGAGGCGATGGAAACAAGTGGGCTACTAACAGCAGCATATCAAGGGGGCTTGATATGGCTATTTCAAATTTTCATGCCTGACACTCCCATCCCTGTATCGGAGACATAGACATGAGACATTTAAGTCCTTTGCGATATCCGGGCGGAAAGAGTGTTTTGGCTAATTTCTTGACAAATATAATTGACTTAAATGATCTCAGAGGGTGTGCGTATTTTGAGCCCTATGCGGGTGGGGCAGGGGCTGCCTTGAGTCTCGTTAGAGATGATGTTGTTTCCGAAATATATCTGAACGACGCCGATGACCGTATTTACGCATTTTGGCGTTCAGTCCAGCTTTATCCAGAGCGGTTTATTGAGAGGATTATTACAGTACCGCTTACAATTGAAGAATGGTACCGGCAACATGAAATCTGTTCGAATACTTCCAAATACTCACAGTTTGACGTTGGATTCGCAACTTTTTTTATGAACAGATGTAATCGCTCTGGTGTGTTGAGCGGCTCAGGTCCGATTGGCGGATATGAGCAGCGAGGCAAATGGCGAATTGACGTACGGTTCAATCGTGAAGGCCTTTCACAACGCATAATCGCCCTGAGCCGCTATCGAGGGCGTATTCATGTGTCATGCAAGGATGCCATAGCTTTTCTAAAAACGAGTCTTCCCCGTGGACGCGGAAGGGATCGCAATTTCATCTACCTTGATCCGCCCTATGTGAACAACGGGCAGCGCCTTTATCTTAATGCATATAGCGCTAATGATCACGTATTACTAGCTAAGTATCTGTGCGATCAACGGTCTTTGCCATGGGTCGTATCTTACGATGACAGTGGATTAATACGAGAACTTTACACATCTCTAAAGATTGCTCTCCTTCCTATAAAATATACGCTTCAACAGAAGCGCTCAGCCCATGAGTTAATTATTGCCCCGCATCACCTCTCGATGCCTTCAGCATGCAGGTTGGGCGGTCGTGAGAGTTTTTTGCGGAAAATTGCATAAGGAGGCCACATGACTACAGCAAGTGCAATCAAACTATTGCCTGTGAATACCCTTCACTTCGACAAGAAGAATCCGCGACTTGCCGAATACGGCATATCACTAAAATCGATTGATGAGGATATCATTACTGTGCTGTGGGATGCAATGGATGTCAGAGAATTGGTTCAATCAATTGCAGCCAGTGGTTTTTTTCCGCATGAACCTCTCATTGTGACGGAAGAAGAAGGTAAATATATAGTCATAGAGGGAAACCGACGTTTAGCTGCCGTTAAAGTGCTCCTTCATGAAACGATTGCTGAAGGCAATGGATGGGATATTCCCGAAATATCGGAAGAAGCAAAAAACGAGCTCGGAGAACTGCCGGTTACATTTGCACAGCGTGAGGAATCTTGGCGGTATCTTGGATTCAAACATGTCAATGGACCGGCAAAGTGGAGTAGCTATGCTAAGGCCAAATATATTGCCGACGTACACAAAAGCTACAGAATTCCTCTTGACGATATTGCTAACCAGATTGGGGACAGACATCGGACAGTGCAGCGTCTATACAGGGGCTTAATGGTTATCGAGCAAGCGGAGAGGGAAAAAGTTTATCACAGAGATAACAGGTTCCGCCAGCGGTTCGCCTTTTCACATCTTTATACTGGATTGGATTATGAAGGAATCAGCACCTTCATAAGCTTGAAAGCAGAAGACGAGGAAGCAGAATCTCCCGTCCCAATAGATAAGATAGAACAGCTTGGAGAGTTGTGTGTCTGGCTTTACGGCAGCAAGTCTGACAAGCTTCCACCAGTTGTGGAATCACAAAATCCGCATCTCCGTCAACTGGATGCTGTCCTTAAGAGTCGTGAAGCAGTTGCGGCGCTTAGGGGTGGGGAAGGCCTTGAGTCGGCTTATGAAATTAGCAGACCAAAGGCTGTGATTTTCGAAGAAGCTCTAATGGAAGCTAAACGTGAGTTGACACGCGCACGCGCCCATTTAACAGAAGGATATGATAAATCTGAAGACTTGCTGAGACTCGCTGGAACGGTCGCTGAGCTTGCTGACGACCTTTACAGCGAGATGGTTCGTAAGCGTAATCCTGAAAAGAAGCGTATAACAGAGGAAAAGTGATGTTCAAATTACCGAATCCTCCGTCACCTCAGGCAGACGTTCATGAACTTGCAGACTTTGCTGAACTCTTAAGTTGGGATCGGGGTACAGTATCTGAGCGTGAGTTAGTTGCCTATCTTGGCCGAGTTGACGATAACGATAGTAATATTGGCTGTGATGACAATGATGATGAAAATGCTGAAACGCTTGATGAGGTAATGAACGAGATTGAACGACGGGATGGCGCATGTGGCCGTGGTTATCCATTTCAGCTCTCACGCGAGGGGACAGTACTTCATTACGACAACGCGCTCGAAGATGATCAACGTTCATTGGTTTATAGATATCTTCTGCTCAGCACACGGCTTAACATGAGGGATAATCGAGTTCACGAAAATATCGATGGAGCTAGTCTTCTTGAAAGCCTTTCAGCACATGTATTAAGAATCTATCTCGGAGCGGCAAGGGCAAAGGCTATAGTATTTGGCACTTCGATTGGCGGTGGATTTGCAGAACGCGTTGAAAATCTTTGTAGAGATTTATGTGAGGGAGCGGGATTTAGAAGTTTAGATAATGCATCGGTGCAAGCCAACGATGACAAGCTCGATACAGTGGCTTGGATCCCTTTCTCTGATTGTTTGCCTGGACAACTTATTATTTTTGGTCAGTGCAAGACCGGAACAAATTGGGATGAGCTTGTTACACAGCTTCAACCAATAGATTTTGTCAAACGTTGGATGCGTGAGCCAATTCTTGTCGATCCTATTCGGGCATTCTGTATTTCTGAGGCTGCAGATAGGACGCGGTGGCGCAGCACATGTGTATCTGCAGGCATTCTTCTCGATCGCTGTCGTATAGTGGATAACAGCGACGGTATTGAGTCAGCCACGGAAGAGCGCATAAGAAAATGGACGACTGCCGCGAAATTGTCTGTAAAATTCTAAAGCAAATCGCAGGGCGATGGCATCGTGTTATGCAGTAGTAGACAACACATTTTGAAAAGGGAAAACGCCTGTTTTAGGATCGCAGAGAGGTCGGGCTTGGAAATAGGAATTTAGCTTTCGTAATCATATCACCACTCCCCGGCTCCGTCACCATCAAAATCTTATCCTTCCACTGCGGTCTCTTGCTCCTAAGCAGAATCTTCGACACATCGGACAACCATATCTTTTGCACTTTCATCTATTTTCCAACGTTGCTCACAGTATCTAGGGACTCTCTCCCCATTACGCCGCTTTCAATTTATCGATTTGCTGCTCAAGTGTCTTTATAACCGACTGAATGGCATCCACCTCGTCTTCGGGAAAATACTTTTCCCCGCACTGAGAGCAGACAAAGGCTGGAATGTCGCGGAGATAAAGATGATAGCCTTTCCTGTCCACGGAATAAGGCACGGTACCTTTTTCCATTTCTCCGTTGCATTGCAGGCACTTCATATCGTTTTCCTCCTAGTCCTGAAATCATCCTCCCATTTTTCGGATGACGGAACATATGTTGTTATAATTAGCAGCTAAATTTTTGCTTTTACGAAGGCGGCAGGCTGGAAGCCTGCCGCCTTTTTTATCGCCTCTATCATGCTCGATGGGCTTGCAATGCCCTTCCAAGCTATGTCATAAGCGGTCCCGTGGTCGGGCGAAGTCCTGACAAAAGGCAGTCCGACGGTCACATTCACGCCCCTGTCGAAGGCTATCATCTTAAGCGGTATCAGCCCCTGATCATGGTACATGCAGACCACAATGTCGAACTCTTTTTTGTAAGCCTTGTGAAACAGCGTGTCCGGCGGATAAGGCCCTGATACAGGCACGCCCTGTTTCTGCGCTTCTTCGACTGCAGGGATTATCGCATTTTGCTCTTCATCGCCGAACATTCCCGATTCTCCGGCATGCGGGTTCAATCCTGCTACCGCAATTTTCGGCTCTTTGATGCCCATCATGCCGCAGGCTTTTTGGGCGAGCATAATCGTTTTCAGTACAGAATCTTTGGTAATCAGCAAAGGCACATTTTTTATTGCGGTGTGTATTGTGACAAGCACAACATTGAGCGGCCCGCCGCAGAGCATCATCGCGTAATCTTTTGTGTTTGTAAGCTCAGCGAGCATCTCTGTGTGGCCCGGCCATGAATATCCGGCCATCTTGAGAGACTCTTTGGTGATGGGCGCCGTAACAATCGCGTCAGCTTTATTCGACAATGCAAGTTCGACAGCTTTCTTTATATACGAAACCGCTGCCTTGCCTCCTTCTGCGGAAGGTTTATTCTTGAGAAAAATTTCGGAGTTTATCGCGCCGGTCTCAACAATCTCAATCGGAAATTTATCGAGCGAAACGCTTAAGAGCTTGGCTGCGGTATTAAGCAGAGCGGTGTCGCCTACGAGAACAGGTTTGCAAATTCCGCACACCTCTTCCGAAAGCAGGGACTTAAGAACAACCTCGGCCCCGATTCCTGCCGGGTCTCCGAGAGTTATGGCGATCTTTTTCTTCTCTATCATCAAAATAAACCGGATTATCTGTTTTTAGCTTCACATTTTCTTATTCTTTGCGGCTTTGTTCAAAAAAATATCGCCGGTTATTTCAGCGTGCTGCTTTCCGGCCAAGCCCTTCGGACAGCAGCGCAACCACAAGTGTATTGAGGCTTACGCCTTCGGCTCTTGCCTTTGCAGTAAGGCGTGAGTGCACAGATTTAGGTGTGCGGGTTATAAAATGGCCTGAGGCTTCTGCAACAACGGCGTCATCAGGCACAAAGGCAGGCTGCGGCACGGTGCGTCCTGAATCAATCCAAGCAGACATCCAGCTATGAAAGGCGTCTCGTCCGTTTTTCATAGCCTCCCTAATAGTGGCGCCGTCCGACATGCAGCCCGGCAGATCGGGAAAAGTTATTAAAAACCCGCCTCCGTCTTCAGATCCCAGCGGACTGATGATATGGGCGTAAGCCTCGAAAGGATAAGTGGTCTGTATGCGGTTAATTTTTTTCATGGCTATAACTCCTTTGTTTTTTCGATCAGCTCAACTATTTTTTTTATATACACCGGCTTTATGGGCCTGTGCGCCGGTACTGTAACCGCTTCGGCAATCTCCGGATGTGAAAAAACATTGTGACTGCCTCCGTCGTTTCTGCATTCAATTCCGTGCCTGCCGGTAACTGTTATGATATTTTCAATGCTCCAGTCACGCGGGTTGTTTTTCATCTTTTGCAGCATCTTTTCTTCCTGACTCATAACAAATGATACTATGTGTAGTATCATTTGTCAACATGTAAGCATGAACTGTACCGTAATAGAAGAATTGTGACTATGAGAAAATAGCTGTATAATGCTTTAAAACCGACTCTATTTTGCGTTTGTAATACATGTGCAAATTTACTGTCTGATAGAATAATTGCACAGCATTAATATCCGAATTTAGTTGCCCGCCTCAATTAGTGACATTATATCCTGATTTGTTTTAAAATTTCTGACTTTCGGCGCTCGTATAAAAAACCGGCAAATTATGGAAGAAACAGGCGTTGTAAAATCACTCGACGGCACAAAGGCGTTCGTAAGCCTTAAGAAACAAGGAGGCTGCGAAGGCTGCTCGGCCGGTTCCATATGCAAGAGCATGAGCGGAGGAGACGCGGAGATCGAAGCCCTTAATCTTGCAAACGCGAAAGCCGGAGATACCGTGAGGATAGCCTTCAAGCCATACACCTACATGAAAGGGGCGCTGCTGGTTTACGGAATCCCTACGCTCTTTCTGGTAATAGGGGCTGTGCTCGGTAAAGAATATTTTAGCCGACTTGTCCCCTCCATCGAACCTGACACACTGTCCGCTTTGGCCGGATTCGGATTTTTTGGCCTGAGCTTTGTTATTATCAAGACCATATCGAACCGTTTTGACAAAAAGCGGGACCTGATGCCTGTAATCGAGGAAGTAATAAAATAAAGGGGGACAATCATGTCGAGAATCGAAACCGAGAAGATAAGAAATGTGGCTGTAATAGCCCACAGCGGCGCAGGCAAGACCTCGCTGACAGAGGCTATGCTGTTTGTGTCAGGGGCTATCGACAGAATGGGGAGCATCGAAGGCGGCAATACAACAACAGATCACGAACCCGAAGAAACGACAAGAAAGATAAGCGTTACATCGGCGATGGCCCACTGCGACTGGAAAAATACAAGATTGAACCTTATAGACACCCCCGGCTTTATCAATTTTATAGAGGATACGAGAGGCTGCCTGAAAGTGTCTGACGGCGCGGTCGTTATCGTAAGCGCGATATCCGGCGTAAAGGCGGAGACCGAAAAGATCTGGAAGTATGCCTGCGAATTCGAGGTCCCGAGAATCGTTTTTATCAACAAGCTCGACAAGGAATCGGCGAACTTTGCGATGGCCATAGATGAACTCGAAAAATCCTTTGAGGCAGAAGGCATCCCGCTTTTCATCCCCATAGGCGAAGGCGATAAATTCAAGGGTGTGGTTGACCTTATAGCGATGAAGGCGTTCATAAAAGAGGGCAATGCGGTAAAAGAGTCCGAGATACCGGCCGATATCAAGGCATCCGCCGAAGATTACAGAAAAAAACTTGTAGAAAAAGTTGCGGAGGCCGACGACGCGCTGCTCGAAAAATATCTCGAAGGCACAGAGCTCACCCCAGACGAGATAATAAAAGGCGTGCGTGAGGCATCCCTTACCAGACGGTTCATACCGGTCATCTGCGGCGCGGCAACCCTCAATATCGGCACTGAGCAGCTTTTAAATTCGATACTTCTCTGCCTGCCCTCGCCGATCGAAATGAGCAGGATATCGCCGATACGCGGTAAAAACCCGAAAGACGGGAAGGAGATAGAGAGGAAGCCTGTTGATTCGGAGCCTCTCACAGCCTATGTTTTCAAGACGGTGGCAGACCCGTTTGCAGGGAAGATGTCTATTTTCAGGGTCTATTCCGGAGTGTTGAAGGCCGACTCAACGGTGTTGAATGTGAACACAGGGACCAAGGAAAGGGTCGGACAGGTCTTTTATCTGCTCGGCAAAAAGCATGTGCCTGTCCAGTCTGTCGGTCCGGGCGAGATCGCCGCGGTCGTAAAACTGAAGGACACCAATGTAGGCGATACGCTATGCGAGGAGCACCACCCGCTGCTTATCGAGAAGGTGAAATTCGCGGAACCTCTGATCTCGTATGCGATGGCGCCGAAGAGCAAAGGCGACGAAGACAAGGTCAGCATCGGACTGCACAGGATACTCGAAGAAGACCCCACGCTGCGTTTTACAAGGGACGAGGAGTCCCGTGAAATGATACTTTCGGGAATGGGGCAGGTGCATCTCGAAGTATCGCTCGAAAAACTCAAGAGAAAATTCGGCGTCGAGGTCGTGATGAAGACGCCCAAAATACCTTACAGGGAAACCATCAAGGCCTCGACCAAGGTCCAGGGCAGGTACAAGAAACAGTCAGGGGGCCGCGGCCAGTTCGGCGACTGCTGGATAGAGATCGAACCGCTGCCGAGAGGCGGGGGCTATCAGTGGATGGATAAGATTGTGGGCGGCGTTATCCCGCAGCAGTACAGGCCTGCGGTAGAAAAAGGCATTGTCGAGACTATGCACGAAGGCATACTCGCCGGCTACCAGATAGTAGATATGAAGGTCACGCTGTATGACGGCTCATATCATTCGGTCGACTCTTCTGAAATGGCGTTCAAGATTGCCGGTTCCATGGCGCTCAAAAAGGCGTTTATGGAAGCCAAACCCGCTCTGCTCGAACCCATCATGAAGGTCGAGATCGTTGTGCCTGAAGACACTCTCGGCACGGTCATAGGAGACCTGAATTCGAGGAGAGGCAAAGTACAGGGGGTTGATGCGCAGGCAGGCAGCAACCAGAAAATACTTGCTGTGGTCCCGATGTCCGAAATGCTTACCTATGCAAACCAGCTCCAGAGCATCACCTCAGGACGAGGCCTTTATTCGATGGAGTTCTCGCATTACGAAGAAACGCCCGGCCACATATCGCAAAAGATTATAGCCGAAAGACAGAAGCTGAAAGCAGAGGAGCACGCTTAGCAGATGAAAAAGCCTTGGGGCGGCAGATTTACAGGCAATACCTCTAAAATCGTGGAGCAATATACAGAGTCTGTTTCTTTTGATCAAAGGCTCTGGAAATACGATATCGAGGGAAGCATCGCGCATGCAAAAATGCTCGGCAAACAGGGCATCATACCCAAAAAAGACGCGGACAAAATTGTCGCGGCGCTGAAAGATATTTACAGAGAGATAGAAGCCGGCAAGTTCAGGTTCAGTATCGAACTCGAAGATGTTCACATGAATATCGAGGCGGCGCTTATCAAAAAGATCGGGGATGCGGGCGGCAGGCTTCACACCGCCCGTTCACGCAACGATCAGGTTGCGCTCGACCTTAGGCTGTATTTGAGGGAAGAGTCCAGAGAAATAATCGGCCTTCTGAAAAAGCTTGCCGATGTTTTATGCTCTATGGCCGGGAAAAAATCAGGAACTATTATGCCCGGCTATACGCACATGCAGAGGGCCCAGCCTGTGCTTCTGTCGCACCACCTTCTTGCTTATGCGCAGATGTTCAGCCGCGACAGAGAGAGGTTTGCGGATTGCCTTAAACGGATCAACGTCCTGCCGCTCGGCTCATGCGCGCTTGCAGGCACTAGCCTGCCGATAGACAGGCAGTATGTCGCGAAGCTTTTGGGCTTTGACGCTGTTTCGGAAAACAGTCTGGATAGCGTTTCCGACAGGGATTTTGCGGTCGAGTTCCTTTCTGCGTCTGCGATGCTGATGATGCATACATCGAGGATGGCCGAAGAGCTTGTCCTCTGGTCAACCGAGGAGTTTTCATTCATAGAACTTCCGGATGCCTTCACAACCGGATCGAGCATAATGCCGCAAAAGAAGAACCCTGATGTGGCTGAGTTGGTGCGAGGAAAGACAGGCAGGGTTTACGGGAGCCTTATGAGTCTGCTGACCTTGATGAAAGGGCTTCCTCTCGCGTACAACCGCGACATGCAGGAAGACAAAGAGCCTGTGTTCGATACCGTTGACACGGTCAAGCTTACGCTGAATGCGCTTATACAGATGCTGCCTGAAGTCAGGTTCAATGCAGCGCGTCTCAAAGACACTGCAGGCGCTGCATTTTCGACCGCTACGGACCTTGCAGAGTACCTTGTGCGCAAAGACATACCGTTCAGGACTGCTCACGAAATAACCGGAAAAATTGTGCGCTACTGCATTGACAACAAAAAAGACCTTAAAGATTTGGGTCTGGCAGAGTATAAAAAGTTTTCGGCCAAGATCGAAAATGACATATTTTCCTGCCTCAAAACAGAGCAGTCGGTCAGATCAAAGATATCTTTCGGCGGAACTTCTGTTTCAAAAGTCAAAGAACAGCTTGCGCGATTCAAAAAGAAAAACAGCTGATCCCCTCGCGACACCACATTATCTTGTCCGAAGGCTGTCATCCCCGCATGAACACGAAGCCGGATGGATAGGCAGCAATAAAGACTGCGTTGAAATCTCCAACTTCCGCATAGAAGGTTCGGACCACCGCCCTGCGACACAAGCAAAACTCTTTTATTCGGATGAAGGCTTGCATGGTTTTTTCAGGGTGGAGGACAACTATATCAGGTGCCTGCATACAAAGATAAACGCTCCGGTTTATAAAGACAGCTGCGTCGAATTTTTCGTGAAACCTAAAGAAGACAAGGGCTATTTTAATTTTGAGTTCAATTGCGGCGGGGCGGTATCATGCAGTTACATAACGGATCCGACCCGCGTATGTGGCGGGTTTAAGAGCGCAAAGGCTTTAGCCGGGTCTGAACTCAGCCGGATAAAAATAAATCATTCGATGCCGCGCATTGTAGAGCCTGAAATAACAAAACCTACAACATGGTCCCTCGATTTTGTTGTCCCGTTTTCGATTTTAGAAAAACATATCGGCCCGCCCGGTAAGTTGAGCGGGCAGGTATGGACCGCTAATTTTTATAAATGCGGCGATGACACTTCGCACCCTCACTGGGCGTCATGGGCTCCGCTTACAGCCCGCAATTTTCATCTGCCCGGATGTTTTGGGACAATTACATTCGAGTAGAATTTTCTTTCCCATTCGGTCGCCCGCTCATAATCGTTAAACAGTTTTTCTTTGTTTTTGAACTCCTTTGAATGCAACCTGCGTCTGCCCCCCTGAAGGCCTTCACCGAGAACTTCATGCAGCATTTCGTGATAGATCACAAAGGATATAAAATAGTCAGGCACATTTTTTTTATCGAGCACAGGGTTGATCCTTATGATGTTGGAGCTTCCGGTGTAACTTCCGAGGGTCCTTTTTCTACAAGTGCGTCTTGAACTTTTTATGCCCCATGTAATCCTCGCTTTTATCATGCCGCCAAAATATTCCGCATTGATCCGATCGAACAAAGGCCGGAGGTCATGATGTCTTCCTGCGGTATTTATGGATACGGTCTTCGGGCATTTTCTGCGAATATGTTCCCTATTCTCCCGGATAAAATTCCTGAAATTGGGCATAGAAGATTTTTTGTTCTTTAAAAACAGAACAATTTCGGCAATCACATCATTGCCGGCATCGAGAAACATCCGCTGGAGCCTTACATTCATGACGCCGTTAATCACTTTGGCGGAAAGCATGTTCGTCGAGTTTTCCGTAAGAACGAGCGAGACATGTCTGTCGAGGCCCTTTTCGAAATGCCGTCGAAGCGACGCTTCGTCATGACCGAAATGAATACTAAGCTGGCCCGAATCGAACAATTTTCCCATGCTTTTATATTGTCATATACGCTCCAGACCGTTCAATTTGATAATTTGCATTCTGCATGCTATCCTCTTTTTATGATTACAGGCCGTATTTCAGGACGCGAAATTTTGCAAGCTTTCGTTGGCGGCGTATGCAGCTGAACGCAGACGGGGGCAATTATCGTATCTGCCCGCCCGGAAAGCAGAACGAAGGTCTTGCAGTGCCTCTGCATTTAACAATGGAGGAACTGGACCATCCGCATTCTTTGATGAACCTGATTGCCGGAAATACCGAACAAGCCGATCCGTTTTGCTGCCGGACCGAATGGCAGTTTTCTTTTCATGAAACTTTCAGTCCCGCGAGAACGCTTTATTTCCGGAACTCCAACGACAGCATGATCGCCTTTGCGGGATACGAGTATCCTGACACCGGCTTTGTATTGGAACCGATAGAATCTTACTGGCTCTTTGGCAATCCGCTGCTCGGACCTAATGCGGTCGAGCTGCTGAAATCCCTGCTGAGCGAAGGACCTTTTTGCGGTTCCCGGCCTTTAGTAGTTCTGAGCGGGCTTGTCCGGGGCTCTTCCCTGTTAAGAGAAGTACTGCTGGCTTTTAAAGATCAATATGAAATTATCCGGCTCGAACCGTCCGGCTTCAGATGCGCCTCTCTCTCCGGCGGTATGGATGGATATTTGTCACGGCGCTCGGCAAAGCTCCGCAGGAACCTCAGGCGGACAAGCTCTCAGCTGGCAGACAAAGGGGTTGTTTTCGAGCGCTGCATACCCCTTTCTATAGAGCAGTCGGACGATGCTTATGCCCGGATGCTCTATATCGAAGAGACCAGTTGGAAAGGCATCGGTCAATGCGGTATGACGATACAGCCTTCGTTGGATTTTTATCGTCTCATGCTTAGGCGCATGAGCTGTTCAGGCATAGGCAGAATAATTTTTGCAAGACACGAGGGGAAGGACATAGGTTTTATCTTCGGAGGGATAACCGGCAGTTATTACCGGGGGCAGCAGTTCAGCTATTCCGAAGAATGGAGCAAGTACTCTATCGGAAATATTTTGCAGCTCGAACAGATACGCTGGCTGTGTGAAGAGGGCATTGGCCGGTACGACATGGGGCAGACTCTGGATTACAAGGCGCATTGGACGGAGATAGAACTGCAAACGGAAAACCTTCTGCTGCGGCCAATGGAAAAATAAGCCGTTTATTTGCCGTAGCGCCGCGTCTTTTTTATTGTCCCGCTTTCGAACACTGAACTCTGATAAAATACAAAGAGTGGGAAGGGGAGCGCACGTAGATGTTCAAACATTGTGGTATAATTCTTTGACCTTAGAACTTGCTTGAACTATATGATTATTATCCATAAAATAGACGATTTTCTTTTTAACCTCTTCCCGACCGCTAAGCAAGCAAGCAAGCAAGCAAGCAAGCAAGGAGATAAAGACCTCTCCCTCTTAGAAGAAGAAATTGCCGCTTATTATACCTTTGGCCCCTTCAAGCCTAAAGTTGAGATCGAAAATGATTTTGTAAAGATTGAAATCGATACCTCTTCAATCGCCAGTCAAAAGCCTGAGTTTGATTCAGCTGTAAAATGTTGCGAATCAGGCAAGTTCAAAAAAGCCAAACCAGTCCTTGAAAAACTCATAAAGAAAAATCCTACTGTTTCGGAATATCACCGGATTCTCGGTCAGATTTACTCTGAGGAAGGACATCAGGAACAAGCCATAAATTGCCTGATTGACGCCCTGCGCTGGGACCCGAAGAACACTCACGCACTAACAATGATGGGCAATATCTTCGCTCGCAGCAAGAATGATATTTCAACCGCGATGTCCTATTATCAGCAATCCCTTGTTGTAAAACCTGACGACCACATTGCCATGAACAATATCGGTGCAAACTTCATGCAGCTTGGGCGAGTGCAGGAAGCCGGGGAATATTTTGAGAAGGCATATGCTGTAAACAACAGTTATCCGAATACCATATATGCATTGGGGATGATAAAAGACCTCAACGGTGACCATCAAGCCGCCTTTGATTTTGCGATACAGGCCTTGAAGAAATGCTCACCATCAAATCCTGTTTACAAGAATGCAGTTGAGCTTGCACATCAGTCAGCTCTCAAGGTGATAGCGAAGACTGATGCCATGGAGATGTTTAACCAGTATTCACAAAAACTTGCGGGCGAATCGGGTAAAAATATTGACATTGTATTTGACGATACTGCTCCTACCCCTGCAAAGCTTGAGATGGCAGAGAATTACAATCGGGACAAACATATTATCAGGTTCAAGAAAGACAGACAGGCAATCACCCATCTCATGATGCATGAGCTTGTACATCTCGACTTTGCGGTCCGGTGCCGTAAGCTGAATGCAAATTACCTTTTCATTGCAACCAAGGAGCAAAAGGAACTGTTCATAAGAAATAATGAGCCGATCATACAGAGGCTTAAGAGGGAAGGATACGACGATAAATCTGTCGCCGGATTCATAAACGCCCTTTTCAACGGCATTAACAGCCAGATTTACAATACGCCGATTGACCTTTTTATCGAGGATTTCCTGTACAAGACTTATCCTGCCTTGAGGCCGTTTCAGTTTATTTCGCTTCTGTCATTACTTAAAGAATATATCGAAGTGGCAACGAGCAAGAAGATTGCCGAACATACGCCGGTGCAAATAAGAAGCGCCAACATTATCCAGAGCCTTGTCCATAATCTCCAGTTCAAGGATCTGTTCGGCTGTGACATGGCCTATAACTTTAAGGCTTCCTCACAGCAAATAAAGATTGCAAAAGAATTCTACTCTGACTACCTGAAATATCAGAAGGCTGATAAGGCGCTGGAAGCCCATAACCTGATTTTGAAATGGGCCAAAGAACTCAGATTGGATAATTATTTCAGCCTTGTTGAAGAAAATGAATACAGGTCGAGAGCAGGGACTGACAATATTATTGAAGGGCCTGACCACTTCATAAAAACTGAACCGGCCCCTGCGCAAAAATCAGAAGTGGAATTTTCAGGAGAACCGGCAGGACAGGCAGCCGTCACAATGTATTGCCTTAGCGCGTTGCAATATTTTGAGGACAAGAAGTTGGAAGAAATAAAGAGTGTTGGCTTTGAGATAGCGATGTTGGGCCAACAGGGAATTGACCCGGCAAACAGCGAGAAAAAGTACCGTCTGCAAAGCATACCAAACAAAGAATTCACAGGCCTCCAACTTCTCGCCTACATGTACGCGGCTTTTCAGGTCATAGACCCATTTCTTGATACGGGGTTGAAATTTAAAAAGGAGTATGAGGCGGCAAAGGAGATGTTTGAAAAAGGCAAATAGAACGGAGATAGAAGAGATAACCGATTTACTGATCAAGTTCAGGGACGAAAGAAATTGGGAACAGTTTCATAATTTGTGAGATAATGCCACCTGCCTAGTCTAATTCAGAAAAGCATTTTGCGAGATCATAATTTACTCGACAGTGCAAAGTTCTCATAGAGATTATAGACTATTTTTGTTTGCGTAGGCGAGCGATGGCGAGGGAAAGTTCGACCCAGTCATCGGTAAGTTTTTTGAATGTCTGATAGTTT
>SCQE01000085.1 GCA_004321915.1 Nitrospirota bacterium
CCACATGATTTGTCATTCCCGCGAAGGCGGGAATCCAGAAATATCTTGAAAATACTGGATCCCCGGGTCAAGCCCGAGGATGACAGATATGAGGCTTTGTCATGTTAGTTCTTAGTAATTAGCAGATTGAACATTACGGAGGAATCTCTATGGGGATAAGAATATTTTTTGCTGTCTTTATTTTTTCTGTTGTTTTCATTACTCACGCCTTTTGCGCAGAACAGGCGAAAGACGGCGATGAGGGAAGATACCAGCTCTTTCAGGGGACATACACCACTTTCGACCTGAAGAGGCAGGAGACTTACACGCATCAGGCCGTGTTTCTCATTGACACAAGAACAGGGAAGGTCAAACGCTATGTCAACAGGATCGACGTTGACGGCAAATACATAGAGACTTGGGTGCAGACCGACGCGCAGCAAGATAAAAAATAATCCGATTCTTCATCCGCAATAAAGGAGGCTGTGATGAAAAAGCCTTTTGTTTTTTTCTTTTTAATGCTTGCGTTTTTGGCTTCATGCGTGCCGGCTGAGGAGATCAAGAAAGACACTTCAGCGGTAAGCATATCGGAGGACGAGCTTCCGCGCACGATAGCGATTCTGCCCTTCCTGAACGAAACCCCGGAGGTTGGGATATCGAACCAGATAAGGCGCTCGTTTGCCAACCACTTCAGCGGCAAGGCTTACCGCGACATAAAACTTCCTATAGTGGATGAGAAGTCGGTACAGCTCGAAAAATCCACAGGCAAGAGCATTGTGGAGATAGCCCCGGCCGAGGTCTGTCAGGCCATCGGCTGCGACGGTATTGTTTATGGCCGGGTGATAGATTACAAGAAAGTTTACGCGGGCGTCTATTCGCAGCTCGGAGCGGAGGCCGAGGTCTGGATGGTCAACGCCAAGACAGGCAAGGAGATATTCAGGATACGGGATGCGGTGCGTTACCATGAGGGAGGCGTTCCCATGTCACCGGTTGGCATTATAATGACCGCGGTTTCGACCGCCATGAACCTGAGGGATATCCAGCAGGTGAGGATGGTGAACGAGCTTTGCTATAAGTTCAACGAGAAGATACCTTCGCCCAAGGGCATAGCCAAAGACGATGCGCCTGTAATCAAGGAAGTTCTTACCAATATCAAAGAGGGGCCTTTCGGCAAAGGGAAGGTTGTCAGAGTGGGGCTTGAGGGCGAGCCCGGAGCGGTCGCTACTTTTGACATCGGCAACTTCAAAAAAGGCGTTCTGATGAGAGAGACCAAGCCCGGCATTTATATGGGTGAATATCTTGTCCTACCGGGCGACAATTCCGCGGACATGCCGATTATCGCGTCGCTGAAAAGACCGGGCGGCAATGAGAGCCAGTGGGTTGATGTTAGCGGCTTTGTGAGCATCGACACCGCGCCGCCGCCGCAGATAAAGGGTTTGAGGGCCAAAGGCTATCCTGACAGGATAGAGCTTACATGGGAACCTGTAAAGAACGTGAGCGACCTTGCGGGCTACAGGGTGCTCAGGAGCGAGCAGCCTTTGAGCGGTTTTACCGAGTTGGCAAAGATCGAGCAGCCGGTATTCGAAGACAAGAACGCAAAGGCCGATTCTGTTTTTTATTACAAGATAGTCGCTTTTGACGCCACAGGCAACGATTCCGAGAATATAGATTCCGTCAAGGCTTCTTTGATTTCGGGCCGGCCCGTCCTGCTTTCGGGCGAGTTTAAAAAAGACACGATACTTTCCGGAAACTTTATTGTAAAGGATTCTATTTCCGTGCCTAAGGGTATTTCTCTTTCGATAGAGCCTGATACGAGGATTGTTTTTGAAGACAATGCCTCTTTTACCGGATATGGGAAAATAACCGTGAACGCCAAGGATGCTCCGGTCGAATTTATAGGCGCCGAGGGCAAGAAATGGCGCGGGATTTCTATAAACGGCGGGATACTGTCGATGAACGGGTTTAGGATCAAAGGCGCGGAGACCGGTATCAGTTCTATAAATACCGAAGGTTCCATCGAAAACGGGGCCGTATCGGAAACGGAGAAAGGCCTTCTTATATCCGGTGTTCCTGCGGTTTCTCTTAAAAATATGACGGTATCGAACAACAAATCCGGGGTCCTGCTTATCAAGAGCAATTCCATAATAAAGGAGTCGAACATCTTTCAGAATGAACGCGGGATGGTGTTGCAAGGTTTTTCAGGAGAGATCTCTGAGAGCAATATTCATGATAATGCCGAGAACATTGCATCCGACGCTCCGGTAAAGATCGGCGCAAACTATTTCGGCTCGACTAACATCGAGGAGATGAAACTGAAGGGCGTATCTGTGGCGAAGGTGTATAATGACCGTTATCCTTCGGGCAAGATTGTTGACGCTGTGTCCGACCCTTATGCATCGCTGTCTCAGGATGAGCGCCAGAAAAAAGCGGCCGAATTTTTGATAGAGGCGGGCGGCTTTTTCAGGCAGAGGAATTACGGCAAGGCCTCGAATCTTTTCGAGAATGCGTTGAAGGCCCATCCTTCGCCCGATACTTATTATTATTTGGCGCTCTGTTATCAGGAGATGAAGGAAGACGACAAGGCCATGAAATACCTCGAGGACGGCGTGAAAAAATTCCCTAACGACTCGACAATCCAACGGGCCATAGGTTTTATGCATTATCAGCGCGGCAACGAGGCAGAGGCCAAGAAGGCCTTTTTGGAAGTCATACGTTTGAGTCCCGACGACAGGCAGGTGAAGTTTTTACTGGAGAGGATAGGAAAGTAAGGGTATGAGTAGTAAATGTGCTTTGCTTCTGTTTTTATTGTTTCTGGTCTGTACCGGATCGGCGCAGGCCAAGACCATAGTCCTCGAAGGAAAACTCGACAGTACGATCATCATGACCCAGCAGATGGGGTTTTCGGTGCCCAATCAGGTCTCGAAAATGGTGTTCAGGTTTGCCCTCCCCGCGGAATTCAACAACAAGGCCGTGAGCCAGAGCGTAAGAAACCTGAATATCAGGTTCAGTCCTGAACCCGCCAAGGTGGAGGACGAAACGGACGTATACGGAAATCGTTTTAAAAAAGTCACATGGGGCGCTCTGTCGTCCGATGTTCAGGTCAATATAACCTTTGATGCCAAGGTAAGGTCGGAGTTGTCGGCAATGGAGAGCAGGGTTGATTTCCCGGTGAAGAGCATTCCGGATCCGGAGAAGGTCTTTTTGAAGAGGTCTGAGATGGTGCAGAGCGCGGCCCCCGAGATAACGGCCTTATCAAAAAGGCTTACGGAAGGCTCAAAGACGGAATACGAGGCGGTCACCGCAATTTTAAACTATGTTTCCGACACTATAAAGTACACTTACAATCCTCCTCAGTTTGACGCCTCATATACTCTTAAAAACCGGACCGGCAATTGCCAGAACTTTGCCCATCTTTCTATGGCGCTCTTGAGGGCGGCAGGCATACCGGCGCGCATAGTCGGCGGGATCAGTCTTAAGCAGCCATGGAAGATACCTGTGGACGACAGGAACTATCTTGTGCAAAGCATGGGGCAGGGCGGGCATGCATGGATGGAGATTTTCTTTCCGGATCTGGGCTGGCTTTCCTACGATCCGCAGCAGTCGAAACAGTTCACCTCGTCCCGGCATATCAAGCAAACACACGGCCTCGATTCCAACGACATAAACGATTCGTGGCGGGCAGCGCCTTATGTGCCTGAGTACAGCGAAATGATAGACGCCAAGTTTACGGACGATTCGATAGCGCTTAAGACCAAAGGCTCGGATAAATCCCCGAGGTCTTATATGTTCAGCAATAACTTAATTGCGAAACTCGAGGCCGGGCCTGTAAAGCCTGTTGAACCTGTAAAACCCCCGAAAGCGCCTGAAAAACCTGTTGCTAAACCTGAGCCCCCTGCGGAACCGGTAAAGCCTAAGCCCAAGAAGGGCAAGGAGATCGAGTTCGGAAATATGGATTTCCCGAACCTTGTCGACCTGTATCAGGTCAGCGGCGACAGGGGCGTGAAGATACTCGACAAGGAGACCGCGGAGTATGTGACTGCGCAATATGTTTATGCTCAGGCCTTTGAGGTTGACGATAAATTCCTAATGAAATCGCTCTCGTTGGCCATGAGAAAATTCGGGGGCGACGGTTCCATTTATGTAGACCTTGTAGAGGACGACAACGGCAAGCCCAATATTATGGCCGGCATCAGGTCTCTGCCGATCTTTCTGGATTCCATAAAGAGGCGGCCCGGCTACTATTGGGTTGATTTTTCGTTCCCTGAAGGCGTATCAACTGATCTCAAGAAAGGCAGATACTGGATAGTTTTGAGAAAATCCGGAGAGGCCATAATGAACTGGTTCTATATTCCCGGCAATCCCTACGGAGACGGCGACGATACCCGTTCCACGCTTAAAGGTTACCGGTGGGAGGACATACAGAACTTCGATTTTGTATTTAAGGTGAAGGGCAAGTTTTGGTAGGAGGACCATGGACAAAAACTCCAATATAAAATTCATAGAGCAGTTGATTAAAAACATTTCGATCTTCAAGAACCTTTCGACCGCGCATATCGCGCGTGTCATAGAAAGTTTTTCTTTTGAGAAGGTCCGGAAGGGGGATGTCATCTTCAACCAGTCGGACAAGAGCACCGATTTTTATATCGTGGTCGCAGGCAATGTCAGGGCTGTTTTGCATAACGAAGAGGGGCATGAACTTGTTCTGGCAATCTTCGGCGCAGGGGAATTTTTCGGGGAAATGAGCCTGCTGGACGGCAACCTGAGGTCCGCAGCAATTGTCGCATCCGAAGATTCCGTGGTGGCCGTATTGAAGCGTTCGGACTTTCTCGAACTGATCCATAAATATCCTATGATTGCCGTTGATATGCTGTCGGCGCTCGTACAGAGGCTTAGAATGACCGACGACATGCTCGGTTCTATAGCTTTTTTGGATGTCAGCCACAGGACATTAAGGCTGTTTCAGCAGATCGCCAAGTCCGGCTGCGAGGTGGATAAAAAGACCGGTTTCTACAAGATAGGCAAGATCACACAAAAGGAGATTGCCGCTAGGACAGGGGCCTCCAGAGAGGGCGTGGCAAAGGCGATGAGGATACTCGCGTTCAAGGGCGTCCTGCGCGAGGACGACGGTTTTTTCTTTATATCCCCGGAAGCAGAGAATTTGTAGGCTATTTTCCGGTCATTACGACGGCCGCGTAAAGCAGATAGAACAGCCCGCCCGAGAGCATGGTAAAAGGTGAGAGTTTTTTCCTGAACTGAAGTTCGGCAAGCACCAAGGAAGAAGATGCCAACGCTAATACTGCCGAAAATAATGCGGTGCCGCTTATCGACCAGTCTGTAAATAAAAGCCCGACGGATACCGGAAACGTCGACTGAAAAACCATGGCCCCGGTTATATTCCCGAGCGCCAGCGTATCTTTGCCTTTGAGCGTCCAAGATACGCTGTTGAACTTTTCGGGCAGTTCGGTCGCTACAGGCGCCACCAACAAGGCAAATAAGAGAGGGTCCAGTCCCCATCCCCTTGAGACTGTTCCGAGGCTCCCTACGAACACATGCGCCCCGCCTACCATTAACGACAGGGCAGAAAGGACCTGAAATAAGATTATAGGCAGCCCCGGATGCGCGTAGGTGTTTTTTTGAGTGCGCAAGAGCGTTCCTGCCTTGTTTGTTATTCTCGCGAAGTAAAGTTCGTCCGCATGTTCTATTTCGCTGCTCTCGCCTTTAAAGGTCAGGTAAGCATAAAAAAGATAACCGGCAGTCAGCAGGCAGGCCATAAATATCTTCGGACCGCCCCAAAAGAACGGCGCTATTATCGCAAAGGAGTAGAGCAAAAGGAAAAATACAAGGTCCCGTTTCATGGAATGCGGTTCAACATTAATGACGAACTCTCTTTTTTTTCTGAGCCGGCTTGCGACTACGGAAATCCCGACAAGAAAGAAGGCCAGAGTCGATAACATGAACGGGGCGCCCAGTATTGCTCCGATGCCGATTGCCTTGCCTGCATCGCCTCCGTGCATCAGTATGGCCACGAAAGGCAGTATGGTTTCCGGCAGTGCCGTGCCTACCGCCGCGAGGATGCTTCCGACCACAGCTTGGGACAGCGACAGCTTCCTGCCGAACGATTCCACGCCGTTGGTAAAGAATTCGGCGCTCATCAGGATCATGAAGAGACTTGCTGTGAGGAGAATTATCTCTTTCGTCATTCAGCGTATGATCATCACAGGTTTGGATGCGGACTTTATCAAGGTTTCGGATACGCTCCCTATCATAATGCCTTTTATATATGAGAGACCCCTCGCGCCCGATATTATAATGTCCGCTCCTGTTTCCGAGGCGGCGTTGTTCAACTCTTCATGGGGGAAACCGCAGCGGACCATTGCTTTGCAGTTCTGCGGGACGAGCGATTTCAGCCGTTCGTCCGCTTTTTGTACGGACTCGTCCTTAAACCGGCATAGGTCGTCTTTGCAGCTGTCCACCCACCCGATGAACGGTTTTTCGATGGGGACCACATGGACCGCAGTCAAGGCGGCTTCATGCGCTTCAGCAAGTTCTCGCGCAGTGCGCAGCGCTTTGAGCGAAGTCTCGGAGAAGTCAACGGCGCAGAGTATATTCTTGATCATGATTCCGTCCGTGACGTTTTTCGGTCCTCTCACTACGAGCATCGGAATATCCAGTGACTTGATAAGTCTTTCCGAACTGCTCGGTCTGATCAAGTGTGATTTGACCCCTAACACCATCATATCAGGCCCTGTTTCCCTTATTGCGGTATTTATAGTCTCGACAAGCCTTCCCATCATTGTCCTGTATTCGGCTTTTAAGCCCCTCGCGTTTATCCCGGCTGCGATCTCCTTGAGTTTGTTTTCTGCGAGGGCCCTTTCTCTCTCTATGTATGGGAGAAGGTAAGCAGGTGGTGTCATGCCGAAGTCCATTATGTGAAGCAGGACAACGCAAGACCGGTCGCCCGCCTTGTTGCCGGAGGCGAGCCATTCCGCATGTGCGACAATATTGAGTGTGTCGGCCCCGAGGTCTACGGCTGCGAGAATTTTTCTCATATTCGTTCCTTTTCCGTGGATAAAAAAAAGGCGGCACTAGTGCCGCCTTTTTTTTGTTTTAAAATGAAATTATCTTACTGCGTCCTTCAAGGTTTTTCCTGCGGTGAATTTCGGTACCTTGCAGGCTGCAATCTTGATTTCTGCGCCTGTTCTCGGGTTGCGGCCTTTTCTGGCTTTTCTCTTGGAAACGGAGAATGTTCCGAAGCCTACGAGAGTTACCTTCTGGCCCTTTTTGAGAGCTGCTTTAACTGCGTCGATGGACGCATCGAGAGCCCTTGTAGCATCGGCCTTCGTGATCCCTGCGTTAGCTGCTATTTTGTCGATGAGTTCTGCTTTAGTCATTTTCTTTCTTCCCCCCTTTCTTTATTGAAATTAAATGAATACAACGTTTCAACGTTTTGGTATAAAAGATAACAGTATTCTGAATATTTGTCAAGATAAAAATTTGCGCCAACCCTTGCTGATACAAGCTTTTCACCTTCTTACACCCAGCACCCCGTCTATCTGTGAAATCTTGTTTATGATCGTGTTGAGCTGGTCTTTGTCTTTCACCTGAAGCACCAGTTCCATAAAAGCGCGCTTGTCGCTGGTGGAGTTCGCCTTTATGGATGAAATGTTGATATTGGCCGACGAGATGAGGGCGCTTAACGCCGCCATCAAGCCGGGTTTGTCGGCGCACTCTATGAAGATCTTGCTTAAAGACAGGATCTCGCTGTCTTTGCTCCACTCGACGTCTATGAGCTTATCATTGCCTGAGGCAAGCCTTTCCAGATTTTTGCAGTCGCGCCTGTGGATCGTAACGCCTTTGCCCTTTGTAATGAATCCGGCTATTTTATCTCCGGCAACCGGGTAACAGCATTTTCCCAGATAATAAAGCACATTGTCTATGCCGGTTATTTTTATGACATTGTCTTTGCCTCCGGCAGGCTTGTTATGTTTGTGAAGATGCGCTTCCTCGATTTTTTCCGCGGTCGTTTTTTCCGGTATGAGTTTGTGTACCACCTGATGCACCGAAATTTTTGCGTAACCCACGCCCACATAAAGATCGTCGAGAGTCTGAAAGCTGAAGGACTTCAAGACCTCGTTCATTTTTTCGGATTTGAGGGTCGAGAGAGGTATCCCGTGGCGCTTGAGTTCGTCTTCTATGAGTTTGTTGCCGAGCTCTATGCTTTTTGCGCGCTCTTCGGTCTTGATCCACTGCTTGATCCTGTTCTTCGCCCGCTGCGTTGCTACGAATTTAAGCCAGTCTTTGCTCGGGCCGTGGGAGGGCGCAGTGATTATCTCTACCACATCCCCGTTGTTTAATTTGTATTTCAGCGGCACGATGCGGCCGTTGACCTTGGCCCCCACGCATTTGTGGCCGACCTGTGTGTGTATGTCGTAGGCGAAATCGACAGGGGTGGAGCCGACCGGCAGTTCTTTGATGTCGCCTTTCGGGGTGAAGACGTAAGCGGTATCGGGCACCACCTGCCCCTTCACCGCTTCCAAGAATTCTTTGGCGTCCGAACTCTCTTTTACCAGCTCTCTGAGCCATGCCACGAATTTGGCGTTCTTGGCATCGAGGTTGTCCCTCTCTTTATATCGCCAGTGGGCCGCAATCCCCTCTTCCGCTATTTCGTTCATGTCTTCCGTTCTTATCTGGAACTCTACCCTGTCTCCGCCGGGGCCTATTACGGTCGTGTGCAGGGACTGGTAGTAGTTCGATTTAGGCAGACTGATGAAATCCTTGAACCTGCCCGGCACCAGCGGCCACAGGGAATGGATGATGCCTAAAATGTCGTAACAGTGTCCTACTGTATCGGTCATTATCCGCAGCCCGATGACATCGTGTATTTGTTCGAACGGGATTTTCTGCTTGGTCATCTTCTGGTAGATGCCGTAATAATGCTTCAGTCTTCCCTTTATTCTGGCCGGGATGCCGGCCGCTGCAAATTTTTCCAAAACTATGCTTTTTACTTCGTCTATGTACTGCTTTTGGTCCTCTCTGCGCCGGGTGACTTTCTTCTGGAGGTCCGAAAAAAGGTCCGGCATCAAAGTCATGAAGCACAGGTCTTCGAGTTCCGTTCTCAGCCATCCTATGCCGAGTCTGTTGGCCAGCGGAGCGTAAATGTCGAGAGTTTCGGATGCTATGCGTCTTTTTTTGTCTTCGGACAGGTATTCGAGCGTTTTCATGTTGTGCAGTCTGTCCGCAAATTTGATAAGAATGACTCTGGCGTCTTTGGACATCGCGAGGAGCATCTTCCTGAAATTTTCGGCCTGAGCGTCTTCTTTTGTCTTGAACTCGACCTTGCTTAATTTTGTCAGCGCTTCGACAAGGAACGATATCTCGTTCCCGAACATCTCCCTTATGTCCTCGGCGTATATGCCGGTGTCTTCCACAGTGTCGTGCAACAGTCCGGCAGCGACTGTCGGCGTGTCGAGACGCATGTCGGCAAGTATATCGGCCACTGCAAGAGGATGGTGGATGTACGGCGAGCCTTCGACCCTTCTCTGGCTGCAGTGCGCTTCCCTGGAGAAGATATACGCTTTTTTTATGGTCTCTACGTCGGCCTTTGAATTGTAGGAATAAATTTTTTCGATCAGACTGTTTATAGTTACCATTGTTTATCAATTATAACCCTTTATAAATATGTTAAGATAGTCCGCTATGGATAAGCTGATAATAAGAGGGGGCGTCAAGCTGAAGGGAGAAGTTGCCATTAGCGGGGCCAAAAACGCTGCTTTGCCGATCATGGCCGCCTCATTGCTGGCCGGCGGTGTGCATACGATCAGGCACATTCCGAAGCTCAGGGACGTCATAACGATGGGCAAGATCCTTACCAACATGGGCCTTCAGGTTGTTTTTGAGAACGGGAATGTCTCGATCGACAGCTCGACAGTGAATAATTTCGAGGCGCCTTACGACCTCGTAAAGACGATGAGGGCGTCCGTTTTAGTGCTCTGCCCCCTTGTAGCGCGGTTCGGAAGGGCCCGCGTTTCTTTGCCGGGCGGCTGCGCCATAGGCGCAAGGCCCATAAACCTCCACCTTATGGGTCTCGAAAAGATGGGGGCGAAGATAGAGCTTGAAGAAGGTTATGTAGTAGCGTCCGCCGACAGGCTCAAAGGCGCTTCGATATATTTCGATATCCCTACGGTAACCGGCACCGAAAACCTCATGATGGCGGCCGCACTGGCGCAGGGCACGACGATTCTGGAGAATGCGGCGAGAGAGCCTGAGGTGATAGACTTGGCCGACTGCCTTATCTCGATGGGAGCAAAGATAAAAGGCGCGGGCGAAAGCTTGATCGAGATAGAAGGCGTTGAGGAACTCAAGCCGATCATGGATTATCCCGTGATCCCCGACAGAATAGAGACCGCCACTTTTATTACTATTGCAGGGATTACAGGCGGGGATTTGACGCTCACCGGATGCAGGCCGGACCATATCGATGCGATGATCATGAAGCTCAAGGATGCGGGGCTTGTATTCGAAACTACAGCAAACGGTATGAGGGTGAAGGGCCCTGACAGGCCGACGGCGAAGGACGCCAAAACCCAGCCTTATCCCGGGTTCCCTACAGATATGCAGGCGCAGTTCATGTCGCTGATGTCTATCGCGGACGGAACGAGCGTTATAAAGGAAACAATATTCGAGAACAGGTTTATGCACGTTGCCGAACTGAAAAGAATGGGCGCGGATATCATGATCGACGGCGGTAACGCGACGGTAAAGGGCGTCAGGAGGCTGAAGGGCGCCCATGTAATGGCCACCGACCTCAGGGCCTCGGCCTCGCTTGTTGTGGCTGCGCTTAAGGCCGAAGGCGAAAGCACCATACACAGGATTTACCACTTAGACAGGGGCTATGAACATATGGACGAAAAGCTGAGGAAGATAGGCGCTCAGATAAAGAGGGAGAGGGACAACGCCTGACCATGGAACGCAGGTTGAGGGATATGTTGGTCGATGTGCTTTCCGGCTTAGGTATTTCCGCAGGAAATATCGAAATAGAAGTTCCCAAAGACGCTTCGCACGGCGATTTTTCTACTCCT
This sequence comes from Nitrospirota bacterium, assembly GCA_004321915.1. Classification (GTDB taxonomy): domain Bacteria; phylum Nitrospirota; class Thermodesulfovibrionia; order Thermodesulfovibrionales; family Dissulfurispiraceae; genus MYbin3. Next base: position 11,058 of record SCQE01000085.1, read on the forward strand.
GTGGCCATGGTCCTTTCCAAGCAACTCAAAAAGTCGCCCAAGATGATAGCCGAGGATATAAAGAACAGGATATCCGATAGCAACATCTTTGACAGCATAGAGATAGCAGGCCCCGGTTTTATCAATTTCAGATTTTCAAAAAAGTTTATCGTGTCGCAGATGAAAGAACTTATGTCCGGCGGCGACCGTTTTCTGACCGAAAATATTGGCAGGGGAAAGCGCATTCAGATAGAGTTTGTGAGCGCCAACCCCACAGGCCCGATGCATCTGGGCCACGGCAGGGGAGCGGCTGTAGGGGCCGCGCTTGCGAACCTGCTTAGCGCGGCAGGTTATTCGGTCGAAAAGGAGTTTTACATAAACGATGCAGGCAGACAGGTGAAGATGTTGGGGCATTCTGTTTTTGCGAAATATGTGGATGAATTGGTAAACAAAGGACATTCCCCTTATGATCCTTCTTGGAAGACCGGCTATCCTTTTCCTGAAGACGGTTATAGGGGCGATTATGTAGAGGAACTTGCGAAAGAATTCAAGGACGAATACGGAGAACGGTTTGTTGCGCGAGAGTTTGACGAAGTCTCTGAAACCGTAATCGATTTTGCATACAGGAAAATGCTCGACCTGATCAAGAAAGACCTTGCCGATTTCGGCGTGCATTTCGATACATGGCAGAGCGAGAAGGAAATCCATGAGCAGAACGAGGTACAACAGGCCATAGACGACCTTAGAGGGCGCGGTTTTATCTACGATAATGACGGCGCAGTATGGTTTAAATCGACCGAATTCGGCGACGACAAGGACCGCGTTGTTGTAAAGAACGACGGCGACTACACATATTTCGCCCCTGACATTGCGTACCACAGGAAAAAGATACTGAGGGGATTTGACGAGCTGATAGATATTTGGGGCGCAGACCACCACGGCTATGTGCCGAGGATGCAGGCGGTGATTCAGGCGCTCGGCCATCCCAAGGACAGCCTGAAGGTGATACTTGTCCAGATGGTTTCGCTTTTAAAGGCGGGCCGGCCTGTGCAGATGTCCAAGCGCGCAGGTGAGTTTATAACTCTCAGGGAAGTTATGGACGATATCGGACCCGATACGACGAAGTTTCTTTTTCTGACAAGGAGGTCCGACAGCCACCTTGAAGTGGATATAGAAGTGGCAAAGGCCCAGTCTTCCGAAAATCCGGTTTACTATGTGCAGTACGCCCACGCAAGGATCAACAGCATATTTGCTAAGGCGACAGAGAACAGTCCGCAGTCGTCAGCCGGCAGCCGGGATTTGACGGATTTTAACGGAGAATTGTTTAACGACGAAGAGGTAAAAATAATAAAAAAAATGCTGCTGTATCCGATGGTCTTCAAGAATGCCGCCTTGGCCCGCGAACCCCACAGGATAACATTTTATCTGCAGGAAGTCGCAGGAATGTTTCATCCCTATTACCATAGACACAAGGTTGTTACGGAGGATACCGAACTCACAAAGGCGCGTCTCGCATTGTGTTATGCGGTGAAGACCGTCTTGAGGCACGGCTTAGGTATTCTGGGTGTTACGGCCCCGGAGAAGATGTAAGGCTTAGGCCCGAATCTCCGGCGCTACCTGTCGGTGGAGTACGAACAATAATCTGTTTCATTTCCCTCCATGTTTTTCATGTATGGCAATATCGAAATAGTTTTCTGTGTTTTCGCTGTAGTCGGGGAATTTAGAAGTGTAATAGCAAAAGCGGGTGTTGGCAAAAGAACATTTACATTATATGGGCATGTATGATTAAATTTATCGTGGATTGACGTAATAACGTAAATAATAGCCGGAATATGCTAAAGAAAATAAAAGTAAGTGAAGCCAAAGTGGGCATGGTTGTTGCCGCTGATGTTTTTGAGGCCGCCATCGGTATGAATATGCCCTTCATCAGACACGGTGTTGTCCTTAACGATACCTATATCCACAGCTTGAAGAACAGGGGAATTGTGTATATCCTGATAGAGCCGCCTGAGGGGTACAAAGGTGCGCCCGGCGAGGTATATGAAGTTGATAACCCGGACGATATTAGAGAGGATATCCTATTTGACGGCAGGGTCCAGATTAAAGGGGATCTTGCCCCTAAGATCAAAATAGATGCAGGCGAGAGGATTATTGTCGAGGGTGACGTTGGCGAGGGCTGTATTCTTACAAGTGCAACAGGAGGCATACTGATTAAAGGCTGTATACGCGGAAGCAAGGAAAGTCCGGTTACATTTATGGCTTCTCAGAATATTTTTGTACAGAACAAATCGGAGGATTCTGTAAGTTTTGCGGATATCAAGACAAGCTGCGATATAACTATTTCCGGAGATGTGTGCGACAGCTCAATCTCTGCAAGAGGTGAGGTGAAGATTGAAGGCAAAGCTGCTAACTCTCGCATATACAGCCAGTCTATTATAAAAATCAGGGATTGTGGTAATGAACTCGGGGACCCTTCCGTGCTCATGGTCAAACCTTTTGAGTGCAATGATCTTTCCCAAGAACTTCTCAAGATTGATTCCAGATCAGCCGTTATACTGAAAGAAAAAGAAAAACTGCAGAATGTTGTAGATCTTATAAAGAAACTGGGTAAAGACGTTGAGCAACTCCCGCAGGATAAAAAAATCGAACTGGCAACCGGAGTTAAATCATTCAAGGCTTTAGAAGTAGAGCTGTCTTCTTTTCAAGAACAAAAAGCAGACATTAAGAAAAAGGTAGAACAATATCTCGAAATAAAGAGAATTGCAGTTCAAGGAAATATTTTCCCGCGCTCAAAAATTACCATAGGAAACAGCAGTCTGGAAATAACAAAAAAAGAATCAGGGACCGCCTTTTTTGTGAAGGAACGCAAAGTAGTATCTTCGCCGTATTCCGGAGGATTTTAAAGTAACTGCATAGGTGCCGGGGCAATGGTTTGTTAAACCGATAAAGGGGGATATCGTGGATCTGAGAGATATATCGATAAAGTGGAAAATAGCAATACCTGTAATCATAGCCGTTACCGTAGGGATAGTATTGACCATTTTGGTCACCGGTAACAGGACAGAATCAATTGTTGTTGATGAGGCAAAGCAGGGGACGATGGTGGGTTACCGGGATACTGTTCTGAATTCCCTCACTACAATGATGTATACATCGAGCTACAGTAGCGCCAAAGATATGTTTCTTGATCAGATGAAAAATGTAGCTGACTTGAAGGTCATAAAAACAGAGGCAATCGACAAGGATTTCGGCAAGGGGGATGCCCGGGACTATGCGGCGGACGCCTTGGAAAAAGAAGTTATCGAAAAAGGCACGGAAAAGTTCGTTCTGAAAGGCAGCCATCTCAGGGGCGTTTTCCCATACACAGCCAAGTCGGATTTTATGGGCAAAAACTGCCTTTCGTGTCACAAAGTCAATGAAGGGACGGTCCTCGGGGCCATAAGCATCAGTGTGCCTTTAACCGAATCCTTCCGGAGGATAAGGCTAATACAGTATCTCTATTTGGGGCTAGGCCTCGGAGGTGTATTATCTGTGACTTTTGTTGTGACTATAATCGTCAGCATAATACTTAAGCCGATGTCTGTTCTTGTAGAAAGAATGAAAGAATTATCAGGAGAAGACATAGAAAGTGTTTCTGATGTGAAGGTCAAAGACGAGATTAAAATTCTCAATGTGCAATTCGATAATATGGTAACCGCCATAGAGACGCGCAATAATAGGATAAAAGAACAGATGGAAGAGCTCACGGCTTTATTTAATGTGGGCGAGATACTAAACAGAAGCGATTCTGTTGACGAGGCTGTCGGATTGATCCTGCATGCGGTAAATATAGGATTTCATGTGGAAGAATGTGCGGTTATTCTTTTGGATGAAAGCGGCGGATTAAACCTGAAAAAATCTATCGGTCTTAGTGATGCTAAGGCAGAAGCTGTTAAAGATGTGGTAGACACCTCCGACATCAGGAACAGAATTATGCAGGGTGAACTATTCATTGCAAATAACATAGAAAAAGGTGTGGGTGATTTTCTTGTAGTTCCGCTCAAATCGGCAAAAACACCGGTCGGTGTGATTACCCTCCACAAAGTCAAAGGCACTGAGATTGGAAGCATCAGTGACATGGAAGAGATAAAGAGACTTTTTTCGATAATTGCCATGCAGATGTCGCCTTACCTGATGGTAGGCATCAGCAAGGACAAGAAAAGAAACATAGTCAACCCTTTCACCTGTTATATGGATATAATCAAGGGGCATATCGATGCGGTAAGCGAATATTCAGGAGCTGTTTCACTCGCAGTAGTTAAGATCGAAAACTATAACAGCCTGTGCAAGGATCTGGGTATGGATAATGCGTCGTTAAAAGTACAGAAGGCGGGAGACGCCATATCCTCCTCGATAAATAATGTTCATGACGTCGTGAGGATCACGGAGATAAAGCTGGTTGTACTGTTGCCGATGGTCGAAAAGATGGATGCAACGGATATAATTAACAGTGCCGTTGCTGCAGTAGAACCGGATGTCATGGTTAAAACCAAGGTTGTTTCATATCCTGAGGACGGAGAGACACCGGCACAGCTTATGTTCCTATCCTATGTTTGACCTATTGATACTGTTCGTAAAAACTGAAGTTGCGGGAAGTATCAATCCATGACCGCTACACATTTCATCAAGACACCTTGACCGCTGCCAGTTTTTTGTCTGTGATCATTATATGATTGGTTAGCCAGCTTTTCAGAAACAAGAGTAATTCATCGCATATTTCAGTTTCTCCGTTCTGGAAACGTTCAAAAAAATGGATGGTCTTTTCTGTGAGTTCCAGATGCTCTTTCTTATGTTCTTCGTATCCCTGATAGGCATGGCCCTGCATGAACTCTTCCTCAGTATAAAAATGATAGACAGTATAATTTACCATGCTGGACAAGGCGTCTCCGACTGTTTGGGTCTCCGTGTCAGATAGTGCAGCTTCATATAAGTTGTTTATATGTTTGAAGAGTATCTTGTGCTGCTCATCAATCTCCTCCACCTTGATGCTCAGCGCATCATTCCATTCCATAAACGGCATAACAGCCTCCTCTTAAAAATGAGTTTGTGATGTTTATTTCAGGAGCGGGTTTCTTTCGTTTATAGCTTATCTGTCCAGCACTTCCCTTACTTTGAGGAGGAGTTCCTGCGGCGGGACCGGTTTAGGCACGAAGGTGATGCCTTCTTCAAGGATGCCTTTTTTGCTTATTATCTCCGACGTATAACCGCTTGTGAATATCGCTTTGACCTTTGGGAGCAGCTCTTTCATGTCCAGATAAGCTTCTTTGCCGTTTTTGCGCGGCATTATCACATCCAGTATGACGAGCGCGATATTTTCTATGTTCGACCTGAATTTTTCGACCGCATCGATGCCGTCCTCGGCCTCGATAATCGTGTAACCGAATTCCCTAAGTATGTCGCTGTTTATTTTTCTGACCTCGGAATCGTCTTCGGCTATAAGTATTGTTTCTGTGCCGCCTTTGATCTCATTGGACTTTCTGACCGCAGTCGATTCCCTCCCGTAAGCCGAAACCGGGAGATATATCTTGAAGGTGGTGCCTATGCCCGACTCGCTGTAAACAGTGATAAATCCGTTGTGCTGTTTTATTATGCCGTAAGCCATTGCCAAGCCGAGGCCCGTGCCCTTGCCGACCTCTTTTGTCGTAAAGAAAGGTTCGAATATCCTGTCGGAGATGCTTTTGTCCATGCCTGTTCCTGTGTCCGATACCGATATGACCGCGTAGTTTCCTATCTGCCCGTACTCATGCGCTGCCAAGAACCTTTCATCGAGTTCTATGCCCCATGTCCTGATGCTCAAAACACCGCCGTCGGGCATTGCGTCGCGGGCATTCGAAGCAAGGTTCATCAGCACCTGTTCTATCTGTCCCGAGTCCGCAACCACGGTCAGTTTTTTGTCCGCAAGAACGGTATCAAGCTCTATATCTTCGCCTATCAGTCTTGTGAGGAGCTTCTCGACCTTTCTGACGATATCGCTTACATCTATGAGTTGGGGATCGATGATCTGTTTTCTGCTGAAGGCCAGAAGTCCGCTTGTAAGGTTCGCTCCGCGTTCCGCGGCCGTTATGATGCTGTCGACGTGTCCTTTCAGCGGGTTCTCAGCGCCCATTTTAAGCTGCAGTATATGGCCGTAACCCATTATTGCCGTCAGTATATTGTTGAAGTCGTGGGCTATGCCTCCTGCGAGCGTCCCGACCGCCTCCATCTTCTGTGCCTGCCTTAGCTGGTCCTCGAGTTTTTTTCTTCCGGTCACGTTGTTGATCAATTCCACTACGAGCAATACATTGCCTGAGGGGTCTTTCAGCGGAAAGGACTTTATTTCTATATATACCGGGTTTCCGTTTTTATCGGTGTGAACATGGAAGGAGGCATGCGGCTTTCCTGTGTCGAAAGAGAATTTTACCGAACATTCTTCATTTATCGAATAGCAGGGTTTGTTCAGCTTATGAGAGACCCTAAAGCAGTTTTGGCCTACTACCGAGCTTTCGTCCAGCCCTAAATGCTCGCAGTAGGCTTTATTGGAAAGTATGATCTTGAAATCGCGGTCGACGACAATGAAGCCCTCCTCAACGAGATCTATTATGCCTTTGAGTATCGATACTGCGTTTTCAGGCTCTTTAAAAACCGCTAAGATTTTATCTGCATTGTCTATCATGGCCTTGATCGGTGTCGTAACATTTTAAATTATACACTATTGCGCGTAAAAGAAGGTCTTCAGCAGCAGGCCGTTGTTTTTCCCGACTGGGAAGAGCTGCAGTCGCAGGACGGTTCTCCACCGTAGAGCATGCTGTTTATCAGGGCCGCCGCGCAGCCTACGCCCCTGTCGACCGTTATGGCGCCGAACGGGCAGTTGGTCTCGCAGGCCCCGCATTCCATGCATTTGTCGAGGTCTGTTATGGACGCTTTTTTGTCGCGGACGGACAAAACCGCATGGGGGCAGACCTCTGTGCAGTTTCCGCACCCCGTGCATTTCTCACGGTCCAGCATAAGGGTCGCAACATTCGAAAGATATTTCATAGAAGCCCCCATTCGACAAGCTTGTATACGGACATAATTATAAGGGAGACAGCGATAGAGGTAATGTAAAGGGGTATTCCGTATTTGAGTTCTTTTTTTACTCCGCTCATTCCGGTAAAAGTGGTCGAGCCTGTGAACTGGAGGGCTATATACGAGCTTGCGGACGGAAAGAAAATATACGATATCAAAGTCAGCGGAAGCGGTGAAACAAGAGAAGGGGCAACCAGTTTGTGATACGCGAAGACGGTCAAAAGACCTGTTGCCCAGCCTTTTAACGCAAAGGAGCGGAAGGGTATTGCGGGCAGCAGCAGCGGGGTGACAAAGGCCCCCGATAGAACGGCCGAAAGCCCTAGGATAAGGAAAGGTGCCCCGCCGTAAAAAGCGTCGCCGAACATTATGCCTGAAGGCTGCAGCCCGAAAGCGAACAATACTATCAGCGCGAAAAGGGGATAGTTTTTCATTGCGGGAATTATCTCCATAGGCGTGAGTATAAGTCTGTCTTTTATAGTGAATTTTACCGTTCTCATATCGGGCGACGCCTTACGGCCGGCTGCGAGATATGCCGGAAGGTCTTTAGCGTAAACCGGTCCGTAATGCACTTTGAAACCTGTATTTTTCGAGACCTGATGGGCGCTTATGCCCGGCGCCCCCAACTGAGGCAGGACAAGCCTCCGGTGTTCCACTATCGACGCAAGTCTGCAATCCGAAATCTTCTTTATCAGTTCTACGGTGCCGAAAGCGCCTTTGCCTGCCGCGCACCAGACATTTATGCCTTTTGTATCGAGCGCAAGTATCCAGCCGTCAAGACCGTGAAGCGCCTGTCTCAGGAGGTCGAAGCTGTATTTGTAGTTAGCGCTTACGAACACTTCGGAATTCCCGTCAGGAGAACCTACCGCGTAAACGCCCGGTTCTATGGTAAAGTTGTCCCTGTATCCGCTTACGCGGCATCTGAAATGCTCCCGATAATCCCGGTAAGAGAGGACGGTCGATGCTTTATAAACAGGTCCCGCAGGTGTTGCGACCGTCCCTTCGATCCATTTCGGTGCGGGTTTTTCCGGTTTTAATGGTCCAACCGGGTCTTTGAATTTCAGAGGTATTGCGGTCATGTCTCTATGCTTCCGTTAAAGGCTATGGGCGCCGTTTTGCGATGATTGTTTCTTGCGGCTCAGCCTTTTGTTCAATGCCTGACGCGTTATTCCTAGCAGCGAGGCCGCTATTCCCTGATTGCCGTCAGCCAGTTTCAGCGCTTCGTTAATCAGTATTTCCTCTGCTTCGTCAAGGGTGGGAAACGGCTTTGAGATGTCGATGTTCAGACGCTCCGATACGTTTGATACGGAGGCCACGGGATCATCGCTCCGGACATCATCGCCTATGATACTTTTAAAACTATCCAACGAAAGTATGCCTGAACGGTGGCGGGCGACCGCGTCGTAAACCATTCCCTGCAACTCCCGCAGATTACCGGGAAAACTATAGTTGCTCAGCAGCGTGTATAGCTGCGGCGGCGCTGTAGGTTTTTTTACGCGCAAGGCCTGCGATGCCTCGTTCATGAAGTGGTCCGTAAGAAGCGGGATGTCGTCGCTTCTTTCGCGCAGGGGCGGAATGTGTATGTGGTGCGTTCTCAGCCTGAAGAAGAGGTCTTTTCTGAACTTTTTTGCCTCCATAAGGTTTTTAATGTCCTGATTGGTTGCGACTATGACGCGTGCGTTGCTTTGTTTCGGGACATCGGAACCCAGCGGGTAGTAGGTGTGTTCCTGCAGAAGCCTTAACAGTTTGACCTGCGAAGATTCCTGCATGTCGCCTATCTCATCCAGAAAAAGGCTGCCGTTTTCTGCCTGCGACACGAGCCCTTCGCGTGCTGTTTCGGCGCCGGTGAAGGCGCCTTTTTTATGTCCGAACAGGGTGTCAGAAAACATGTTGTCGTCCAGCCCTGCGATATTTACCGCAACGAACTCTCCGCTCAGCCCGCACAGCGTGTGTATGGCTTGTGCCAGCAGTTCTTTGCCGACTCCGGTCTCGCCTGTAATCAAGACCGGCTGCGGGGATATCGCTATCGCCTCCGCATATGAAAATATAGCCAGCATCCTGCTGTTCTTGGTTATTATCGAAGAGAAGGCGGACGGGTTCTGTATTTTTCCGTCGAGGATATGGCGCTTGAGCAGGGACACTTCTTTTTGGAGAAGGAAGTTTTCGAACGCTTTTTTCACTGTGGCCGAGAACTTGTTTTTTTCGAGAGGTTTGACGATGTAATCGAACGCCCCGTTTTTCATGCATTCTACGGCGGTCTCTATCTCGTTGTTTGCGGTCATGATGATGACCGGTATTTCAGGATATTCGCCTGCAATTTCCTTAAGCAGTTCGCCCCCTGTTATTCCGGGCATCGAAAGGTCGAGGACGACCACGGCGATCTCTTTTTCGGCAAGTATGGGCATCACTTCAAGCCCGTTTTGCACGGTATGGATGGTCCGTATTTTTTCTGCTTGGAGAACTATCTTCTCGCCGTATAATATTTCGGGTTCGTCGTCGACGAGAAGCACCGCAAGGTCCTGCGTCATTCCTTCACCTCTTTCCGGTCCGGTATTCGAACGGGCAGCGTTACCTTGACCGCGGTCCCTTTACCGGATTCCGATTTAAATTCTATTTTACCATTATGGGTGGTGAGTATTTTTCCTACAAGTGAAAGGCCGAGTCCTGTGCCTTCATGCTTGGTCGTGAAAAACGGCTTCATTATCTGGCCTAAATGCGCGGACTCTATCCCATAGCCCTCATCGAAGACCTCCAGCAGGGCGGAATCCGACGAGGCATCATAACCTGTGCTTACCTTTACGGCCTTATCGCTGTTTTCAAGCGCCTGCAGCGCATTGAGTATCAGATTTATCACGACCTGTTCTATTTGGGTAGGGTTGCCCTTTAAAATCGGGATGTCAGGGGCAGCCGAAAAAGAAAAACTTTTCGTGAGTTTATTTATTCTCATATTCAGGAGCGATATCGCGTTTTCCGTTACCGTGTTCAGATCGTATTCTTCGAAGAAGGTCTGCTTGTCCTGAAGAGAAAGCCTTCTCATGTCGCCCACTATATTTTTTATCCTCACCGAGCTTTTGACTATTCCTGCGATAAGGTTTTCTACGGTTTCGCTGATTGTGCCGGACGGAAGTCCTCCTGCTGAAAAATCCCCGTGGTCTTTGGAATACTCGTGGAGTATCTTTCCTACATCGCCCCATGAGTCACGCAGGATTGACGAATTGAACATTATTACATTGTTCGGGTTGTTGATCTCGTGCGCCACCGCAGCTGCCATTTCTCCGAGGGACGCGAGGTGGGCCGTCTCGTGGAGCCTGTTTTTTTCTGTCACATCTCTGGCGATATGGAGCATCTTGATAAACTTTCCTGACTCGTCTTTTATCGGGACTATTCTGATATCGAGCATTCTGCCCTGATAATTTCTTGCTTGGAAATCGACGGGCGCTTCGGTTTCAAAGACTTTAGCGGCGTAACACTCTTCGATAGGGCAGTCCGTTTTATGTACGAGTTCGTGGCAGCGCTTGCCGACGGGGTCTCCTGCCGACATGTCTATATAATTTTCCGTGCTCTTGTTGGCCCACAGGACTTTTTTATCGAGGGACATAAGCACTATCGAGTCGGGCGTCGAGTTAAGTATTATGTTGAATTCATTGTATAGGACACTTAGTTTTGCCTCGCTCTCTTTCAGCGTAGTCTCGATCTCCTTTCTCTCGGCGATCTCGTTTTTCAGGCTTTTGTTGATCTTTAAAAGCTCCGAAGTGCGCTGGGCGATTATCTCTTCAAGCCGCTCGTGGTATTTCCTCAGCTCGTCCTCGGCCCTTTTCTTCTCAGTTATGTCTTCCACAATGCCGAAAAGAAGGACCGGTTTGTCATAGTTGTCTCGGATAGTCGTGATGACGATATTGGTCAGAAGCACGGCGCCGTTTTTTCTTATGAATCTTTTTTCCATCGAAAAATGAGGCAGGCGTCCTGCCATCAGTTCTTCGTAATAGAGCATGTTAAGGCGGTCGTCGTCCGGGTGGCTTATGTCGGACACCGACAGTTCGGACAGTTCGGCGATATCGTATCCCGTCATTTTTTGAAACGCCGTGTTCGCCTCGATAAATCTTCTGTCGGTGTTTATGATGGTTATGCCTACCGGGGCGTTGTCGAAGACGGCCCTGAACCGTTGCTGGCTTCTTCTCAGCGCCTCTTCGACGCTTTTGCGCATGGATATGTCCCTGTCGATGCCCAGTATGTAATTCTTGCCGTCGAGGTTTATTATTTTTGCCGAAACTTCTATCGGGAATACGGAGCCGTCTTTACGGACATGAGTTATCTCGAAGGTCACGACCTCTCCGGGATTTTCGAACAGTTGTTTGGAGACCTCACGGGCTTTTTCCAGACTTTCGGGGGCGTTCAGAAAACTTATCGGTTTGCCGATAAGCTCATCCGGCGTGTAACCGTGCATGGAGGAGGCTGCGACATTCGCATCCACTATTGCCGGCTCTTTCCCTTCGGTGTCGGCGTCGAGCAGAAGTATTGCGTCGGATGCCAGATTGAAAAGCGAATGGAAGCGTTCTTCGCTCGTCCTGAGCGCCTTTTCGACCTTTATTCTCTCCAGTATCTCCGACTGGAGCAGTCTGTTGGCTTCTTCGAGTTCGGAGGTCCTCTCTTTGATGAGGTCCTCCAAATGGTAGTGATACTTTTCGATCTCTTTTTCTGCTTCCTTTTTTGCGGTAACATCCACGAATATGCAGACAATGTTCCGTATCCGGCCGTCGGGATCGTATATGGGGGAGAGGGTAGAACTGCACGTGCATCTTCTTTCATTGCATCCGGTAAGGGTTGACTCAAAAGAGCGCCGCTTGCCTTCAAGACATTTTTTTATTATGGAGTTTAGATCGCCGCCGCCTTTTTCGATGGAGCATATGTCCGGAAGCCCTTTCACCGATATGTCCGGCAGGCCGCACTCGAAAAATGAGAGGTAGGCCTTGTTTGCCGTTATGCATCTGCTCTCTTCGTCTATCAGGAATATAAAGTTGGGGGAGCCGTCAACAAGGCTCCTGTATAGGCGCTCGGATGAGACCACTTTTGAGCTCGATTCACGTATGAGTTGAAGCAGTATAAAGAAAGCGAAGGTGACGCTGAAAAGCACGAGTGTCGCTACGATGGCGAAAAACCTGTATTCTTTTATCAGCATGGTCGGTTCGAACAGCACCAGAGACCAGTCGGAATCTCTTAATCCCCGGCGTGTTACGAGAAGGTGTCTGCCTTGATAATCTATCTCGTCCCCCGTATGAGGTTCATAAGGCAGGAGCGCGGTCTTTAATTTGTCAGTGTCCGGCCAAAGGTTCGAGGAAACCAATTCAGGCCTGTTCGAAAGGAATATTGCGCCTTTCCGGTCCACAAGAAAAGATTCCGGATGATGGTTTGTTGCTTCGGAAAAAAAATCCGCGATGATTTCATTCGACTTCACCACGTTATCGGGCGACTTCTGCAGATGGCTGACTATCGCATCGGCATAGACCGCTGATTCGCGCAGCTCTTCATGTTTTGCGTGCTTTCCGAGGAGTCCTGCGAGGAGCCATCCGCCGATAATGATGGCCATAAGCGCGATTAGCGGCACTGTTTTATGCGTGTGTTTGACATGAAAGACATTATCGTCTGTCCTCGAACAGTTTTCGGAATGCATCCATACCGACATCGCAATTACTGCTGCCAAGACTGTTTTTATGGTCTGGACCGGGGTTCCGGATATCGAAAAGAAAAGGTCCGCGTTTATTATAGACGCGGGAGGGAAGGGGGCATAATGCACAACGGTCCCTGTTAATAAAGCGTGTAGTCCCAAGGCTATGCTTGCCGTCATAAGGCAACGGTCAGGGGCTGCAGGCCCTTTTCTTGCAGCCGCCCATAATGTCCGGCACGAAAGAAATCCTCCGGAGACCCCCAGCGTATAGCGACCCATAGCGTCTATACCTTCCAGTCCTGCCAGTCCGCCCAGTCCCGTCAACAAGATAAGAGGAACATATATCCAAACACCGGTCCGTTTGTTTTCCGTATCTGAAATTCCCCTGCGTCCGAACTCAAACAGGAATATGAATGAGAATACCGGTATGATGACGTTCAAGTCGTGCGAATGTTTCCTGTCGTCAAATACGATATTAATAAGGTCTCCCCATGCGTGCAGGCCTGAAACAATACCGAACATGGCCAGAAATACCCACGGCAGTTTTAATTGGTCTTTTTTTAGTTGAACAAGGCAGGCTGCTCCGAGCATCAGAAGGGAAAGCCCGTAAACAAAGTAGGTGTAATCCAATTGCGAGATCAAAATGTTCTTCATGTTTCGCTTAGCGTTATATTCTAACAGAACTTCGGGGATGTTGCGGAGTCCGGCGTATGCCCTTGACCGTATAGGGCCCTGTCGGATAGAGTATCGGCATGGAAACTATCAGGATGCTGCGTTTAATGCAGGAAACATCGAGGCGACATACGGCAAAAGGCAAGAGCATAGGCTTTGTTCCGACTATGGGAGCGTTGCATGACGGACATTTGAGCCTGATAAGAAGGTCAAAAGACGAAAACGATATTGTGGTGGCGAGCGTTTTTGTAAACCCGATGCAGTTCGGACCCAATGAAGATTTCGACAGGTATCCTAGAGATATAGAAGGCGACAGGGAGAAGCTCGAAAAGAGCGGGGCCGACGTGTTGTTCATTCCTGAGGCCAAGATGATCTACCCGCAGGGATTTGCTACCCGCGTGCATGTCGACGCCCTGTCCGAAAGACTTTGCGGCGCGTTCAGGCCCGGACATTTCAGCGGAGTAGCTACGGTGGTATGCAAGCTTTTGAACATCGCGAGGCCGACAAGGGCGTATTTCGGCCAAAAGGATTTTCAGCAGACGGTTGTTATAAGGCGTATGGCGGAAGACCTGAACATAGGGGTGGATATTGTGGTCTGCCCTACGGTCAGGGAACCCGGCGGTCTTGCCATGAGTTCCCGGAACGCGTATCTTGGCGCTGAAGAGAGAAAGGCCGCAGGAGCGATAAACGGGGCATTGCAGGCTGCGGCTTCGGTTTTGAGATCGGCCTCCGGGACCGTTCCTGAAGCGGTTTCCGCCATGAAATCGGTCTTGGATAAAGAACAGCTTATTTCCGAAATTCAGTACGCAGGGGTTTATGACCCCTTGACCTTGAGCGAAGCTGCCGATGAAGGAAAAGAGAAGCTGATCGCGGTTGCGGTGAAAATCGGACGGACGAGGCTGATAGACAATATTCTTATCTGACTTATCTCATTGCCGGTATCGGTTAAAACGCAAAGTTCCCGACTACCGTTACATAAAACCCGAAAGCTATAAGTATTCCTCCCATAACATATCTAAGCGCTCCGCTTCCGGAAAGCAAACTGAGTTTCTTTTGGACAAAACTGGAGGAGTAGGCGATAACAAGCATCGGTACGGCAAGGCCCAGAGAATAAATTCCGAGAAGCAGAACGCCCGTTACGAGCTGGCCGCTTGTTCCGACCATCACCAGAATGCCCGACAGCATGGGGCCTACGCAGGGGATCCATACGACCCCCAGAGCCATTCCCAGTATAAGGCCTCCCAGTCTTCCTTCGGAATTCACCTGAATATTCGAAAGCCGGTAGAGCTTCTTAAAAATACTTATATCGAAAAAGACCACGGCCCCCAAGCACATTATCACAATTCCACCGGCCTGCTCTATATAACGCGTCTTCCCTATGAGCATCGAACCGAACAAAGACGATATTGCACCCATGGCCATAAAGGTCAGTGAGAGTCCGAAAACCACTATAAGGGGCCTCAAACGGTCTTTATACTCCGCGCCGGCTACGATCACCGGAATTACAGGCAGCACGCACGGCGAAAGCACGCTTGCAAGCCCTGCCCCGAACGCAAGGGCCATATTTGTAATCCCGAGTTCCATCATTTTATGCTGTCAAGCACATGCGCCAGTGTTTCATAACTTTGCACACCCGGTGGAAAGACCCTGCCTATGTTGCCCCTGCTGTCTACGATGACTATTGAAGGCAGCCCCCTCACCCCGTAGTCGTAGAAAACTTTCTGGTCTGAGGGCCTTGTGGCGTCGATATTTACGATATTGAACTTCTTTGCCCTGTCGGCATGCAGTTTTTGCAGAACATCGTTCTGGGCCCTGCAGGGAGCGCCCATAGGATTCAAAAAGAATATTACCGTTTTTTTGCCGGAAGCGAAGGCTTGTTTTAGCTCCTGATTGCTTTTAGGGGCTGCCGTATCTCCGGCAACCGACGGTGCCGCTAACGCCAAGACAGCCGTGAAGATGAATAATGACAACAGCTCTCTGATTTTCATTAGGGCAGGTCCTCCTTTTTGCGTTGTTCGTATATTTTTTTCTTGGCTTTTTTGTCCGCATACATTTTCTTGTCCGCCTCTTTCATGACTGCGTGGTAATCGGAGCCCTTATCGCATGTGGCGTGCCCTATGCTGAAGGACAACGTATAGCCGGCATTCTTCGAGTCTTCCCTGTTCCATCTATCGGCCGCTTTTAAAAGCCGCCCGGTCATTTTCAAGGTCTTGTCTTTGCCGGCATTCAGAATAACAAGGAATTCGTCGCCCCCCAAGCGGAAAACGATGTCTGCTTTGCGGACGGTATTTTTTATGAGGGTTGCGGTCGCAATTATATACTGGTCCCCTACGAAATGCCCTAAGGTGTCGTTGATCTTTTTCATGTTATCGAGGTCTATGACGATAAAGGAGAGGCTGTCTTCTTTCCGTTCGGCCCTTGCGATCTCCCGCTCTATGATTTCATTGAAAAAATGTCTGTTGTAAAGATTGGTCAGCTGGTCTCTCATCGCAAGTTCGCGAAGTTTGACCGCCCTGTCCTGCAGATGGTAGATCAGGATATCGATGTTTTTGAAAAGTTCGGTGGTCGGTTCCTTGTGATATATGGTAAAGACTTCGCATTCTGAACAGGATGTGTATTTTTTAGCGAATTCCCCTTGGACCTCGCCCCGGCACATGGTCCCGGCCTGAAGCCAGCAACGGTAATCGCTGCTGTGATAGACAGGGCAGTCCTTTTTGGAACATTTTTTGATTTCAAAACACCTGACCGTATTCAGTTCGGTGTGCAGGCTGCTCCATTGTTTGACCTCGGATGAAATCTCGAGAGAGTGCTTAATAAAGTCTTTGAGGTCTCTATTCATGCGGTAAAGAAAATCCGCGTCCCCGCTGCCGTTTTTTTCTTGTTTGCTCCCTTTTTTCATGCGTCTCCCCCTGTGAAATAAAGGATATTTTGTCCGTATGTAGCGTTATTGTCAATTTTAAATTATTAATTAGGCTATTAGGATTTCTATCAGGCGCTGCAGGGGAAGGAAACCTGAAACTATAAACTTACTTTCTTCTGCTGTTCATACATATCGATGATTTGCGACATATGCTTTTACCGGCATCAGAAGATCGGAGGCGTTATCCTTGAAAATCTGCGATTATGATCCAATTTCAGCTTTGCTATTTTTGCCGGTTCTTCTCGTTTTCCTTTTTTTGTGACGCTGGTCGCTCAAAATTTTGTTATACCCGCCTTGTTTTTGTTATGGCGTCTAGTAATGTCCAGTATAGCTTCAGGATGTTTCGCGGCAACCTTTAACAGTATACGCGAGGGGCCTTCAGGTTTGCGTCTCCCCTGCTCCCAGTTCCGAAGCGTAGCCACGCTTATTCCCATAAGCGACGCAAACTTGTCCTGAGATAAGCCGTATTGTTCACGTATTTTCCGCACCGCAGCCTCTGGAAACTTAGTGCTACGAGAGGGTTTCATCTTGCCTTTAACGATAGCAGCGCCCTGTTTAACACTTTCAAGCAACTCTTCAAACAGTTCCTTTTTCATAGGTACTCCTTTTCTATAATCTTTTTCAACTGCCTGAGCTGGTCTGTTGTCAAGTCAGCCTGCTCGTTTTTCGGGTAAGCAAAAAGTAACAGTATAGAGTCTTTGGATGCGAACCAATAATAAATAAACCTACTACCGCCTCTCTTTCCATGCCCACCGGCAGACCACCGGAGTTTTCTGAGCCCGCCGCTTCCCGGTATTATTTTCCCGGCATCCGGCCTATTGACCAAATGAGTCTGCAAAAGCCGATAGTCTTCGTCAGATATCAATTCCTTGATTAGTTTTGTAAATATCGGGGTCTCAATAATAACCATGTTTTATTATACGTCAATGGCGTAGACAAGGCAAGGTGCGATTTTTTATTACCTGTGAGAAACAGTTCTTTAGAGAATGGTCGTTTTTCGGTTCCTGAGATTTTTACGGATTATGAGGAGCTGTACATGTTTTTCAGTAAAGCCTGCCTGCTGAATTACAAGAATAAAGTCGAGAAATGGGTTGACATAGATTCTAAATGCTCAAGGCTATTGCACTTTAACCGATTATTTCTTATTGAACCCTGTCTTTTATAAACTTACTTTCTTCTGCTGTTCGTACATATCGATGATTTCGGACACGGTGTTCGCATCTTCAGCTTTTTTGTCCGTCCTTATGAAACCTTTTGCCCTCGGAAACCTAAGCGCATAGCCGATGCCTTCTTTGTCCCTGCCTGCGGTGTGCATGGGTGAGCGCGTTATCTCGTCTGCGGTAACGCTGATCACATATCGGGGTTCTACCCAGATATCGGCTGACATGTCCGAGTCCACGTTTTTATGTTTGTGCTTCAGTTTGATCCCATCGAGCATCGTTTTAAGTTGTGCGAACTCTTCGTCGCTGAATCCGGAGCCTATCTTGCTGAGCGTCTTGAAGGTCTCGCTTTCAGGGTCATAGACCGCCCCTAAAAGCCCGCCTATGCCGAATTTGGTCCTTGCTCCGCGTCCTGTAAAATAACCTACTATGCATACATCTACGGTATCGGACAATTCGCCTTTATAGCTGCGCTTAAGTTTTATCCAGTTGAAGTTTCTCGCCCCGGCAGCATAGGGCGCGTCGGGCCTCTTTGCTATTGCGCCCTCGAGACCTCGCTCTATTGTATTTTCGAAGAGCCTGTGGATGTCTGCGGGGTTTCCGGTGAGCACCATTTCCGACGGTTCGATAATGCTGTTTTTATCGATAATGGCTTCGAGCTTGGCGCGCCTTTCGGTAAAAGGTTTTTCGGTGTAATCTTCGTCGTCAAGATAGAGGAGGTCGAAAACGAAAAATTTCAACGGCAGTTCTTTGGAAAGTTCCTCGATACCGTGTTTTCTCTTTCTCTGGATCGTCACCTGAAAGGGCAGGAGTTCTCCACTCTCTTCGTTGTATGCAAGGGCTTCCCCTTCGATAATGGCCCTTTTCGCCCGGACATATTTCAAGACCGCAGCAGCTATCTCCGGGAACATGCGGGTCGTTTTTTCGAGGTTGCGCGAAAACATCTCTATTTTATCGCCGTCTTTGTGGCACTGCACCCTGAAGCCGTCGTATTTTGCTTCTATTGCCGCAGTGCCCATTTTCGCGATAATGTCTTCGGGAGAAGGCAGTCTTTCGCACAAGGCCATCCGTATGGGATAACCTACGGTAACGCGCATTTTAGAGATGCCTTCCATCCCTTTTTCGAGAAGCGTTTTGGCCACGAGTCCCAAGTCGGAGCAGATATTGTAAGCCCGCTCTAAAACAGGCCTGAGCTCCCTGTCTCCCTGCGCGAGGGAGAGGGATTCGAGGAAGGTCGGGTCTCCGATGCCGAGCCTCAGCTTTCCGATGACCAGCCGCGCTATATATTTCGCTTCTTTCGGGGACATCCCCCTGAACAGGTTTGCAAGCATGCCTATCTTTCTCTCGACGCTCTTTGTCCCCCCTGTCATGGCTATGTCGGTAAGTTCTTCATAGACCTGAAGCACGGTAAGTCCGTATCCCTTTCTTCCGCGCAGGAGTCCTTCTGCTGCGAGGCCCATGTCGCCTGTCTCTTTATAAGCGTGCTCGACTTTTTTGACCGGTTCGTCCGAAGCCTCTGCGATGGCCCTTTCTATAAGCTTTTCCGATATGCCGGTTTCGAGTCCGTGAAACGGCGGAAGGAGCTGTCCTTGGCTCATATAGACTATCTTGTCGATATCTTCAGCAGAAGACGATTTGAAAAGTTCCGCAAGTATCTCGAACATCTCAAGCCGTTTTGAGGTGGATTCGAGACGTTCGAAATATTCAGTGAGGGTCAGGAATTCCATAACTTTACCGGAACACGCTGATAAGATTTTGCCGCGCGTTTTTTCAACCTGCGATAGAGGTCTTGACCAGCTTCGGGATCACTACGATGCCTTTCGGGCTTATATGAAACATTTTCTTGTCGTCTTCGGGATTAAAGCCTATGACGGTATCGGGCGGGATATATACATCTTTGTCTATTATCGCCCTACGTATCTTGGCGCGTCTTCCTATTTCGACATTTTCGAGAAGTATCGACTCCTCGACCTGCGCCCAGCTGTTCACCCTGACATTGGGGGAAAGGACCGAGTTTTTGACCTTTCCGCCGCTGATCACGCATCCGTCGCATACGATGGAGTCGAGCGCAGTGCCGACTCTCCCTCCTTCGCCCTCTTGGGCGAATACGAATTTTGCGGGGGGGTGCTGGTAGGCGCGGGTGCGGATTGGCCATTTCTGATCGTAGAGGTTCAGCTGCGGCTCGACCGATATCAGTTCCATGTTGGCTTCCCAGTAAGCGTCGATGGTGCCGACGTCTCTCCAGTATTTCGCCTCTTTTTTGTTTTTGTCCATAAAATTGTGCGCGAATACCCTGCCTGTCTTTATCATGTCGGGGATTATGTCTTTGCCGAAGTCGTGGGCGGTCTGTTTTGACGCGTCCATTTTCAGTTCCTGTATTATACTTTCCGTGTTGAAGAGATATACGCCCATAGAGGCCAAGCAGTAGTCCGGCTTGCCGGGTATCGTCTTGGGGTCTGCCGGTTTTTCTTCAAAACCTACGATCCTCCAGTCTTCGTCAACCTGCATGACCCCGAAGGCCTTCGCTTCTTCTTTTGACACCTCTATGGCGGCGACCGTGGCAACCGCATTTTGGGAACGGTGCGAATGGTACATTTCGGAGTAGTCCATCTTGTATATGTGGTCTCCCGAAAGTATCAGCAGGCAGGGAGGGGCCTCTCTCTCGATAAAATATATGTTTTGATATACGGCGTCCGCTGTGCCGGAATACCAGCGTTCGTCGACCCTCTGCTGCGGGGGCACGTTTATGATTATCTCTCCGAGTTCGGGGGAGAAGAGGTGCTCCCAGCCGAGCGAAAGGTGTCTGTCTAGCGAAAGGGATTTGTATTGCGTGAATACCGCTATTTTTCTGATGTTGGAGTTTATGCAGTTGCTGAGGGTGAAGTCTATTATCCTGTATTTGCCTCCGAACGGGACCGCGGGCTTTGCCCTATGGAGGGTCAGAGGATGCAGCCGCTCCCCCTTTCCTCCCGCAAGGACTACAGCAAGAACGTTTTTCATGGGAGACAGCATCTCATCCCGCGCCCAGCTCTTTTTTGAGCAGGGCCTTTATTTTTTCGTTTATAGGGTACATGCCGAAGCATCCTTTTCCCTTGCTCTCGTCTATCGCTTCTTTCAGCAACTCGTCGGGCATATCGTCCAGTTGCGCCAGCGTTTCGGCAAACCCGGCTTCGGTGTGGCGCATAAGAGAGAGTACGGGTTTGTCGCCCATGGTGTCGATGTAAAAGATGTAGCCTTTCAGAGGTTCTTTTTTTATAAAGCCGTCGCAGGACGGGACTATTGAAGGCTCCATCAGCTCTTTGGGCCCTGCGTCCCACTTGATATGTTCTATTATGAAAGGCTCTTTTTTTATGTCTTCGAGGGTGAGTGGTTTTTCAAAAAGCATTTTGTGACCTCCGCTTATCGGTTAAAACTGCATCGAGTCCGGTCTTCTTTCGGGAATGTCCGTTTTTTTTGTGGCGCTTTTGTTCCAGTTTTCCGAAACATACAGGCTGCAGTAGCAGGTCCCGTATTCTTTTATGTCGTCGTTACGGTAGGCGCATGGACAGGTTATATCGGCGTCCTTTTCCTTTGTCCCTGAGGCCAGTCTGCACGGGCAGGAACGGTATCCGTAGCGTTTTTCGTTTTCGAGAAGCCCTGCGATTATTCCCATTACATGGTCTCTGTCGGCGTTCAGTTCAAGGCCTTGAGAGGTTGCGTATCCGGAAAGCGCCGGATAAAGCCGGTCTGGTGTCATAAGCCTATAAGGGCGGGTTAAGCGTGCCCTATAGGACCGTCAGGGTCCATTTCACGGTATTCCTGAGCGGCAGACTCCCCCACATCCTCCAGCATTTCGTTTATGGTTATCCCTAAGGTCTTGAGTGATACCTTTAATTTGTCTGCGACATCAGGCAGAGATATCCCCCTTGAGTAATGGAGGTCGGCTATGAGTATCTTGAGCGCGTCGCTTACAATGAAAGCTTTAAGCGATATGTCCTCGACCTCCAGAGTCTTACAGGCTTCGTTGAAACTGAGGCCGTTGCCGACCGCGTCTCTGACCTTGGCTATAGACTCTGAGTATATGATATCTTCTTCCGGTGAATAGGTCTTGTATTTAAAATCAGGCATGGTTGCTCCTTTCGATATAAGCTCTTTAAATTTAACACATAATGCCGTATTTTGGCTATTTCAGGGTGCGTTATTATTATGTGGTATTATGAAAAGATGGGGAACGCAGGGTGAAGGGCGATACCGCCAAACAGTTCAAGGTGCTTGTTGTAGAGGACGAAGAGAAGATATCCGACATTGTACGGCTTTATCTCGAAAGGGAGGGCTATTCCGCAAAGATTGCTGGAAGCGGGGCCGCGGCCCTGAAGCTTCTTAAGGACAAATACGACCTTGTAATCCTCGATCTTATGCTGCCGGACATGGACGGCGAGGCCGTATGTTCGGCGATCAGGGAGTTTTCGGACATCCCGATAATTATGCTTACGGCAAAGAGCAGCGAGGATGACCGTGTCGCAGGCCTCGGCCTCGGCGCAGACGATTACGTAATAAAGCCCTTCAGTCCGCGGGAGCTTGTCGCCCGCGTCAAGGCGCAGCTGCGGCGCAGCAGGCCTTCGGACAAAAAAATAATATCGTCCAACAACGGCTCGCTTATTATTGACACGGACTCTATGGAAGTCCTGAAGGACGGGCGGGTTGTTCCTCTGACCTCCACCGAGTTCAGAATAGTTCTGCATATGGCCGAGAGGCCGCAGATGGTCTTCAGCCGCGCCCAGCTTGTTAATCTGGTCCAAGGATACGATTTCGAGGGATATGACAGGGTCATAGACGCCCATATCAAAAATATACGCCAAAAGATAGAGGACGACCCTCACAGGCCGTCGTTCATAAAGACTGTGCACGGCGCAGGCTATAAATTCATAGGGGGCATTGACGGGTGAAGTCCAAAATTTTCATGGCCTTTATAATCGTGATTGCGGCCGCGATGTTTTCGAACTTTGTTTTTGAGTGGTTCATAATGAGGGACTTTGAAAACTACGCGGAGAGCCTTAAGGAAGACCAGCTTTATTGGGTCATAACCGCGGTTGAGGGCAGCTATACGGACAGAGGCTGGAACAGGCAGGCCCTCTCCGAGGCGATACACTGGGCCATGATGTTCGGCCTCGATATCAGGGTCGTCGACGCTTATGGAAAAGAGGCCATTACGCATGAAGAGGTCATGTCTTCCATCTCTCCGGCCATGCACAAAAGGATGAGCGAGCATTTCGATATGCACAAGACAACAGGCGCTTTTGCCGGGCATAAGCTTATGCATATGGGACGTCCTGTGGGTGCCCTTTTTTACAGGGCCGCTCAAAAAGCGGTCATTAAAGAGAAAGAGCTGACCTTTAAAAAAAGGACAAACTATTTTCTTCTCGTCTCGTTTCTGATAGCAGGGGCGGGCGCATTTTTCATGGCTTTCTATTTGAGCCAGTTCCTGACGGCCCCGGTCGTTGCACTCAAAAATGCCGCAGAGAGGATTACGCGAAGAGATTTCAATGTGAGGGTGGGGCTCAAATCGGATGACGAGCTCGGAAGTCTATCTCAGGCCTTCGATTTCATGGCCTTGTCTTTAAGGAAGGAGGAAGACCTTAGAAAACGGCTGATATCGAATGTCGCTCATGAGCTGAGGACCCCTCTTACGGTGATGAAAGCGAATGTCGAGGCCATGTCTGACGGAGTTCTGAAGGACACGTCCAAAGGGCTCGAAAATATAAGGACGGAGATGGACAGGCTTATAAAACTTGTGGGCGGCATCGAGGACATGACCAAGGCCGAGGCCGGTTTTTTTTCGCGCTTCAATGAGGAAGAGTTGGAACTCGGGCCTTTTCTGTCCGGTGTAACGGACGAGATGCGGCCGCTGTTCGAAAATAAGGGACTGTATCTCAAATTCGAAGACGGCGAGGATATTTCAGTGTCCGTTGACTCCGAAAAACTGGTCTGGATAATAAGAAACCTTATGTCCAACGCCCTTAAATTCACGGACAAGGGTGGAGCTGCGGTGCGTTACGGAAAGGCCGGCGATTTTTTTTATGTGGAGGTCCGGGACTCGGGCTGCGGCATACCTGAAAAAGATGCGGACCGCATATTCGACCGTTTCTACAGGGGCGCTTATCCGGTCAAGGAAGGCTTTGGTCTGGGACTGGCGATAGTGAAGGAACTTGTTGAGGCGATGGAAGGCAGGGTTGAAGTCCGGAGCAAAGCAGGGGAAGGGAGCAGCTTCAGCGTGATCCTTCCTGTTGGCGGGGCCAAGTTCAGCTCCCGTACGGCACAGAAATTATCTGGGAGTTCTTGATAAGGAACGAGAGAGACCGTTCCTTTTTTTCGATAGACATACATTTGTTTTCTATGCAGACCCTAGTGCCGGGGAAAATATCTCCGGTTATCGAAATTCTCTTTACCGCGAGGCTGAGGTCGATTTCTCTCTTCAGTTCTTCCTTGTCGCGTAGCAGATATTCGAGTTCTTCTTCGAGTTCCTTAAGCTTTCTCTGTCCTGCGAGGAGGTCCCTTTTTTTGTCGGCAGGCACATTGTAAATCGCAGGCCCTAACTTTTTTATGGTAGCAGCGATGTTCTGGAGTCCGTCTTTCGCCTTTTCGAATTTGGCAATTCTGACATCGAGCGCCTCCAGCTTTTTTATAAGGGCCAAGTGGTCTATGGGGTTCACCGTAACGGAGCAGCAACAATCGGTATTCTCTCCGGCCACGCAGTTGCGGATATTTATCCTCGATTCGCTTACGATATCGACGGAAGTCACAGAGCCTTTAAGTGTGACATCTCCGGCTGAGGTTATCGAGGAATTCGAAACATCGAGGGCCGTTGTAACCTCGCCGCTTGCCTTGATCTCGGCAAAATATATCTTGTTTGCCGAAGTGCCCTGAATAGTAACGTCCCCCATGGTGTGGATCCTGACAGGGTTTTCCGCGGTGCCTAATATGGAGCCTTTAATCGATATGTTGCCTGTAAGGTTTTCGAGCGAGCACCCCTCGACAACGTCGCACGAAACTACTATTGTCTCTCCTGCCTTGATCTTTATTCCGGGCTGCACTCCTGAATGCACTTCGACCCTGCCTTCGAAATCTATGTCCTCTTTGAGCTGGTAAAGTTCGAAGACCTCTCCCGGCACACCCCTGTATCCTCTGGGCACCTGTATCAAAACATAGCTCAGGTCTTTGCTTCTGAGCCTGAAAATAGTCTCTTTGTCCAGCACAAACCCCTCGGTTACGAGAGGGAACATGCCTTTGCCCGGCTCGTAAATGTCGGTGCCTACAATCATGCCCGGCTTGAGGTCTTTTAGTAGGACTCTTTTCATTTAAGGGTTTCTACTTCGCCTTTTCCTCTTTTTGTTCTTTGCTTCCCGGCTTGCCCTGATTCCCGGATGTTATCTTCGCGATGGCTTCCTTGTTTATTTCGATTTTATAAGATTTTTTCAGACCGTCCCTGAATTTCTCGAAATGGTCCTGCTCTTTCTCGCGCGAAAGGCCCTGAATGATTATCTCTTTTACCTTTTCGAAATCTTCAGGCGTGCCTTTGACGTCGGTAAGCTTGAATATATGTATGCCGCCGTTTAGCTTGATCGGAGCGCCCACCTGTCCTTTTTTGAGTCTGAAGGCGACAGCTTCTATCTCTTTGCGGAGTTCGCCCTTTTTGACTATGCCTATGTCACCGCCCGACTTGGCCGAGGCCTTTTCTATAGACATCGAAGAGGCCACCTTCGCAAAATCCTCGCCTTTCTGTATCCGCTCGTAAACTTTTTGGGCGTCGCCCTCGCTCTTTACCACTATCTGGCTGAGCCTTACCTGGTTCCTTCTTATGAAGTCCTCTTTGTTCTTGTCGTAGTATTCCTTGGCTTCTTTCTCGGTGACTTTTGCGGCAGACTTCATCTCGTCGTCGAGAAGCTGTTTTATCAGCGTGTTCTTTTTAAGGGTCTCGATTTTCTTCTCGAACTCCTTTGTCTTATCGAGGCCGCGTTTTTTTGCTTCCCAGTAGAAAACCTCTTTCTGTACAATCTCGTCGACAAGCCTTGCGATCCCGTCGCTGCCCCCGAAGAACTCACCCGCAAGCTCGGGCGGCAGATAACTCATCTCGTTCTTAATATCTTCTTTCGTAAGTACCGTGTCGTTGATCTTTGCGATGTATTCGCCTTTCTGCTCCACCCCTTTAGAACAAGAAACCGCAAACACCAGAACGAGGATTGCCGTAAAAAACCTTATCATCAAATATTCTCCTTTTAAAATGGAATTGAGCTTATAAAATAACATATCGGCGTATTAAATTTCAGACTTGCATACTTGTATTTCTAAGTCGTTTTGCCATTTCCTTCAGAAAAGAAAGCACAAGTTTCGGGTCTTCATGCAGCAGGAACTCAAAGTTGTTTTTATTTATAGAGATTATCCGCGTATCGTCTTCGACCGCTATCGCGTCGGCGGTCCTAGGAACATCCAGCAGCATCGCCATCTCGCCGAAATATTCTCCTTTGTTTGCCGCCTTCAATACCTGACCGCCTTTGATCACCGCCACGGCGCCGGTCAGCACCTGAAACATGTTTTCGCCTCTGTCGCCTTCCTTGAAGATGAAGTCGTTCGTGTTGTAAGTCGTTACGAATTTGTCGAGAATGATTTTATGAAAGCTTTGGGGCAGTTTGCCGCCGAGCAGAAACTTCTTTATCAGCAGGGTGTCGCGTTTTCTGTTGGCGGCCATCACCTCAGCCGCAAAAAGCAGGACCGCGATTGTGTAATAGACCCAGATTATCAATATGAATATGGCCTTAAGCGAGCCGAACGCGAAGCCGTAAGTAGGGTTATATTTCAGAAACAGGGAAAACAGAGGCCGTATTACAGACCAAAGCAGGGCTGTCAGGGCCGCGCCTGTAATTATATTCGAGGACCGCAGTTTGACCGGAACGAAGGCGAGAAAGAAAAAATAGACGAAGACGACCGTTATTATAAAAGGCGCGACCGCATTGCTTATCTTCAGGAAAAAAGGAAGCTCTTTCAAGAAAGTGCCTACCGACATATCGTAAATAATTTCGCTCAGTACAAGGAAAGTAAAAAGTACCAGTACGATCAGGACGGCGAGCCCGTCCCGAAGTGTCGCTTTATAGAACGAGATTTCCGAATCTGTCCTGAAGATCTTGGAAAATGAATTCCTGAGGGCGCTCGTTAGCGGCGTTATCGACCAGAACAGCGTTATTATGCTTACGGTGCCCCATATCTTTTTATACTTGGATAGAGAGTGCAGTTCTTTTATTATGACCTTGCTGAACTCCGGAAATAAGTCGGCGGCAAGCTCGTCGATAAGCTTCAAGGCCGAGGCCGAAGATACTATGTAGTTGCTGAGTATGTAAATTACGAGCAGCAGCAGAGGGATCAACGAGAAAAAACCGTAATACGCCAGAGCTGCCGAAGAGTCGAGGCTGTTGTTTCTCCGGAAGGATATTGCGGATTCTTTGAGGACGAGCAGCGTAAAGGTCAGTTTTTCCCTGAGCCTGTCGAGCATTGTTTTAAGAGTTGTTTTATTTCGTTGTTTCCTGCGCCGTCTCCGGAAGCTTCGCTCACGGCAAGCGCCCGCTCAAGAAACCCTAGTCCGGCGTCTCTGCGGCCCTGCGCGCAGTAACTATTCCCGATGCCGGAGAGGTCGGCCTTTATTTTTGCGCTGGAGCCTGCGGCTTTGTCCAAGGCCAATGCCTCTTCGAACAATTTGCGGGCCTCCGCGTATGCCCCTGCTGCAAGCCTGCTCTCCGCCAAGGTGCGCAGCGAGTTTGCCGTTTCTTCGGCATTGTTTTTCGACCGGTTCAGGACGAGGGCCTCCGAGGCATAAAATGCCGAAGCCTTATAATCTTTCTTCATAAGCGCGATCCGTGCCTTCAGGTTTATTATTTTTCCGGAAGCTTCGCAGGCATTCTCTTTACAACGGGCCGATGCGCTGTCGGCCCATTCGCCCGCTTTTTCATGATCTTTAACGTCGAGGTAGACAAGGCTTTTCAAAAAGGCCGCCTCGACGCCGTACTGTTTGTCGTGAGGTTTCAGGCCTGCGTCGAGCAGTTCGTCCAGCGTTCTGTGTGCCTTGTCTGTTTCGGACATTTTACGGTAGGTTTGCGAGAGGTTGATAAGTTCGGCGGCTGCGCCGTCGGCATTATCGAGCGAACGGTTTATCCTCAACGCTTCGGTGTAAAGCGAAGCCGCCCTTGCGTAATTCCCTTTCTTGAATTCGGCCTGCGCTTTAATGTTCAGGTCCGTTGCCAAAGCCTGTTTCTCTGAGACATGCACGGGCGCAGACCCGCACCCGGCCTGAAACACGACAATATAGAATACGGCCATAATAAATATCGTTTTTGGTGTATTAATCATAGCTATCTATCGGAAGGAGCTTCCCTTCAGGATTTTTTATGTACGAGCGTATCGGCCATATTTTTTTTACCGACCCGGTTATCTCCGTAGTGTCATCCGCTATGTCATTGCCCTTGTCTATAAGCGAAGGTATCGAGGGCGCGGATTTTTCTACCGCTTTTTTCAGCTCTTCCGTGGTTTTCTGGATATTGTCGAGACTCTTGCCCACCTTTTCCGTTATGCCGGGCATGTCTTTGTCCACTTTTTTTATTATGCCGTTTACGTCTTCAACTGTCTTATGCGTGGAGTCCAGAACAGCGCCGATCTTCTTGGAAGTATCGTTTATATTTTTGTCGGAACTCTGGAGAAGGGCGTTCAACCTCTTGCCTGTTGACGAGAGATCGTCCGAGAGGTGCTTCACATTTCTCAGGGTCGCCTTTATGTCTCCTGACGGATCATTCACATACTGGACGATGTTCTTAAGCTCGAGTATGACCGGTTTGATTTCGTTTTTCAGCTCCTCTATCATCTCGCTGATGCCCCGCTCGCGGCCGAAAGGCATTATGCTGTTTTCCTGCATGGGCTTGGCAGCCGCGGACCCCGGCTGGATATCTATGATGCTGTCGCCTATCATCCCCTCTTTCGAGAGTTTTGCGTGAGAGTCGGTCTTTATCCATTTCATATATTTTTTGCTTATGGACAGAGTTACTTTCACCTTTGCCACGTCGTCGAGTTCCATATTCCTGATCTTGCCGATCTTAAAGCCGCTGAGTTTTACGGCCATGCCTTCGTTTATGCCCTGCCCGCTTTCGGCGATGAAAAAGATCGTGGTTTTGGGCGTAAAAGTGTCGTGCTGTATGCCGATGAAGGTTATAACGGCTACTGTGCCTATGGCCGCTATAATGAAGAACAGTCCTATCTTTCTTTCGATATTCACAAACCGTTTGTCCCCGTCTCTGAGGATACTCATCGCATCTCCTTCAGTTCCGTACCCGCCTGCCTGAGGATTATATCGGCGGGCGCTTTGCGCAACGAATATTCGTCCGAGGTCAGGTAGAGAGAAACCCTCCCGGCCTTTTCTTTATGGAACTGCGTAGTCATAGTTGTCAGTTCATCCTGCATTTCCGGGTTGAGCCCCTCAAATATCGAATCGTAAATAATAACTTCCGGCTCGGCAATAAAGGCCTTTACGACTCCGACAACTCTTTTTTCGTGCGGACTCAGATGCCCCGGAAGCTGCTGCATAAGTTTTTCTATGCGTTCGATGTCCGTGTTTATGCCGAGCAGCCGCCTGACGATCCTGATGATCCTGTCCTCAAGGTCTTGCGGGTTGATGCCCTGATGATACTCTATCGGCAGGGTTATATTCTCCCACACCCTCAGGTTGCTGATAAGCCCGCCGTTGCCGGGCACCACGGCGGCTTTCTCGAAAAGTTTAATATATTCGTCTTCCGAAATGGAATATATCTCTTTGCCGAAGAGCAGCACCTCTCCCGCATCAGGTTTCTGTAGTCCGGTGACCAGTCTTAGCAGCAGGTTTTTTTCATCGTCCGAATCTACGATTATTTTGACCGATCTGCCTGTCCCCGATTCGAACGATATGTCACTGAATCCGTTCGCGCTGACGTTTCTCAGGGTCATCATAGAAGCGAAGCGCCTACCGTGATGATTCCGTCCGCTATGAATACGATGAACAGGCTTTGCATAACGGCGCGCGCAGCCGCCTGAGGTATTTCGGTCAGAGAATTCCCGACATTAAGACCCTGATAGCAGGATACCGCGGATATCAGGAGCCCGAAGACAAAGCTCTTGAAGAGCGAGACCGCCACCTCATAAATGCTCAATGCCGCGAATATGGCCTCTATGTGCTGAAGCATCGGGAAGTCGAGGATAAGGGAGGAAAGGGCTATGCCTCCGGCTATAGCGATGAACTGAAAATAGAAAGAGAGCACGAATATAGAGAGCGATATGCCGGCCACCCTCGGCACGATAAGATAGTCGTAGGGATCGATGCCCATCAGCTTCAGGTTGTCCACCTCGCCGTTTATCTTCATGGATGCGAGTTCCGACGATATCGCCGTGCCGCTTCTGGTTATAACTATGATCGCCGAAAAAAGAGGGCCGAGTTCCTTAACGATTATCCAGAGCAGAATCTTGCCTGTAAGCAGGGCGTTCACGCCCACGATGCTAGTTATCTGCATGATGATGACGATCCCTATAAGCGCGCCCATTACGGACACCTTTCCGAGCGCCTCCATGCCGGTGAAAAAAATCTGCCTGAACAACACCCTTTTTACCGGCCCGATCGACAGCGCTTTGAGTCTTCCTGCAAAGGCCGCGATTATCTCGAAATAGCCGCGAAGATAGGCTATTTCATTCATCGTCTTCAGGCCGATTTTTTGCGCGAGATCAATGCCGTTCATGGTTTGATTTTATCATAAGTTGCCGAAACTTTTAGCGCTGTCTTGCAGGTCGTCGCATCAAGGGCTTTCTTTATGGCTTCGGCCTTGCCCGCAATCCTGAGAAACTTTCATGCGGATATGATGCGCTTCCTGCTACTCTTCATCAGTATCGTTCTGATCAGTCATCAAGGTTTCTACTGAAAATAAATGCTCTAAAACATTTCCCAAGTTCCCAAGCAAAGATTTTGAGTTGAATTCTAGGTTATCCGCTGGGGCCTTTTAAAGGGGGGCGCTCATTTTGGATAAAAACTCAGGAAATTCCAATAATGCCTATTATTGCCTGTCCGGAATAAATGGCATATAATAAACTATACGAGGCTGGAACTCTATTAAAAGAGGATAGGGGGATAGTATGACAAAGATATTTATGTTATTAGCTTTACTGACTGCTCTTGTATTCATTTTTGGGTGCTCCAGTACGGGAGAAAAGGGATCTGTCAATCCAAACCCATACTATGATAGTGGACACGGTAAAAAATAGGTCAGATGTCAGATGGGAAGGAATATGGCGCTCAGAGCTGGGAGTATTTTAAACTTAATAAAAGGCAAAAATATTTTATACCGCTATCAATCGTAGAATAATTATAAAAATAACTGTTAGGTAGTGAATATGCCCGAATCTGTTAGCTCCGAACCGTTCTATGTCCTAGCAGCATCACTTAAAGAAAGCGGATTTGCCGCTCAAGGCAGACATCTCGAAAACATCCTCAATGGCACGTGGACAACTTCATCCGAACTCATTAGTGAGCTTGGCGTTGCGGTCCTGTCAATCCGCAAAGAATGCAAACCTCTGAGTGCCAATCAGAAGGCTTTGGTAAAGCAATGCTTGCGGGAGGTACGTAAAGCTTGGCCAGGCTTTGGCTGGTTCAGCTGGTTTCCGTTCCGCCTAAAATTTCCCGGCTTGTCGTAAACAGTAATGAAAACGAAAAACTCACCAATGTCTTCCTGTTATCCGCAAAAATCTTAAAGGGTCAAAATATGCTGGGTTATAGTGGTAATTGTTATTGAAGCACCTTTCCTCAAGCTAAGAAAACGCTACGTCATGGTGTCGTAAAAAAGTGCATATTATTGATAAAGTGATATCCCTCATGCTATTTTTCCTTGTGCTGAAAAAACAATTCCTTACGAGTTTACCCGATTTCAGTCTGGATCAAAAAGGGGAGCTATGCAAAGTGCGTTAATTTATTTTATTTTTGCGATATCAGGAGCAACTGCTCTTATATATCAGATAATCTGGGCACGGTGGCTCGCATTTTCTTTTGGCAATACGACTATATCTGTATCTGTGGTGCTTGCTTGTTTTATGCTCGGGCTCGCATTGGGAAGCCTTTTGGCAGGGAAATTTATGCATGCCGTAAAAAACACATTGCGATTTTATGCATATATGGAGTTAGGTATTGGTGCATACGCTCTTTGTTTTCCATTTATTTTTCATGCTATTGACAATGGCTACAGCACGATCGTAACAACAGATACTCCTCTATTGATAAGCCTGCTTATACGATGCTTTTTTTCTTTTCTCTTGCTTATCTTGCCGACAACCTTGATGGGAACAACATTGCCTCTTCTTGCCGAATTTCTGCGCCGCATGTTGGCATCCTCTGTAAACTGGAAAGTAGGCTTCCTTTATGCTGCAAACACTATCGGAGCTGCCATAGGTATTCTTGCGGCAAGCTTTTTTATGATAGAAGCAATAGGGATAACCTACACGACACTAAGCTCTGGAAGCTTCAATATCCTGATAGCTTTTGTAGCTTTTTTATATTCAGGAAGATACAAAGGAATGCCGTTTGTTTCATCGCAGCATAAGAATCATGAACCACAGTTACCACAATACACTTTTATAGCACTTTATCTTACTGCCGCCAATGGCGCCATCGCTATGGCATCTGAGGTTCTCTGGACCCGCACGATAGAAACCATAATCGGGAATACAACATATGCCTTTTCGATGATAGTTTTTGTTTACCTTGTTGGAATCTCGGCAGGTAGTTGGCTGATGTCTTTTGTGGTCAAAAAAATAAAATCACTTATTATCTGGCTGTTAGGATTTCAGGTTCTTATGGGAGCAACTGTATTTATATCTATGGTGCTTTTTCAGAGGATTACTGATAAAATCGCTGAGTTCAAAGGCGGAGCCGTAACAATCTACACTATGCTTTACAACTATTATAGTGTTGTGAGTGTATTGCTGCCCCTCGCATTGCTTTCTGGAGCGTGTTTCCCTCTTGTCACCCGCCTCATTGCACCCAATGAGGAAGAAGCTAAAGGAACTCTTATTGCGAAAGCTTATTATTGGAATACACTAGGAGCTGTGATAGGCTCGCTTATAGCCGGGTTGCTCATTGCGCCCAACCTTGAGTTTTTTAATGGACTCTACTTTCTCGGCAATTTGTACTGTACCGCAGGGCTTCTCGCATGTCTTGCAATGGTTAATAGCAAAACGGATTTCAAACGTGTTTCTATCGCTTTTATCTCTATCCCGGCAATTTTGTTGGTATCATATGGAAGCATCAAAATGTCAGAAAAAAGTTTTTTTGTGCGTAACATCGAGGCGAAAAACCCATCAGTGGAGGTCGTATCACACAAGTCAGGCTTGCAGGGAGTTACAACCGTAATAAGGAAACGAAAAGAACCTTTAGCAAAATTGTTGCTTGTTAACGGCATGGGTATGACAGTTAAAGAGACCGAAACAAAAATGATGGCACATATCCCTATGCTGATCCATCCCACTCCTGATAAAACACTCGTTATTTGTTTCGGTATGGGCTCAACGTATCGTTCAGCAGTTTCATATGGAAAATATGTCACGGTTGTTGAACTTGTAAAAGAGGTTTTTGAAGCTTTTGATTATTATCATAGTGATTCACAATATTTTCGAGATTATCCGAAAGGCAAAATGGTTGTCAATGACGGAAGAAATCATTTGAAGCTTTCTAAGGATACCTACGATGTAATTACACTCGACCCGGCTCCACCCATTGATGGAGCCGGTGTAAACAATCTCTATTCAAAAGATTTCATCGCCCTTGCCAAATCACACCTAAATAAAGGCGGTATTATGGCGCATTGGATGCCCTTTGGCCCGGGCAGCGGGGTTGACGACATGGAAATTTTCCAAATGCTCGTTAATACCTTTACCTCCGAATTTCCTTATGTTTACGGGTTTGTTTCTTACAACACTATTGGTCTTCATTTAATCGGTTCAGAATTTCCTATTACCTTGTCGTCAGAAATCATACAGCAGAAGCTAAGAGATAATAAAATTGCCGGAGATCTCAGGGAATGGAATAATGTGTCGCTGTCTTTTTTCAATAATATCCAGATGCTTAAATATAATCCCCAAATCTCGGTTATTACGGATGATAAGCCGTATCTTGAGTTTTTTTTGATACGAACTTTAAAGAAAAAGGGGAAGAAAACTGTATTCTCTACTATCTGGTAGGTCTTATATTAATTCCTGATTGTTTAAAAACCGCTCTTTAGGTGGTAGCAGATTATCCTATTAATCGGTAACAGTTGTTGTATCCGATACCTGAGGACTCGTAGACGTTATCCAGATCATAATGCAACATGATGATGGATAATGTGCACTATATTTATCTGTTGTTTTAACTGGACTTTCGGCGATAAGCGCAATTTTTCATTCTAACTCATTGAAAATAGACTGCAAATAGCTTTTCATAATGTAAGACCCACCAGATACTCCGTTGTTGCAACCTAAAGAGCAGGC
>SCQE01000086.1 GCA_004321915.1 Nitrospirota bacterium
TCGTCTCCCGTTGCTCTCCACCCCACTTCACAGTGACGCAGTTACGTTCGACTACAGGCCGGAGAGCGTTTGCCTGAAAGGGACTTTCACCCTTCCGACCTCGCACACTCTCAGGCGCACGATCCCCGGGCTTGACCCGGGGATCCAGTATTTTCAAGATATTTCTGGATTCCCGCCTTCGCGGGAATGACAAATCATGTGGCATTGTAAATGTATTCCTTAGTACCTCTACAAAAACAGACAGTCCTTTACCTCTTCAGCGTCACTATAACATCACCGTCGTTGCCGAACACGACCGGCTTCTGCTCTATCCTGCTCAGTCTGCGCGCCTCGTAAGGCACATTCTCTCCCAAGTACGCCTTCATCTCACCGGCCGTGATCCTGCCGTCTTTGTTTATATCAGCCTCGCCCTGAAGCCCTTTGAGAAAAAAGTATGTAAAAAGCGAATGTTTCTTTGCCGGAAACCATGTTGAAACCTGATCCACTCCCGCGCTCGTTATAAGAAGTGCGTTCTGCGGGGCTTCAAATTCTTTCTTCACCTTGAGTATGCCGGGGCTGATGTTGGCGTCTTTGAATATAATGCCGCGCTCTGAATTGCCCGAAAAACAGGCGTCGAGCACTATCGTAACTTTCTGAGCAGGCAGCTTCGAGAGATTGTTGTAAAAGGTCTGTAGGCGATAGCCCGTTAAGGCGAGGTTCTGCGCCTTGGCGTCAACAGGCACAAAGTATGCCTCTTTGGAATCAAGGTCAGGCGCTCCGTGGCCGGAATAATATATGAAAACCTTTGACGCGCCCTCTTTCACATACCTGAACAGGTCGCCCTTGTGGTCGCGGTCTGAGCCGAATATTTCTGTAAAGCGGGTAAAGGTGGCGTTCTTTTCGAAGATTATGTTCCGGGGATCAAAACCGAAGGTCTTTATCAGGTATTCCTTCATTATGGCTGCGTCGCGGTCGGCAAACTCTACGTCAGTCAGTCCAGATGCAGCATAGTTCCTGTTGCCGACCACTACTGCCACATCATATTTACCGGCCTTTTCGCCTTCGGGCAGATTCTTGTCAACGTCTATGCTCAGGTCTGACGCTATCTCTATCTGCGGCTTCTGATCACCCCTTTCGCCTTTGACTTCCACTTCGTCAATGCTCTTTTGAGGGGCGTTCATCGCTAATTTGAGCGGTTCGGAAAGCCCGAATTTCGGCCTTCTCTCTCTTACATCTATGCTTATCGGAATATTCTCGCCGTTTTTAATGCGGTTATTGGTATAGAACGAGAATTTAATGTCTCTGAACTGTCCGGCGGGTATGGGGCCGAGTTCAAAGTGTGTCTTGCTCTCACCCTCTATAAACACATTTTGCCCTACGCGCACATCCGCTACAACATCGCGTGCCTCGCCGTAGCCCGTGTTCTGTATCCGGGCGGTTATGGCCGTTATTTCCTGCGGCTCTATCTTATAGTTTTGGTTCTGGTCTTCTATGCCCATGTCTGCTATTATCAGCTTGGGCGGCTGGAATGCTTTGGTCTCGAACGCTATCCTGACCGGATTGGGGTCAAAGCCGTTCGCTTCCCTGATGTCCACAAGAACGCTGACCCTCGCTTCATGTATGTCCTCGGATGCGCGGAGTTCGACCTCTTTTGTTACCGTAGCCCCGGCAGAGACGGTGCCGATATTCAGCGTTCTGTCAAAGTAGAGCCCGCTGACCGACCTTTCGGGCTGAAGCTCTGCCTTCAGATCATAGGCATCGCCCCTGCCGCTGTTCTTGATGGTTATGATCAGCTTGCCGGCCTCTTCGGCGTCAAGGATGTTGTTGCCCGAAGGCTCATAGAACTGCACCTTGGCCGACAACTGCGGCGGAGCAGGGAGAATGCCTGACCTAAAGGTGCCCTGTTCCGCAAAGGCCAATGATGAGACGATTAGGCTTGCTGCAACTACGGCTAAAATCTTTCTGAGCATGATTGCCTCCCCTTCTGTATCCCCGCCTTCGCGGGAATGACAGTGTGGTATATGGGTCCCCGCCGTAGCGGGAATGGTAAACTCTTTCTTCCGTCATGCCCGAGCGCCTTTATCGGGCATCCAGCTTTTTCTGGTTCCGGGGCAAGCCCTGAATAACGGCCTTAACCGGATGAATGATTATAGCAGGGGCAAAATGATTTTAAAAGGTAATTTTCACATCTCCGGCCTTTGTCATGCCCGAAATCCTCTATCGGGCATCCAGTCTTTAAAACCTCTGGATACCCGCCGAAGCCTGTCCCCGAATGTAGTAATCGGGGGCGTGCATGACGGAAAAAACTACTTTGTTCTTGCTATACGGAAACCACTGTAGCTGCCTCGGTAATTAGGTTTGGTCCTGTCGCGGGCTGTAGTCCGCGCGCTTCCTGCACCGTAGTCCCACAACCCGCCACGGTGGACGCGGTATTCAGAACCGATCAAAGGGCCGGCAGGATTGTCTCTTGGGCTATTCTTGTAATAATTATCATCGTACCAATCCTGACACCATTCCCAAACATTGCCGCTCATGTCGTAGAGACCGAGACCATTGGGTTTCTTTTGTCCTGCCGGTCTCGGCCCTTTGCCGATGCCTAAAAAACCGCTTGCATTTCCCTCATGCCACATATAGTCATCTATTTCAGACTGGTCGCTTGTCCCTGCCCATTTCTCGTTTTTGCCTCCGCTCCTTGCCGCATACTCCCATTCAGCTTCCTTAGGCAATCTGTACAACCCCCTCGTTCCCCCTTTGCTAAGGGGGACTCTTTCGTTAAGTCTACGTATAAATTCCTGCGTGTCATTCCAACTCACGCACTCCACAGGACAGTTGTCGCCGCAGTCCTTGTAATAAGATGGGTTATTGCCCATAACCACCTGCCACTCCCGTTGCATCACCTCATATTTGCCTATGTAAAAATCATCAAGACAGACCTCATGGACAGGCTTCTCCTGAGGGAACCTGCCGCCGAAAACATCCCCCATCTGAAAGCAACCGCCTTTGACAAAGACCAATTCCATACCGGTTATTCTGTCTTTGATAACCTTGCCTCCGCTTGCAGATATGTCCCAGTCAAAGTTCTCATTCAAGCCGCGAGGAAAGTCCTGAAGAACATTCCAGTATATTTTTTTGCCTCTGCCTGTCTTGGTCTTTCCATAGTCGCCTTCAACATGCAAGCTGTCCTGAGTGTACTGCTTATCCTTGACCGTTATGGTTATGCTGACCTCGGCATCCTCATTTGGCTCATCGCCCACAACATCGAACTCGAACATTATCCGGCTGCCTACCTGCAACGGTCTGACGTTTTTGATTTCAACGGCGAAAGCAGTAGATGAGTATACGGGGAAAACAGAAAAAGCGAAAAAAACAAAAAACACAAATAAAAACCGTGCATGTCTCATAAAAAAACCTCTCTTTATAAATTATCTCAATTTTAATCCCGCTCCGCGCTTTCGTATTCCCCTTGACAAAGGGGGCAATGAAGGTTGTCCTACTCGTAGTAACAGGTTCTACTTTTCTCTGTTTTCGAGTTCTGCATTTATAGCTTGCGGATCTCGCACGCAATGGAAAAGCCCCAATACAATAACCTGATCGGCCTCGATCGTAAAATAGACAGCGTATGGGAATCTCCTGATCAGGCGACGCCTAAATTTATTATAAACAGTCGGGTAAAGCAACGGGTTTCGTTGAATTTCGCTTGCAGAGGCATAGAACACGCGGAGGAAATCTTCACCAAGACCTACAGATTTTGATTCGTACCAAACATAGCCATTGATTACATCCCTTTCAATCCCGGGAATGAACCTCAGTGTGTATGTCATTTCATTAATTCTATTTTATTTCGAAGTTCATCTAACGATAAAAGCGCGCCCGGACTGGACTTGTACCCTTCAAGCCTTCTTTCCAGCTCCTTTATATGGCTCTGAGGAACAGGGATTACCGCGTCTTCGGAAGATATGCTTTCCCATATATCCTCAACCAAAAGAATCTTTTCTGCTGCATTTAATCCTTCAATTTGTGGAATATCTACAACACGCATAATGCCTCCTTCCTGAGGGTATTAATGTTAATTGTACCACAAAGCTCACAGGGCCTTCGGCCTGTCCCGAACAGAGCCCTCCCCTTATCTTAAGATGAGGAACTATTGCCCCCTCTTAGATTAAGAGGGGGAGCAGGGGGAGTTATCTTCTCCAGCACTCCATCAATATTGCACAGAACTTCGTTGTTCCAAAAACGCACAACTTTAATCCCCTGTGTTGTCAAATATTCGGTGCGAGCAGTGTCATATTCCTGATTTTGTTTTTCGGTATGCTGTCCGCCGTCCAATTCGACCGCAAGCTTCAACGTTGGGCAATAGAAATCCAGAATATACGGGCCAATACTATACTGACGGAAAAACTTTATCCCATAAAATTGTTTCGCTCTCACCTTTGACCAGAACGCTTTTTCTGCATCGGTCTGATTACGTCTTAACCCTCGCCTTTGCTCTTTCAAAACAGGATCATTGCGGTTAAACATCATTCAGGCTAACTCCCCCCGTCCCCCTCTTATTCTAAGAGGGGGAGCCAAGTGTAAAAAAACCAAGGGTAAAACTAACGAGTCCTGACGAGGCGGAAGCCAAGATAGGAACCACCGATACCGTAAGGGTCAGCGGGATCGTACCCGTGGCGATGCGAAGTGCGCGTATACCATTCATCGAAATGCATGCTAACACCACCACCGCGAATAACGCGGGCCTTGCCGCTCGAAGGTCCTGTAGGATTGTTCTGCGAACCGCTGCTATAACTGCCCTTCCAATCCTGCACCCATTCCCATACATTGCCGCTCATGTCGTATATACCCAGACCATTGGGAGCTTTTGTGCCAACAGGTTGTGTTTTTCCACTGCTGAAAAATCCGCCTCCTGAATTGCCGTTATACCATGCAACACTGTCAACATCATCACCACCCGCATATTTCTCGCGCTTTCCCCCGCTTCTTGCAGCATATTCCCATTCTGCCTCTGTCGGTAATCTGTACAACCCCCTCGTTCCCCCTTTGCTAAGGGGGACTTTTTCGTTCAGTCTGCTTATAAATTCTTGTGCGTCGTTCCAGCTAACATTTTCAACAGGGCAGTTGTCGCCGCAGTTCTTGAAATTCGATGGGTTGTTCCCCATCACCGCCTGCCATTGCCCTTGTGTCACCTCAAACTTGCCGATATAAAAATCATCAACACAAACCTCATGAACCGGCTTTTCGTCTGAGTCGCCATCGCCAAATGTATCCCCCATCTGGTAACACCCGCCTTTGACAAGAACCATTTCAATACCGGTGGATGGGTCTTTGACGAGCTTGCCGCCGCCCGCCGAAATGTTCCATTCAAAATCCTCGTTCAAGCCGCGCTGGAAGTCCTGAAGCACATTCCAGTATATCTTCCTGCCCCTGCCTGTCTTGGTCTTGCCAAAGTCGCCCTCAAGGTGCAGAGTTTCCTGAGTGTACTGCCTGCCTCTGACGGTTATGGTTACGCTGACTTCTGCGTCCTCATTAGGCTCATCGCCCACAACATCGAACTCGAACATTATCCGGCTGCCTACCTGCGAAGGCCGAACATTCTTGACCTCGGCGGCGGAAACAGTAAATGGGCAAAAGAGTAAATGGGTAGAAGAGTAAAAGACTATAAGGGTGAGGAAGAAGAAAATGCGTGAAAACAGGTATCTACTCATTTTTGCTCGTCCTTTGCTTTCATGTATTTGATAAATGACAGCAGCTTCTTGCGTAGCATCTCTAATTGCCCCTTCTACCCTTCCACTCTTCCACCCTTCAATTACCCAATCTGTTTCAGTATTTCCATTTCTTTGCTTAAAATTTTGTTGATCACCCTTTCGAGGCTGATATTTTTATCTGAAGCCTTCTTTACAAAAAAAGACTTCACTTTCTTGTCGAGATATATTGGTATCTCAAGCTCTTCTATCGGCCTGTAAAACCTGCCCTGTTCAGCTTTTGAAAAATCATATTCTTTTTTCATAAATTATCTTCTCCTTTCAATATATTGCTTCATTTCATTTTTGGTGGCCTTCCGCGCAGATATTATCCTGACAAGCTCCATATCTTTTGCCTTCCTGAAGGTATGTGAAACGGCTATGATGACGCCATTGCCCAATTGACCGAGTGTTATCCATCTCTCCTCATCCGTTGAATGGTCAGCGTCAAAAAGGTTAAGCGCAAACCTGTCGGCAAAAACATAACACGCTTCATCAAACGATATCTTGTGTTTTTGTCTGTTGCGTTTTTCTTTTTCCAAGTCCCATTCAAATTTCACAAATCGTCCTTTATTTTGTCATGCCCGGATGAATGATTATAGCAGGACAAAAATGATTTTAAAAGGTAATTTTCACATCAAGTTAGAACTTCTGGATTCCCGCTCAAAAGACTGCGGGAATGACAGCAAAAAATACTCTCTTTATATAATAGTCATGCCCGAAGGCCTTTGTCGGGCATCCAGAATATTTATTCTTTTTCGAATACTATACTTGCGTCCTTAGGCACGTTCAACCCGGCTTCGACTTCGAGCGCCTTCAATATCCCCGAAGGCACAGGGCAGGCGACATGCTTCAGGCATGCCGCCCCTTTGGAATAAACCGGATTGTCTTGAAAACGCTTGAACGCGTCCATCATAGTAAGCTCAGAAACCTCCGCTCCGAGTTTCTCGACCATCGGACATTCGGAGGTCACCCTGAGAACATAAGTCTTTGCGTCCTTCTTCTCTATTTCGACCACAGCCGGGAGCCCGCAGGCCCCCGGATTTATCCTGACCCTCGTCATCTAACCCTTGATGTTGGCTGCCATCGGGGCCTTCTGCTCCTCGAGCATGGCCTTCAGATTCGGATATTTGTCCTTCATGTGAGGTATATGCATGGCCTGCATGAATTCCTTCTCGAAGGTCGGGTCTGTTGCTATCTCCACAAATTCCACCCAGCGCGCGCGTTCATCAGCCTCGAGCCTCTTACCCTTGTTCAATAGGGCCATCCGGGCGCCGTCTCCTGCTGCATTCCCGACAACGACAACCTTGTCTATAGGCACATCAGGGAACATGCCGAGCGTCAAGGACGCCTCCCTGTCGATATGACTGCCGAAAGCGCCTGCAAGCTCGACCCTGTCCAGTTTTTCTATGCCCATCTTTTTCATCATGAGCTTTGCTCCGCAGTAAAGCGCGCCTTTGGCCAATTGAAGCGCCCTGACATCGCCCTGTGTCACAGTAATATCGGTATTAATGGAAGTTTCATCGGCCCACGCAAGCACATACTCAGGCTTGCCGTCCGCGTCCTTTCTCACCCTGTTTGTGCCCAAGTCCATAACGAACTTGCCGGTCTTGTCGATTATGCCTGCCTTGCACATCTCGGCAATCACGTCGATTATGGCAGAGCCGCATATGCCTTTGGCGTTAATTTTGCCTTCAATATGCGTGTGCCAGTCCGCCTTGCCGATGACCTTGTATTTAGGGTCTTTCGTCTCATAATCTATCTTCACCTTTTCGATAGCGCCCGGCGCGGCCCTCATGCCGAACTTTATCTGCGCGCCTTCAAAGGCGGGGCCTGTAGCGCACGACGTGGAGCAGACCCTGTTCCTGTTGCCGAGAAGAAGTTCTCCGTTGGTGCCGATGTCGATGATCAGCACATTATCGTCCTGATTGTAAGGCTCCTGCGCTATCAAGACACCCACGTTGTCCGCCCCCACAAAGCCCGCTTCTATCGGAAGCACATGAATGTAAGAACCGGGATTTATACGCAGCCCTAAATCACGCGCTTTAATGTCGAGAGATCTTTGCACAGCCGGTATGAAGGGGGAACGGCCTATATATGTCGGGTTCATGCCTAAAAAGATGTGGTGCATCGCGGTATTGAATACTATCGTCAGATCGTCGATCGCGTGTCCGGGATTGTCGCCGTTTTTTCTTACTTCGCCGACCACCTTGTCTATTATTTCGTTCAAACCGGTTATAATGGCGTCCTGCATGGTTTTGAGGCCTTCCTGATTTGTCATGGCATAGGTTATTCTGGACATGACATCCTCGCCGTAAGGGACCTGAGGATTCATGATCGACTCGGTGTTTATGACCCTGCCTGTAGAAAGGTCGCAAAGGTAGCCTACGCATGTGGTTGTGCCTATATCCACGGCAAGCCCGTAGCAGACATCCACATGGCCCGGCTCGACCTTCACTATCTCCTTGTCCTTCCATACAGTAACGGTCACCGTCCATTCGCCTCCCCTGAGCGCGTCCTGTGTATGCATGAGCGTCATGTAGTCGAACTTCAGGCCTTTCAGTCCGTAGTTCTTTTCCATTGCATCGGCTATGCGTTCATAGTCGCCGGTGGTCATGTCGTGCAGCGTGGGCGGCGTTAGCGTAAGCGTATATTTTTTGACTGCCGGGTCCAGACTGATCGTAATATCCTTGGCAGCCTTGCGCACCACCTGTTTTCCTGCCCTTGAGCGTTCGGGCACAAAGACCTTCAGGTCTCCGTGTATCTCGCAGGAGCAGGCAAGCCTTATGCCCGGGCCGTCTTCGGGCTTGATATGCTTGAGCTCGTCGGTGGTCGGCTCAAGGGGCGTGATATGCGCCATGCCGGATTCAAGATTGTCCTTTTCAAAATATCCTTCCTCTATCCTGACCTTGCATTTACCGCAGACCTTCTTGTCCCCGCAAAGAGCTTCGAGATCGACGCCCAACTGCTGCGCAGCCTTAAGTATTGTCGTGCCTTCTTCTATCTCTCCCCGCCGGCCGGCCGGCTGGAATATAACCTTGAATTTTCGGACCATATATGATTCCTCCTTCTTTGTTTAAGAATTTGTCATGCCCGAAATTCTCAATCGGGCATCCAGTTATTTTGTCTGGATTCCCGCTCAACACACTACGGGAATGACGGCAAATCTATTTTTTGCTTTATCGATTTTTTCCTGCCCTTCCTCGAATAAGGGCAGATCGTAACGCAGAGCCCGCAGTTCGGCTTTTCGGCAAATCTTTGTCTGTTGTTCTTTAATGCTTTACATCTGTCGTAATTTACCATCTGCCTTAGAGGATCGGACAGAGACCAGTTGTCTCCTTTCAAAGCGCCCGACGGGCAGTGTTTAACGCAGAGCTCGCATTCGCCGCATTCGGAACCGGTTACGGCCTTGTCCGTCTTCAGCGGGGCGTCGGTAAGGACCGTCGCCCACGACAATTGAGAGCCGTAGCGGCTGTTGATTATAAGACCGTTTTTGCCTATCCAGCCAAGTCCCGAACAGGTCGCGGCGGTCTTATGGCAGAACAGCTTATAAAGCTTAGTTATAAGCTTCCCTGTCCGCCTGTCGGAGTCGGGAGGGATCGAAAGGTTCCTAAAGCCCCGATCTCTCAACCAGTCTTCGGCATATCTCTGCAGACCGCACAAAATATCTATGCTGCCTCTATTTAGGCCTTGGTCCACGGCAATAGCAACACCGCGATCCAGATGCCGTATCTCTCGCGGCAGGGCCTTTGAAATATCGCCTATGCCGACAAGGGCCGCGCCTTCTTTTTTAAGCAGCAGCTTTAACGGGGCAGCATCCAGCAAGGTTTTATTTCTTGAGCTTCTCGTCCCTCAGTTTCTTGAGGAAAGCCACCATCTTAATAGCCTCTTTCAAGGCATTGCTTGCGTCTTCGGCATATCCGTCCGCGCCCCATTTGTCGGCAAGTTCTTTGGATGTAGGCGCCCCGCCGATCATTATCATGCAGTCCGGGTTTTTCTCTTTTATCTTCTCGATGACCTTAGGCATGCCGACCATAGAGGTCGTCATCATAGCGGAAAGACAGACGAGTTCGGAATCGGTCTTCAGCTGCTCTTCGACAAACTTATCGAGGGGAACATCCCTTCCCAAGTCGTAGACATTAAATCCGGCAACATCGAACATCATCTTGACGAGGTTTTTTCCTATGTCATGCACGTCGCCTTCGACCGTCCCTATAACAACAGAGCCCTTCACCCCCAAGTCCATCTGCTTGCAATGGGGCTTCAGAATATCCAGCCCTGCGTAAAGCGCGTCGGCGCACATCAATATTTCGGGAACGAAATACTCCTGAGCCTCGAACAGCCTCCCAACCTCTTCCATGCCGGATACAAGGCCGTCGAATATGGCCTCGTTCGCATCGAGCCCTGCGTCGAGCGCCTCCTGAGCGCCTTCACGACAGGCGTCCTCGTCGTACTGAATAACGCCGTTTCTGAGCTTTTCGAAGATCTCTTTTTTCTTTGCGTCGTCTGCCATCAGTTCTTACCTCCGTATTTTATGGTTTCATCCATCATCGCCTTCATATTCTCCGGCGGCACAGTAGGCCATATATCGCAGCCCGGCCAGATCGCGCTCACACCGTCGTCGATGCACTTTCTCATAGTGGCCCTGACAAGCTCCTCAGGGCCTGAAACGAGCACATTGTAAGGGTCGTAGTTGCCGAATATGACGGCGCCCGGCCCGAGTTTCTTTCTCGTCTCGGCAACATCGTTCTTCTGCTCCACACTGATGGCCGTATATCCGGCCTCTGCCATAGGTATCACAATATCGTTGGTCTTGCCGCAAATGTGGAGCACCGAAGATACTTTAAGCTCCCTGCTTATCTTCTGTAACGGGGGCATTATCAGGTTTTTAAAGACCCTCGGACTGAGGACATCCGACGTGGCGCCCATCTCGCGCACTGTGATGTAATCTATGC
The DNA here is from genome assembly GCA_004321915.1 of Nitrospirota bacterium. Lineage (GTDB taxonomy): Bacteria > Nitrospirota > Thermodesulfovibrionia > Thermodesulfovibrionales > Dissulfurispiraceae > MYbin3. The sequence goes on from SCQE01000086.1 coordinate 10,673, forward strand.
CTGCCTTCTCATACTCTTTTGCCACGATTATTATCGCGTCAGCCATCAGATCGAGCAATCTAGCCACCTTGTCAGGCTTTTTGAACGAAAGCTTAAGAAGATCGTTAAGTTCCATAATCTGGCCGGCCAAGGTAAAAGGGCCTAGAACATAAGACCCGACCGCTACCTCACTGCCTATATCGGATTTCATCAGCCTGATGGCCTCCATCAGCAAAGGCACCCTGCCCCTTGAAGCAAGGTCTGATGGGATTTTTACCGAATCCATCTCTCCCTCGTTATGAATAAGCTTTTCTTTTATGGTGGGATAGAGTATGCCTTCGGCTTGAGGATAGACATTTATCACACAGCCTAGGGCCTCTGCCTCTACACAAAGATCGACAGGCGCCACACCGCATTCAAAGCCGAACATCTTGTATGTGGATGCGGCTGTGTCCGCCATCATCTTGGCGTCTAGGTGAATGCCCGCAAACTTGTATCCCAGCTGATTTATCGCGGCTTCGGTCACATTCCCCATGCCGCTGAAGCATGGAACACGGTCAACCTGCTCTCCTTTAAAAACCTTTAAGACCCTTTCTCTTGAATTCATCTAATGTGATTCTCCTTTCGTTATTTGCCTTTTTTCCTGCCTCCGCCTTCCTGCATTTTGGCGATGAAGTCGGCAAAATGTTTTCTGATAGGCAGGTTCGGATTGTCATAAATAGTCCCTGTTTCGTCATAAACGAGCGTCGAGAGCAGTATGTGGGCGCTCGCAACTGCAGGGAAAACGCGCGGGGCCGTAATCGCCGGACCGCAGAAGTTGAAGTCGGACCAGAGCGCGGAGCCCATGCCCTGAACAACGGCATCCATCGCCTTGAATCCGTCGAGACCCCATTTCTGCTTTATCTCGCCCCACATGTGGGTGCCGTTTGAATACGCGCCCCCGCAAGGCAGGCCGTGCTTCTCTTTTATCATCCTGTTTGCTATAAGAGAGAATGACGTTGACGGCATGTTCATGACCGAAGTGTCCACGATTATGGTCTCGAAAGAATCGGCCCCTTGGGACATAATCGATTCCAGAGATGTCACCCTGCCGGCAGGAGACTGGTCTTTATCGTCAAAAGCCTGTATCACTACATGCTTTATCCCCAAATCCTTCAGCCTTTGGACCTGCCCTTTTATGTCCTTGTCCCACGGGGTGATACTGTTGTAAAGAAATTTATCCTGTACCCCGAGTTGCGAAACATACTCGGTGGCCTTTGCGCGCTGTTCAGCCACCCACATGTCTATACCGAAAGGCATTTTTGTAGATTCGAGGTAAAAATCTATGTATGTTTTGGCTTCGTCCGGAGTATTCGCAACCATCGCAACCATCGCAGGCACCCCCGTCGCCTCAGAAAGCCCCTCCATCTTCGCAAGCATGGCCTTTACGGCCTCACGGTCGAAATTGCCTTTCCTGTCGGTCTTGCTGACGCTGTCTTTATTGTGAAAAAGCGACGCTATCATGAGCGGCGGGTTTTCGCCCGGCTGTCCGCCCACAGGAATTCCGCTGAAGTTGAATACCTTTTGTTCTTTCTGAAACCTGAACATTCCATCTCCTTTCGTCATTAACTTGTGTTAAAATATTTTTGTATCTTATTTTCCCGGGCAGCTGCCTTTGCATGAGGCGCTGCCCCTTTTATTTTGCGGCGTGTACCGAACAGCGCCGGCACACGCTTGCACCCTGTTTCTAGAATACGCCGTGATCGAACTTAGGGGCCGGCAGATATTCCCACTTCTCGCCTTTTTTGTACTTGTCGAATATATCGAGGCATTTAAGCGCATACTCGAATGCGTATGGGATGCCGGGACCGCCCGGAACAAAACCGCCCAATATCATTCCGACGGCAGCAGCCTCGAAAACTTCGTTCCATGTCGCTCCTGCGTTAGCGGCAGGGACAACATGAATTATGCAGCGGGGGGAACAGTACGCAACTCCGCCGGCCATGAACATAAGCTCTTTGTGTTTTCTCGAAAGAGCGCCGTCGCCGAAAATACTCGCATAAAAATCGGCAAAGGTCTTGCCCGGATCCGGTGTTACGGTGTTGATGATCTGAAACATCCTAGGCACAAATCCGCACTTCTCTTTCATGTACTCATTTACTTGTTCTGCAGTCATCGCCATACTCTTTTCCTCCTCAGCTTTAATGTCCGGCCCTCCGGCCGGAAAGTTTTTAATACGTTCCCAAAGTCCCATTTTACCTCCCCCTCACGGGGTCATAGACTCCCTTTTTCTTTTCGTCTTCACCTCCCCTCGGGATTTAATATTTCCAGTTCAATGCCACATCATGAAACATCTTAAGATTTTCAAAACTTATTGTAGGCGGGGTATCGCAGCCCGGGACCAATATAAAACCACCATTCTTGCCGGCAATTTCTATGACCTCTTTGCATGCCTGCTCCACTTCTGCGGCCGTCTTGTTCAGAAGTACATGCACAGGGGCAACATTGCCGCCAAAGCACATCTTGCCGAACAGAACATCTCTTGCCTTTGCTATATCGACCTTCTGGTCTAAAAAGATAACGCTGCAGCCCGTGTCTATAAACTGCTCGAGACGGTCGCCGGTATTGCCGCAGATATGAAGTATTGTGTGGGCATTTTTCGACTTGGCCCAGTCGCTCATTTTCCTTAGAGGCGGCACCGCGAAACGGGCCATCTGTTTAGGGTTGATCAAATCGCCCGAGGCCGTAGGGTCGGCTATGCTTAGGCACTCCACACCATCCGCGACAAGTGGTTCATACAATTTGATAAGCAGGTCTGCGCAAAAATCTACGGTCTTCTCGACAAAGGCAGGCTTCTTAAATGTGGCCTTCATGAATGTCTCTTCACCGACCAAGCGAGCAGCCAAAGTGAAGGGCCCCCAGCAAGTCATAGTCACAAGATACTTTTTGCCGATCTTTTGGTTTACAAGTCTGGTAGCATCCATCACGGTCTTAACAACAGGATGTTTATGAATATCATTAATATCGAGTTTGGCGAGATCTTCCTCTGAACTAACAAAATGAGACGTGACATCAGGAGCGCCGATCTCGCGGTATTTCACACCGCACCCGAATTTTTCACCAAGGGCTATCATATGAAAATTATTGAAACCGGAACCTACATACACAACATCACTCCTTATCTTCTCCGCTTCCACAACACACATATCAGCCATCTTTTCGACATTATTGGAAAGCTCTTCAAAGGTCGTACCGTAATCTTTTATAGACCACATACCACCACCAAACTGAGTAACAGGGACCCTTTCGGGCTTGCCGCCCTCAAAGGCTTTTAATACGGTCTCTCTCGGCGTCATGCTCATAAATTCCTCCTTTATCGGCTTCTTTCATATCATTTGACACTGAAATGCTTGATATAATTTCTTTTATGCGATCGACCTCATCGGGATTTTCTACAGAATAAAGTCCGTCAGCAACGGCAGATGTCCCGATTAACACAACGGGAATATCGGGCCTGACCGTCCTTATTATCATAGCGGCATCCGAAGCGTTCAAGCCTATGTCCCTAGAATCGAGAATCACAACCGAATACGACGAGTCAAATACAGACCTTACCGCACCGGCAGGATGTTCGCTCGTCTCTATCTGATATCCGGCGTCCCTCAGCGCTCCGTAAACACCCTTTATAAATATCGGGTGCTGGCTGCAGAGAAGAATTCTTTTTATCGCATCGACCATTGATTGTTTTGAAATTGCAACTTTAGTGCCATAAAAAGTCCCCTTATAAAACAACCTGATGCAGTTTCAGGGCCATTGACTTATGGGTAATTTTTCCACACGCCGTGGGGTAGTTTTACCCATAACATTGTGCTCACGGTATGCAAGACTATCGATAGATTATGCTAAAAATGATAAGATTAAAAATATTATGGTTTCGAAAAAGTTTATATTTTTTTTCATTCTTTCGATCACAGCCATGGCCGGCGGCGCCTGTGCCGTCGACGCTTACATGGCTTCCGACGGCAGCATAGAGTTCACTAAATACAGATCGGCAAAAGGCCGCTTCAGCTGCCTAATTCCCAAAAAATGGTCCAGACACGAAAACCCCTCTCTGAATAACGACATTAACAGGATTTACGGGACCAAAGTTTTTACGAAAGAAAATGGGGCCTCGGTAAGTATTTCGATCAATTTCTATGCAAAAGGGAATACCATGTACAAAAATTACGCTCATTTCATACAGACGTTTTCCAAGCCGATAAAAGGACTGAGCGATAAGGATGAAAAATACTCTCCCGTAAAAAAAATTGTCGTCTCATCCATTAATGGAAAGACCTTCGAGCGCACGGTATTCGAATATGAGGGGCTGGCATACGACCCTGCTACGGCAAGCTTCAGCACGTATACGACAGCACAAAAAAAACCGGTTATCGAACGTTTTGTAGCTTTGCCCGCAAAAGAAGGGTTTTATGTTTTACGATTCAGATATCCTGAAGAATCGACAGGCAGATACGACCAAGTTTTTAAAAAGATCCTAGAATCTTTCAAACCCCGTTATAAGCGTTAGCCGTCATTTGGTAACGTCCCTTACGATACCGTCTTTCTTGGCAATAGCTTCGTTTATTTTATTCCAATCCACAATCCTTATCGCGTTAAACTTCGAGAGAAGCCTCATTACTTCATCCTGATAATTAACCCCCATTTTGTAAAAATCGCGATAAACCTCTATCAACACCCTACCCTCATCGGTCCTGACAAGTTTAACGGGTCTGTAGATTATCCTGCCTTTTGTGCCCACCGCTATGTCCCGGTAAAAAAACTCGGCCACTTCAGGCATCAGGCGCATGCAGCCGTGACTTGCAAACTTGTATATGCTTTCAGGCGCGTTCGTACCGTGCAGGCCTATGCCGCTTATCGAAAGTTGTATCCAGTATTTTCCGAGCGGATTATCAGGGCCGGGAGGCACCTCTTCCAAAACCTCCTTGCCCTCTTCCTCCATCTCTTCCTGTATGGAAGGAGGGACCCTCCAGACAGGATCTTTTGCCTTTGCTGTCACATTAAACTCACCGGTGGGTGTCGGCCATGCGGGTCTGCCCACCGTAATAAAATAGTAGTCTTTGAGCCTGCCTTTTTCGAACCTGTAAAGAGTCCTGTCCGGTATGTTGATTATAATGCCGTTGTCAAGCCTGTCTTCAGGAACGATCCTGAAAAAACGCACTTTCAGCACCTGACCTACGGCAAGCGGGGCATTATAATCCATTGCATTCTGACTTGCTATGTAACTCCAGTTCAGGCCGAGTTTTCCGGCAATCGCATCCCCGTAATCACCGCGGACGATCTTATAATCGATGTCCGATTTAATGACTTCCGCGATGCAATCTGAAGTAAAAATAAACACGCAGAAAAACAACGCTGAGGTCCTTAAAAGAAACGTCCGAACGGATAGTTTTATCGCTGATTCCTTGAATAAGAATAACATTTACCTATATTATATCAGATTAAAAACCGTAAGCGCCGTTTGCCGTACGCCCCTTCTTATACACCGTGTTTTCACGCAGAATTAAGGAGTCAGGACGTCGGAAATTTTGCTGATTTTAAGGGGCAAACTCTGAAATTATTAAAACCTGAAAACAGACGTTCCGCTTCATATTGCAGACTTATCACAATTCTGGGCGTCTTTTTCATTCCGTTTTTCTTATTGAATGCTTCTATGTCATTCTCGGCCGACGAACCCTTTACAGGCCCCTCAAACTGGGGCGGCACAGGCTTGATGGAGACACCGACCGCAAGGGTCATGAAAAAACATACGTTCAGGCTGGGAATAGATCAGGTCAATCCTTACAGGTATTATTACGGAACAATAAGTCCGATCGAAAACTTGGAGATAAATGGAAGAATAGTACAAATCCTTGGTGTTGCAGGCTTCACCTCAGGGGACGACTACGGCGATTACAAGGACAAGGCTATAGATTTTAAATATCAAGCAATTAAAGAGAGCAAATATTTGCCGGCCTTTTCGGTTGGTATAATGGACCCGCACGGAACACGACTCTATGCCTCTCAATATCTTGCGTTCAGCAAACAAATATATCCTTTTGATTTTACGATTGGGTACGGAAACGGCCGTTTCGGAAGAAAACCATTGGCCTCCGAAGGAGAAATCTGGAAATTAGAGATAATGAGCGACCCTGTAACATGGATGAAAGATTCCCAGCTCTTCTGGGGAGTCCAGTTCTCACCCTCGAAAGAATATTCATTTATGGCCGAGTACAATCCTATCCAATACAACAACCAGACTCAAGACCCTGCTCGCAGAAAATATTTCGATACCCCTGTTCCTTCGCAATACAATTTTGGCGCAAGGTGGAAGCCTATCAAAGATGCTGAAGTTGGAGTCAGTTACCAAAGAGGCGATAAAGTAGGCGTCCACTACTCAATTCCATTTGAGATAGGAAAACCGCTGATCCCGATTTTTAACACAGAATACATTGAGGCAAAGGATTACAAGGGCGGTGACTGGCTGAAGCGTATAGAAATCGCATTGCTGTTTTCAGGATTGGGAGATCTCGGCATTAAGATTGACGGAAAAACACTCTATATAGGCATGTCCAACTCTACATATTTCTATAACATGAAGGCATTGCTAATAGCGCTTAAGAAAATAGGCCCGATGATACCTGAAGAGATAGAAGACATAATATTAATATTACGGGAGAACGATCTTCCTATACTTTCATTACATACAAAACGCTTTGACATCATCGATTATATCGACGGCAAGCTCAGCATCAGTGAATTTTTTAAGCTCTCACGATTGGAAACCGAGCATTTGTCGGTACCGAAATTCGCAAGAACAATAAAGGAGAGCGATTTAGCGTTCGGTTACAAGCCGCATTTTTCTTTGTATTTGAACGATCCAACAGGATTCTTCAAAGGCATGCTCGGAGCTCTGGGGTGGGCAGGTTACAAAACGTGGGATGGCGGAATGATAGTAGGCGGCATGGGATTTTTTCCGCTTTCTGACGTCTCAACAAAAAATGAACCTCTCTCCAACCCGGTCCGTTCAGACTATGTCAAATATATGGATACATTAGTATTTGATAAATTCTTGTTCCAGCAAATGAACCGCTTTGAACCTCAAATCTTTTCAAAACTCGCAGTTGGTATACTTGAATTAGAATATGCAGGACTAGACCTTGAGATTGCAAAACCATTTTTTGAAGGACGATTGCTGGCAGGCTTAAGCGGGAGCATCGTGAAAAAAAGAGACCCTGACAACCCTTTGCTGCTGAAAAAAAATGATCCTAAAGACCATTACTCGACATCATTCTTAAATACAAAAATCAATTTCCCCGAATCGGAAAGCGCCTTGGATGTCAAATATGGAAAGTTCCTAGCCGGGGATGTTGGAGCAAGGGTTACAGTATCCAAAAGCATCAATGGGGTGGTATGTTCAGTATTTTACAGTTTTACAGACACATCGGTCTTCCCCAAGGAAGATACAGTAAACAGGGGATACCACGACAAAGGTTTTGAAATTAAAATACCTCTCAGATTTCTGGCAGGAAAAGACACAAAAACAGTATTCCCGCACAAAATTTCTCCATGGACCAGAGATGTGGCGCAGGACATCGACCACTTCACACCGCTCTTTGATTTCATAGACAGAAATACCAAAGTCTTTATAAATAAAGACAAGAACAATGGGATACTTTATAAATGATATTTTTTTTCTTGACAAAGCACCATATATTGCTTTATAACTTATATAGTTTGTTGCGAGTATAACGAGTATAAATATAAATCAGTAGTAATTATTATCATAAAAACAGGAGGGTACATTTATGAGAAAGACTTTGGACTTAAGAATTTTCTTTGTAATCTTCAGCATCTTCGTACTCAGCACCTTTATGCTCCCCGGCTATACAACTATGTTGTATGCGGCTGAAGCTGAAGGCGGCGGAGGGGCAGCAGCAGGTTCAGGCGGTTCTGGAGCCGGTGCAGGCGGAGGAGCAGCTGGTTCTGGAGCAGGGGCAGGTGCCGGAGCAGCAGGAGCCGGAGCAGCAGCAGGAACCGCAGCAGCGGCTGGAATAGGTGTAGGAACCATTGCAGCGGCAGTTGCGGTTGCAGCAGCGGTTGCGGTTGCAATAGTTGCATCAGGAGGAACAACATCGACAAGCGTTACTGCTTCTACTACCACTAACTGTCTGCCGGTTTGGGCTAACAGTATGGCTGACCCTGCTAATGGCGGCAACTTCACTGCTGGCACAAATCTTGCCGAATATGTGTGTTCAACGTTAGATTTGACCACAATGCATCATATATTGGCTGATGCACATACACAATTTGGCGCTGGCGGTTCTTGGGCCAGTTTCCACGACTATTTGCAGGCACAGTTCGTAACAAAACATGGTGCTACATTTACAACAAGCCACTAATATTTAGTTTCACAATATTAAAAAGAACCCTGCAATTTAAATTGCAGGGTTCTTTTATGGTTTATCTAAACATAATTTAAAGAACATGGGGTAAAAATGACAGTTAAATTCAAAATTCAGTTTTTTATGCTTTTTTTATTTCTCATGTTTTTAATAACCAATGCCTTCTGTGCTGATTCAAAGCAAGAAGCATACGCTGTTCTCAAGGCTGCAGAGGATTCATTTCTTGCAATGAAAAAAGCAAAAAAAGACAATTCTGTTGTTACGGTTGCGGAAAGTAAAAATTATCTTGAAATATGGAATTTTCTAACAGATAAGTCTAGAGAAACCATTTTAAAGGACGTTTACAAGGAAGAGAAAAAGACCGGCTTTAGAAAAGATTTGACATTGAAGGATGTTGAGACCAATTTCTCAGAGTGCAAAGAGTTATGTGTTACCTATTGGTATAATTTCCTGACCGCATTCGATCCTGAAATGGTTTTGAGTCAGTCAAAGTGGGAAATGGGTTTTATCAAAGGTGATAAGGCAGAAATAATTGTGACATACAAAACAGCCCAGCAGCCGGCAAAACTTAAAATGTTCAAAGAAAACGGTTCTTGGAAATTCGGTCTGGTAGAGACTTTCTGGGTCAGAAGATAGATTTATTCACCATAATCCTTTCTTGCAAAAATAAAAACATCTTAGGAGTATCATGCTACGCAACGACATCAGAAACATAGCCATAATCGCGCATGTTGACCACGGCAAGACCACGCTGGTTGACGGTCTGCTTAAACAGGGCGGCATCTTCCGCTCGAATGAGCGCGTGCAGGAGAGGGTCATGGACAACATTGACCTTGAGCGCGAACGCGGCATAACGATAATGGCCAAAAACACGGCGGTCGAGTACAAAGACGTGAAAATAAACATTGTGGACACACCCGGCCACGCTGACTTCGGCGGAGAAGTCGAAAGGACGTTAAAGATGGTCGACGGTGTGCTGCTTATGGTTGACGCATCCGAAGGCCCGCTTCCGCAGACCAGATTCGTATTGAAAAAAGCGCTTGAGCTAAGTCTCCCTCCTGTACTCGTGATCAACAAAATAGACCGTGCCGATGCCAGAATCCAAGAAGTCCTGAACGAGGTTTACGACCTGTTTATCGACCTTGACGCAACCGAACAGCAGCTTGAGTTCCCGATTATCTATACAAACGCGAAAAAAGGGATTGCCAAACTGAGCCCCGATACACCTGACGATGCTGCTGACGGATTGCGCCCTTTATTCGAGATCATCCTTAACACCATTAAACCGCCACAGGGCGACACAGAAATTCTTCAGCTCCTTGTCACCAATATAGACTACAACGACTATGTTGGAAGGCTTGCTATCGGACGTATTTTTGCAGGCACTGTAAGGGTCGGCGACACGGTGGCGATGGTGAATATTGACGGTGAGTCCATCAGGACAAAGGTTTCGTCGCTATATATTTTCCAAGGACTGGAACGGGTGGATGTAAAGGAAGCGTCTGTCGGAGAAATCGTGGCCCTTGCAGGGATTGACGGTATAAATATAGGGGATACTATCACCGACATAGAAAAACCGAGGCCCCTGCCGAGAATAAAAGTAGATGAGCCTACGATCTCCATGGTCTTTTCGGTAAATACATCGCCTTTTTCAGGACGTGAAGGCAAGTATGTGACCTCGCGAAATCTAAGGGAGCGGCTCGAAAAAGAGCTTCTTTACAATGTGGCGATAAGGGTCGATTTCGAAAACCCCGACTCTTTTAAGGTCATGGGCAGGGGAGAGCTTCAGCTTGCAATTCTGATAGAAATGATGCGGCGTGAAGGCTACGAGTTGTCGGTCTCGATGCCGGAAACCATAACGAGAAGCATAGACGGGGTCCTCAGCGAACCGTTCGAACTGCTCGTCATAGATGTACCCGAAGATTATGTGGGCGTAGTCACCCAGAAGATAGGCATGAGAAAAGGCCGCATGCAGAAGATGCAGAACAACGGCCACGGCAGGGTCAGGCTCGAATTCAGGATACCTTCACGCGGCCTAATCGGATTCAGGACACAATTTCTTACCGACACAAAAGGCACCGGCCTGCTTAACCACCTTTTTGACGGCTATGAGCCGTGGTGCGGCCCGCTGTCGAAAAGACAGACCGGAGCGCTCGTGGCAGACAGGGCCGGAAAGACAACCCCCTACGCGATCTTTCATCTTCAACCGCGCGGGACCATGTTCATACCGGAAAACATTCAGGTTTACGAAGGCATGATAATCGGAGAAAACTCAAGAGAAAACGACTTGGATGTAAACGTGACCAAAGAGAAGAAACTCACAAACATGAGGGCTTCCGGATCGGACGACCTTATCCAGTTAATTCCTCCAAAACTTATGAACCTAGAACAGGCGCTCGAATTCATAAAAGAGGACGAACTTGTCGAGATAACTCCGCAAACTATAAGGCTCAGGAAAAAAGTCCTCGAATCCAACAAAAGGCCGAAGCCGCAAAAATAAGAGCGGTTATTTCCTGAATTACGCCATTACGCGATAAGAATACTAAGAACTAATATGACAAAGCCTCATATCTGTCATCCTCGGGCTTGACCCGGGGATCCAGTATTTTCAAGATATTTCTGGATTCCCGCCTTCGCGGGAATGACAAATCATGTGGCATTGTAAATGTATTCC
>SCQE01000142.1 GCA_004321915.1 Nitrospirota bacterium
CAAAAAAATAACCCGAGAAAATAAATTCGATTTAGTAATTGATGATATAAATAAGGTCCCGTTTTATACACCATGCTTTGTGAAAGAGCCAATGCTGGCTATCAGCCATCATTTTTTCGGGAAAGCGATTTTCCATGAAGCAGGTATTTTTTCCGGCTCTTATGTTTATCTTTCTGAAAAATTAGTGAACAGAATTTATCGCAAAACTCCGTTTGTAGTTGTATCAGACAGCACATTAAATGAATTTATTGAAAGGGGATTCAAAAGGGAGCAATTTTCTATTGTTCATAATGCAATAGAGCAGGAGCGGTTTCCGATGAAAATTTCTCCTAAGTTTGAAAAGCCGACAGTAGTGTATTTCGGAAGACTGAAAAAATACAAAAGCGTTGACCATCTCGTTAGGGCATTTGCATTAATTGTAGACAAAATACCAGATGCAAGATTAGAATTTATAGGCAGGGGAAACTTCCAACCGGAACTGGAGCGGATAACACGTGAATTAGGAATTGAGAACAGGACAAAATTTTATGGTTTTGTCAGCGAAGAAGAAAAAATAGAAATACTAAGCAAATCACACATTGTTGTAAATACTTCAATAAAAGAGGGCTGGGGAATAACCAATATTGAAGCAAATGCATGCGGAACTCCGGTTATATCAGCGAATGTACCCGGTTTGAGAGATTCTGTGAAAGCAGGTGTTTCCGGATTGCTTTATGAATACGGAAATATCAAGCAATTATCCGAACAAATGCTTTTACTATTGACTAATCAATCAGAATTGATGCGTCTTTCAGAAGGTGCAGTCGAATGGGCTAAAACATTTTCGTGGGATAATTCTGCTGAATTGATGTTGAAACGGTGCGAAGAAATAATAAATAAAAATAAACCTTCATAAAATTTGTAGGAGTTCAAGATTTTGAACCCCTACAGTATATCATACAATTCAAATTTATTTCATTTCGCTATTTGCAACAATTTTGTTTCGGTATTAATTCCTGATTTAATTCTCAAGTAATAAGTGCCATTCTGAAAAGAACGAGTATTCAGTTTATATTGTTGAGAATATATATCACTTTTCTCAATAATTTTTTCTCCAATGAGGTTGTAT
>SCQE01000087.1 GCA_004321915.1 Nitrospirota bacterium
AGTCAGTCCGTTACTGATGTTCAGCGTCGACTGCCAGTCCTGCGTCATCGGCGCGTTCAGCGTTACTCCGTTCAATGTCGCCGTCTGCCCCTGATTCAGCCATAACCCCGAAGTCCCGGAAGTTACCGAGGCATTCTTGATGCTTGCGGTATTGCTCAGATTCAATTGAGCCCCGAGGGACAGCGTCCCTCCATTGAGGTCAAGCGTTGCCGATGAAAGGTTGCTGGTTCCCCCTCCTGCTGCATCGGAATTAGCATTGAGCGTGAGGTTCAGCACCCCGCTTGTAGAACTGATCCCCGCGTTTATATTTATATTATTATGAGCAGAGAGCACAAGCGTCGCGTTTCCGCCCGCCGTCTTGGATATGGCTGATGAAACAGTGATGTTGCCTTGCTGAGCGCCTGCCGCGTCCGTCTGCACTGTTACATCTGTCCCTGCATTGAGTGTGCCTGCGATAGTGCCTGCGTACGCAGCATCTATAGTGATGTCCGTGGGATCTATCAGCCACTGCCCGCCCTTGCCGTAAGGCGAGGCAGCAGTTACTGTCGGATTATTGATCTCCACCCTCGCAGCCGAGGTCTCTATAAATCCGCCGTTAGCCCCCTCACCCGCAAGGGGAGAGGGGATATTTGGCGCCGAGGCATCCAGAATTCCACCCACTTTCACAGTGCCGTCTTCCATGCTGCCCAGTACTTTTATCGTGCCGCCTTTTGCGCTGATTACGCTGTCCTGTTCAAGGGTCACGTCCTTTACAGCCTTGAAAATTATCTTTCCGTTCTCTCCGATGACCGCGCTGTTCGCGCTCACTATGCCTTTGTTTCTTATTAGCCCCGCATAAATACCAACCTTGCCGCTCTCCGCAACTATCTGCCCGACATTCAATGCCGTATGTTCGGGCGCGCTGACTACCACCGAAATATCAGGATTGGTCGAATCCACCAGATTCACGCTCTTCCCGGCTGCAAGCATTATCTCACCCTTGGGGCTGGTGATGATTCCGCTGTTCTCTATGTCGGGCGCTACAAGATAAACCCTGCCGCCCTGAGGCGTGGTTATTGTGCCTTCATTTTTTATCTGGCCTGCGTTAATGCCTGCGTTGAAGTTGTATTTCCCTGCGAGGAAGTCATGGTTGCTGAGGTTTAGGGTGGATGCTATGAGGCCGTTTACATCTATTGTTGCGCCTTTGCCGAAGAATATTCCGTTTGGGTTGATAAGAAAAACATGGCCATTTGAAAGCAGCGCGCCTAGGATGCTTGACGGGTCTTGTCCTACAACCCTGTTTAATACCGCGCTTGAAGAACTCTGCTGGATGAAGCGGGTGGTTTCATTTGTATTTATCGAGAAGCCCTGCCAGTTGATAATCGCGTTGGGGCTGTTTTTTATGGTCAGAGTATTGCCCTGTTTGTCAAAGGTCGCACTGCCGCTCACCACCTGCTGACCGATGGGTAAAGCATAAATGCCTGTAGGCGTAAGCGCCATAAAAAGACTGATCATGCCGGTAGCAGCAACAACAGTGACCGGCGATGGACCGCCTTTGCCTTTGACTATCTCGGAGACGATTACCATCCGCTCCTTGACCTTGCTCCATATCAACCGGTAGATCTTATTCATGGTCCCTCCATACAGCCGGATTCAACATAACAGACGGCAATATTTTCATGCCGACCAAATCAGCATCCTTCCTTCATCTCCACCAATCGCGCCAGATTTCGCAGCGACAGCAAATGTGAATACACCAGAGCCAAAACGCCTGAGCGGAAAAGCGCCTCAACAGAATCTTTGTCCAACTGCAGCAGCCTCTGCTCATCTACAACCAGAAGTCCGCTCATATTGAACGTGCGTCCGTCACCCAGCTGAATGTTTGCATCCATCGGCTTGAGCAGGTCCAATTGCTTCAGATGCTGTCCTAACGCTTCGGTGATCTTCATCTGCACATAGTAATCCTCCAGCAGGGCCATGACCTGCTTCAGATATTCAGTAGGTTCGCCGCCCTCAAACAGCGGCTGTCCGTCTTTCAGATTACAGCCGTCATAAGAGTCGTCAACACAAACAACCCGTTGCTGGTTGTCACCCTCGGTATTGATGAATGGATAGCGGCGGATGTATGCAGGGACGTAGCGGCCCAGCCATTTTCCTTCTCTGCTTACGAACAGGTTTTCGTTGGCCTGCACGCCGAGAAGCGCGAAAGGAATGATTGTGTTATTGCCCGATAACGCAAAAATGATCGGGAATTCGCGGCACGCTTCAGCAAACTCAACTCCCGCGAGGATAACACTGTGAGTGTTGGCCGCAAAGGCAAGGCCGTTAGGACTTGGCGCTATCGTAGTCTTTGCGTGGGTTTCGCTGTTGAGCGCGACAGGATTCTTATAGAACATCGGCAAGGCAGTATTGTCCATTTTTTTGTGTTCTCCTTCTAATACATCAAACTTGTCTTTACATGCCAGAAGGTATCGCCGTAAGTTCTGGCTGTGGCCCCCGGCTTCAATACATATCCATAATCGAGCGACAGTGAAAAATGTTTGCTGCCTGTCAATCGCATCCCCAGTCCCGTAGAGGCTATAAAGTCCCTCGCCTTCTCTCCTGCAAGCGGCTTCCTGCGCAGTATGTCGCCCCTGTCGTAAAACGCCAGCAGCCTGCCCTGCCAGTTGTCGATGCCTATGGTCTTGCATAAGTCGGAGGTATAAACTTCAGCATTAAAATAATATCCTCCGTCGTTCGTCAGGTCGCCTTCGCGGAAACCGCGCGCCGACGTTGCCCCGCCTGCCCTGAACTGTTCGCCGGGCACGAGCGGTTTGTCGGTGTATTGCCCGTTGAAGTTCAGCCGCCCCTGCCAGTCTGCCGGAAAGATATAGCCCAGATTTGCCCCGTATCTCAAAACCCTGTATTGGTCGGTAGAGTTCGCCCTTACCCTCTCAAAATGCTGTTCGTTGTCCCTGCCGCCAAGCACAACCGGTATGTTTTGAACAGCAGCGAGGTTGAAGCCTGTCTCGCCCCATGCCTGCGCTGTCTGACCGCTGTAAGTCACGCTCACAGGGTGTATGGTCACATCGTTGCCGAGTCCCGTGCCTGCGAAGTCGACCTTGTTCTCGAAGCTCTTGTAGTCGAATCCGTATATGAATTTATGCTCGTAATCGCCGACGCGACCCAAGTTATGGTTGTATTTGATGCCGTATATGCGGCCTTTTCCGCTGACGTTAAGATTCAGAACACCCGAGGTGATCGTGCCTGAATCAACATCCGAATAAGCGGCTATAAGGTCTATGGAATCGCCCAGTCTGTAAAGCGGTATCCTGTATCCGGCGCTGTATATGTTTACGCGCTTCGGCTTTTCCGGAGAGGTGATGTATTGCAGGGTCAGAAGATGGTCGCGGTCGAACAGGTTCGCGTGTTGAAACATATATCCGGTCCTCGATAGGCCCGTTTGCTTGTCTCCGGTGTTGTCGACCGTCAGCCCCACCTTCCAGAACTTCTCGTCCTTGACCTGAAGCAAGGCGTCTATTTCGTCTTCTTTGTCGCTGTTCTGCAGCTGAAGGTTAACTTTTTTTGCAGGATTTTCATTGGCAGCCCTGAGGCTCGGCGATATATCGGCTATCTTGGGGATTATGCCCTCTTTCAATTCAGGCAAGCTTTTGCGGATGTTTTCAGCGCTGAAAAATTTATTGCCCACTATCTTTATTTTGCCGACGCGCATCTCTATGACTTTAAACCGCACCAAGCCCTTTTCGAGTTCCTGCTCCGGCAGTATGACCTGAACGGTGTTGAAGCCCCTGTCCCGGTATTCCTTCTCAAGCCTGTCGAGGGCCTCCTGTACAGTGCCGAAATCGCGTTTTTTGCCTGTGAAGGGCGCGAGCAGTATCGTGATTTCGTATTCCGAAAAAATTGTGCTGCCGTCCACCTTGTAGCCTACGATGTCAAAGCGCGGGACATCATCGGACGCATTATCGGCGGCATATGCGGAAATAGATGACATGGACAGAAGACAAAATACGACCGACAAAACCAAACATCTTACTGGTACAATCCCCACCCGACAAACTCCCCTTAATTGTTTTTATTGTTTTTTTATTATTATGTTACGCAAATATACCAGACTGTTAAGAAAATGTAAAGGTACTTTTCACATTTTTCACATTTTGTCACATTCCTTCAAAAAAGAAAACAATTTTGGGACAGCCTGCCGTCCCGTTTTTTGAAGGGTTGTCATCACTGCAGAATATTGTTTATGCTTGCTTCATGCTGTTTGACAGGTTAAACGAAAAGATATTGAAGGTGGCCGGAGAGCCGTTCGAATATTTTGACGAGCAGCTTGTTCATCGACTGCTCACATCGCATCCTGAAGAGTATTTCAAATTCGTGCTTAACGAACTGAAGGACATAGCCGACGGCCGCATTTCGATCGAACTGCCGCCCAAACAAATCTTTTCCGAACCGGACAATGCCGCCGATTTCCGGGTAATGCCCTGTGTCGTCAGGGGCGCGTCCGGTGTCAGAAAAACCGCAAAGATAGTCGGCACGAACATTAATCAAAAAAAAGTTCCGGACCAGATAACCGTGGGCAAGGTCTTTGTCATAGACCCCGACGAGAACTTTATCAGCCATATATTTGAGGCCTGCCTGCTCTCATCCGCAAGGACCGGCCTCTGCGCTGCCGTTGCGACGGAACTCCTGTCCGTCTCGCGAAATAGGGTCACAGTAGTCGGCGCGGGCAGGGTCGGCTACTACTCCGCTCTTTATACCGCCTCTCTAAAGGGAGTGGAAGAGCTATTCCTTTTCGACACCGATGTCGAAAAAGCAGAACATGCGGCAAAGATTTTAGCAGAGCAGGTCACCCACATGAAAATCAGGGCGGCAATGCCTGATAAAACCGATGTGCTGATATTGGCAACAACAAGCTCAAAGCCGATTTCAAAACCTCCGGGGTATTGGGCAAATCTTGTCATCAGTTTGGGGGCGGACACGGACTTTCAGAGCGAACTCGATCCGGCATGGGCGACCGCTTCGGACGTATTCGTCGACACCCCGGATTCCGCCCGCTTCGGAGACCTACTTAGATGGCAGACGGCCGGACTGATCACGGCAAAAGATATTACAGACCTCATCGAAGTCCTAAGCAAAAGCGCACCCGCCGGTTCCCGCACAAGAATATTCGTATCAACAGGCTCGGCCCTGTTCGATAATATTACGGTCGGATATCTGTTAAAGAAGATGCGACCGATCGATTAAAGGCGCGGGGCAACCGCCGTCAAGACAGTTCGGAAATGAAGTCTTCATACTTGTAGTTGGATTTATGCCGGATCTTTTCGTGATACTCGAACACCAGCCTGAAAGGATAACCGAAAAGTCCATGCAGCACTTTCGTAAATTTTGTTTCTTCATTTTTATCCAGATGTCTGTCCGAAACAAGCCTTACTATTATCAGGTCGGGCTCCCGTTGAACAAGCTGGATCTGCCTGATCGGTGCGATGTGGTCCCATTTCGGAGCAGGAAAGCTCGGCCAGAAGCGTTTGCCGTCAGGCAGCGTCAGCATATTGCGCTCTCTGCCCATTATGCTTTTTAGCACAGGCAGGCCGCGGCCGCACGGACAAGGTCCTCCGACTTCCGCATAGTCTAAGATTTCGTATCTTATCAGAGGCGCGGCAAAGTTGTGCAGCGTGGTTATCACAACCCGGCCTGTTTCTCCGGGAGAGCATTGCCGTCCCTCTTCATTCAGTATCTCTACGATTACTCCTTCCGACTGCACATGGTAATGCCCATATTCGGGACATTCCAGAGCTATGTATCCCGCCTCCTGAGAACTGTAAATGTCCGTCAGCTTTACCCCCCATGCCTGTTTGCATAGAGACCTTAAATCGGCATTCAGCGCTTCGCCGAAAGTACGCACTTCACGCAGGTTGGGAATAGAGACGCTTCCGGCCATACACTGTTTTGCAAGGGCGTATATATTGGAAGGAAAACTTATCAGGTATTCGGGGTTCTGCTTTTTCAGCCATTCTATCTGCATGTCTATATCGGCCTTGATATGGAGCATTGCGCAGGGGCCAGTATTAAAAACAACATCCGTGGACGGGCCCCAGCCTTGAGCAACGCCGTCAGGCACGTCGTTTCTTATTGCGGCGAGCTTGGCTGAAAGATCACGCTTGTGCCAGAGATGGTCTCTCAGTGTAAAGGCCCTCCAGAAAAATTGTGTAATGTCCGTGCCTAGCGTCCTGATGGGAGCGCCGGACGAACCGGACGTCCGCACTTCCACTGTTTTACCGTGGCCGGAAGGCATCTGCCTGCTGAAAAGACGCTCGCCGTAAGACTGAATATCGCTGCGCTGCAGGAGTGGGAGCCGCGAGAACGACTTGGGTGTGAGCGCGCATTGCGGGTCGAAGCCCGCACTGCCGAAAACCTCTCGGTAATAAGGCACTGTTTCACAGGCATGCCTCAATAATTTATTCAACTGCCTGAACTGGTGCTGCAGCATTGTCTCCTGCGGCCACCACTGGCTCTGCTCGAACTGGTATTGCACTGCAAGCGCGGCTGCCCCCGCAGGGCCGGGCAGCGCAGGCCATTCGATCCCGTTGATAGACGAGATAGTCGTTAATTGTCCGTCATTCCCCATTTACCGTTGATTATAAAGCCCGGGTATGTTTTCGGCAAGATGCGGAATCGCAAAGCCCTTTACAAACAAAAGTGTTGTATTATAAATGCTATGGATATGGCGGACGGCGGTAATCAGATTGCCTTAGCGGCCTTTGCGGTTTCGCTCGCCGGCATCGGAACTTTCTTCCTCAATCCTCTTTTGATAGCGGCCGGAGGCTTTTTTTCGCGGGGAATAAAGGAGCAGTATTCCGATACCCTTCCGATGGTCAGTATTGTAACGGTCGTGCGTAACGGCCGTGCCCTTATTCAGGCCAAAATAGAAAATGCCCTTGCGCTGGATTATCCTCATGACAAATTGGAATTGATAATCTATTCCGACGGCTCCACCGACGGCATCGAAGAAACCGTCCGGGCTTTTACCTGTGAGCAGGTGCGGTTTTGTTCTTCAGCCGGACATGAAGGGAAGAACGCCGGCATGAACAATGCCGTCAAGCATTGCGCCGGAGAGATCATCGTTTTTTCGGATGCCGACGCGCTTTTTGAAAAAGACGCGCTCCGTTTTCTCGTAAGACATTTCGGGGACCCCGATGTGGGCGGAGTTTGCGGCAGCCGTGTTATAGCCGAGAAAGGCCACAGCCTTTCCAAGCCTCAGTGGAGCTATATAAAATTCGACACGCTGATAAAATCTCTCGAAAGCAAAAGCGGAAGCATTTCGTCCAACGACGGAAAGATTTACGCCGTAAGAAAAAACCTCTACCGGCCCATCCCCGACAAGGTGACCGACGACCTTTTTGTGGCTCTTTCGATAGTAAGCCAAAAGCGCAGGTTCGTGTTTGAACCGGAAGCCGTGACCTTTGTCCGCACGCCCTCCAGAAACATGGAACATGAGGTGGAGCGCAGACGCAGGATCGTGGGCGGAAGCCTCAACGGTATTTGGCTTATGAGGGAACTTCTCAACCCCTTCAAATTCGGCATATTCGCGGTCAGATTATTTATCAACAAGGTCTTAAGGAGGATGCTGCCGCTCTTTCTCATTATGCTGTTTTTCAGCAGTCTGTATCTTTCCTGTAAAATTCTCTTGGCGGCCCTGCTCTTCCTGTTTCAGGCAGCCTTTTATTCCGGCGCGTTTTCATATTATCTTATATTCAGCCGGATTAAAGAGATAAAGATCATCACAAAGACGACTGCCCTCGCTTTTTATTTCTGTATCGGCAATTACGGCGCCCTGAGGGGATGCATGGATTTTTTAATGGGAAATCAGGTGGGAAAATGGACGCCGACAAAGGGCGTTTGATGCCGAACTCCGGGACGTTTTTTTCGGTCATCGTCCCCTCGCTCAATTCGAACGAACATATCGGCGAATGTCTGGCTTCTGTTTTGGCCAACGACAGCTCGATCGGGTTTGAGGTCATCGTAGTGGACAACGGTTCGACCGACGGGACGGTCGAGACCGCAAAAAGTATGGGGGTTGCCGTGATAGAGAACAATCCGGGAAAGAGAAAGACCATCGCCGCCCAGCGCAACATGGGGGCCGCTCTAGGGACTGGTAGAATATACGTTTTCATAGATTCCGACATCGTTGTGCCTAAAGACTGTCTGAAAAAAGCGAAGGAGTTCTTCGATGCGGGGTTCTCCGGGGCGCTCGGGTTTACATACAGCGTGCCGGGGTCGGCCGGTTGGGTGGCTTGGGCATGGGGAACGCGCCGTTATCTGAAATTGAATACAATAAAAAATGTGTCGCATTTGTTCGGCGCGAATATTTTCATTAACAGGGATGTTTTTTACGAAGCGGGCGGTTTTGACGAAAGTCTCGTCACCAATGAGGACAAAGACCTGACTATGCGGATAAGGAAAGCGGGACATCGTGTCGTATCTGTGCCTGAAGACGGCCTGCTGCATTTGGGATACGAAAAAGATCTCGTGGATTTTATCAGGAAAGAATTCTGGCGTCAGGGCAGTTCCTTGTCCGCTGCAAAGAAACACGGCCTGTCGTTCAAGTCCCTAAAACATCCTATGCTTTGCGCATGGCATATCTTCTGCGCTGTTTTAATTTTCGCGGCCTGTTCTTTCGGGGCGAATTCCATTGCCCTTATTTTGTTTGCGATATGGCTTCTTCCATCCGTTCTGGTTACACTGACAAAAGTGGATTTCGACATTGCGCCCGCCTCTTTCGCGCCTTTATATTTTTTTCTGACCTTCCTGCGATGGAATGTGGCAGGCGCTGCGCTTATTTCCCAGCTGGTGTCGGGCAAAAGGGGGGATAGATGAGTGCGTTGAGAGGAATCACCGTGGTGGAAGGCGGGATTTTTTCCGTTATCTTGGCCGCAACCTTGTGGCTGTTGGCCGGTCAATACTACATTTACGCCGCTGCCCCGATTTTGGTAGCAATATTTCTTTTTCTTCTTAGCCGTTATCCGGTTTTGGGCTATGCCCTGATTGTTTTTATGGTCCCTTTCGATTCGATCCGCGGGGCCTCGGAAGAGATGAAGTTTCTCAGTATTTCAAAATTCGTCGGCATATGGCTGCTGCTTGTCATATTCACCCGGTTTGTGGTCGTCCGGTCCGGAAAGATTGACGTCAAATCAAATCTTTGGCCCAATCTCGGGGCTTTTTTTGTGATAAGCCTGATCTCTGCTTTGATGTCCGATTTCAAAATGACCGCAATGGACAACATAAGACAGCTCATAACAGCCTTCAGTTTCTATTTCATCACCCTTGCCATAGTCACACCGAATGCGCTCAGCAGTTGGCTTCCACGGGTGCTCATCGCAAGCATTACCCTGAACTCATTGCTGTCGGTGATAGGTTTTGTTTTTAAAATACCCTTTCTGTACATGGACGTAAAGACCATGGCGCGGGCCACAGGTTTTACGAACGACCCCAATTTTTTCTCCTCTATGGTGCTGTTCGGCCTTCCATTGATTGCGGCGTGGTGGCTCCATGCTCCGACCAAAAAGGAACGTTTTTTGATGCCGGTCCTGTTCCTTGTAAATATATTCGCGGTAGTATTGAGCTATTCCAGAGCGGCTTTTCTCGTTTTTTTCGTGATGATGGTGTTCCTTATCGTCCAATATTCCAAAAAACTGAACGCGAGAGTGGTAGGTTTTGCGGTCATGACATTCATTCTTGCAGGGCTCATTTTTATTGCGGTATTGCCTGACAAATATCTGGAACATCAAAAAACAGTGGTCAGAACGGAAGACCCTTCCATAGGCAGAAGGGCCTCTTATCTCTATGTGGCTTGGGACATCCTGCAGAAAGACCCTCTGCTGGGCGTAGGCCCCGGCGCTTTCAGGGACGTCTTTGCGGAGTCCGAATACGCGCTGCAGTTTGCTCAGGGACGGCAGGACGAAAAAGTGCTGCGGAGATTTGCACATAACAGCTACGTGGAAATTGTTGCAGGAACAGGAGTCCTCGGCCTTGCGATTTTTTTGGCGATCGTGTTTAAGTCGTCCTCGAATTTCGGGGCCGCGGCCCGGCGGTTAAATAAACTCAACCTTGAAAATCTGGCCTCGATTGTGACGGCCTACAGAATATCTCAGGCAACGATAATGATCTATTTTTTCTTTGTCAGCAATGTTTACCACAAATACCTTTGGATACCGCTCGCCCTTTCGGAAATCGCTTTGCGGCTTGCGCGCGCTCAGGAAACGGCTGCCGGCCTGAATGTGCCCGAAGAAAAAAATCGGACTGGAGGAGGATGAGATGAGACTTTTTCGGAATATCGGCGCGATAGCGGCCGCAGTAGTTTTTTCAACCGCACTATTTCTGGTGTTGACCGGTCTGCCTGCGCTGACGCAGGGGAATCCGGGCTATAAGGGCATGGGCCTGCCTGCAGATTTTATACCGTTCAGCAGCAAATCTCCTTGGAACACATCTATTCCAGCCAATGTATCGGTGGACCAGAATTCGGCCCGGATGATAGAAAACCTAAAGAAGAAGGCAGGAATACTCAAAGGCAACATGGTGCATTGGTCGGTGCCGCTTTTTGTGATAGATTCGGCTGCGAGCCCTAAGGTGGATGTTAAGAGCTCATCCAGCAACATGAATCCGCTTGTCGATCCCGAAAATAAAGGCTCAGCCCGGAACATTCCTATTCCTGACGGCGTATGGCCCGATCCTAAGGGGGACGGCCATATGCTGCTGGTCGACCCTGTCGAAAAGAAGAGCTGGGACTTTGCAAAGGCGCGCCGGAACCCTGACGGTTCTTGGATTGCGAGCAGAGTGGATATCTGGGACCTGACCGGCAGCGGATACAGGGAAAAGCCTTTCACCGGAAATTACTGGTGGACTTACGGCGCGCGCGGTTCGGGGATGCCTTTAATAGCAGGACTTATAAGGCCGGAGGAAATAGAGAGGGGAGAGATAAGGCATGCGCTCGTCTGCTCAACCCCTGTAAACAGGAAATCTTCTACGCCCGGAGGCAAGCTTGAATTATGCAGCCCTACGGCTTCACGCACCGACGGCAACGGCGTCGGCCTTGAGTTTATCCCTGAAGGCGCACGGCTCCAGCTCGATCCTGCGTTAAATGTGGATTCACTACCGCTTTCAAAGGCAACAAAGGTCATTGCCAAGGCCATGCAGAAGTACGGGGTTTATGTCGGTGACAACGCACCGACCTTTGTTCTCTATTTTCAGAACTTAGGCGCGGACGGCAAGGTGTGGAAAAAATACAACTATTTCGAAGACCTTAAAAATATCCCGATAGAAAAATTCCGTGTATTGGAGTGCAACTTAAAAATTCAGGGACAGAAATAAGACCGGTATGCAGAAGATACCCGTCCTGTATTTGAGGCAGTCGAGAGGCGGAGGCGGGGGCGCTGATACCGTGCTGCTGGACACTGTATCGCGGCTTGATCCCGGGCGTTTTCAGGCCATAGTCGGATACATCAGAAAAGAGCGCGACAACATCTCCGCTTTAACGGACAAAGCTTTGAGCAAAGGCATACGTCCTCTCGACCTTCCGGGGAAAACCTTCATAGACCTCGCGCAGTTAAGACGTTTAAAAGAACTTGTCCGGTCGAGAAAGATCGAAATTATTCACTGCAACGACCAGAAGTCGGATGTTTACGGATACCTTGCCGGCCTGCTCTGTCCTGAAGTAAAACTGGTAAGCACCATACACGGCTGGATAAGCAACCGGCTCAGGAGCAGGTTTTATCTAATGCTCGACCGCATGGTCCTGCGCAGGTTCGACGCGGTGATCGTTGTTTCGGACGACTTGAGAAATAAAGCGATCGGGTACGGAATGTCTAAAGTGCATCGTATACACAATGCGGTCGATACCTCGTTTTGGGTTCCCTCCGGGCATACTGAAAAAAATGAAATGCCGAGGGTCGGCTTTGTGGGCAGATTAAGCAAAGAAAAGGGGCCTCTCGATTTTGTTCGGGCGGCCCATCGCATTTCGCAATCCCTTCCCAATGCCCGTTTTATCGTAGCCGGCAAAGGTGAGGAGGAAGACGCTATGAAACGGCTTATCGCTGCTTTGGGTTTTTCCGACAAATTTGAATTTGCGGGTCACCTCGATGAAAGCGGCCTCAAGTCTCTGTATAACACCTTGGATTGTCTGCTTATGACCTCTTATACCGAGGGACTCCCTATGACCATACTCGAAGCCTGCGCAATGCGCGTGCCGGTCGTTTCTACTAAAGTCGGGGGCGTTGCAGAGATAGTGCAGGACGGGACAAACGGATTTCTGTCCGCTGCCGGCGATGTGGAAACGCTTGCAGCAAATGCAGTGCGCATACTGACCGACGGGCCTCTTTCCGTCACGCTGAAGAACAACGGACGAAAGATTGTCGAAGAAAATTTCTCTTTGACGGTTAACATAGAAAAGCTCCAAGCTGTTTACGAATCGGTACTGTAGTTGGTCAGTATAGTCATGTTGCCATTGGGGTCATATGTAGCCCCCAAAAAATAGGGTCTTGAAATATCATTTTTTGCATCATTGGATCAAGCCTATCGCTTTTTGAAGAGAAAACAAAATAGGGTCAGGCTTGAAAATGAGAATCTAACAACTTTATCGACTGCTTCACTGCCGTACGCCCCCTGTCGCTTTCCGATATACGCGCCAGCTTTGACACTGACGATAGGTCTCTCTTTAATATATCCCGCAAATCGACAAGCTTGTAGCCCACCTCTCTGCTCACGCTTGCAATCAGCCCTCGCGCAAATACAACATCGGACTTTCTGCTTCGCGAAACAATCGCCTCCTGCTTTACTTTGGTTATGGCCTCAACTGCCTTGAAAACCGCTTCCAAGGACGGCCGTATCCGGCGCTTGTCAGTATCAGCCACTTTCTGGCCTACTTCATCAGCGAACTTTTCATCACCAAGTATTTGCTGCTCCACTGTCGCATAGTATGACTCGTCTCTGCCAACGCCTGTTGCCTCATCGACAAATTCCTTATATAATCTTTTCGCCTGAGCAACTCTTTCGGAAAACAGCCGTAAAACCCTATCGGGATTTGTAGCACCTTTTATCATACCTAGATACTCTCGGTGACTGCTCCATCTATACTCTTGAGGCGAATTGACAAGTTTTGCACGAACTGGATTCAGATGAATGTATCTCACCAAGCCTAAAAGATACTCGTCACGGTCACAAAGAATAGCCTTATACCTGCCTTGAAAGAGATGCCCTACCTTGCCGTATTTCCTGTTGAAGTACTGGGTATATGTGAAGTTAATCAGTTGCATTATTTTGGAAATCGGCACCTTACGCGTTTCAACAAGCAAATGAACGTGATTCGTCATGAGAACATAAGCATAAAGGATGAAATCGTTCTTCTCTTTGTAATGGGTGACTCTTGAAAGATACTCCAGTCTATCCTGCTCATCAACAAAGATATCCTGACGCTGATTCCCCCTTACTATCACGTGGTAAAAAGCTCCGTCATATTCAATCCGTTGTGGTCTCGCCATGAATAATCATACCACTATATATTCCTATTTTCAAGCCTGACCCTATACTCTACTACTGCGCTTTCATAGCCTTCAAAGTAAGAGTCACGAAATCCATGCCCCCATAGTCTAGTGCTCCTGCAACCTTCCCTAAGACAGTTTAAAGGACGTGGAAAGGGATACTCACTTCCAAG
>SCQE01000088.1 GCA_004321915.1 Nitrospirota bacterium
CTTTGTCAAAATATGGCTTAGGATTCGATAACATAGGCTCCCCCTTAAAGTTAGTGCCTATGTTATTGCACTTATTATGCCTGCTTTATCCTCCCCACTTCACATAGTGCGTTTGCCCTGCTTAAGTCTGTTTATCCTTTCAGCTTGACCGCCACCTCAGACAGATGTCTGCCCTGAAAACGCGCACCGGCAAGGTCGTTCTCCACAGGCTGTCTCTCACCCCCGGTTCCTGCTATCGTGGACGAGCCGTACGGCGAGCAGCCCGAGACCGATTCTGTCTGGAGTTGTCCCTGAAACGAATACGGAAGGCCGACATAGATCATGCCGTGGTGCAGGAGCGTCGGAATAAAACTAAGGATTGTAGATTCCTGCCCCCCGTGCTGTGTGGCCGTACTCACAAACACGCTGGAAGGTTTGCCTATCAATGAGCCCTGCATCCATAGCCGGCCCGTAGAATCAAGAAACTGTCTCATCTGGCCGCACATGTTCCCGAATCTCGTCGGAGTCCCAAAAACAATCGCATCCGCAGACACCAGTTCTTCGATAGTACAGACCGGCACATGACTAAAACTTTTCTGGGCATCCTTTGCGCCCATTTTTTCTAGGACCTCGTCGCTCAATGTCTCGGGCACCCGCCTGAGGACAGCTTCTGCACCCGGGACCTCTTTCACGCCTTCGGCAACGGCCTCGGCCATTTTATGCACATGGCCGTACATCGAATAATAGACGATGAGCGTCTTCATAGATAACCTCCTATGTGAATCGTTTCTAAATTATATCACCTTTCCGGCATAGTTACTTGTCGGTTTGCATTTTTCCAGACCTATATAGAATAAAATCCTACGACTCTGTTATATTCAAAAATATGTTTATCGCAAGACTTGTTTTTATCGGCGTTTGCCTGTTTTTATTTTCTGACGCACAAGCTTCGCAGGTCAAGGAGTTCCGTCTGAAAAACGGCCTGAAAGTCTTGATAGTCGAGGACCATAAGGCGCCGCTCGCCACCTTCCAGATATGGTACAGGGTAGGGTCTATGGACGAGCCGACCGGCAAGACAGGCATAAGCCATCTGCTGGAACACATGATGTTCAAGGGTACCCCGAAATACGGCTCAAAGGTCTTTTCCAACATAATCCAGAAGAACGGCGGGGGCGACAACGCGCATACCAGCAAAGATTATACGATGTATTTCCAGACGCTCTCCTCCGACCGGCTGCATCTATCGATAAAGCTCGAAGCGGACAGGATGAGGAACCTCCTTCTGGACCCCAAAGAGGTCTCTTCCGAAAAAAATGTCGTTATGGAAGAGCGGCGCATGAGATATGAGGATTCGCCGCAGAACCTGCTTTATGAAGAGGTGATTGCCGCCTCCATGAAAACGCATTCCTACCGTTGGCCCGTTATCGGCTGGATGTCGGACATCGCCTCGATAGAAAGAAAAGACCTTTTTGAACATTACCGGCGGATGTATTCGCCCGACAATGCGTTCATAGTTATTGCCGGAGATGTCGACCCCGAAAAAATAATGTCGGACATTAAAAAGCATTTCGGCAGGATCAAACCCTCGGGCCTTCGCAAAAAGACCGCAAAGAAGAACACGGTCAATGCTGAGCCCGGACAGAACGGCGAACGCAGGATATATCTTAAGAAAGAGGCCGAACTGCCTTATATCGTCATGGCCTATCATACGCCGAATTTCCCGGACAACGACAGCTATGCGCTCGATGTCATGGCCACAGTGTTGTCCGACGGCAAGAGCTCAAGACTATATAAAAGCCTTGTTTACGAAAAAAAGATGGCCCTCAATTCGGGCGCGGACTATAACGGTTTTCACCGCGACCCGTTTATCTTCACGTTCGCAGCCACAGCCGCGCCGGGTAAAGACATCGGGGAAATCGAAGAGACCATTTACGATGAGATAGAAAAAATCAAAAAAGAGCCGCCGTCCGACAAAGAAGTGCGGAAGGCAAAAAACCAGATAGAATCATCTTTTGTCTTTGCTCAGGATGCCACCTATACAAAGGCTTATTATGCAGGAATGTTCGAAATGCTCGGAGATTGGAGACTGATGGACAGATACTTGGAGGGCATCCGCAAAGTTTCTCCTCAGGATTTGCAGGCTGTTGCCGGAAAATATCTGAACGAACTGAACAGAACGACCGGAATTCTTGTCCCGCAAAAAAAGAAAGGCGGACCGGGTGAACAGCAATAAAGGCATTCTTCATATTTTTGCATTGGTCCTGATTTTGACGCTGTTTGTATTTTCCGGAGAGACTTTTGCGCTCGATATCAAAAAGCAGGACCTCCCGAACGGCCTGAAGGTTTTTCATGCCGAGCGCAAAAACCTGCCGATTGTTGTTTTGACCCTTTTAATAAAGGCCTCGCCCCTCGACGAGTCTGATGAGAAGGCAGGCACCGCATCCCTGACCGCAAAACTTCTGACCGAAGGAACAGCCGGCCGCAGCGCCATGCAGATCAGCGAAGAGGTGGATTTTTTAGGCGCATCTCTCGGCGCAGGCGCGGGTAAGGATTACACGACCGTGGGCCTCGGTGTGCTTAAAAAAGATTTACAGAAAGGATTTGAGCTCTTTGCGGATATTCTTCTGAGGCCGTCTTTTCCCGAGGAAGAGTTGAAGCGAAAGAAAGAGCAGCTCAAAGGCATGCTGAAAAGACAGGAGGACGAGCCGGGTTTTGTAGCTGACCGGGCCTTTATCAGAGAAGTTTTCGGCAGCCATCCGTACGGCAGGCTCACGGAAGGAAGCGTTAAAAGTATCGATGCCATCACCCGACAGGACATTATCGATTTTTATAGGGCCAATTACAGGCCGGACAATGCCTTTCTAACGGTTGCAGGCGATATTTCACAGGCCGAGCTCGATACGCTTCTCGGCCTGTATCTTAAAGACTGGAAGGGCCCCGGAACCGCCGGCCCGTCTAAGCATAAAGCGCCTGAGAAGGCACAACGCACTACTCCAAAAGTGATTATCATAGACAAGGACATAACGCAGGCCAATATCATTTTGGGACATGCCGGAATAGCAAGGGAGAACCCCGACTACTATGCGGTCTCCGTTATGAACTATATCTTGGGCGGCGGCGGGTTCGCATCAAGGCTTATGAAGATTGTGCGCGACGATATGGGCCTCGCCTACTCCATCCACAGCGGTTTTTCAGGAAACAAATATCCGGGGGCGTTCGAGGTCGGGGTGCAAACAAAAAACGAATCCGCGGATGTCGTGGTAAGAGAGGTCCTTAAGCAGATGCGGCGGATAAAGACAGAGCTTGTTTCGGACAAAGAACTGTCCGAAGCGAAGTCATATCTTACAGGCAGCTTTCCGAGAAGGCTCGAAACAACATCGAAAATTGTGGATTTCGTATCGGCCGTGCAGTTCTTTGACTTAGGGGACGACTATATTCAAAGATACCCTTCCTATATCAACAGCGTGACAAAAGAGGATGTGCGCAGGGTTGCCGAGAAGTACCTTAATCCTGAGTCTTATGTGCTTGTGCTGGTAGGCAGGCAGAGCGGAATGAAGCTGCATCAGCTCCAAGCACCTTGAGTCTTCTGAAGATATAGACGAGTTCCGATATCGAGATCTGTCCGGGCGCAGTAGGCTGTGTCACATAGCCGTAAGTTATAAGAGACCCGCAGAGCGGACTGCATATCCTCGAAGGCAGACCGATATCTCCCATAGAAATCGAAACGATATTGTCATCCCTGTGCTTTAAAGTGAACTCCGTAAGCCTGAACAGGTCCTGTCTGCTTTTGCCGGTTACAGCTATCTTGACTATATCGACCCCCAAGTCCTTGCCCTTTTGAAAAACACCTTCAAGAAAGTTGTTGTCGGGCGTGGATTCAAAGTTATGATAAGAGCCCAACAGTATCTTTTCGTGTGTGTCGCAAAGATGTCGAAGGTCCTTCAATAGTCCGGTCGAACCGATTTCAACGTCGACCATATCCGCCAAGTTAATGATATTCGAAAATATGGCCAGTCTGTCCTCAACCTCCTGCCGGCCGCCTTCTGCAAGCGAGCGGATAGTGGCGATTATCGGCTTTTTATACTTATCGACAG
This sequence comes from Nitrospirota bacterium, assembly GCA_004321915.1. Lineage (GTDB taxonomy): Bacteria > Nitrospirota > Thermodesulfovibrionia > Thermodesulfovibrionales > Dissulfurispiraceae > MYbin3. The sequence continues at coordinate 4,074 of SCQE01000088.1, forward strand.
CCTTGCAGAATATATTTTTCACATGCTGAACAGTGGTTTTTTCGAACATGTCGATGCGCAGCTCTATGATGTCGGCCGCTCCTATGGCCGAGCTTTCGAGTGTATTAACATCGTCATCCGTAAGACTGCCGGCGATCAGCGGGAAATCCCCGATTTTTTTTGTGCTATGTATATAAAGTTCAGGCATAAACCACCTCTAAGTTAAATTTACAATTATTATACTCGACCGCTTTGTAAAAAATCCGTATGCAAATATTATCATTAAAAATCTGTCCGTATCAGGACAGGGCCTGATGCATTTACGGACGAACGGGCAAGGGCCGCTATACAAACATCTGCAGCGCCTTTCTTCCTAAGGGTCTTGGCGCATTCGCGCACAGTAGCTCCGGTCGTGACAACATCGTCGACCAAAAGAACGCGCAAACCATTTATGGTCCCGGACGAGCTGAAGGCCCCTTTCAGGTTTTTTTGTCTTTCGTCCCTGTCCAATTCGTATTGGGGCCGGGTAATCCTGTTTTTGACCAACGCATTATTGAGAAGCGGTGTCCCTGTTTTTTCAGAGATAACGGCCGCAAGCGCCGCAGTCTGATTAAATCCGCGCTCGATCAGGCCTGTCTTGTGCATAGGCACCGGAACTATGCAGTCTATGTTTTGCATTGTTGTGCGCTCTAACACGGCCTGCAGAAGAAAAGCGCCGAGAGGATTGCCAAGCCTTCTTGTGCCGCAGAATTTAAACCTATGGATCGCCTCTTTTAACACCCCGTCATATATGCCGTAAAAAAAGACCTTTGTAAACGGCTGTTTGTTTTTAATGCAATGACCGCAGACCGATGCATGACCCGATACCGCCGGTTCTCCGCAAACAGGACAGGCAGGGCCTTTATAAGGTTCTATTTTGGCCCAACATGATGCGCAAAAAGGCGCGTGTAGAAATCCGTCCGAATCGTTTTTGCAGACAGGGCACGCGGACGGGAACAAAATGTTTATTACTGCGCCGAGAGTAAGCATTGAACACCTTAGCAGCAGACATCGGAAAACATCAACCTTCCGGAATTAAAGGTTTAGGCATAGAACCCGATAAAGAAAATGTAGAGTAGTCTTTAAGCGAGGAGGAAGGCAAAATGCCGGTAAATACAGTCAATCCGTACGTAAATACCCAGAATCCCGACGACATTAGAAAGACCATGGACGATCCCCGCACAAAGGGGCAGCCGGTCAACACGACAGGCGCCAACGTCCAGACCCAAACGCAAAACGTAACATTTACACCGCAGGCCATAGGCCCCGCCGTTCGCGTCGATATTTCGAACCAAGCGCGGCAGGCAGCGGGCAGTTCGTCCGAAAAAACCTCGGAAACAAAAAAACAGGGAGAGCAAGGCCCGTCCAAATCGTCAGGCGGGTCATCCGATAAACGCAAGATAAGCGTAGTGGCATAAACGAGGGGACAGCGATGGAAAGCGTTTCTGCAGTAAGCACAACCTCTCAAGCTCCTGTTCTTCAGGATGCCTTGAAAGAGAATGAGAATAAAAACGCTAAAGGCATGCAGGCCGGAGAACCGAAGGTCGAAAAACAGGCGCAGGGGCCTGCGGTTAAATCCAATACGTTAGTTGATTCGAACGCAGAAGCCGCTCCGGTCCCGCAAACAGACAGCCGTTTTTCGTTAAAGTTCGAAACCGACAGGGAACTGAACATAATAGTGGCCAAGATCGTGGACAAGAAAACAGGCGCTACTGTGAGTCAGATACCTCCCGAACAGATGTTCAAGACAATGAAATACCTTCGGGACAATCCCGGCAGGCTTTTAGACCGTCAGGCGTAGAAAATCCTTATACCCCTTGGCTGTAGTTCAAATCGTTTGAATTCCATATAATAATCCCATGCCTCCGTTACGCAGCATTCTTAAAAAACATATTGATCTTATTTCCCAATCGCTTGTTGAAAGCGACCGCAAAAGAATATTCAATATCCCGATACCGCATTTTGCGCTTTTTCTACTTTCGTCGAAAAAAATTTTTGTCGTTGTCGAAGATTCGGCAGAAGCAGCGGCAGCCCTCTATTCCGACATGATTTTCTTCGAAGAAATCGTCAAAAAAGACGCCGCATTTTTTTATTTGCCCCCGCTCACGGATTCGGAAAGCGCAGGACAAAGGGCAAAGATCTTAAGCCGCATATCTGCGGAAAAAGGACTGAATATAATTACCTGCTCCGAAGCATGCAGCACAGGTTTGCAAATTACAGAGGCATTAAAGCGCAAGCTGACGCTGACAAAAAAAATGGTGCTGTCAAGAGACATTCTTCGAGATTCGCTTATAAATCTCGGATACCGCAACGTAGGGGTTGTGGTAGAGAAGGGCGAGTTTTGCGAGAGAGGATGGCTTTTTGACCTTTACCCGTCGACGACCGACCTGCCGGTCAGGATCGAATTCTTCGGAGACGAAATAGACCTGATAAGAAATTTTGATATCGAAACACAAAGGTCTGTCGAAGAAATAGAAAGCATTGCTTTATTTCCCGCGGACGAACCCGGCCCCGCTTCAAACCTGATTGATGAATTCATGGAAGACCCCTGCATCGAGATATTCGCGGCTGAAGGCGCCATGGATTTTGGAGAAGCAAAAAACCGTGTGACATTTATTTCGCACATGCCGTTCCAAGGCGAAGGCGTCGATGCCGGAGGGCTTTCGATAAAGGGGTTGGGCATATTGCCTTCGGAAAGAAAAAGCATTTCGGACATGCCGGCAGCATTGCGTAAAGCCGAAAAGACGACTGTTGCCGTTATGCAATCACGTTCACAGGCGGAGCGGTTGAAGGAAATAATAAACGATGCGGACATGACCGCTTCCATAGCAGCAGCGGAAAGCATCGGTGATTTTGAGGGAACGCTCTGCCTGACCGCCGGGACCCTTTCAGGTGGGTTTCGCCTTCCCGGCCTGCTTTTCCTTACAGACAAGGAAATATTCGGGGAAAGACCCGCTTACCGGCAGTTAAAAAAATCCAAGACCTCGGGGTTGCTCTTGTCGGTCGACGATATCAAACCCGGGGATTTTATTGTGCACAAAGACCATGGAATAGGCCGGTTCATAAAGCTTGCGCGCCGAAAAACGGAAGATTTCGAAGAGGACCTCATATCACTCGAGTATAGCGGCGGAGACTTGGTATATGTCCCATTTCAGGGCATTTCGAGGCTTAAGCGGTACAGCGTTGCCGAAGGCCAGATTCCGGTCCTTGACAGGCTCGGGAGCAAACGGTGGCAAAAAACCAAACAACGCGTAAAAGAAGGCGTAAAAGAGATGGCGGACAAACTGCTCAAACTTTATGCCGAACGTAAGGTTTCGAGGGGTTTCGTATTCAGCGAAGACACCCATATGCACAAAGAATTCGATGAGTTTTTCCCCTACGAAGAAACAGCCGATCAGCTGAACGCCGTTGAGGAGATAAAAAAACATATGACCTCGGATACGCCGATGGATATGCTCTTGTGCGGCGATGTGGGCTACGGAAAAACCGAGGTTGCCATGAGGGCGGTATTCCGTACGGTTTATGACGGCAAGCAGGCGGCGGTGCTTGTTCCGACAACCCTGCTTGCAGAGCAGCATTTTAAGACCTTCGGCACCCGGTTTTCGGGTTTCCCGCTTAATATCTGCCGCCTTGACAGGTTCAGGAGCAAAGCTGAAGTCGAACGCTGTGTTTCGGCCGCATCAAAAGGAGAGACCGATATTGTAATAGGCACGCACATGCTTTTAAACAAACGTATAAGTTTTCATAATCTCGGGCTTTTGGTGATAGACGAAGAACACAGGTTCGGGGTGGCGCAGAAGGAGAAACTGAAAGAACTTAAAAAAGGCGTTGATGTTCTTTCGCTTACCGCAACCCCCATACCGAGGACCCTCCATATGTCTCTTTCGGGCATCCGTGAGATGTGTACGATCGAGACCCCTCCCGAAGAAAGGATCTCTATCAGAAGCATCGTGACCGCATTCAGCGACAAGGTCATAAAGGAGGCCATAGTCAGGGAACTGCACCGTAACGGGCAGGTGTTCTTTGTTCATAACCGTATCGGCGATATCGAATCGGTTTGCGCATATCTGAAGAAAATCGTGCCTGAAGCCAGTATTGCGATAGCGCACGGACAGATGCGCGAATCCTCGGTCGAGAAAGTAATGTTGGATTTCTTTAATAAAGAGACCGATATTCTGCTGTGCACCGCGATAATCGGCTCGGGACTGGATATCCCGAACGCAAATACAATACTCATAAACAGGTCCGACACCTTCGGACTTTCGGACCTGTACCAACTGAAAGGACGGGTGGGAAGAGGTAATGTTCAGGCCTATGCCTATTTTCTCATGCCCGGAGAAGATATCATCACGCACGAGGCAAAGAAAAGGCTTCAGGCGATCCAAGAAATGAGTTATCTCGGCGCAGGCTTCAGGCTGGCTATGCGAGACATGGAGATAAGGGGGGCCGGCAATCTGTTGGGGGCAGAGCAATCGGGGCATATCCACAAAGTAGGTTTTGATATGTACATAGAACTGCTCGAAAAAGCTGTGGCAGAACTTAAAGGCGAAGAACCCAAGGACGAGATCGAACCGCAGATAAGCTTAAGGATTTCGGCCTTTATTTCAGAGGAATATATACCGGACATCTCCCTTAGATTGAGCATTTACCGGAGGATCTCGTCGGCGGCCTCGATAAATGCGCTATTAGAGCTGCATGACGAAATAGCCGACAGATTCGGCAAGCTGCCTGCGGAGGCTTCGGCCTTGATCGGCATAATGAGACTGAAAATACTTGCTCAAAAACTATACGTGTCCAAGATCAGCGAATCTTCGGGGAAGTGCAAAATAACATTCTCAGCAAATACAGGCGCAGGAGCGCCGGGCCCTGAAGGCTTCACAGACAATCTGATGCGAACGATGCTGAGGATGAAAGCGGTTTCTTTCTTGCCGGACGGGTTTGAGTTCAGCACACAAAAAATGGGGCCGCCTAAACTGCTTGATGAGATCGAACAGAAACTCGCATACCTCTGCAAAATGCTTTTTCAGGCCAAAGTTTGATATGCTATGCTTTAAGCAGGTTGTTCATCTGGGAGGTTTATGGACAAGGGCTTGTTTTGGCGGACATACGGGTTTCTCGAAAAAACCTTCTTTAACTCTCTTACAAAAAAAATAGCCGGCAACCTATCGCCTTTTTTAGCGCTTCAGGCCTTGATCTTGGCCTGCTTTTATGCAGCGGCCGTAAATGTTCAGGACATGCTCGCGCAAAAGCAATCCGCAGCCGCAATCGCGTCCACCCTGAATTTTTATCTTATGCTCGGCGCCGGAATATTTCTGTTGTCGGTGGCTGCAGCGGTCGTTTCGGTGCTGTTCCTGCGTTTCTTGATCGTAAGACCTATTAAAAAGACGGGCGAGTTTTTGAAAGAGGTGGGCGGTTCCTTTGATGCGACAAACGGCGGCAAGGGCCCGGCCACGGACCTCAGCAGGACCATAGAAGTCAACACCGAAGATGAGATAGGCGAAATGGTGCGGGCCTACAACAGTTTATCTTCGAACCTCGATAAGGTGATCGAGCAGTTCCAGAGGATTTCGAACAACATATTCGGGAATATAATCTCCCTGACCAATGAATCGAACATAACAGCCGATAACACGCGGCAGCAGACAGGCCAGTCGGATTCCATAGCAGGCGCGGCAGACAGCATGAACAGGACCATAACCGGCATAGCACAGAACGCTTCTAAGGCCTCGGAAAGCGCCGAGGATGCGGAGACCCTTGCAGAAAGAGGGAAGGACACGGCTATAGCATCGGTAAACACGATAAACCATGTGCATGCCGCCACAATGGAGCTTTCGGAGATGATAGACCGGCTCGGCAAGCATATCAGAGAGATAGGCGATATACTCACCGTTATAGAAGATATCGCGGACCAGACAAATCTTTTGGCGCTCAATGCCTCGATAGAAGCTGCAAGGGCAGGAGAACACGGAAGGGGTTTCTCTATCGTTGCCGAGGAGGTGCGCAAACTCGCCGAGCGCACCATACGGGCAACTGCCGAGATTTCGGACAAAATCAAGACCGTCCAGACAGAATCGGACGGAACGACCGGATCGATGAGAAGCACAGCGGACGAAGTCACAAAAGCCACCGGATCCATGAGACAGGTGGAAAGTTCGCTTAACCTGATAGCAGGCAAGGTCAACAATGTGAGGGGACAGATAACACAAATAGCGGCCTCGGTCGAGGAACAATCTGCCGCGTCTTCGGAAATCGCCCTTAATGCGGAGCAGTCTTCGGCGATTGCAAAAAAAACGTTCGAAATGACGCGCCTTATGGACGATCAAATAAAAGACCTGCGCGACAGCTCCATAAAACTCAACAAACTAGTGGGCGGGTTCAGAACAGCGAATTACAAAATCATATCGATCGAAAACGCCATGACCGACCACAGGGTCTTTGTTTCGAGGATCCAAGCGCATTTTTCGGGCATCAAAAAAATGGACATGTCGAAGGCTTCGGACTCGAAGCAGGGCAAATTCGGCAAGTGGTATTACGGAGAAGGCGAAAGCTTTTTTGCAGGCATGAAGACCTATCAGGAGATCGGTGAGCAGAACAAAAGGTTTCTGCATATTGCGGTAAAGGCATTGGCGGCGCACGATTCAGGGCAGAGTTCAACAGCGGAAAGACTTTTGTCGGAATCGGAAGAGGCGAGCGGAAAATTAATCGAGCTTCTCGGCGCGTTCAAGTCCGAAGCAGAGAGGATGAACAGAGGATCTTGAGAAAAACCCCGGTAAAAAAGATTTACACCACCGATGTGATAAGCGTGTCTCCGCTTATGCCTTTGGCCGACGCCGCTTTGCTGATGGGCAGACACAAAATAAGCTGTATCATAGCTGTCGAAAACAAAAAACCGGTAGGGATATTCACCGAAAGGGATTTCATACGCGCCATACACGGCAGCAAGGGCCTTGGCGGATTGACCGTCTCGGACATAATGAGGTCTCCTGTAATAAAAGCATCGGCCGACGCAAACCTTTATGAAGCCTACGACCTTATCGAGACCAACGGCATAAGACATCTGGTGATCGTCGATTCGAAGGACAGGCTGGCAGGGGTGGCCACCCAGACCGACATAATGAGACATTTAGGGATGGAATCGTTCATAGAGGTCAAGGACATTTCCAAGATCATGACCAAGAACGTTGTTACCGTCCAAAAGAACGGGACACTCGAAGAAGTCCTCTCAAAAATGATCTCTTACTCTATAAGCTGCGTTGTGGTCGAAGAGAAGATGCGGCCTGCCGGGATACTGACCGAACGCGACATCGTAAGGTTGTACAATGAAGGGATCGATACGTCGACGATACGCGCCGGTGATGTTATGCGCTCGCCTGTCGAAACCATCCAGATAAAAATGCCTGTTCATAAAGCGGTCAGCATCATGAACCACAAAAAAATACGCAGGCTCATAGTGGCCGACCAAAGGAAAAAGATCGTGGGCATTGTCACACAAACCGATGTGATAAGAAGAGTGGAGGAGCGCTACATCGAATTTCTCAAGGAATTGATGTCAACCAAAGAAGAGCTCCTTCATGAAAATATTAAAATATTGAGCGAGAAGGTCGTACTCGACAACCTGCTGCGTTCCTCGAGCGAAACCGCAATTCTGGCGCTCGATGCGGACTTCCGCATACTGTACTACAACACCGCCACAGAGAAGATTTTTGTATGGGACAAAGGCGACCTGACCGGTCAGAAGATAACAGAGCTTTATTCGAACGTTATAGACCCGGGCTTCTCGACCCGCAGGGTGCAGCAAGAAACCGTTGCCGAAGGAATGTTCCGGGACATTGTCGAACTGGACGGAAAACATATCGAATCTACGATAACCGGGATCCGCGATGATAAAAATGAAGTCGTAGGCTACGTAGTGCTGGCGCGCGACATAACAGAATACAAGCAGTTGGAGGAAGAGTCGGTCAAGGCCCAAAAGCTCGAGTCTGTCAGTATCTTGGCTGGAGGCCTCGCTCATGATTTTAACAATCTTATAACCGGAATCCTTAACTGTCTTTCGTTGGCAAAATCAATGCTATACCCGGAACATAACGCGTATGAAAGCCTGCTTATGGCGGAAAAAGCCGCCCACATCGCAGGTGACCTGACCCATCAGCTTACAACGTTTTCGAGAATCGGACATCCGGATATAAAACCTGTCACCCTTTCCGAAATCCCTATGGACGCCGCCTGCTTATTGCCGCAGGGCTTTAAGGCCAAATGCGAATTTTCCGTGCCGAACGACCTATGGCCTGTAAATGCCGACGAAACCCAGATACTCAGGGTCTTTAATAATCTCACTCTCAACGCGGCAGAGGCAATGCCTGAGGGCGGCCCGGTCACAGTTACGGCAAAGAATATCACGGTAAAACACAGGGACGGACTTCCCATACCCCACGGCAGATACGTTAGAATTTCCATACGGGACACAGGCACCGGGATAAAAAAGAAGAATCTGTCAAAAATATTCGACCCTTATTTTTCTACAAAGCACCGGGCCAAAACAAGGGGCGCGGGTCTTGGTCTTGCGATAAGCTACGCGATAATCAGAAACCACGACGGACATATTGCGGTCGAGTCCGAAGAAAACAAAGGCTCGACCTTTCACGTATATCTCCCGGCTGCCGGGAAGCAGCCGGAAAAGGGTCTTAGGAAATAAGCTCCATCTTCAGCTTGATATTAAGCTTCTGCTTTGCGGCATCCACAAACGACTTGACAGCCACAGCCCTCTTATTGGTGAGCGCCGCCTGTTTCAACTCTTCGGCCTTTTTTTCGTCTCCCGACAAGGCCTTAAGCTCGGCCGGATTAAGCTCAACCACGGATTCTACAAGGCCCCTCATCTTAAACAATATTATCTGCTGACGCAGAGAATTCTCGAACCCCTCGGGAGTAAGCCGGTTAAGGCTGAGTGTTTTAAAGTAGACCTCTTTCCTGAATACGCCGTCCCTGAGGAAGCGCGGGTCCCTGACTATTGCGTCTTGAAGCTCTTTGTCGGTCACGATAATCCCCGCTTCTTTGGCCGAAATAAGCAGGACCTTTTCCTCTATCAGATTCGAGAGTATCATTTCTTTAAGCTTCAGTTTTTTCTCTATCTCTTCGGTGAACTGTCCCTTAAAGGTTTCACGATAAGCCTCCCTGATTTTTTCATACGCCCGCCAGTATTCTTCGACCGATATCTTCTCTCTGCCTATCTCCGCAAGGTTTACGGCTGACGGGTTGTCCTGCGTTCCAACACCCCAGAAGACGAATGTCAAAATTATAATGAAGAACAGAAAATAGAAAAAGCGCGCATGTTTTCTCATTGCTTGAAGCATCGGTTTATTCCTCCGTTTTTATCTTTAATCGAAAATTTATCTTGTCTCCCGGCCCTGTTCGGACACTTCGGGCCTCAAATCCACACTTCGTTCGGGCACTATCGTGGATATTGCGTGCTTATAAATCAACTGCTCGCCCGAATCTTTAAGCAGAACGACAAAGCTGTCGAAGCCCTTTACCGTGCCTTTCAGCCTTACGCCGTTGGTAAGGTAGATGACTACGGGCATTTTTTCCTTTCTGATAAAGTTCAGAAAATTGTCCTGCAGATTCTGCGTCTTGTTCCCCAACATTTCGACCCTCCCTATTCCCTGCCGGCTTATCACGCGCCGCCGGTCTTTTTGGGACTTTTACCTTAAAAGATTTTGCTCAATAATGCAAGCTGTATGATATTATATCTCAACGAAAGGAGATTACATTGCCGATATACGAATACCTTTGCAACAAATGCGGCAACGAGTTCGAGAAGCTTGTTTTCGGAAACCAGCAGGTTGTGTGTCCCAAATGCTCGTCTGCGGAGATCAAAAAAAAGTTTTCGGTCTTCGGCACGAGCGGCACCGAGAAAAAAGTCTCTTCCGGCTGTTCATCCTGCAGCTCCGGGTCCTGCAGCACCTGCAAGTAAGCTTACTCCGGATATTTAAAGGGGCTCGTTCTCAAAACATTGTCGACCTTAAGCGGCCTGCCCCTCATCACGAACACCGCAGCGCCGCGCTCCTCGATCTTCTTGGTCCCTCTGGTCCAGCGGCCCTTCCACGAAGAATGCACCATAACCTTGTCGCCCTCTATTTCGACAAGTGTAGGGGAAAACGAAAGCTCGGCGCTGTCAAAAGGTTTAATCGCGCTCTTGATCGTCCTGAACCCTTCGCGCGTGCAGTTTTTCTCTATGGACGAAGATTCTTTTTTGAGGTAGGCCTCTTTTATCGCTTCGATAATCCCGAACGCCTCCGTAGCGGTCTTTGAATCTTGGGTCGGCTTTGCCGCCTTGCCGCACGCGGCTGTGAATAATGTTAAGACCACAACAAGAAAAAGAAAACTCCTCATTTTACCCTCCGGGCATTCCCTGATTTTTGAACTTCTATTATAATCCTGCTATCATAAAATTGTGAAGACAGTCTGCCAGAACCGCAAGGCCTACCATGACTACACCATAGAAGAAACCCTCGAAGCCGGCATACAGCTCGTCGGAACGGAGGTTAAGTCTTTACGCGAAGGCAAGGCAAACCTGAAAGACAGCCATGCGATAATGAAAGGCGACGAGGTCTTTCTGCTCAGTTGCCACATAAGCCCTTACACACACGGCAACATTATGAACCACGACCCGCTGCGCACACGAAAACTGCTGCTCCACCGCAAAGAGATCGAACGGATGCGCGGAAAGATGCAGCAAAAAGGGTACACACTTGTCCCGCTTAAAATATATTTCAAAGGCCCTTTTGCGAAGGTGGAATTGGGCCTAGCTAAAGGCAAACGAACATACGAAAAACGCGAAGCGATCAAAGAGCGCGAGGCAAAACGCGACATAGAGCGCGTCATGAAGTCCCGCTGAGTGTGTTAAAATAAATAGAGAAGTTCTTTGACATCGGGGGCGATAGGACTCGACGGGGGTTATGAGGCCCAAGTCGCATGCCGTGGCTCCATCACCACGTAAAAAGGTGGAAACAAACACAAACGCCAATAACGAACTGGCAATCGCTGCTTAGGCAGCACGCTCCTCTGAAGATGTCTGCGCTTTAGAGACCAGCGTCATATAGCAGGCTGCCGCCGGATGATTCCCTTAAATCCGGCGAAAGACTAAGGGATGGGATGTCGGCAGGCCCGCCAGCCGGCAATCCGGCATCCGAGATCAAATAGGCTGAATACGCATGTAGAAGCTTGGGAGTAGTGCTTTCGGACGCGGGTTCGATTCCCGCCGCCTCCACCAATATTTATTCTGGAATTCAATAGGTTATGTTTTAATGTGGTCTATCCGTTTTCCTTTCCTCAATTCTTTTCAAAAGATTGACTCCTTATATTCAAATGTTATATTATGCAAGCCATAGGTAGGCTGTACAGATGACAAACGGCATGCAAAATATAACAAGAAGCCCTCTAGGCAAATCAGAGGCGCGGTTTCTGGCGAAGATGGGCACTCATCCTACCTTTAGCATTGAGGAAGCACGCCACGTCCTCGGCCACAGCGAAGACGATCCCACCAGACAATTTCTTGAGAGACTCCAGACTAAAGGATGGATCAGACGTATTCGACGGGGCCGTTTTGCCGTCATACCGCTCTCTTCCGGTGAAGATCGGTCTCCGCAACTGCATGAATTTGTCGTTGCCATGGAATTGGTGTCGCCGTCAGCGATCGCATACTGGTCGGCGCTCAATCATCACGGCATGACCGAGCAACTTCCTAGGAGCGTTTTCGTGGCCACAAATCATCCGGTTCGGCGGCGCCTAGGTGACGTGTTGGGAGTAAATTATAAGATAATCTCATTGCGCCCCGAGAAGTTCTTCGGCACTGTAAAAGACTGGATCGATGAAATGCCATTTATGATCACCGATAAGGAAAAGACCATTATTGACGGCTGCGACCTTCCTCAGTATGCCGGGGGGGTGGGGGAAATCTCGAAAGCACTGGCTACCGGCTGGGCTCAACTGGACGAGACAAAACTTCGGAAATACGCGGCCAAGATCGGGAACAGTGCGGTGGCGAAACGCCTAGGTTTTTTGATGGAAACCCTTGGATTAGGTGATGTCGAAAAGCTCAGAAAGGCGGTAGTCATGGCTCCCGGCTTCTCACCTCTTGACCCTACAATGCCTCGCAGCGGGAAATACAGCCGCAGGTGGGGACTGTTGGTGAATGCGGAGATTACGACATGATCACATCCGCGGAACTGCATCGGGTTGCTGAAAAAGAAGGTCTCCGATTCGACCAGTCTGAAAAGGATTACATTATCCTGTGGGTTCTATGGGGACTCGTGCATTCAGGGGTGACCAAGCATGGATGGGTCTTCAAGGGCGGGACGTGTTTGCGCCACTGCTATTATGAAGGATACAGGTTTTCCGAGGACATTGATTTCAGTTGCAGACATAGAGGCGACAATCTTGAAGCGTCCTTAAAGTTATTGCAAAAGACTGCCGCTCAGGTACAAAGCGAGTCGGGTGTTAAAATATCTGTAAAAGAACCGCTCACTATTCCCGGAGATTTCCAGATTGAAGTCCCTCTCGAATACAGCCGGGGCGGAGTGCGCAGGCAGGGTCTGCCTCAAGTCAAAGTGCATCTGACCTTCGACGAACCCATTCTTGAGAGGCCGGTCGCCCGCTCCATTAAGTCCGGGTATTCCGATCTGGCCGCTTTCAAGGTGCATGCGTATACAAAGAAGGAAATAGTTGCCGAAAAACTACGCGCACTTCTTCAGCAGAAGAAGAAATGGCCGCGGCCAAGGGATTTATACGACCTCTGGTATATGCTGTGTTATTCCGGCGAAAAGGTTGACTGGACTGAGCTGTTCCCAATGTTTCAGGAGAAGTGCCGCATTAGAGAAATCCAGCCCGATATTTCAGGACTGATATCGGCCGACCTCAAGGAGTGGAACAGAAACGCTTGGAGAGACCGATTAGGGCCGATGGTGAAAGAGCTGCCGGATTTAGATACCGTATGGAAGGCTTGGACGGAGACGTTGCGTAAGCAATGGACGGTAGAGTCATGATCTATCCGTTCTCTATCCTAAATAGATAATAACGACAATAGATTCAATGAGATAAGAGCTATTTGGGCGGGTTCGATTCCCGCCGCCTCCACCAAAGATGTTAAGGAAATACCAAACGCAGCAAAGTAAAAGTTAACTACCCCTCCGGTTTCGACCGAGGGCGCAGGGCCTCGAAAGAGGCCCTTGCTATTTATAGTGGTTTATTTTTCCCTTACCTCCCCATAACGAGACATGGAGGATAAAATGATAAAAGGAACATTCAAAAAACTTATCGATGACTGAGTCGAACTCTCCCTCGCCATCGCTCGCTTACGTAAACAAAAATAGCTTATAATCTCTATGAGAACCTTGCACTGTTGAGTAAATAAAAGAGGAGGATTATTTTATGAAGAACACAACGTCAGGATTATTAACAGTATTTATTATTTTCTGGTTTTCAACAACAAGTCTGGCTGCAGATATCAATGGCTTGTGGAAAGAGACGACCTACCCGGGAGATAATTGGATCGCAATCACCCAAGAAGGGCAAAAAACAGAAATGATTCTCATAGGCTTTTTCAAAGGACAAATGGAGACTTACAGGGGCACTGGCCAGATAAATGGTAATAACATATACTACGATACACATTGGACAAAGAATACGCGCAACATTGTTGATAACAAACTATATATCACCCTTTCAGAAGATGGAAAGACAATGGAAAGACAATGAAAGGTAAATGGGTAGCAGCAACAGGGGAGAGTGGTAATTTTTCCTTTGTCCGTGTGAAATAATCCGCTATGTTTTGGCAAACAAATGACAGATTTGAAGGTGATTACCGCAAAGTGGTGGAGCAAGAAATAATGAACATGTCATCAATAGAAAAAAGGGGAACTAATGGGTAATTTTAAGAAACGAGTAATGAAAAGTGCCATGCTTCTGATTTCGGCGATAATTACGATGCTCTTCATGAACATGCAAGTTTATGCGTTGCCTGATGTTACCGGAACATGGACTGTTGAGTTCAATAAAGGTACCCGAACAACCATGACCCTTCGGCAATCGGGGGAAGACGTCACAGGGACATTGGAGACTACTGACGGATCACGCAAGCAGGTCGTGGGTAAGATTGCCGGGAAAACGTTGACCCTTTCGCGGGACAGCGGGCTGGAAACGATACAGCACTACCGGGTGACGGTGGAGTGTGACCGTTTCAGCGGAAACTTCTGGAACGAAGGGAAATACCCCGACAAGGGCACGTTTACCGGTACCCGGACATCGCCGCATTATGTTAGCGGAAGTTGGGAGGTAATGTTCAAACAGGATACCCGAACAACCATGACCCTTCGGCAATCGGGGGAAGACGTCACAGGGACATTGGAGACTACTGACGGATCACGCAAGCAGGTCGTGGGAAGGGTTGCCGGAAAAACGTTGACCCTTTCACGGGACAGCGGGCTGGAAACGATACAGCACTACCGGGTGACGGTGGAGTGTGACCGTTTCAGCGGAAACTTCTGGAACGAAGGGAAATACCCCGACAAGGGCACGTTTACCGGTACCCGTCACTGACACCTGAGAGAAAAGGAAAGGGTCAGCCGTTGACTTGGGACAAAAATAATGAAAAATGAATAAAGAGGAGCATGAAGGAGTCAAAAAATGCTCACACACAAAGAACTTAAGTCTCGTGCCCTTGCTCGCACGGAGGTAAAGGCCGAATATGATCGTCTCGATGAGGAATTTGCACTCTTTGACGAATTTTTGAAGGCACGCAATTCAGCAGGCATCATTGCCAAACGAATTGGGACAACACAGTCTGCAGTGGCACGGCTGGAATCAGGAAAAGGAAAGCACTCGCCATCATTGTCGACATTGCAAAAATATGCCCATGCTCTCGGTTGCAGACTGGAATTGAGATTGACCAAAGAGGCCATAAAGGCAGGCGGTCTAACAGCTGGACGCACGAGAAAGCTGCGCGCCGGTTAGTTCTATCATAAAGAGAAAAATAAAATTTTATTACACAAATTGAGGTCTATATACATGTTTTATGGTTGATTTTCAACCACTGCATGGATGATAATATAACATGTTTTATCGAAATATCACGCCAAAGGTAATAGATGCACTTGCCGACACCCCTGTTGTGCTGATTAATGGCGCCCGGCAAACGGGAAAGAGCACACTCGTAAAAAAGATATCATCAGAGATCCCTGCGTATAGATATTTGACCCTCGATGACACGGGGATGCTGACTGCCGCCAAACACGATCCGGCCGGATTCATCTCAGGCTTGGAGGGAAACATTATCATCGATGAGGTCCAAAGGGCGCCTGAATTGTTTGTCGCGATAAAAGCCGCAGTCGATCGAAATCGCAAACCCGGACGCTTTCTTCTCACCGGCTCGGCAAATGTATTGCTCCTGCCTAAATTATCGGAGTCGCTTGCAGGCAGGATCGAAATACTTACGCTCTGGCCGTTGTCTCAAGGCGAGATAGAAGGTGTGCGGGAGAGTTTTATAGATAAGGTCTTCGGTGATAAGTTGCCTAAACTGATAAAAGCATCTGACAGCAAAGATCAAATATTAAAAAGAATGGTGTTAGGCGGCTACCCTGAAGTTATTGGACGTACAAAAGCAGACCGTCGAAAGGCATGGTTCGACGCATACCTGACTACACTTATGCAGAGAGACATTCGTGATCTTGCGAATATAGAAGGATTGACCATACTACCGAGAGTTTTGGCTCTGCTTGCAGCAAGGGCTTCCTCTCTGCTCAACTTTTCAGAGCTTTCACGAAGCCTCGGCATTCCGCAGACCACGTTGAAAAGATATTTAAGCCTCATGGAGACAACATTTCTCTTGCAGCCTATGCAAGCATGGTCTGGCAATCTTGGCAAAAGACTCGTTAAAGCCCCGAAGGTCATGCTTAACGATACCGGGTTAATCGCAAATCTTGCCGGACTATCGGACGAAAGCAAAGAGCTGTATCCCGGGTTTATCGGCTCTGTGTTTGAAAATTTTGTGGCGATGGAATTTAAAAAACAGATCGCATGGTCAAAAATACAGCCGAAGCTCTTTCATTTCAGGACACAAGCTGCCCAAGAAGTTGATATAGCCCTTGAGGATTCAGCAGGAAGAATTGTTGGCATAGAGACAAAGTTAAGCAATACTGTAGAGAGCCGCGATTTTAAAGGACTTGCTGCACTGAATGAAGCAATAGGCAACCGCTTTCATAGAGGCATTGTTTTATATACCGGCAGCGAAGTAATTCCTTTTGCGAAAGACATGCATGCAATACCTGTCAATGCGCTATGGACAATGATGTCGATAGCTTAAACAATAGACTCCAAAAACTACACTCTCGCCTTACCGCTGATAGAATCTTATAAGCCTATTTTGCTATCATTAAAGATTAAACGAAAACACTAGGAGGTCATTTATGGGAGCACCAACAGTTGATATGGATCTTTGCATCGGTTGCGGTTCATGCGTCGAGGTCTGCCCTGAGGTTTTTCAGCTCAGGGACGACAAGGCATGGGTTGTGGGTCACGACAAATGCGGCACCTGCGATTGCCAAGAGGCTGCAAACATCTGTCCGGTAGAAGCTATTAAATTCGAGTAACGTTGTTTAGGGTCAAGACGCAGCTTGCTGCGTCTTGACCCTAAAGATATTTTCTGGCAAGTTCGACAAATCCGTAAATCTTTAGATCGATCAGATCGCCTCTGTCGCTGTAGCCGTTTATAGTTTCAAAGGCTTTTTCAAACGGGACCAGAATTATTTCGATATTCTCGGTTTCATCCGGCGGATGCAACGCCTTGATCTCCTCTGATGCCGGATAAACCCCTTTTGCAAGCAGCACATGAAGTGTTTCTGTAGACATTCCCGAAGACACCGGTCCGTCGGCAAGCTTTATGAACCCATCTGAGGTATAGCCGGTCTCTTCGATAAGCTCTCTCTTTGCGGCTGTAAACGGGTTTTCGTTTTTTTCGTTCAATCCTGCAGGAAATTCGACCACATAGTTGTTAAGGACCGGCCTGAATTGGCGGATAAGCAAAAGCTCGCCTTTGTCCGTAATGGGGACGATGACCGTAACGCCATCGCAATTTACACGCTCGACAGCTTCCCAGTTGCGGAGATTTCCGCGATGGTCTTTATAGGACAGGTCCATCATTCTTATAAACCTGCCTTCGCATTTGATTGTTTTGCCGATAAGCTCCATCAGTCAGTTATCCGGGGGGCCAAGCCATGGGCCTTCCGCCGAGCACATGGAAATGGATGTGATACACTGTCTGGCCGCTTTCGTGGTTGCAGTTGTTTATTATCCTGAAACCCCTTTCGGAAACGCCCTTTTCTTTCGCAAGCTTATTTACAACGGCAAACAGATGGATCAGCATATCCTTGTCCGAATCGGAAACATCGAGTATCGTGGGTATATGCTTCTTGGGTATTACCAGAAAATGGACCGGCGCCTGCGGATTTATGTCTTCAAAAGCTAGGACCATATCGTCCTCATAAATCATCTTTGCAGGAATTTTTTTGTCGATAATCTTGCAGAAAATGCAATCGCTCATGCCTTATCCTCCTTTTTGATCTCCCTGAAAAAACATGTTCTGCTGCCGGTATGGCAGGCCGCAGGCCCGCGCTGCCTGACCTTCACAAGAAGGGTGTCTTCGTCACAATCGTAAAAGAGGGCCTTGACCTCCTGAACATTGCCTGAGGTCTCGCCCTTTTTCCAGAACTTCTGTCTCGAGCGCGACCAGAAATGCGTAAAGCCGGTTTCGAGCGTCATTTTCAGGGAAGCTTCGTTCATATATGCCATCATAAGTACATCGCCGTTTTCTATGTCCTGTATTATGGCCGGAATTAAACCTTTTTCATCATATTTTAGTTTAGGCAGCATTGTCCCTCCTTAGATTAAGCTGATTATAATACCATTTCGGGCTATCCATGAAAAACGTTGAAGCGCCTTAATGAGAAGGCCGCAAAGAACAATGCGAAATTGATCAATACTATGGACGCGCCCGCAGGAAGATCAAGACAAAAAGAAACAAAAATACCTGTAATGACCGATGTGACCCCTGAGGCCGCAGCGATGAACAGCGTGTGTTTAAAGCCCCTGCCTATCTGAAAAGCGGTCACTGCCGGAAGTATCAACAGCGCGGACGTGAGCATTATGCCTACAAGCCGCATGGTAAGCACAACGGTCACTGAGGTAAGAACAGCCAAGATCAGGTTTATCCTGTTGACGTTTATCCCCGAGGCCTTTGCAAATTCCTCGTCAAAGGTCATAGAAAAGATTTCGTCGAAATAGAAAAAGATCGTCAGCAGCACGAGCGCGGCAAGGAACATAGAAATATAAACTTCCGCGTCCCCTATAGAAAGGATGTTCCCGAAAAGATAGCTGAGTATGTCCACATTAAGGCCGCCTGACGCACTTGCGATTACTACGCCGACAGCTATTCCGAGCGAGGAAACAATGCCTATGGCGGCATCTCCGTAAATACCCGCCCGCTCTATCATCTTCAAAATGCCTACGGAACTGATCATTACCACCGGAATGGAAACATAGAGCGGGTAGACCTTCATGGCAAGTCCCAGCGCCACACTGCCGAAGGTTACGTGAGCGAGGCCGTCGCCCATAAGCGAAAGCCTTCGCAAAACGAGCAGGACGCCGAGCACGGAGCAGAGCACCGCAATAAAAGAGCCTGCGGTCATCGCCCGGCGTATAAACCCGTAACTCAGAAATTCCAGTATATCCATATCAGTTGTGTTTGTGGCAGATAATATGCTGCGAAGACTCGCCGAAAAAATGGGCCATGCTGTCAGAGCGGCAGAATTCATCGAAGCTGCCGTAGAAAATTATCCGCTTGTCCAGATAAAGCAGTTTCGACGCGTATTTGCCGATTGTGCCCATATCGTGGGTCACGAATATTACGGTCACATTTTTTTCTTTGTTCAGGCCGTTTACGAGGCTAAAAAAGTTTTCGCGGGTTTCAGGGTCGAGCGCTGTTGTAGGTTCGTCGAGGATAAGAAGCTTAGGCTCATTCACCAGCGCCCTCGCTATAAACACCCGCTGCTGCTGTCCCCCGGAAAGGTCGCCGATAAGCTTGTGCGAAATGTCCGAGATATTTGTCAGTTCGAGCGCCTTGTCTATCGCTTCGATATCTGCTTCGCGATTGCGGCCGGACAAGGTTTTTTTTGCCGGCAGTCCGAGCCCGACAATCTCCCTGACAGTGGAAGGAAAGCCCTGATTGAAAGAAAGGTGCTTCTGCGGTAGATATCCGATTTTAGACCACTCCTCTTGTTCGTCGGGATGATAACCGAATACGCGTATGCAGCCTTTGGCCGCCTTTATCAACCCGAGCATGGCCTTGATCAGCGTAGTTTTACCCGAGCCGTTCGGCCCGACAAGCGCCACATAGTCGCCTTCCCCGACTTCGAAACTCAGGTCCGAAAGCACCTCTGCCGAGTTATGCCTGCATGAAAAATCCTGCGCCGAAACTACCGCCTGCATTGCAGCCCTTCTTTGATATTATCGAGATTTCTTTCCATCAAAGAGATAAAAGCGGTGCCGTTATCGAGCTCCTGCTTCGATATATTATGGCCCCCGTGCAGCAGCAGCAGGGAGGCCCCGGTCTCTTTTGCTATAACTTCGGCCATCCGTGAAGTAACGAGCTCCTCATAGAATATATGTTTCAAGCCTTCCTTCTTCAGGGTCTTGCTCATCCTGACGAGGTTCTGCGGGGAAGGCTCCGCATCAGGTGAAAAGCCTGAAGCCGAAATGTATTTTAAACCATACCTCTTTGCAAGATAGCCGAATGCAAAATGGCCCCCGTGCACGATCGTATTATGTTTGCAGGTTTTTAAAGCAGCGGAAAACTTCTGGTCGAGCCCGGCCAAGCTGTCTTTAAGTTTTTTTGCGTTGCCCAGATAGAGTTCTTTTTTTGCAGGGTTTACGGATATAAAGCTTTCGACTATGGTATCGACCATTTTACGGGCCTTATCGAAGTCAAGCCATATGTGCGGGTCCGGAGCGTCCTCATGTCCGTGTCTGTGTCCGTCATGTCCATCATCGGGACGGTGTTCTTCGGTCAGGGCTATACCCCTGCCTGCCTGAACGACCACTAAACCCGGAGACGACAGGCCTTTCAGCATCGAGCCGGCCCACGGCTCCATAGTGTCGTTCGTATATACAAAAATGGCCGCCCGCCCAGCCGATACTATATTTTCCGGACGGGGGTCGAAGCTGTGCGGCTCTGTCCCCGGAGGAATAAGAAGGGACACATCAACGGCTTCTCCGCCTATCAGGCGCGCAAAGTCGTAAAGAGGGAAGATTGTGGCAACTACTTTTAACTTGTCGTTCCGGTTGACTTCTATGGTCTGTTTTTTGGTTTCGCAAGAAACCAGCAGGACAAAAACAACAAGCGCGCTGCACAAGATATGGAAGGGCTTACGCATTTATAAAAATCACCGGTCAGCCCGCGCTGCGCGAAGAAAAATGTTCCTTATAATTTTTATCTACCTCCAAGATATGGTGGGTAAGCCAGTTTTTCAAAAAATCCAAAACCTCACCGCCTATGTCGCTGCTCTCGGCGGCCCTCATGAGTTCCATAGTCTTCAAGGTAAGATCTAGATGCTCCTGCCTGTGTAAAGGGTATCCCGGATATTCGACCCGCTCCATGGCCTCTTCTTCGGCCAAAAAATGGTAGACCGTGTAGTTGTAGAGTTCTGCGAGTACCTCTCTTATGATCTTATCCTCTTTTCCCCCGGACACTGCATCGTTAAGTTTGTTTATGATGGAGCACAGCTTACGATGGTGGGTATCGAACTCTTCGATACCGACGCTCATATTTTGGGTCCATTCAATGAACTGCATAATTGCTCCTTATAAAACATAGTGCGAGAACAGGCCAAAACAATTTTAGCAAAAATTGCGGCAACGCTTCAATTTATAAATATGCCCGAGACCGCTAACCGCACAATTTGCAGATTTTCGGCACCTTGACATATACCCCTTTTTTAATTAAAAATATTCTTTAGCACTCTCGCGTGAAGAGTGCTAAAGAATAAATCAGGAGGGGAAAATGACTACAGAAAAACATGAATTTAAAACAGAGGTAAAGCAACTACTTGATTTAATGATACATTCTCTTTATTCCCACAAGGAGGTCTTTCTTCGCGAGCTGATCTCGAACGCGTCGGACGCGATAGACAAAATTCGCTATGAATCCCTGACAAATAAGGACATTACCGAAGGCGATACCTCTTGGAAGATAAAAATCAGCGCCGACAAAGACAAAGGCACAATCACCGTAAGCGACAACGGAATAGGCATGACCAAAGAGGATGCTGTGCAGGCGCTCGGAACAATAGCGCATTCAGGCACAAAAGAATTCATGAAATTGCTCCAGAGCAAAGAGGTAAAAGACAATCCCGAACTTATAGGACAATTCGGTGTCGGTTTCTACTCGTCCTTCATGGTTGCCGACAGCATAACGGTCATTTCGAGAAAGGCCGGGGCACAGCAGAATTCGGCGGTAAAATGGGTGTCTGCCGCAGACGGGTCATATACGGTCGAATACGTTGAAAAGCCCTCACGAGGCACCGACGTTGTTCTACACCTTAAGGAAGACGAAAAAAAATACCTTGAGACGTGGGAAATAAAGGGCATCGTAAAAAAATATTCCGATTTCATCGAGCACCCGGTTGTAATGGAAATAGAAAAAGAGAAAGAGAGCGAAATCTCAAAAGGCAGCAAAGTAAAGGTAAAGGAAGAAGAAACGCTCAACTCCATGAAGGCGATCTGGCTCAGGGACAGGGCCGAAGTCACTAACGAAGAGTACAATGAGTTTTACAAGCACCTGTCTCATGATTTTGCGGACCCGTTGAAGGTCCTTCACTATAAAGCCGAAGGCACTTCGGAGTTCACATCTCTGCTCTACATCCCGTCAAAGGCGCAGTTCAATCTTTTTTACAAGGATTTCAAAATCGGTCCGACCCTTTATGTTAAGAGGGTGCAGATCATGGAGCATTGCGAAGATCTGGTCCCTCAATACCTGAGGTTTGTGTGCGGTGTTATCGACTCGTCAGACCTGCCGCTGAATGTTTCGAGAGAGATCTTGCAGAACAACAGACAGGTCGAGATAATCAAAAAGAATATCACCAAAAAAATTCTCGATACGCTCGACGAGATGAAAAAACATGCTTATGACACCTACCTTAAATTCTATGCCGAGTTCGGGAGACTGCTTAAAGAAGGCATTCATTTCGACTTTTCGAGAAGAGAAGCCATTGCGGACCTGCTTTTGTTCAAGTCAACGAAGACCGACGCGAATGAGTTTGCAACGCTTCAAAAATATGTTGACGGGATGAAGGACGGGCAGGAAGAGATCTATTATATCGTCGCAGAAAACATCGAAGCGGCCTTGAAGTCGCCGTATCTCGAGACGTTTAAAGAAAAAGATTACGAGGTCTTGATAATGCTGGACGAGGTCGACGAAATAGTGATGAGCGGTCTTGAATACAAGGGCAAGCGGCTGAAATCGGTAATAAGAGGAGACATAAAGCTCGACAAGGAAGAGGCAAAAGAGGCTGACAAGGCCGGCAAGAAATACAAAAAGCTGATTGACCTGATAAAAGACAAGCTCAAAGACAGTGTAAAGGATGTGCGGCTGTCGGGCAGATTGAAGGACTCTGCCTGCTGTCTTGTGGCTGACGAGGGGGATATGGACCCGCAGATGGAACGTATAATGAAGGCCATGGGTCAGGATATTCCACAGACAAAGAGAATACTCGAAATAAACCCTAGCCATCCGCTTTTTGAGGCCATGAACCGGATCTTCGAAAATGATAAAGAAAACGCGCTTTTAGGCGAATACGTAGGGCTGCTTTACGATCAGGCGATAATAATCGAGGGCGGAAAACCCAAAGACCCTGCGGCTTTTGCGAAAACGATCGCAAAGCTTATGGTTGAGCGCGCAGGGGTCTGACTTTTTTACAATAAAGTCCGCTAAATGATATGATGTATGACGCCGTTCAAAATTCTTAGCGGGGTGCGCTTGTGCCTAAAAATATGAAGGTTTTTCAGGAATCCTTGCTGGACCACCTGACTTACGATCTAGCGAAAGATAAATATTCGGCAACAACCAGAGACAAGTTCAACGCCCTTTCGCTCTCGGTAAGAGAGCACCTTGTGGAGCGCTGGATAAACACACAGCAGCAGTATTACGAGGTCAAAGCGAAAAGGGTCTATTATCTGTCGCTCGAATTCTTGCTCGGCAGACTGCTCAGAAACTATATCCTCAACTGCGGATTGACGGCTGAATACAGCAAGGCTCTGGATGTCTTTGGAATCAATTATGAAGAAGCAGCGGAGCAGGAGTGGGACGCGGGGCTCGGCAACGGAGGGCTCGGAAGGCTCGCTGCCTGTTTTCTCGATTCTTTGGCAACATTGGAGTATCCGGGCTACGGCTATGGTATCAGATACGAGTTCGGCATATTTTCGCAAAAAATAATGGACGGCTATCAGGTCGAATCTCCGGACAACTGGCTCCGCTACGGCAATCCTTGGGAGTTTCCCCGTCCGGAGTTGATCTATCCTGTCCGTTTTTACGGCAGGACGCATACGGTTTCGAGCCCGGGCGGACGCTACAGAATGGAGTGGGTCGACGGCGATGAGGTTATGGCCATGGCCTATGACTATCCTGTGCCCGGGTTCCATAACGAGACCGTGAATACCCTTCGCCTCTGGGCCGCAAAATCGACCAGAGAGTTCAATCTCGATTATTTCAACAGCGGCGACTATGTGAGGGCCGTCGAAAGCAAGAGCCACAGCGAAAGCATTTCAAAGGTGCTCTATCCGAACGACCATTCATTGGCAGGCAAAGAGCTGCGGCTCAAACAGCAGTATTTTTTTGTAAGCGCCACTATCAGGGACATTATAAGACGGTACAAAAAATTCCATAAAAGCTACCGCGAATTCCCGAACGAAGTGGCCATACAGTTGAACGACACCCATCCCTCGATAGCCATCGCCGAACTTATGCATATACTTGTGGACGAGGAGGGTATTGCATGGGATGACGCATGGGGAATAACAAATAACACCTTCGGGTACACGAACCATACCGTGCTTCCGGAAGCGCTCGAAACATGGTCGGAAGGCCTGTTCGCCTATCTGCTGCCGAGACACCTTCAGATCATACAGGAGATAAACCGGCGTTTCCTGATCCAAGTGGACGGCCGGTTTCCGGGTGACGGGGGCAGAAAGGAAAGTCTTGCCATCATAACCGGCAACGGCGAAAATATGATACATATGGCCAGACTGGCTGTTGTGGGGAGCCATACGGTCAACGGGGTTTCGGAACTGCACAGTAAAATACTCAAAGAGACCGTGTTCGACAGCTTCTACCTGATGACTCCGGAAAAGTTTACCAATGTCACGAACGGCATAACACCGAGGAGATGGCTGATGCACGCCAATCCAAAGCTCTCAGCCTTGATACGGGACGCTATAGGCGAAGGGTGGGAAAAAAACCTTGAGGAACTGCGCCTGCTTGAGTCCTATGCCGAGGACACGGATTTCCGCAACCGCTTCGCCAAGATAAAACGCGAAAACAAACACACGCTTGACAACTATCTCAAACAGCACTGCCAGATATCGCTCAATCCCAACTTCATGCTCGATTGCCAAGCCAAAAGATTTCATGAATATAAAAGACAGCTCTTGAACATTCTGCACGTCATAACACTTTACAATAGGCTGCGCGAGGGCCGGGAAGGCGGCTCCTTTACCCCGAGGACCGTGCTTTTCGCCGGCAAATCAGCGCCCGGATACTATATCAGCAAACTTATAATCAAACTTATACATAACATCACCGCCGCAATCGCCGACGACCCGATGGTCAACAAACAGCTCCAAGTGGTCTTTGTTCCCAATTACGGCGTAACGCTTGCGCAACGCATTATGCCGGCCGCAGAGCTTTCTGAACAGATATCGACGGCCGGATACGAGGCATCGGGAACAGGCAATATGAAGTTTACTCTAAACGGCGCTCTCACTATAGGGACTCTGGACGGGGCCAACGTCGAGATACGCGAAGAGGTGGGAGAGGAAAACTTTTTCCTGTTCGGACTTAAGGCCGAACAGATAATGCAGATGTCCCACAGCTATAATGCCCAATGGTATTATGAGCAAAACCACGAGCTGAAACAGGCGATAGATCAGATTGCAAACGGATATTTTTCCCCCGAAAATTCAAAACTCTTTTCTCCTCTGGTAGAGAGTTTGCTCGGTTACGACAGGTTCTTTGTCCTTGCCGATTTCGCCCTATATATCGCTTGTCAGGAAAGGGTTTCCGAAATCTATAAGGATGAGGCCGCATGGAACAAAATGGCTGTGCTGAATGTTGCCCGTTCAGGCAAGTTTTCGAGCGACAGGGCCATACGGGAATATGCCGAAAATATCTGGAAAATATCGGCCGTTCATTCTTCGTCCTCATAAAGCGATTTGTCGATGAAAAAAAACAAAGACAAAAAAAGCGCCTTACCGTCTATCGAAAAGCCGCCGTTTCGGGAAAGGGCGCTCTCTTTTTTAAAGCCGGCAGGGAAGTATAACTTCATATTCTTTCTCGTAGCAGTGATAATATGCGTTTCCGTTTCGACCGGCGTAAGGTTCAAGCAGTATTCGATCTGGACCGAAACCCCCCAAGCCCATTTTGTCGGAGATATTCCGATGATGACCACGCTGGATTCCTATTACTGGTTTAAGTTTGCAAAAGACTACACTGCCGGAACATTGCCGGCGGACAGGCCGGTCCCTATGCTCGGGTTTATGCTTGCCAAGCTGGCAGCTTTTTTTGACGGCAACGTTTATAAAGCCGGCATATACCTTATACCGGTGCTTGCAAGCCTTTTTATAATCCCCTTATGCCTGTATTTTTATCGCCTCGGGCTGCCTGCTGCCGGGATCATGGGAGGACTGGTAGGCTCATTCAGCTATATGTACATTGCGCGCTCCTCTATCGGCAGGGTCGACACAGATTCTCTCAACCTGTTTTTTCCTTTGCTCTCGTCATATTTCATTTTAGCGGCCGGTGAAAAAAAGGACATAAAGAATGTAGTTGTTCATTCAGGGCTTGCCGGGTTTTCCATGCTGCTGTTTCACTGGTGGTACGAACATCCGGGTTTTACGATTATTTATATGGCGGCCCTTATCGCGTATCTTTTTTTAAACAGGATCGAATATAAAACCGTACTGTATGGCAGCGGCGCTTATGCCCTCTGCTCGAACCCTTTCTTCTTATGGAAAGGGGTTGCCGGTATCCGCGACTTCATGACAAGCTATTTTTCGATCAAAGAAGCGACCACCGTAACAAGCGATATCGTGCTGCCCAATATCTTGACCACAATTACCGAAACGCAGAAGATCTCGGCAAAAGATGTGCTTTCAGGGATCCTTCATGAGCCTGCGCTTGCAGGGGCCGGACTGGCCCTCTTCTTTATTTGCGCGCTCATAAACTGGAAAAAAACCGTCCCTATAGCCCCGGTTGTTGTTTTGGGATTGTGGGCCTTCAGGAGCTCCAACAGATTTGCGATGTTCCTCGGCCCGTTTGTGGGCGCGGGGTTCGGCTTTCTGCTCAATATCCTTATAGTGAACTTTATCGGCTGGATAACAGAAACGGGCAGGAGAGAAACTGTTAAAGAAGTTCTGGTATACGCACTGTCTTTTGTTTTGTTTTTTGCGTTTTCGGCGCAAACCGCAATATCTTTTACGCCCTCTCCGTCCATTCCCGCAAGCATTTACAGGACCTTTATAGATTTTAAAAAGCTTTCGTCCGGCAACACGTCCGTTTTTACATGGTGGGATTTCGGACACGCGTTAAAGGATGCGGGATATACCGTTTATCATGACGGGGCCATGCATGGAGGGCCGTCGACTTATTTCACTGGACGGGGACTGGTCTTAAATAATCCGATGGAGCTTCAAAGCATAATAAGATGTTTTAACAGCAAAGACAAAACCTGCTATAACAAAATTGATGTCTTGGAAAACAAAACATACAAAGAACTTATCTCAACCGCGCTGAATTATAACGGGCCTGTCGAAAATGAAAACGCATATGTTCTTTTTACTTACGATATGATAGCCAAATACGGGGCCATAAGCTTTTTCGGCTTATGGGATTTCGAGAAAAAAACCGGAGAAAATCTTTTCTTCGAAGAACTCAGATGCAGCGGCATACGTAATAACATCCTCAGCTGCGGCGATGTGACTGCTGATTTGACCGCAGGCTTGATCAACAGGACAACACCTCTAAGAAAGGCCGTATTCTCGAAAAACGGCAATGTTGTACAGGAACTGTCCTATAATCACGATAAAGGGCTATATTTGGAACTCGTGTTCGATGACCGGAACAATATTGTAGGGGTTTTTTTCCTTGATGAAAGGGTCTTCTATTCTAATTTCAATCAGATGTACCTGCTCGGCAAATACGACAAGGACCTGTTTGAAGAGGCTTACAATGTTTTTCCCTACGCCAGATATTTCAAAGTCAAATTCCAGAAATAGCCGGGCATATCAACCGCCGGATTTCCGGCCCCTTAACCGTACTATCACAAGGCCTGCAGTTATCATGGCTCCGCACAATATCTGTCCCATGGTCAGAAAACCTAAGATAAAACCGATCTGCGCATCCGGTTCCCTGAAGAACTCGACAAAAAACCTGAACACCCCGTAAAAAACCAAAAAAAGTCCTGAAACAACCCCGCTGCCGAATTTTCTGCCTTTTAAAAACCACATTATCCCGAACAACAGAAAACCTTCTAGGAAAAGCTCATAGAGCTGGGAAGGATGTCGCGGCAGAGGTCCCCCTGACGGGAAAACCATGGCCCACGCCACATCCGTTACCCTGCCGTAAAGTTCGGAATTGATAAAGTTGCCGAGCCTGCCGAGCCCTATGCCGATAGGCGCTGTTGCCGCTATCAGATCGGACAGCAGCCAAAAATCCGCAAAGGTTTTCCGGCTGAAAAGAAACCCTGCCGCAATCGTGCCTATAAGTCCTCCGTGAAAAGACATGCCGCCCTGCCAGACCGCAAATATTTCGAGGGGATGATTGAGATAGTAACCGGGATTATAAAAAATCACATACCCGAGTCTGGCCCCGAAAAGCAGGCCGAGAATAAGATACGAAAAAAGAGACTCGACAAAATCAGCCCCGAAAGCAAGCCCTTTTTCCTTGATCTGCAGCCTGATAAGCAAATAGGACGCAAGAAACCCGAGCAGGTACATCATGCCGTACCATCGGACAGCAAGAGGTCCTATCTTGAATATTTCAGGACTTATATTCGGATAAGGTATCATGCGTTTTATTTCGAACAGCTTTTAATTATACATGAAACTGCCGGTTATTTAAGCTTGATACATGCCTTTTTGCAGGCCCATTGGTTATCATAATAAATTGCATGAATAACGGACAACGCTTTTCAGCTTTATACGTAAGGGATTTCCGGCTTTTCTGGTTCGGGCAGGTCATATCGCTTTCGGGCACATGGATGCATTCGGTCGCCCAAAGCTGGCTTGTTTATTCCCTGACAAAGTCCCCTCTTTATCTCGGCATAGTGGCTTCGCTGTCCGCACTGCCGATTTTATTGTTCGCGCTTTTTGGCGGGATCGTTGCCGACAGGTACCCCAAGAGAAACATACTTATTATCACCCAGATACTTTCGGTAATTCCGGCATTAGTGGTCGGATTTCTCACGGACAAACAACTTGTGACCGTATGGCATGTGGGCATAATAGCGGTCTTTCTCGGGACCGTCAATGCCTTTGACATCCCGGCAAGGCAGGCCTTTCTTGCCGAGGTGGTGAACAAGGCCGATATTACAAATGCAATAGCGCTGAATTCGGCGGCCTTTAACGGCGCCAGGATCATAGGCCCTATAATGGCAGGGTTTATTATTGTAGAATACGGGATCCCCGCATGTTTCTATCTCAATGCCGCGAGTTTTATTCCTGTCATAGTTTTTATGTGGATGATACGCGCAAAAGGACAGCTAAAGGCCTACAGCACAGGCATGTACGAAGGGATCGTCGAAGGCTGGCGGTTTGTAAAAAAAGAGCGTCAGGTATTCTGTATTATGGCCCTGATAGCCGTGTTCAGCTTGTTCGGAGTGCCGTATCTGACCTTAATGCCGGTCCTCGCCGAGGAGATCTTTCATCGCGGCGCTACCGGCCTCAGCTATCTTGTGGCATCCGCAGGAACAGGCTCGTTTATAGCAGCGATGACAATAGCGTTCAAGGGAGAGGTCGAGAGAAAAGACATCTATATACCTCTCGCGGGCATCGTGTTCTCTCTCTCTGTGTTCGGAATAGCCTTTTCGACAAATTTTTATCTTTCCATGGCGCTCGTCTTTACAGCAGGGTGGGGAATTGTCAGCTTCTTGGCAACGAGCAACAGCTTCATCCAGAATACGGTGACTGACGAGCTGAGAGGCAGGGTAATGAGCCTTTATACTATCGTCTTTTTAGGCTTTGCGCCTCTCGGCAACTCTATGGTCGGCTTTATGGCCGATTTTGCCGGGGCGATGGAATCGCTAAGGGTCTTCGCTGTTTTATGTCTTGCAGGAAGCTTAATATTCGCACAACGCTTCAGGAGGCTTCTATGTTAATTCTTGCGCTCGATACATCCACAATGCTCGGGGGGGCTGCGCTTATGCAGGATGACCTGCTGATAGCGGAATCCCGGCTCAATGTGAAAATAACACATTCGGAGCGGGTAATGACCGAAATAGACGCGATACTGTCGCGTTCAGGCCTCTCATTGCAAGATGTCGATATATTCGGCATTGCCGCGGGCCCGGGCTCTTTTACAGGACTGCGCGTCGGGCTCAGCACGATCAAAGGACTTGTATATGCGACAGGCAAAAAACTTGTGTCGGTCTCAACTCTGGAGGCGCTTGCTTGGAATGTCCCGTTCAGCGCTTATGACGTATGCCCGATCTTGGACGCCCGCAAAAAACAGGTCTACACCGGAATTTTTTCATGGAGCGGAGCGGGCTTTTCTACGCTGATGCCGGAGAGGGCAACCGCTTTGGAAGACCTTCTTGAAAAAATAAACGTTCCAACAGTATTTCTCGGCGACGGGGTGCCGATCTACAGGTCCCGCATCGAGCAGAAACTGGGGGACAAGGCCATATTTGCGCCTCCTCATAAATCGGTGCCTGCGCCTGCGAACACAGCCTATCTATGCGTTCAAAAGGCGCGGAGAGAAGAGTTTGAAGACCCCATAGCGCTGACACCCGCATATCTTAGAAAATCCGAAGCCGAGCTGAAACTGAAAAAGGAATAGCATGGATACGCCTCTATTGAGGAAGATGGCGGAACCGGACCTGCCCTCCGTGCTTGATATCGAACGCCTGTGTTTCAGTATGCCTTGGTCGGAGGCCTCTTTTTTAAGCGAGCTTTACAGTCCACGATCGATTGTTATGCTGGCCGAAATTAACGGCAAAGTGGTCGGCTATATCTGCGTAAGCCATTTTGAAGAAGAGGCGCAGCTCCTAAACCTTGCCGTACACCCTGACTTCCGGAAATCCGGCACCGGCCGGGCGCTTCTAAGCTCGGCGCTCTACAGGCTAAAAGAAAACGGGTGCAAGAATATATTTCTCGAGGTGAGGGAGTCCAATTCGACCTCTATAAAATTCTACGAAAAATCGGGCTTCAGGCAGAGCGGCAACAGAAAAAATTACTATATCAAACCTGTCGAAAATGCAGTAATCATGCGGCTTGAACTCTGACCATACACAATGCCATATATGACGCCAATAATTGATAGGGTTGTAGCGGAGCGAGCAGTTGGAACTTTCCAATAGCCCTGAGCGGAAGAAGTCCGGCCTTATCTCTGTACGTCTATCGCATGTAGGGCTATACACAAAAACAGGGACGCCTGATTCGGCTTCCCTGCGCCCAAACTATGTGACAGCTTCGACAAACAAGTAGTGAGAGATTATCTCCTGACGCTCGACTGGAACCAGACCTATCCGGGCCCCGTGCTTCCTGACGACATTGTGCAAAAAACAGCCGCTCGGTACAGAGAGCTATTGGGGATATTGACGGGGTAAGAAAAAGGGGCGCAGCATTTAGCTCATAACGAGACCTTAAGCGATTTGCGCTGACTAATTAAAAAGCGTAAACTAAAAACAAGCGGAAGGAGGTGTCAAATATGAATGCGGTGAAAGCGATTTACCACAACGGAATGGTCGAGCTTGTAGAGAAACCGGAGACACAAGAAACAGCGGAAGTTCTTGTTGTTTTCCCCGGGAAACAAAAGAAAATAGCCAAAATTGGAGGCCTCTTTAAAGGACACACTATTGACTATGACAGCGCCGAAGCAGATCTCAAACAGCTCAACAAATCCTCAATAATTCACTTGCAGAGCGAAACGGCAAATTAGGCATGGACAAATATGTAATAGACACACAGGCGATTATTAAATTTCTAAACGGAGTTAAGGTGCTCAGCGATACTGTTGACTCAATCCTGAAAAAAGCTGATGAAGGCAAAAACATCATCGTTATTCCGGCAGTTGTTATCTTTGAGATAGCCTACCTTCACGAAAGAAAAAAGATTCCTATATCTGTGATCGACATGGAAAACATAATCTCCGGTTCAATAAACTACATTCAAGAACCGCTGTCAATAGACATAATAAAAGCCGCGTTTGAAATAACCGACATCCCTGAATTGCACGATAGGCTGATTGCAGGCACTGCCAGACACCTTGATATTCCTCTAATTACGAATGACCCGGAAATTCTCAGCAGCTCTTTTTTAAAATGTGTTAAATGAAAAGACTACAAGAGCAAGCCCCGAAACTATTAGGGAAACTAAATAGAACCGTCCCCATTAACGTTAATGATTCTTGTCCCCGAGATTGATGGATAATGCCTTTGTCTCCGGACGTTATTACCTTGCCTACAAGTCTTCTTATCTGGCGTACAGAAATTCTTAAAATCGAAGCCGCCATTTTTTGAGTGATATGCTTGTTTATCGTCTGCTGTATTACCGTGAGCTTTTTTAGCTCTCTGACTTTCAGTTTCAGAATGTTCTTCTCTGACATAACATCTCCTTTTAGAGGAAACGTTACGCTCTTTACAAAAACAAAACTACTTTATTCAGAAGAGGACATTTTCATTTTGCTAAAAAGAGGACATTTCTACTTTGCTGTGACACAAATGAGACAGGTATATTTTAGCAACAATCCACAACATGCTAAAATAGAACACGAAAAGAAGGAGGACGGCATGGACGCGATAGAGTGCATAACGACGAGGAGGAGCATCAGAAAATTCAAGCCTGAGGCTGTTCCGCAGGAGCTTCTCAAAAAGGTAATAACGGCCGCCCAAAAGTCGCCGTCGTACAAAAACAGCCAGCCGTGGGAAGCGGTGATTGTTTCGGGCAAGAAAAAAGACGACCTCACACAGATACTCGCCGGGCTCCTCGAAAGCGACGCCAAGCCTGAGCCGGATATCCCCGAACCTCCTGTCTGGCCTGCCGCGATTGCTCAGAGAATAGACGATACATTCAAAACCAAGGGCGGCAAGATGGGGATCGACCTGAATGACCCCGTGATAAAGAAAAAGGCGAAGCTCGCCAACTTCAGGTTTTACGGCGCTCCGCACGGCATCTTCGTTTTTCAGGACAGGTCTCTTGCCGAGTGGTCCATGTTCGACGCTGGCTTGTTCTGCCAAAATATTATGCTGGCGGCTTGGGCATCAGGGCTCGGCACAGTGCCGCAGGCCTTTTTGATAGACTACTCTCCCGCTATCAGAAATTTCTTGGGAATACCTGCCACTAAAAAACTGGTGCTCGGCCTTTCGATAGGCTATCCCGAACTCGACCATCCGGCAAACAGCTTTATAACCGGCAGGGAAAACACCGACGCAATACTCAGGTTTGTAGAGTAATAAAAAAGGGGCAGCTGAACGCTGCCCCTCGCAAGCTTCAAAAATATTTATCAGGCTTTCTTGCTTGTTGCTTCAGACGCCTTTTTAGTCGCCCTAGAGACTTTTCTCGACGCGGTGTTTTTATGGATCACGCCTTTTGCCGCTGCCTTCGTAAGGACCACGATGGCCTCTTTCAATGCCTTGTTGATTTTGTCCTGATCGTTTTCGGCTATGGCCGCGTCAAGCTTCTTGACATAGGTCTTTATGGATGTAAGGACCGATTGGTTCCTCTTGCTGTTAACTTCGGCCTGACGGACCCTTTTTAATGCTGAAAGGTTTTTCTTGGGTGCTGCTTTAGCTGCCAATTGTATGTCCTCCTTAACTTCTGTTTAAAAGTCAATAACTTTATCACAATCTTTAGCAGAAAATCAATGTTTGTGCTACAATTTCAGATTATGAAGCGCGTGCCCCTTGACCTCTCAAAACTCAAGACCTACTCAATAGCAGGAAGGAAAAGCAAGGTCTCCATTGACAAGGCCGGGACCCCGATTGCAAAAGGGATTTCTTTCAGCGGCTTTGTAGAAAGTCTGCCTGATTTTCTCGCGGCTTCGGACATAAAGAGCGTGGCAAAACATATTGTCGCAGCCCGCAGAAACGGCCGCCCAGTTATACTCGGCATGGGGGCGCACCCGATAAAGGTCGGACTCTCGCCTCTGATTATCGACCTGCTGCAAAAGGATGTTATTACGGCTGTTGCCTGCAACGGGGCCTGCATAATCCATGACTTCGAGATAGCCTATGCAGGCTGCACCTCCGAGGATGTTGCTGCCGAACTCTGCACAGGTTCCTTCGGCATGGCAAAAGAAACAGGCGGTCTTTTGAACGGAGCGATAACCGCAGGGGTCAAAGAAGGCAAGGGCATAGGAAGTTCCATCGGCAAATTCATCGCCGCATCCGATTTCCCTAACAAAGGCATGAGCATATTTTGCGAGGGGTTTAAAAAAGAGCTTCCGGTTACGGTCCATGTGGCTGTCGGGTCCGACATAATCCATATGCACCCCGAAGCCGATGGCGCAAGCATTGGAGAGGGCAGCTTAAGGGATTTCAGGTTGTTTTCGTCTGTGGTTGCAGACCTTGAAGGCGGTGTTTATATAAATCTCGGGTCTGCCGTACTTCTGCCCGAAGTTTTTCTGAAAGCCCTTACCGTGGCCAGAAATCTAGGCAATAAAGTCGAGAATTTCACTACGGTCAATATGGATTTTATCCAGCACTACAGGCCGCGCGAAAATGTCCTTAAACGGCCTACCATGCAAAACGGCCGCTCATACGCCCTGACAGGACATCATGAAATAATGTTCCCGCTGCTTGCGGCAATGGTGATCGAAGGACTGTGATGCAGGCAGCCCTTTCCGGGGCACGATAAAGCAGCAAATTCGTTCCGCGCCTGAGTTGCTAATACGAATGCGAATATGAGTATGAATCTCTATTAAAAGGCGGGACTCTGCCCACAAGAGACTCCAGCATAATCAGCTCATCGTCCGTATGGTTTATCATCGGGGCCTCAAGGATCGGCTTGCCGGAAGCAGATCCGAAAACATATCTGGGCATTTCATGGTGGGTTGTTTTAAGCGTCTCTTTGACCCCCGGATATTTGACTGCTTCAATGTCTGCGGTTCCATAACATAAGCAGACGTATGTATATTCTGGGTTTGCCTCTATATAAATCCCTGTTCCCCGCACTCCGGCAACTGCGGTCGGCGAACTGATACGAAACTCGCCCTGATCGAAAACTGAGAGCGCTTTGCCTGTATTGATCTTCAATCCTTTAATTGACGCGGTTTTCTGTGCCTTTTTGAGATCTCCTACAACTTCCACATTGGATTTTTCTCTCAACAGAAAGGCGTTTTTTTCTACAACTATGTGCGCGGAAGCGTTTGCTGCAGTTGTGATAATGTCGCCGGGTTTAACATATAAGCCCACCGATGCGGCCTTGCCGTTTATCTGCACATCTCCTGAAACAAACCTGACCCCTTCGACAGGCGGTTTAACGCCCATAGCAAAGGCGTCCTTGAAAAGTCCCGCATACCCTGAGCCGGCTGCCGCGATCCCTGCCATCAATGCCCGCTTTAAAAACGATCTTCTTTTTTCGCAAAATAATTTGTCCATTAATACGATTGTTCCATCCTCGTTGAGATTATATATAACACTTCACACCGTCGCCTTGTTTTCTAATATAACACAGTTATGCGACAGGGCTGAATTTCTTTCTTTCAGGGCCGCATTTCGAAGGTTTCCTATTGTTCAAAGCCCTGTAATACGGCTATACTAAACAACTATGCCTCTTTTCGGTGAACTTTTTATAAGCGAAATTCTCAAGAAACCTGTCTACGACCCCAAAGGGGAGATAATCGGCAAGGTCAAGGACCTTGTTGTGATCAAAGGCGACCCGCTTCCGAAAATCGCGTCGATAATCATAGACAGGCCGCAGGGCTCCTGCAAGATAGACTGGGAACGGACCAACATATTCAACAAGCGCATTATATCTTCTTTTATCAATGCCTCGGAGGCAGAGTCCTACGATATGGACGACGACGACCTTTTGGCGGTCCGCGATATCCTAGACAAACAGATAGTCGACGCCAACGGCGCAAAGGTTGTGAGGGTCAACGACATAAAGATAGAAGGGTATGAGGAGGAGGCCGTTTTGATCGCCGTGGACGTCGGCATGCGCGGCATTATGAGGAGGCTCGGCATCGAGCGCGGAGGAGAAGAACTGCTCCGGCTTTTCAAGACACAACTGCCGTACAACCTGATAAGCTGGAACTATATTCAGCACCTTAAGCCAAAACTTCAGACCATATCGCTCACAGTGCCGAGACAGATGCTTTCCGACCTGCATCCGGCTGACATAGCCGACATTATAAGCCGGATTTCGAGAGAGGAGGGCGCGCATCTGTTCAAAGACCTCGATCTTGAAACAGCGGCAGAGGCGCTTTCGGAACTGAAGCCGGACATGCAGGCCGATATTATAAACGCGATGGATGCCGAACAGGCCGCCGATATTATCGAAGAGATGCCGCCTGACGAGGCTGCCGACGTGTTGAGCGATCTGCCGACAGAGAAGGCCCAAGAAATTCTCGAACACATAGAAAAAGAGGAGGCCGAAGATATTCAGGAACTGCTCGGCCACGAGGAGGACACTGCCGGAGGACTCATGACGAATGAGTTTATCGCCTACGGCCCGGAAGTGACCATAGCTCAAGCGATAGAGAGATTCAAAAAAGACGCCGGTGAGATGGAAACCGTTTACTATATCTTTGTCGTCGACGAAAACGAAAAGCTGGTGGGCGTTACATCGCTCAGAGAGCTGATACTCGGCGATCCTTCCTCGACACTCGCCGAGATCATGGAGACAAAGACAAAGACCGTGACCACCAATGCGGACGATCTGGTCGTGGCCGAAATAATCTCGAAATACAACCTTGTAGCCCTGCCTGTTGTTGACAGCGAAGGCGCGCTCGTAGGCATAGTCACTGTCGATGACGTCATAGACAGGATCCTGCCGCCCGCTGCGAAAAGACTCCGGAGAAAGGTATGACGCTCAGCCGCTGGAAAAGATTTCTTCTCTTTTTTGCCGTGATGGGCCCCGGCATCATAACCGCCAACATCGACAACGACGCCAGCGGCATCACAACTTATTCCGTTGCAGGCGCCCGCTTCGGCTATAACC
Organism: Nitrospirota bacterium; assembly: GCA_004321915.1. Classification (GTDB taxonomy): domain Bacteria; phylum Nitrospirota; class Thermodesulfovibrionia; order Thermodesulfovibrionales; family Dissulfurispiraceae; genus MYbin3. The sequence goes on from SCQE01000088.1 coordinate 40,779, forward strand.
TTCTCTGGACGCTCATTCCCACCACCATCGCGCTCGTTGTCATACAGGAAATGGTGGCACGTATGGGCGTTATAACGGGAAAGGGGCTGTCGGACCTCATTCGGGAAAATTACGGGGTAAAGACGGCGTTTTTTATGATGATAGGCCTGCTGGTCGCCAACTTCGGGAACACGGTTGCCAATTTTGCAGGATGGGCGGCGAGCATGGAGATTCTGGGATTGAGCAAATACGTCATGGTGCCGATAGGGGCGATATCCATCTGGATACTGGTCACCAAGGGCAGTTACCGGTCGGTCGAAAGGATACTGTTGTTTGCCTGCCTCATATATATCGGCTATGTGATTTCGGGTGTGCTAGCAAAACCGGACTGGGGCGATGTCGCAAAGAGCATGGTAGTGCCGAAATTACAGTGGAACTCCGAGTACATAATGCTCAGCATCGCCATAATCGGAACGACGATAACTCCGTGGATGCAGTTTTATCTTCAGTCCTCGATCGCAGAGAAGGGAATTAAAAAAGAGGATTACAAGGCTTCGAGGCTCGACGTGGTTGTGGGATGTCTTATAACCGACCTGATAAGCTTCTTCATAATCACGACCTGCGGGGCCTTGCTGTTTCCGCAAGGCATAAGGATCAACGAAGCATCGGAAGCTGCGGTAGCGTTAAAACCTCTTGCGGGCGACTATGCCTCTCTGATCTTTGCTGTCAGCCTTGCAAATGCGTCCCTGCTCGGCACGATTATAGTGCCTCTTGCCACAGCCTACTATATATGCGAGGCCATGGGCTGGGAAGCGGGGATCAACAAGACGTTTAAAGAGGCGCCACAATTCATGTGGATATACACACTGACCATAGTGTTTTCTGCTCTCCTCGTGCTTACGCCCGGCGCGCCGCTCGTTTCGATGATGGTGCTTTCGGCCTTTATAAACGGCATTCTCCTTCCCTTTGTGCTGATCTACGCTATAGCATTGGTAAACAACTCCAAGCTGATGGGTGAATACACAAATCCCCGGTTTTACAACTACATATCGTGGGGAACGGTCGTGGTTGTGATAGCCTTGACCGCGGTCTTGGTCATCAGCATAGCAGTACCCTCGGCTTAATCCTACAAAATTGTAGCTCCTACAAAATTGTAGCCTTTTACAAACCCCATTGTTTTTCTTAGGTTGATGGCCTCATGAGCGCAATTTCCTACAAAATTGTAGCTTTTTGCTTTTACCGGCAAATTATTTCACCTTTAAAATCAATATATTTATAGGTGGCATGATTTTCGCTATGCAGTTACGGGAAAAAATTGCAGGAGGTGTTTTCATGAACAAACTGATAATGGCCGCTATACTCGGGATAATTTCTTCGCCCGCTTACGCGGAAGAAGCAGCTCGCGCAGCGAAAATAGATACAGGAGACACCGCTTTTGTGCTTTTGTCCGCAGCGCTCGTGCTGCTTATGACGCCTGCGCTTGCGATGTTTTACGGCGGCATGGTCAGGCGTAAAAACGTGCTCGGAACAATAATGCAGAGCTTTGTCGTAATTGCGCTCATCAGCGTCCAGTGGGTGCTTTTGGGCTACAGCCTTTCATTTGGCCCCGATATCAAAGGGCTTATAGGCGGTCTCGATTGGATTGGACTGAAAGGCGTAGGCCTCGAGCCTAACGCCGATTATGCGGCGACCGTCCCCCACATGGCGTTTATGATCTATCAGGCGATGTTCGCGGTCATAACCCCGGCGCTCATATCCGGCGCGATTGCAGAGCGCATGAAATTTTCCGCATTTCTTATCTTCACCCTGCTCTGGTCAACCTTCGTGTATGACCCTGTTGCGCATTGGGTATGGGGAACGGGCGGCTGGCTAAAGGAGCTCGGCGTTATCGACTTTGCGGGCGGCATAGTCGTCCATGTAACATCAGGCATCTCCGCCTTAGCTGCCGCATTGATAATCGGCAAGCGAAAAGGTTATATGCATGATGCCATGACACCGCACAATTTGCCCCTCACCGTTCTCGGCGCAGGCCTGCTCTGGTTCGGCTGGTTCGGCTTTAACGGCGGCAGCGCGCTTGCCTCGGGCGGGCTCAGCACAATGGCCTTTGTGGTCACGCATATCTCGGCTGTTGCCGCCACATTGATATGGGTGCTGATCGAATGGGCCCACCGCGGAAAGCCGACCATGTTCGGAGCTGCTACAGGCTCGATAGCAGGGCTTGCGACCATAACCCCGGCCTCCGGTTTTGTCGGTCCGATGTCCGCTCTCTTAATAGGCTTTGCAGCCGGAGCAGTATGCTACGCGGCATTGAATCTTAAGAACCGCTTTAGATATGACGATTCTCTCGATGCATTCGGTGTCCACGGTGTAGGCGGAATACTGGGGACCCTTGCGGCCGGCCTCTTGGCACAGAAGGCCATCAACCCGGCAGGCGCGGACGGACTCTTTTTCGGCAATCCGAAGCTGTTCTTGGCCCAAGCTGCAGGGGTCGCCGTAACCGCGCTCTATTCTTTTATCGCCACAGCAGCTATGCTGAAGCTTATTGACATGACTATCGGAATAAGGGTCGATGATGAGTCCGAAGTAATGGGCCTCGACATTTCGCAGCACGGAGAGAGCGGCTATACGCTGTAATGCCTATTAATCAGGCTATGGCTGCCTAATTAATAGGCAGCCATAGCCGTCAAAGCAATAAAAATCATTATTTTTCAATAACACTCTTTTTGGTATGACTATTGCAAAGTTAACCGTGCCATGAATGTTCTGATCTGCAAAAACATAAGCATCGAAGGGCCGGGAACTATCGAGGATTTTCTCAGGAAAAACGATATGCCCTACACAACGGTCGACCTTAGCGCAGGCGAAGAAATACCGGACACAAAGGATTTCGAGGCGCTCGTGATGATGGGCGGCCCTATGAGCGTTAATGAAGACGATATCTATCCGTATATAAAAAAAGAAGAAGAGTTGGTGCGTGAGTTCATAGCAAAAGACAAAAAAGTATTCGGCGTCTGTTTGGGCGCGCAGCTTATGGCCAAAGCCCTCGGCGCAAAGGTTTACGCAGGCGCCGAAAAAGAGATAGGCTGGTATGACATCGAGCTTACCGATTCTGCATTGGCAGATCCGTTTATGGGCAGACTCTCGGCAAATCCCGATACAGGCGCGCCGGATAAAAAGATCAAAGTCTTTCATTGGCACGGTGAGACTTTCAATGTCCCTGAAGGGGCCGTAAGACTCGCGGGTTCGGAGCTTTTCCGGAATCAGGCCTTCAGGTTCGGCAAGAATGCCTACGCGTTTCAATTCCATATCGAAGTGCGAAAAGAGATGGTTTACGAATGGCTGAAAAACGAGAGCGTAGATTTTGAAAAGATAAAGAGCGACACAGAGACTGAGTACGAAGTTTATGAAAAAAGAGCATACAGTTTCTACGAGATGTTTTTTAAAGACAACTAAGAACCAAGAAGTAGGAAGTAAGAAGATTAAAACTCCTTTTGTTTTTCACTTCTCACTTATTACTTCTCACTTTTAACCCGGACAGGAGGTGAGACATGAAGAAGATAGAATCGATAATCAAACCTTTCAAGCTTGACGAGGTAAAAGACGCCCTGAACGAAATAGGCATTCAGGGAATGACGGTTACCGAAGTTAAAGGCTTTGGAAGACAGAAGGGGCATACGGAGCTTTATCGCGGGGCGGAATATGTTGTAGACTTTATCCCTAAGATCAAGCTCGAGATAGTGACCTCGGATGCCCTTGCCCCAAAGGTTGTGGCCGCGATAGAGAAGGCCGCAAAGACCGGAAAGATAGGCGACGGCAAGATATTCGTCTATCCTGTCGAGAATGTGGTCAGGATAAGGACCGGCGAACAAGGAGAGGCAGCGGTATAAAAAAGTACAAGTAAGAACTAAAAAGTAAGAAGTAAGAACCAAGAACCGAAAAGTAACGGCAAAAATTACAAAAGACAGGGGGATTGAAGCGAGCGGCACGGGGGGAAATTACTTCCTGCTTCCTGCTTCTATAATTCCTACTTAAACCAAGGAGGAGATTTAATGACACCAAAAGACGTAATCAAGATGGCGCAAGAGAACAAGGCCGTGATGGCCAACTTCAAGTTCCTCGATTTCCCGGGAATCTGGCAGCATTTTGCGGTCCCTATTGCGGAACTCACTGAAGGCGTTTTTGAGGAGGGGCTTGGATTCGACGGCTCTTCAATAAGAGGGTGGCAGGCCATCAACGCATCCGATATGTTGATAATACCCGATGCGGCGACCGCTTTTATGGACCCGTTCATGGAGTATCCGACCATCAGCCTTATCTGCAATATCGTGGACCCTATCACAAAAGAGTTTTATTCGAGGGACCCGCGTTTCATAGCGCAGAAAGCGGAAAAGTATCTCCAGTCGACAGGCGTAGGCGACACGGCTTACTTCGGCCCCGAAGCTGAATTCTTCATCTTCGACGGCATAAGGTTCGATCAGAATTCACACAGCGGATACTATTTCATCGAATCTACGGAAGGCATCTGGAATTCAGGCCGCGAGGAAAACCCTAACTTGGGCTACAAGCCAAGGCACAAAGAGGGTTATTTCCCTGTTCCGCCGACAGACAGTCAGGTCAACCTCAGAACAGAGATGGTTATGGAGATGCTGAAGTGCGGCATCTATGTCGAAAGGGAGCATCATGAAGTAGCGACAGCCGGTCAGGCGGAAATCGACATGAGATTCGATTCTCTCGTCAGGATGGCCGACAAGAACATGCTCTTCAAATACATCATCAAAAACGTTGCGAGAAGGCACGGCAAGACCGTCACCTTCATGCCCAAGCCGCTCTTTGGCGACAACGGTTCCGGAATGCATGTTCATCAGAGCATCTGGAAAAAAGACAAGCCGCTATTTGCGGGCAACGGCTATGCAGGCTTGAGCGACATGGCCCTTTACTATATCGGCGGTGTTTTGAAGCACGCAAAAGCGCTCGCAGCTATCACCAATCCGACCACAAACTCTTACAAGAGACTGACCCCCGGCTTCGAAGCCCCGGTCAATCTTGCTTACTCCGCAAGAAACCGTTCCGCTTCGATCAGAATTCCGACCTACTCCGCAAGCCCGAAGGCGAAGAGGGTCGAGGTCAGGTTCCCCGACCCGTCCTGCAACACCTACCTTGCGTTCACCGCAATGCTTATGGCAGGACTCGACGGCATAGAAAACAAGATACATCCCGGAGAACCGCTCGACAAGGATATTTACGAGCTTGGACCTGAAGAGCTTGCATCTGTTCCGACCATGCCCGGAAGCCTCGACGAGGCGTTGAACAACCTCGAAGAAGACCATGACTTCCTGCTTAAAGGCAATGTCTTTACAGAGGATGTTATCGACACATGGATAAGCTACAAGAGGACCAAGGAAGTCGATCAGTTAAGACTGAGACCCCATCCTTACGAGTTCTTCCTCTATTACGACATCTAAAAACAGTCGTTATCAAAATAAAAAAAGCCCCTCGTGCACGAGGGGCTTTTTTTATGGAAAACGCTTTCAAGCGGTCGGGCCGCAGATCAATAATTCAGTATTTCGAGCAGGTCTTTGAGGTCCTGCTCTTCGTCGCCTTTTGCAGAGAGCAGCCTTCTCCTCGTCTCCTCGGCATATTTGTTGGCATTCCCCCCGTATTCCGGGTCCACTTGCAGGGCCTGCTTTAACGCATTTGCAGCGTCCCCGTACCTTGAAGCCTTGTTGTAATAGAGGGCGAGTCCGTAATATGCCTGCACAAACTGCTGGTTTCTTCTTATGGCATCTTTAAATGCATTGGCCGCAAGGTCGTATTGTCCTGACCTGTAATAGGCCGTACCCAAATTGCCGAAGGCCTTTTCAGGGGTCTGGAACAAGGGATTCAGAAGGGCCTTTTTGTAAGAATCTATCGCCTTCTCCCACTCCTGACTTTTTGCATAAGCAAGACCTAGATTGTTGTGCGCTTCCGAAAATTCCGCATCGAGGCTTATGGCCCTTATGAACAAATCCTTGGCTTTATTGAAGTCGTCCAGATGAATATATACCAGCCCGAGGGTATTTAAAGTCTCTTTGTTGTTAGGATTCAGCTGCATGGACTTCTGGAGCTCGACAAAAGCGCCCTGCACATTGCCCTCGTTCAGCGACGAGCTGCCCATCTTCAGATGAAACTCGGCCTCTTTCTCCTCTTCTACGCCCACACCGGCGCAGCCTGCAAGCAGGGCAGCCAAAAACAATCCTGCAAAACAAAATTTCAAAAGCATACCGGTCCTATAACACATAGTCCAGTTTAAACGATTAGCGTGTTTCTGCACAATCACGCTCTACAGTCCGTCCTTTTTCGACAATGTTATGCGTTGTTTCCATTCATTGCCCCTGTCGGTAAAATCGGACCTGTAATGTCCGCCTATACTGCCTTTACGCCATCCGGCAGCCTTTGTTATCAAAAGCGATACCGTAAGCATGTTCCTCAGTTCCAGTCCGCGCCGGGTCATAAAAGTCGAACCGAGCAAAGACTTCATTTCCGAAAGTTTGTCCCATGCCTCTGACAGCGAAACCCCGCACCGTATGATCCCGACCCTGTCCCACATAACACGCCTGATTATGCTCCTCAACTCGTCTATATCGGTCGCTCCGTCCTTTGCATCTTCAAATAATACGTTGTCTCTAAAATTTTTTGTGTCCGCCGTTCCGCCGTTTGTTCCGGACGCGGCAGCGCGTCCGGCCCTGAACCCGTAGACAAGGCCTTCGAGAAGGCTGTTGCTCGCCAGTCTGTTAGCGCCGTGTACGCCTGTGCATGCGACTTCGCCCGCAGCATAAAGACCTTTTATGTTAGTTGCTCCGTCAAGGTCTGTTTTTACTCCGCCCATGATGTAATGCGCGGCAGGGGACACGGGTATCATGTCGCGCGTTATGTCGACATCGTAACGAAGGCAGGTGGAATAGATCCTCGGAAACCTGCGCTTTATAAATCCGCTCTCCTTATGGGTGAGGTCGAGATAAACGTTATTGCTTTTTGTCCTGACCATCTCCGAAATTATGGCCCTCGATACAATATCGCGCGGCGCAAGTTCGGCCTTCTCGTGATAGGCGGACATAAACGGTTCTTTGGAGCTGTTTTTCAATACGGCCCCTTCGCCCCTCATCGCTTCGGTCAAGAGAAACTGCGGCGCAGAGGGCGCGTAAAGCGCAGTGGGATGAAACTGGACAAACTCCATATCTTCAAGGGCCGCGCCCGCCCTATACGCTATCGCCATTCCGTCGCCTGTGGCCACCGCCGGATTGGTCGTCCTCGAAAAAGCCTGTCCTGCTCCTCCGGTAGCTAAAATCGTGGCCTTTGCAAAAACCCTGCACATCTTAGAATTTTTCAATATGTATGCCCCGGCGCATATATTGTCTTCTACGATCAGGTCAGCAGCAATCGAAAACGGCAGCCTGCTTATGGCCGCAATAGACATGACCTTGCTAAGCAGCGCCCTTTCGAGCTCCTTGCCCGTAGAATCTCCGTTTGCATGCAGGACCCTTCTTCTGGAATGCGCCGCCTCGAGCGTGAACGCAAGCTTGGTGCCCTCCCTGTCGAACTCTGCGCCCCATTCTATCAACTCACGTATCCTGTCAGGGCCTTCTTCAACAAGCACTCTCACCGCATCTTCCCGGCAAAGACCGTCGCCCGCCCTTATCGTATCTTCAAAATGTATCCCTACCTCGTCCTCGTCGCTCAATGCTACCGCCACCCCGCCCTGAGCATACTCAGTGCTGCTTTCGGTCGGAATGTCCTTCGTTACCACAAGCACGCTACCTTTGGAGGCAAGCTCTATCGCTGCCCGCAGCCCTGCCACGCCGCTCCCGATAACGAGGAAATCGGTCGTTATATCTTGCATACTATCTGTCCGAGCTTTTCGGTAAGCTTCATATTTGTAGAATAATCAACCCGGCAGTCAATGACCGAGGGCACGGCCTGCTGAAGCGCATCGTCGATGGCAGGAAAAAGTTCGGCAGGATGTTCCGCCCTGTAAGCCTTGCATCCAAAGGATTCCGCAAGCCTCACAAAATCGGGGTTTCCGAGGTCAACGAAAAAATTTTTATCGCATCTGGCCTGTTGTTTCCATTTGATAAGCCCGTACCCGTTGTCATTGAAAATAACGGCAACAAACGGCAGCTTGTATCTTACGGCCGTTTCAAGTTCCGCCACAGACATCATAAAACCGCCGTCGCCGACAGCGGCTATGATTTTCTTTCCGGGATTTTGGAGTCTGGCCGCGATTGCGGCAGGCAGCGCAAACCCCATAGATGCAAACCCGTTGGATATGATGACCGTATTCGGCGCATACGCCGGATAGAACCTGCCGATCCATATCTTGTGCGCCCCGACATCGCTTATAAGAATATCGTCCCTGCCGAGCGCCTTTCTTATATCCTTAATGATCTGCAGGGGGCTTATGCCGCGGCCTTGAGATAAAAACGCGCTGTCGGCCATGTCGAGCGCTATTTCTTTTTTCAGTTTTAAAAAGTACCCGGAATCTTTTTGAGCGGTCACAACATCCGCAAGTATTTTTAAAACAGGGCCCAAGTCGCCGAGCAGTTCAAAGGCGGTGTAGTTCTGGTCCGTTTCCGCAGGCGTAGCGTTTATATGAATTACCTTTTTGTTGCCGTCCCACCATTGCGGGCTGAACTCCACAGGATCGTAACCCACCGCTATTATGAGATCTGCCCTATCGAGTCCGCATTGGATATAATCCCTTGCCTGAAGCCCTATCGTGGATACAAAAAGTTCGTCGTCCGCAGGAACAGCGCCCATCCCCATAAAAGTGTTGATGACCGCTATGCCTGTCTTTCTTGCAAAGCTGACAAGCTCGCCGGACGCATTGCCTCTTATCACGCCGTGCCCTGCGAGTATGACAGGCAGATGCGCGTCGCTTATCATCGCAGACGCTTTATTAAAAGCCGCTTCATTCGGAACCGAATGCTCATGCTTGGAAACCGCAATCGGGCCGCTATCCACAGGCATCTCGGCAATCTCCTCGGAAAGCTCTATATGAACAGGCCCCTGTTTTTCCTGTGCCGCAAGCCTGAAGGCCTTTCTCACGATCTCGTTAGTCGTAGCAGGCGCTTCTACGCGGCAGTTCCATTTTGTTATAGGCCTGAACATCGAAAGCAGGTCCACATACTGATGGGACTCTTTGTGCCTCCTTGCGGACGATGCCTGCGCCGTAATCGCCACAGCCGGGGCAAAATCGAGAAGCGCATCCGCAATGCCCGTGACAAGATTTGTAGCGCCGGGACCCAATGTCGAAAAACAGACGCCCGGCCTGCCTGTAAGCCTGCCGAAAGCGTTGGCCATAAAAGCGGCGTTGCGCTCGTCCCTCGCAATTATTGTTTTTATTTTTTCGGATTGCGAAAGCGCCCCGAGCAGTTCGAGGTTCTCTTCTCCGGGAAGTCCGAACGCAAACGAAACATCTTCATTTTCAAGGCATTTTACAAGCAGCTCGGCGCATTTCATAAGAGCTAATTTTAGCATAGCTTATAGACAAAAACTCAGAGAAAAAAACCGAACGGATTTATTGACTATGAGCAATCCTGAAAATTACGCAAATTCTTTTATCTCTTTTTTCTCGTCCGCTTCGTTTGCTGCAAAGACCCCGCTTCCGGTCCTGTCTAAGCACCATCCTGCCGATGCGCCAAAGATTGCGCCTGCGCCGACGCATGCTGCAAAAGAGGACAATATGCCTGCGGTCATTCCGGAAGCAACGACCAGCCGGGTGAATATGGTGGGTTCGAGCGGGCCGCCGAACAGTTTTTTCAAGATCATTATTGCGGCATATCCGCCGAGCGAAAAGCCCGGCAGGATTCCGAAGGCCAGAAAGAGCAGGCCGCCGGTCATCGCCCCTGCCCTCATGCCCCATTTTATGGGGCCGGCTCCGTACTTTTTCATTTTGCCTTTACCGCAACCCTTGCAGCCTGCCTGCTGTGGGCGATAAGATCGACCAGATGGCCGGAAAGAAGTCCGAGCAGTGCCGAACCGAGCATAAAAACTATGGCCGATATCATCACTCCGAAGACCATGAAAAACGCTACGATCATTCTCGGCATAAGTTCGGCGTTCAGCGGCAACCCGAAGATCTTTGCCGCAATGTTAAGGCCTATTATGCCTCCGACAAAAGAGCCGGGCAATAAACCGATTATGGCAAAAAGCGCCAGTCCCACTCCACCACCGATGTAGAATCCTTTTCTTGTAGCCGCTTCCATTTTCATATCGTCCTCCTTTTGTTTCACAAATAAGGATTTTGCATGATTCGTGCCAAACCAGATCAGATTGAATTTTAATAGAATTCGCCTAACGGACATTTTGCAAAAATGCTAATCGAGGGTTTCGTGCTTGCATAAATGCAAAGCGCATGCGCTTTTTGGCTATCGGCAGAAACGGTTAAATGGAAAGCGGCCTTAGTCTAAAACAGACTGTACCTCAGGCTCGGCGGGTCGAAACAAACTAATGGGCTTTTACGCCGATTTTCAGGATTTCGTCTCTGAGTTTTTTGATTTTGTCCCTTATCGATGCGGCCTTCTCGAAATCGAGGACCTTTGCGGCTTCTTTCATTTCCGCTTCGAGTTTCGTGATCGTTTCTTCATCGGCATTATATCCGGCGGTCTCTTCGGCTGCGAGCGGCACCGTAAAGTAGTCTGATTCATATATCGAGCCGAGAATATCTTTGATCCGGCTTTTAATGGATTCGGGCGTTATGTTCATTTTCTTGTTGTATTCGTCCTGTATCCTGCGCCGTCTTTTGGTTTCACCGAGCGCCCTTTCCATCGAGCCTGTTATCTTGTCCGCATACAAAATAACCTCGCCGTTCAAGTTCCTTGCCGCCCTGCCCGCAGTCTGTATCAGAGAGCGCTCCGAGCGCAGAAAGCCTTCTTTGTCAGCGTCAAAAATGGCCACCAGAGAGACCTCCGGAAGATCGAGCCCTTCCCTCAGCAGATTAACGCCTATCAGCACATCAAAAACGCCGAGCCTTAAATCCCTCAAAATCTCGATGCGTTCGAGCGTGTCTATGTCCGAATGCAGGTATCTCGCCTTTACGCCGAGCTCCGTGTAATAGTCCGTAAGGTCTTCGGCCATTTTTTTCGTGAGCGTCGTAACAAGCACCCTCTCTTTAATTGCCGCTCTCTTTCGTATCTCGCCCAGCAGATCGTCCACCTGCCCGCTGACAGGCCTGACAATCATGGGTGGGTCCATCAGACCGGTCGGCCTTATTACCTGCTCTACCACTCTTCGGCCCGATTTTTCTATCTCATAATTGGCAGGGGTCGCCGAAACATAAATCACCTGATTTACCCGTTTTTCGAATTCTTCAAATCTCAGCGGCCTGTTGTCGAGCGCAGAAGGAAGCCTGAAGCCGTAATTCACGAGGGTCTGCTTTCTTGACCGGTCGCCTTCATACATCCCGCCGATCTGCGGAACGGTTGCATGCGATTCATCTATCACGACCAGAAAATCTCCCTTCGAGGGGCCGCTTATCAGGTAGTCCATAAGCGTATAAGGCGGCTCACCCGGCAGCCTTCCACTCAGATGGCGCGAATAGTTTTCTATGCCGTGGCAGTAACCGAACTCTTTCAGCATTTCTACGTCGAAGCGCGTCCGTTGTTCGATGCGTTTGGCAAGCAGCACCTCTCCCTGATTCCGCAGTTCGCGCATCCTCTCATCGAGCTCTTTCAGGATCGATTTGAAGGCCTTGTCTATTTTGTCTTTCGGGGTTATCCAATGGCTGTTAGGATAGAGCGTAACCTTGTCCAGTCTCCGGATACGCTCTCCGGTAAGCGGATCGAATTCATGCAAGGCATCTATATCGTCCCCGAAAAACTCGACCCTGATCGCCTTATCGCTCGAAAACGCAGGATAAATCTCGACGTTGTCCCCGCGCACCCTGAAATGCCCCCGCTTGAAATCTCTGTCTGTGCGCTCATAGAGCAGCTCCACCAGTTTGCGCAAAAAATCGTCCCGCTTGGTCCGCATGCCCTCTTCGATAAAAATGTGCATGCCCAGATAGTCTTCCGGAGAACCTATGCCGTATATGCAGGAAACCGAGGCGACCACTATAACGTCCTTTCTTTCGAGTATGGACATTGTTGCAGAATGGCGCAGCCTGTCTATATCGTCATTGACCATGGCGTCTTTTTCGATATAGGTGTCGGTGGTCGGGATATATGCTTCCGGCTGGTAGTAGTCGTAATAGCTTACAAAGAATTCTACCGCGTTATCAGGGAAAAGTTCCTTGAACTCGCCGTAGAGTTGCGCTGCGAGCGCTTTGTTGTGCGCGATGACCAAGGCGGGCTTATTTATGTCCCGGATCACATTGGCGATGGTGAAGGTCTTTCCCGAACCGGTGACCCCGAGCAGGGTCTGGTGCTTTAGTCCTTTACGCACCCCTTCGCTCAAGCCCTCTATGGCGTTAGGCTGGTCCCCCTTGGGGACAAACGGCGACTTGAGAAAAAAATCGGTCATACGTGTCTTCTATTCAAAAATCAGGTAGTCCGCAATTTCGGGCGTTATGTTTTTTCTGTCACCCAGTTCCGGAAGGATTATCCTGTACACAAAATCCGAGTTCTTTCGCAGGTGGAGGGGTATTCCCCTTTTCCACGCATGCCCCACCCCCGACAAAATAACAATACGCCTGTCTGCGCCCTGTTTCAGCGTGTCCATTGCGCGCCATGCCATTGCCTTGTCCCACAAAGCCATTGCCTCGCAAAAATATACAAAGCTTCTCTCTTCCTGCCCGTGAGACATGAGCGAACTTCTCAGAAAATCCATATAGCCGGAACCGTCAACCTCGCAAAAAATATCGGGCGGCAGAGACGCGGTCTCTTCCTGCGACAGAGCTTCAAGGCCTTGGTACCCGACCTTGCGCGACACTGCCTTCGGGATGTTAAGTCCGACCACCGGCAATTTTTCGTTCTTTGCAAAAAAGAAGATATCTTTGTATAAAGACCATTTATGCTTCCAATAGTCCTCGAACACTTTCTGAAAGGCCTCTGGTTTTGTCTTCCCCGAAAGAAAGGCGTCGATTTGGGGCTGCGCCGAGGCAGGCAGCATTTCGATCCCGATCGCAAACTTGATCCCCGCCTTGTTCAACGCCTTGATTATCGCAAGCTGCGCCTCGTGGTGTTTTGCGTTGTCGTGAAATTCTCCGACCAGTATTGCGTCCACACCCTTCAATTCCGAGACCAATTGGTCCAATGATATAACGGTAGTGTCGCCGACGCGAAATGCCTTCTCGACCGCTTCGGCCTGCGCCGCAATAAAGACGGAAACGAACAGCGCGGTCTGCAGGAAGGATTTTATTGGACTGTACATAAAATGTTTTATGGTCGGGGCGAGAGGATTTGAACCTCCGACTTCACGGTCCCGAACCGTGCGCGCTACCAGACTGCGCTACGCCCCGAAGCTTTTATATTAACACATTACAACGAGTCGAATCAGGTCAAGCTTTTGGCGGGAGCGTGTGGGAATCGAACCCACCCTGCCGGTTTGTGGCCGGCAACACCGGATTTGAAGTCCGGGAGGGACACCAGAACCCTATGCGCTCCCATCTGAAATAATACTGAACATCGGCCCTTTATGGCAACTCCGTCTCAGCGTCCTAGCCTTCATAGGATGACAGCGACCCCGGATTTGCAGACGTTTTATACGTAAATATGGGTTGTCGCATGCGGGCCAAACCTGATAGCATATACCAAATGCTTAGGAGCGCGATAAAACAATGAATGATCTTATTTCGGTCTTTTTCGAGATGGACCGCTGGGTTTACGGATTAAAGGGCGCCCTGCTCGGAGCGTTCGGGGCGTTGATAATAATGTTGCTGGTATATCTCGCGGCCGAATTCGGTCGCCACAAAATCCGCTGGCAAAAAATACTGAGCAGGCTGGACACCGCCGAAATGCTGCAGCAGGGGGGCATGGCGGATGACGCGCTCCAGATATACGCCGAACTTCTGAGGATGGACGTTGTTCGGGAAAAACCCGAAATATACTGCCGGGTCAAGACCGGCGAGGGCAACTGTTATCTCGGCATGTCCCGCGACAGAAACAAGGCCGAAAATATCATCAAGGCCATAGAGGCATACTCTGCGGCCTCCAAGCATGCGTCTATGGACAAGCACCCCGACAGCTTCGGGATGCTCTACTACAATCTCGCAAAGGCCTATATCTCCATGTCCGAATTCCACGAAAAAGGCGAATGCATTTCCAAGGCGATACGGGCACTGAGAGAGACCCTGCGCGTATATAAAATAGCCACGCACCCCGCCAATTACGGCATCTCGCAGATCAAGCTGGGAGAAGCGCACGCGGTCCTTGCCGAACTTTACAGTTCCGAAGACCATCTTATAAAAGCGGTCGACGCGCTGGACGAGGCGTCAAAGGTTTATGACATCGAAAACTATCCGGCCGAGAACGCCGAAATACATTTCAAAACAGCGCGCCTGCAAATGATGCTTGCGGATTTTTCAAAAAAACACGAAAACCTCACAAAGGCCCTGAACAATTACAGAATGGCCCTTACGCTATATACGCCTGAAAAATATCCGGCCATGTTCGGAAAGGCCATGCTGGATTCAGGAACAGCATACTTTCTGCTTTCGGAAATGACCGGGAAAGACGAAAACATAAGGCTTGCCTTGGCCGCGTTGAACGAATGTCTTACCGTATATCCAATCGAAACTTTCCCTGCCGAATTCGCTGCGACGCATAAAAAACTTGCCGAAATTTATCTCGCGGGGTTCGGTGACGACAAAGACTATTTGCAAAAAGCGATATCCTCGTTTAACGAGGCGCTTAGGGCAAGCACCGTCGAGGCGTCGCCCGAAGAATACGCTTCTTTAAAACAAGGCGCGGGAAGGGCCTACAGACGCCTTTCGGAACTCGACCACAACGAAGAGTTTATTCATGAGGCGATCGCAGCCTACATAGAGGCCTTGCGTTTCAAGACCCCGGAAGAGCACCCCTTCGATTACGCGGTGATCCAGCACGAGCTCGGAAACCTTTACGTGAGGGTCGCAAAGACCAAGGATTGGGACAAAAACATGAAGCTGGCCGAGTCGGCCTACAACGAGGCCTTGAAAATATACCACAGCGAAAACTTTCCCGAAGAGCATTCGGAGATTACGGAAGCGGTCGAAAAGATAAACAGGATCTATTCGTAAAGACCCTCTACCTGATTATACGCGGCGCTTCCATCAAAAACCTGAGCGCAGAGATTCTGGCCGCGGCATGCCTGCCCAGTTCGTTGTCCGGGGCCACTTTGAGCTGCATCGCATATTCGTTGTAAGCGGCGTTTATATTGTTTGTGCCTTCATAACAGATGCCGAGCACTCCGTGTATCTCGGGATGTTTCGGCTGGGCTTGGGCCGAAGCGCGCAGATGGGGCACGGCCTGTCTGTACATGCGCATCTTGTAGTAGCTCATGCCGAGGAAATGGTGCGCCGATATGTCCTGAGGGAAAAGCGCTATGCTGCTTTTTAAATACCGTACGCTCTCTTCATAGCCGCCGCGAAAGTATTCCACCGTGCCCTTCCCCCGTAACGCAGGCTCGTATTTATCGTCGATCTTCAAGGCCGCATTGAAATGTTTTTCGGCCTCGGCATGTTCCTTCTTTTTAAGGAATATAAAACCCTTCAGGGCATGAAAGGGCGCCTGATTGGATTCCATGGCTATGGCTTTAGAGAGTTGGGAATCGGCTTCATCGAGTTTGTTCTTCTGAAGCGAGCGCACGGCCGGGTCGTAATGGTCGAGATATATCTTGTTTGTCCGTCTGATATCGGACACGGCGCTCTGATACGCTTCTCTGCTCGTCCGGTCCCGTCCCATGCCGTATCTGTCCGCGTCGCCCGTCATGCTCCGTATTTCGTCTATCCTTACGGACATCCTCGGATGGGTCGCAAGCAGTTCGTCAAACACGCCCTTCTCGTGGGACCCTTTGCCGAGAGAACGCGAGAACTCGTCCGCAACCTTTTCGAGGCTTTGGTGCGCGCTTATCGCATGCTTCGGGTCATAGCCGAGCCGGGACATATACTCTATGCCGAGCCTGTCGGCCTCAAGCTCATGCTCCCTGCTGTATTTGAGCATCAAAAGCTGTCCGCCGATTGCCCCAACATTCAGGGCGAGGTCCGAATACGCCCTTCCGCCCAAAGCAACGCCGAGCCCGGAAAGTCCCACCTGCATCAGCATTCCCGAAGTCATCTGCCGGGCCGAATGCTTGGCCGAAACATGGCCCATTTCATGACCGAGCACAAAGGCAAACTGGGCGTCGTCCTCGAAGGCGGAAAGAAGGCCGCGCGTTATCACCACATGGCCGGGTATCGCCCACGCATTAGGCACCGAACTGTTCTGCACCGCAAAATCCAGAGGCAGGTTGGGCCTGTGGGAGGCCTCATGGATTTTCAGGACTATATCCTTAAGATATTTTTTGAGCTGTTCGTCTCTGTATTCCCCGCCTCCGCCCATGTCCCCCCACATGGCGTTCGGATACAGATCGGAGCCCATCTTGAGTTCATCCTGCTCGGACACGAGCATAAGCTCTTTTTTGCCCGTCACGGGGTTCACCGCGCAAGCGATGAGGGACAGGCAAACGATAAAAACCACCGATATATTCAGGACCTTTTCGGACATAATACAAATACCTCTCAAATCAAGCATTCATGCGCTTTTATATTATACAATACCCCGCTGCCGGCGGCAATTATTTTTATTGACAAAAAAAGAAAAATTGCTGTAAAATTTCTGCTTAAGAAGCGGGGCTTCTTCGATTCTGGTACTGAAGGAGGGTAGAGAATTGTATGCTTTAGGTACGCATCTTTTAGTTGAGTTAAAAGACTGTAATCCGGACATTCTCAAAGATTTAAGCAGGGTA
The DNA here is from genome assembly GCA_004321915.1 of Nitrospirota bacterium. Taxonomy (GTDB): domain Bacteria; phylum Nitrospirota; class Thermodesulfovibrionia; order Thermodesulfovibrionales; family Dissulfurispiraceae; genus MYbin3. The sequence goes on from SCQE01000088.1 coordinate 57,654, forward strand.
AAGGAAGTGATGGTTTCCGCGGCAAAGGAAGCCAAGGCAACGATAGTAGATGTATCCTTCCACGAATTTAATCCATTTGGAATCAGCGGAATGGTAGTAATAGCCGAATCCCACTTATCGATCCATACATGGCCTGAATACGCATACGCTGCCATCGACATATTCACCTGCGGGGACGTCATAAAGCCGGAGACTGCGGCCCACTATCTCATCGAGCAGTTCGAAAGCAGAAACCCGTCCATAGTAGAGATGAAGCGGGGCATCATATCTTGCGCTAACGAAAAGCTGCCGCATAAGATATGCGAACCAGAATTACAGATGGTTTCATAAGATAAATTCACGGCAACAAAAAAGGGACGGCTGAAAACAGCCGTCCCTTTTTTATGTATGTTCAGGTATTTTTAAGCCTTCTTGTCCGTCAACGCCGAAATGCCCGGCAGGTCCTTGCCTTCCAGCAGCTGCAACGAAGCCCCGCCGCCGGTCGAGATAAAACTTATAGCGTCGCTTACGCCTGCGCGGTGTATCGCGTAATCCGTATCTCCGCCGCCCACTATAGTCATCGCATAAGCGTCTCCGACCGAATTCGCTATCGCGTATGTGCCCCGCGAATATGCGTCAACCTCAAAGACACCCATAGGCCCGTTCCATATTATGGTCTTGGCGTCCTGAAGGGCCTCGTTGAAGAGCTTTACGGAGGCAGGGCCTATATCAAAGGCCTTCCACCCCTTGGGTATCTCCTGATTTGTGACTATCTTCGTGTCGGAACTCGACTCAAGGCTCTGCCCGATTACGCTGTCCACAGGCAGATAAAATTTGACGTTGTTGCTCTTGAGCTTTTCCATTATCTTGGTTGCGAGGTCCAGCATGTCCGCCTCTACGAGGGAGTCGCCGATCTCATAACCCATGGCCTTGATAAAGGTATAGGCCATGCCGCCGCCGACTATGACCTTGTCCACCTTGTTGGCCAGGTTTTCGAGAACGCCTATCTTGCCCGAAACCTTTGCCCCTCCTAAAATAGCGACAAAAGGCCTTACCGGATTGTCCACCACGCCTTTAAGATATTCTATTTCCTTTTTAAGCAGGAAACCCGCGGCCGAAGGTATGAATTTGGTTATTCCGGCTGTGGAGGCATGGGCCCTGTGCGCGGCCCCGAACGCGTCATTCACAAAAAAGTCCGCAAGCTTCGAAAGCGACCTCGAAAAGCCCTCTTCGTTCTTTTCCTCTTCAGGGTGAAACCGCAGGTTTTCGAGAAGAAGAACATCGCCTTCCCTCATCTTGGCAGCCATATTTTCGACCTGAGAGCCGATGCAGTCCGGCGCGAACAGGACTTCCTTGTTCAAAAGCCTCTGCAGTCTTTTCGCTACGGGCGCAAGGCTGAATCTCGGGTCGACTTTGCCTTTCGGCCTTCCCAGATGAGATGCAAGTATTACTTTCGCGCCTTCGTCGATGGCATAGTTGATTGTAGGAAGGCTAGAACGTATCCTCCTGTCGTCTGTTATGACGAGGTTGTCGTCAAGCGGGACATTAAAGTCAGCGCGGATAAAAACAGCCTTGCCTTTTATCTGTAGGTCTTCTATCGTGAGCTTGCCTAAAATGTCCTTTATCTCAACGGAAACGCCATTCTTTTTTGCCATACCCGCCCCCTTCTTACTTCTTCTTGTTGATGTAAAGTATAAGGTCTCTCAAGCGTGAGCTGTAGCCCCATTCGTTGTCGTACCATGCAATGACCTTCACCATTCTCTTATCGATGACCTTTGTAAGACCGGAGTCGACTATCGAAGAGTGCGGATTGCCGTTGAAATCTATAGATACGAGTTCTTCTTCGGTGTATTGCAGGATGCCCTTCATCGGCCCGTCGGCCCATTTCTTCAGGGCGCCGTTGACCGACTCTACGGTAACATCGGCATTCAGTTCGGCCACAAGATCGACAGCCGATACGTTAGGCGTGGTGACCCTCATCGCAAAACCGTCCAGTTTGCCCTTCAATTCGGGGAGTACAAGGCCGATGGCCTTGGCAGCTCCGGTTGTAGAAGGTATCATGGAAAGAGCGGCTGCGCGGGCCCTCCTCAAGTCCTTGTGCGGCAGATCAAGGATCCTCTGGTCATTTGTGTAGGAGTGGACCGTAATCATCAATCCTCTAATAATTCCAAACTCTTTATGCAAGACCTTTGCGACCGGCGCGAGACAGTTGGTGGTGCATGATGCGTTAGATATGATCTTGTGCTTTGACGGGTCCAGCGTCTCTTCGTTGATCCCGAGACAGACTGTGACATCAGGATCTTTCGCAGGGGCCGATATGATGACCCACTTTGCGCCGGCCTCGATGTGCTTTGAAGCCGAGGCCTTTTCCGTAAATCTTCCCGTAGACTCTATTACGATGTCGACATTCAGCGCCTTCCACGGAAGTTTTTCGGGAGCGGTCTCTGCCGAAACCTTTATTTCCTTGCCGTCGACAATTATGCTGCCGTCGCCTGATTTAACGTCAGCGTCAAAAATGCCGTGGACCGAATCATATTTGAGCATATGCGCCAATGTCTTGGCATCCGTGAGATCATTTATGCCTACGATCTCGATATCGCTGTAACCCTTGCATGTCCTGAAAAAATTCCTGCCGATCCTTCCGAAGCCGTTGATTGCCACTCTTATTGCCATACTGTCCTCCTTGGGGTTTTAGTTTTTGAAGCTGTTTATGACCATGCCTGTCAAAAGCTTGGGGTAGAAATATGTCGACTTTGGGGGCATACGCAGATTCGAGAGCGCCACTTTCTCAACATCGCCGGCATCCGTAGGATTAAGGAAGAATACCGCATCGAATCCGCCGTTCCGCGCCTTGGCAACCGAGACATGAGCATCCATCTCATAAACCACCCCGGTAATTCCAAGGTCTTTCTTCAAGATAAGTTCGTGAAGCAATACCACATCGAGTTCTCTGAGAGGAGGCTCGACATTGTCGAGTCCGGCCCCCCTGTATTTAAGCAAATACCACTTATCGGAAGCGGTAAGATAAAGTCCGAAAGCATTGCGCCCGCTCTTTGCCAGAAGCTTGGCTATCTTTGAAGCCATGTCCCCGTCATCAAGCGCAACCACTTCAAAGTGGGGCCCGATTTTAGAAAGCACCGACTCCGCCGCAGGAAGACCCTTAACAATTCTATGGGTCGGCAGAATGGTTATGCCCTCGTCCGACATATTTGCCAGAAACATAAGCACATAGTTCCACGGGTTATCGTCTTTAGCGCCGTGTTTGGCGTCCATTTCACGCTTGTATTCCAGCGCCACCTCATATCTGTGGTGCCCGTCCGCTATGAAAACAGCCTTGTCCGAAAGCTCCTGCTTTATCCTGCCTATCAACGTTTCATCGCTCAACCTGAATAGTTTGTGGCCGGCCCCGTCACTGTCGGTTGCCGAAAATGTTGCTTCGCCCTCAGCTTCTGCAAGAATCTTCGACGCAATGCGCTCCGGGCTGTGATAGAGAGAGTATATCGGGCTTATGTTCCCAAAGCAGGCCCTCATAAGGTTCAGCCTGTCGCTCTTAGGCTTGGAATGCGTAGCTTCGTGAGGATAAACCCCCTTGCCGAGCTCCTCGATCTTTACCATGGCCAGCAGGCCCCTGAGCGTTTTCGCCTCATCGGCAATACGATAATCCACTACGTATGAATAGAAGCAGTGGCCGCCATCCCTGACCAGAATCTCTTCCTTAAGCCAGCCGGAGAGTTCTTTTTCGGCCCGCACATATCTGTTTTCCGTGTCCGTATCGCCGGGGAGCTCTTTTCCGAAATCTATCCGCACCACATTATAGGGACTTTTTTGATAAAGTTCATCGCGCTGTTCGGATGAAATAATATCGTACGGCGGAGCGATAACGTCATCGCCCAAGACCTTTTGCTGATTAAAGATAATTCCCCTGAAGGGAATGACTTCTGCCATTTTTGCGTCCTGTCTGTTATTCGGCTCTCTAATTAAATGATAAGCAAATCTGATAAACCGGAGTTTTATATTAGCATTAAACATCCCGAATTTCAATCGGCTTTCACGCTTTGCCCCCCGCTGTTTTGTGCTACAATTTAGAATGGTGCGCCTATTGACAATACTCGCCCTTGCCGCATTTCTTTTGACCTCCGAAACTTCTTGCTTTCGGGCATGCGCGTCCGCTGCTGCCGCGCCGGACTTTACGCTGACAAGCCTCGACAATAAAACCGTAAGCCTTAAAGATTTTCGCGGCAAGGTGGTTATTCTGAACTTTTGGGCCACTTACTGCGGAATATGCCGTGAAGAGATTCCTTCGTTCAATAAATTACACCTTGAGTTTAAAGACCGGGGGCTCGTTGTGCTCGGCGTTTCTATAGACACTGCAGAGAAGGCCTTACGGTTTTTCGCCGCCAAAAACGCCATCTCCTTTCCGGTGCTTATGGACAAAGAGCGCATAGTTTACTCGGACAAATACAAATTATTCGGGATTCCTGCCACGCTGATCATAGATAAAAAGGGTATAATAACCGAAAAGATCATAGGCGAAATAGATTGGGACGCCCCTGAGATGAAACGGAAAATTCTCAGGCTGCTCGATGCAAAACAGACCAAAAAATAATCGGAGGAAACCATGAACCGTCGTGATTTTTTGAAGACCTCGGCTTTGGCCGCAGCCGCAGTAGCGGCAGCCCCCTTAACGACTGAAAGCGCGCCGGAGCCGTCCGCAGGCAAGCCCTCAGTAAAAAGCTACCGCGAAATAGGCAAGACCGGTTTGAAGATGAGCGACATATCCTTCGGGGCAGGCAGACTTGCGTCCCCTTCGATGATACTGCGCGCTGTGGACAGCGGGATAAATTACTTCGACACGGCCCCTGATTACGGGGCATCCGAGAAACTTATAGGCGAGGCCATGTCAAAGATAAAAAGAGACAAAATAATCATCACTACAAAGTTCTGCAACCACACGCCGTATCCGGGACATCTGCCCTTAGGCTCTAAAAAAAGGGAGTATGTGGCGTCTGTGGACGACAGCCTTGCGCGGCTTAAAACCGATTATGTCGATTTCATATTCGTTCATGCCGTAGGCGGAGAGAGGGGCAGGAATAAAGAGCTTGAAGACGAGAAAAAAAGGCTCCTCGACGATGAAATGCTCTCGGCCGTCGATACATTGAAAAAAGCGGGAAAGGTCAAATTTTTAGGCGTTTCGTCCCACGGACCCGCAAACCTTGAATCGCTTTTGATGACTGCGGTCAAGTCCGGCCATTTTGATTTGATCATGCCTTCTTTCAACTTCATGAATTTTCCGAAACTGCCCGAAGTAATGAAAGAGGCCCACAAACGCAAGGTGGGCGTTGTTGCTATGAAGACGCTTGCGGGGGCCAAAGACACGAATATAGAAGCAAAGAACGAAGAGTTTGCGCATGCCGCGTTCAAGTGGGTGTTAAAGCATCCTGAAGTCAGCGGATTGGTAGTAACCATGAAAACCGTGTCCGATATAGAAACATACTTGGCCGCATCCGGCAAAAAGTTTACTCAGAGCGACAGGAAAGCGCTTAATGAATACGCGATGATGTTCGGCAGGGAATACTGCCGCACAGGCTGCAATGAGTGCGAGAGCTTATGCAATCGCGGGGTAGAGATAGCGAACATAATGCGTTATCAGATGTATTTTAAAGACTACGGCATGGAAAAAAGGGCGATCGAATCTTATACCTCTGTCAGGAGCAACTCCGCGGCTTGCGGAGATTGCGACAACCCTGTGTGTGTTTCAGGATGCCCTTACGGACTGTCCGTAAAAAATATGCTTGCCGACGCGCACGAGATGCTGACCTTATCGGTTTAATGGGAGTCTCTTTTTTTCTCAGGGCAATACTTATCCTTGTATTGCCCTGCATTGCGGCCGTGATTTACATTAAGGGGCAGAAATACGACCCTGCGCTTATAGACTTCAAATCCGCCGCGAATACATCATCCGGCAGCGGGCAGGCGATACCCGCGAAACAGCAGGGTCCAACTTCCTCGCTGCCTTCCGATATCGAAGGCTTCAAACAGTTCGGTAAAATACGGGAGTTCAATAAAGACAACCTTTTCGAGCATGTGAACGGTCATGCCGAATACTTCATTTCCGCAGGATTTCAGAAGCTGTCCGTGATCGAATACGTCTCTTCAACCTCAAGATCAGAGAAGCCCGAGCTGCAGGCAGAGGTTTATGAGATGGGCAGCGGGCTTCAAGCCTTTGGCGTTCTTGTTGACGAGTCAGGAGCAAAGGCGGAAGCAGTGAATATCGGCGCTATGGGATTCAAGACATCCGGAGGAATATCTTTTTTCAAAGGGAAATATTATGTAAAAATAGCGCCCTACAGCGGTAAGCCCCCTTTGATGCTCTTTGCCTCAAGATTCGAAAAAAAACTGACGGCGGCAAGCGAAGAATTTTCGGCCTTCTCCAAGCTGCCTGCAATAGGCAAGACCATTGCAACAAGATTTGTGAAAGAAGGCTACCGGGGACTCGATTTCTTCAAAAATGTGATAGAAAGGGAATACAATGTTGACGGAAGAACAGTGCAGATAGCGCTGATATCAGGCAAAGATAAGGAGATAAAAGATTTTGGCGCAGCGCTGAACTCCTATCTCCAAAAATCCGCTGTCAGCTTTGAGAAAGAGAACAAACAGAACAAAGAAATTTACAAGATCTCGGACAAATACGAAGGCGACTGGTTCGTAGTTGTAGAAAAGACGGCAGCCTTCGGGATTTTCGGAGCTCCCGATGCTTCTATCTTGCGCTATTTTATTAAGGAGGGCTAGTGCCTTCAAAGCACAATAAAACAGAACCCGGGCTTACGCGCAGGGATTTCATGATAAAGACAGCCGCTGTCTGCGGCGCGTCTGCGACTGTGGGTTTGTGGGGATACGCGTTTTACAGCAACGAGCCCGTAAGGCGGCAGGACACCAAAATATTCACCTTCAAGGATTACAGGGTCGAGGATGTTAAAACTTATCCTGATCTTGCCGTAAGCCGGGGCACAGACGCTGAAAAAATGGTGCGCGCCGCTGTTGACAGGATCGGCGGAATAAGCCGTTTTGTGAAGCCGGGAGAGAGAGTTCTGATAAAACCTAATGTGTCGTGGGACAGACAGCCTGAACAGGCGGCCAATACCAACCCGGAAGTCGTGGCCGCAGTAGTGAGAATGTGCATGGAGGCCAAGGCCTCTGCCGTATGGGTCACCGATGTTTCGGTGAACGACCCCTACAGATGCTTTGCCCGTTCAGGGGTCGAAGATGCTGTAAAGAAAAACAGCGGGATTCTGAAGTTCGCAACAGAAAATGATTTCGTTCCGACCGACCTGAAAGGCAAGGCGCTCAAGGTCTGGCCGGTCAGCGCGTTCTTTCATCAGGTGGACAAGCTTATAAATATCCCGATGGTCAAACACCACTCGTTAAGCAAATGCACGATGGCGATGAAGAACCTTTACGGCGTACTGGGCGGACAGCGCAACCGCCTGCATCAGGATATAAACACATCTATCGCAGACCTTGCCGTGGCTATTAAACCGACATTGACGATCATGGACGCTACAAGAATTCTTATGCGGAACGGGCCGACCGGAGGAAACCTTGCGGATGTTGCAAGAGGAGATACAATAATAGCCGGAACAGATATAGTCTCGATAGAAACCTATGGCCTCTCTTTCCTCAGCCTTAAGCCTGAAAACATTCCATACATTATGATGGCAGAACAGCGCGGCGCAGGCACTACCGCCATAAAATCGCTGAATATAGCAGAGATCAGCGTATGATAAAAAAATTGCTCTCGCTCAAAAACATCCGGCGGCTGTATGCGGCCTTTTTCCTTGCTCTGTTTGTAATTCTTGTAGGCATCACCAGCTTCAGGAGCATGAAGGGATATCAGGTGTCGCTATTTCTCGAACTCGACCCGCTCGTTGCCCTCTCGTCATTCCTGACAAGCTGGACCGTATATAAAGGGCTTGCCCTTTCGCTCATCATAATTGTCGGGACGATGGTATTCGGCAGGTTCTTCTGTTCATGGATATGCCCGATGGGGATAATCAACCAGATAGCAGGGAGCATATTCAATAAACTACGCGCTGTTGACCTGATAAAAATGAATGCGTACAGGACCATCTACCGCTTCAAATATTACGGTCTGGCGCTTTTCCTTGTGCTTGCGGCTTTTGGAACAATACAGACCGGCCTTCTCGATCCTATCCCGTTTATAACGAGGGCCTTTGCAGTATCAGTATATCCTGCGGTCAACTACTGGAGCGGCGGCTTTTATCTCAAACAGCCTGTTTTTCAGGGAGGGTTTCTGCTCGCGGCAATTTTTATCACGGTGCTTTTTGCTAACAGGTTCATAAACCGCTTCTGGTGCCGCTCGCTCTGCCCTCTCGGAGCTTTGCTCGGCCTGCTCTCGTTCAGGCCGATAATGCAGATATGGCGGGATACTGCCAAATGCAACGATTGCATGAAATGCGTACAGAACTGCCACGGCGCATGCGACCCGCATGCTTCTTTAAGGACGAGCGAGTGCATGGTCTGCATGAACTGCATATCTGATTGTCCTGAAAACGCAATGCACTATGGCCTGCCAAAAAACGCAAGCTCGGTCCACACGCCGCTTGATGTTAACCGCCGCAGGCTTATAGAAACGGCAGTGTTCGGGACAGTCATGTTCCCTATGATGCGGAGTGTCATAACCTCAAAGACCGCTGCGCAGCACAGCGTTATAAGGCCGCCCGGATCTATTGCAGAAGGGGATTTTCTGCGCAGATGCATCAAGTGCGGGGAGTGCATGAAGGTCTGTCCGACAAACGTTATACAGCCTGCATTGCTTGAGGCCGGATTCGAAGGCATCTGGACTCCCATTCTGCTTAATAAAATCGGCTATTGCGAATACAACTGCGTACTATGCAGCAGGGTCTGCCCTACCGGCGCGATAACTCCGCTCACAGTAGAAAAAAAGATAGGAAAGCCCCCGGCGCAAAAACCTCTAAAGATAGGCATCGCTTTTTACGACAGGGGCCGCTGCCTGCCGTGGTCCATGCATACCGAATGCATCGTGTGCGAAGAGGTCTGCCCCACATCTCCCAAGGCGATCTGGTTTCAGGATGTAGAGATGCAGCTGAGAGACGGCACAACAAAGGTATTCAAAAGGCCTTACATGGACCCTGAGTTATGCATAGGCTGCGGAATATGCGAGAACAAATGTCCGGTGCGGGACAAGCCGGCAGTGCGTGTAACATCAATAGGAGAGACGAGATCTCTCACCAACCAGATGAGCCTGAAAAGCTGATATTGCAGTTTTTGACATTTAATATTAGAGCATGGTATAAATTGACACCGATGCTTTGTTTCGGGACCCAAAGGAACATCAGTTCCGGGAAATTTAAGGAGGACTCAGCAGTATGGCTTTTGAAGGAAAAGTAAAGTGGTTCAACGAATCCAAGGGATTTGGCTTCATCCAGCAGGACAATGGGCCGGATGTATTTGTTCACTACTCTTCGCTCAAACAGGAAGGCTTTAAGACCCTTGCTGAAGGCCAGAGGGTCAGGTTTGACGTTGTCGAAGGCGACCGCGGACCAAAGGCCACAAACGTAGAAAGAATCTAACCAATCCGGGGCCCGCAAAGGGCCCCTTTTATTTTTTCTCTTATTCCTTATTTCTTCTACAAGTTCGCAGGTTGAGCAAATATATAATCCTGCAAATTTCTGAAAGAAATTTCGAACATAGCTGTTACTCGCCGCAAGTTGATATAAACTCCCATGTTATATTTGTTTTATCTCTTCTATCTCTATAATATGGTTTGGATCAAGAGCCTGACCTCTTAGATCGATGGAATATCCGTCGAAGAGATCGTCCGAATCACTTTCAGGGTCTATGAAATTGAAATAAGCACGGAATAAGCAGAACGCGAAGTAATTTTTTTCAGAAAGATATAAATACGGAATAGCACAGTGAATTATCATTGGTATCGACGTGGCCGGATCAACACCAACATGGTGACCAGTGCAAGCTGAGAGGATTTCAGGGCCTTTAAGGCAGAAATGATTGTCTGGTTTCTTTGCACACTTATAACTTAGCAAAAACCAAGGTCCGGGGCTATGTTGAGACCGGTAATCCCATAGAGCCTTTCCATGCACTGCTTGGATAACATTCTCTGAAAGTCTCACTGTTTCTTCGCTTAAAGGAAGAATGCCCTTTTTCAGAAAGGCTTTTTTGTCGCTATGACACGTGCAATGATACCCCATAAACTTTGTATCGCTGCTGATGCATCTTCGATCCCATGCGGATAGGAACTGATCCTGCGGACATCCGAGATAACAAGATATATCTGCAAGCATGTGAGTGGATTTGTTCCAAAAGTCAGAGGAAGTTGTTTTTTTATCAGTCTTAAGACAGGCATACAATTCTCCCGGATTGAACCAGCCTCCAGAAAGTTGCTCGACTCCGGACTGGATAGATTCTCGGCTATCAATGTCTATAATCATATCAACTCATATATGTAGATTGTCCCCTAGCTGTCTCTAGTTTTCTTTGTAAAAACAATCCTTGGATAGAGTTACTTTGCGGTTGTCTTCATTTTGAATGGAACGCTTGCTAATATTTTACCTGTTTTTACTTCAATTAATTTATGGATTTCCATATCCAACGCTTCAGTATCTGACAAATAAGAGCGTGAAAAATCTATCAGTAATAAATGAGATGCACCAAGCATCTTCCCCAATTTCTGCTGTGTAGTAACGTCTATTAATCCAGATTGTTGAAGTTTAAGCTCACTTAAAACAATAGACGCTTTTTCTCTATCAACCAATAAAAAATTCTTTTCAGGTCGCAAAAATGACAAATAGTAGTTTTCTAAGCTACCACCTAAAATAGGTTTCATCATTTCCTTCCATTTTTCCAGTGTAGTTCCCTCCAAATACATGTTTGTTAGACTATTTACAATAATTGCAAGACGTATTGGTTCTTCATTCTTTGTAATCTCATATAGAAGAGCATATAAATCTTTCATAAGGTAATCTGTTGGTGGTGTAATAGATTTCTTCAATAAACCTCCTCTTCTTTTAATAAAAACATCAACAGTATCACCTGCATTTTTCCTCTCATAGATTAATTCGAATAATTGAGAACGATTAGTAATGTCTATATCATCAACACGAGTAATTATATCGCCTATACGCAAATCAGATTTGGCAGTTACTGATTGCTTAGATACTCTGTAAATCTCAATCTCTTTATTATCATTTTCTATGACATAAATCCCGAATATTGAACGATTCACAAAAGATTCTTGGTTTGTCTCAACTAGTGTTTGCCATTCTTTATTAGCACCTTTGGGAGATTTGGATTGTAAATTCATTGTGTCAGCATTGTTATTGTTATTTTGGACGGATATATTATTTTCGCTTGATTTTGCCTTAGTAGTAGATATTTGAAGGCTGCTTTCTTGCAATTGAGATGATTGCAGCATATGTTCTATAAGAGATTTTGTGAATGTTGATCTTAATGAGTCTAAAGCCCCATCAGCATTTAATCCCCCTGGCGCGATAGCCCAACCGTTAAGTCTAATTGACCATATTGGGTTATAGTTTGGAACACTAACTATCTCCGCATAGAGGGTTGCATCGGCTCTCATAGAAACCCCCATATTGTTTATAAATTTAATTTTTTCCATTCTTCCCCGTAAAAGCAAATCCGCATCTGCTTGTTTTTTTACTATATTTCTGAAAATAACTTCTTTTGACAATGTTGATGTTATATCTTTCTGTAAGTAAAAACCAAAATTTGATAAATTGACATGCATATCAATATTATTAGCAACATCTACATTTACAAAATTGTCACTATTGAAATCACTAATATATAAATTTGCTGGATATGATGTATGTTCGGCAAAGGAATGTGATGTTCCTAATGAACTAGGACTATAGGGAACAGTGTAGGCACATCCACCGGCAAACAAGCATAAAAATATTGCTATAGTCGGCGCTACAACGTTCTTAGTACGCATAGTACAACCTCCTTTTATAGACATATGGATTATGCCACTAATCAAGACAGGAGTAAAGGGAAAAGTACCATTGATTACCGCTTGAAATCTTGATGAAATGAAGACGCTACGCTTATGAGGAGTACAGGAAGAACTTTTTAGCAAAAAATGGGGCGTTGTACTAGCTCGGTAATTCGGTAACCTAGGCCGAGTTGTACGGCTGTAGTGGAGCAAGCATTTAGAACTTCCAAAACGCAGCCCTGAACGAACGGGGAACCATGTCCATGCGAAGTGAAGCGTTAAACAACTGCACTATACAGCTGCTGCGCGATATGGCCTGATAGATTTAAGTGTACCGGCAATATTGCTTCTTGCGACTGCGGCATCATAATCCGATTGAAGGCCGAGCCAGAATTCAACGCTGTTGCCAAAGTACCTTGCAAGTCTCAGCGCAGTATCTGCAGTTATGGCCCTGCGTTCCCTGACAATATCATTAATCCGGGGGGCGGGAACCATAATAGCAATTGCGAGAGCATTGGCAGTTATCCCCATAGGGGACAGGAACTCTTCCCTCAGGATTTCTCCGGGGTGTATAGGCCTCATCCTGTTTTCTATCATTTCAGAACCTCCTTAGTGATAATCAACAATCTCAACATAATAGGCATTCCCCTTATCGAACCTGAAGCATACCCGCCATTGGTCATTAATGCGTATGCTCCACTGTCCTCTTCGGGCATCTTTAAGCTTTTCAAGCCTATTGCGCGGCGGCGCTTTCAAGTCCTCAAGACTGACAGCCCGGTGCAGCATTTCAAGCTTTCTTTCTGCCACAGCCCTAAACCCTTCAAAACGAGCAACCCGCTTGCCAGAGAAAAGCCTGCCTGTATCTTCGCATGCAAAAGACAAAATCATGGCTAATAATATAATGCGCCGCATTAAATGTCAATCGTTATATCCGGCAAAATGGTAATAATCTTTGCATTTGAGAGAACAGGTTAAATATCTCGCAGGCGTGGTCCAACTGTTTTTCAGCAATGAGCGTTTGACATTCTGGCATGTATTTTTGACAGTTAATACGGTATCGTATATAATACCAGCATGAAATGTGGCGTTGTTATTGACACTAATGTTTTAATATCGGCCCTGCGCTCGAAAAGAGGAGCATCCTATCGATTGCTTATGGGTATCGGACAAGGACATTTTGATATTAATATTTCTGTGCCTTTAGCGCTTGAATACGAAAAATCCGCAAAAAAAATAATTGATGAAATAAAACTTTCATCTGAGGATATTGATGATGTTCTTGACTATATATGCTCTATTGCAAGACCTTGGAAAATATTTTATTTATGGCGGCCGTTTTTAAAAGACCCTAAAGACGATATGGTGTTGGAGCTGGCGGTAGCGTCAAAGAGCGATTTTATCGTTACATACAATAAAAAAGATTTTGAAGGCGCTGGACATTTTGGTGTTAAGGTTGTAACTGCAAACGAATTTTTGAAAAAAATCGGAGGTTTACAATGAGCACTGTAAGTATTAGACTGCCTGATTCTCTGCATGATACGGTCCGTGAATTATCTAAAAAAGAGCACGTATCAATAAACCAGCTTATAACAACCGCTCTTGCCGAAAAAATATCGGCCCTTATGACGGAAGATTATCTTGCAAAAAGAGCCAAACGCGGCAAAAGGTCAAAATTCGAGAAGGCTATGTCCAAGGTTGCTGATATCGAACCGGAAAGCCGTGATCGCATATAGGCGACATTTGGGATATATGCTATTTCCTCCCGACCTGCTTGAATAAAAAGTTTTGTATCTTTAAACCTTATGCGTCTTCCTGAATGGATTAAAACCGATTACAGCGGGCAGCATTCTATGAAAAACTTGATGCGCGCGAAACGCCTCACGACAGTTTGCGAAGAAGCGCGCTGCCCCAACAGAGGCTACTGTTTTTCAAAGCCGACCGCCGCGTTTATGATACTCGGCGATGCCTGCACAAGAGACTGCGGGTTTTGCGCTGTTGCTCATGGGGCACCGAACGCTCCGGACAAAGAAGAGCCGCAGAGGGTTGCCGAGGCTGTTTTTGAAATGGGACTGAAGTTTGTCGTAATCACATCGGTAACGAGAGATGATCTGCAGGATGGGGGTGCAGGCCACTTTGCAGCGACCATAAAAACGGTAAGAAAGCGGTGCCCCGAAGTGAAGATCGAGGTGCTGACCCCGGACTTCAACGGCAGTGAAGCAGCGCTCCAAAAGGTTCTCGATGCAAGGCCGGATGTCTTTAACCACAATATCGAAACCGTAAGAAGGCTCTATCGGAAAGCCCGTCCTCAGGCCGATTATGAACGGTCGCTTGAAATTATAAAAACCGCAAAACAGCTTGCCCCTGATATAAAAACAAAATCGGGCTTCATGGTCGGACTGGGTGAAACGCGCGATGAAATATCCGGACTTCTGCGCGATTTAAGAACTGTAAATTGCGATTTCCTGACGGTCGGACAGTATCTCAGGCCTGCAAAAAAAAATCTGGCTGTTGTAGAATACATAAAACCTGATGTCTTTGAAAGCATAAGAAAAGAAGCGCTTTCTCTCGGGTTTGGGTTTGTCGCCTCAGGCCCTCTGGTCAGAAGCTCGATGAATGCCGAAGAAATGTATGAAGGAGGACTCAAAAATGTTTGAATTTAACAGAATAAAAAGACTGCCTCCGTATGTGTTTGCGATAGTGAACACACTTAAAATGGACTACCGCAGAAGAGGCGAAGACATTATAGACCTCGGCATGGGCAATCCCGACATGCCTACACCCAAGCATATAGTTGATAAGCTCACAGAGGCGGCCAACAATCCGAAGAACCACCGCTATTCCGCATCTAAAGGCATTACACAGCTTAGGGTCGCGATAACCGAGTGGTATAAGCGCAGGTTTGATGTTGATTTGGACCCTGAATCGGAGGCCGTTGTTACGATAGGCTCAAAAGAAGGCTTGTCTCACCTTGCTCTGGCAGCCATACAGCCGGGGGATGTAGTAATGACGCCGACCCCTGCATATCCGATACATCCTTACAGCGCGATAATCGCGGGCGGAGAAGTAACGAGCGTGCCGATAGGCCCCGGGATAGATTTTTTCAGCGAACTCGACAAGGCCCTTAAAAAAACTTGGCCGAGACCTAAAATGCTGATACTCAATTTTCCACATAATCCGACTACGACAGTAGTTCACGGCCTCGATTTCTTTGCCAAAATCGTGGACTTCGCAAGAGAAAACAACATTATAGTCTTTCAGGATTTTGCTTACGCCGATTTGGTTTTTGACGGATACAAAGCGCCGAGCATACTTCAGGTCCCGGGCGCAAAAGACGTGGCTGTCGAATTTTTTTCGCTCACAAAAAGCTATTCTATGGCCGGCTGGCGTGTAGGTTTCTGCTGCGGCAATAAAGAGATTGTGGGGGCGCTTATAAAGATCAAAAGCTACCTCGACTACGGAATGTTCCAGCCCATACAGATAGCGAGCATAGTCGCTCTGCGCGGACCGCAGGACTGCGTTGAAGACATACGCAAAACATACGAATCGCGCAGGAACGTTCTCATCAAAGGCCTGCATCAGGCAGGATGGATGGTCCCGCCTCCTCAGGCCACTATGTTTGTCTGGGCCGAAATCCCAGAGCAGTTCAAAAAGATGGGTTCGCTCGAATTCGCCAAATACCTTATCGCCGAAGCAGGCGTGGCTGTAGCCCCGGGCATAGGCTTCGGTGAAGGCGGCGACGGCTATGTGCGGTTCGCGCTGGTAGAAAACGAGCATAGGATAAAGCAGGCTGCAAAAGGCATAAAAAAAGCATTGAACAGAGGAGCATAGGGCTATGGCTAAAAACAAAATTAATGTCGGCATAATCGGTTTCGGCACGGTCGGCACAGGAACAGCAAAGATTCTTCTCGAAAACGCGGCCATAATAAAAAAGCGGGCCGGCTTTGATGTTGTACTGAAAAAAATCGCCGATCTGGATATTACGAGAGACCGTGGCATAAAAGTGCCCGAGGGCGTATTGACGACCGATGCAAAAGCCCTGCTTAACGATCCCGAAATAGACATTGTGGTGGAGCTCATGGGGGGCGTAAGACCGGCAAAGGATTTTATGCTCCAAGCGATAAAAAACAAAAAGCATGTTGTGACAGCTAATAAGGCCCTGCTTGCCACGGAAGGCAAGGATATCTTTGCCGAAGCCGCTAATAACGGAGTAGAGGTTGGATTCGAGGCCTCTGTTGCCGGCGGAATACCTATTATCAAGGTTGTGCGCGAAGGTCTGACCGCGAACAATATAACTGCGGTTTACGGCATCATCAACGGGACCTGCAACTATATCCTGACCAAAATGACGAATGAAAAAGCCGAGTTCTCGGACACCCTTAAAGAGGCCCAGAAATTGGGTTATGCAGAGGCCGACCCGACCTTTGATATCGAAGGCATAGACACTGCCCACAAACTCACAATTTTGGCATCTCTCGCATACGGCATCCCCCTTTCATTCGACAAGGTTTATACCGAAGGCATAACAAAGATAACCGCCCACGATATATCTTTTGCGTCCGAGCTTGGATATAAGATCAAACTGCTTGCTATCGCAAAAATCTCGGACGGCGGCATAGAATTGCGCGTGCATCCCACAATGCTTCCGGAAGACTATATGATCGCAAAGGTCGACGGCGTATTCAACGCAGTGTTCGTGGAAGGCGACGCTGTGGGATCAACTCTTTACTATGGACGGGGCGCAGGAGACCTGCCCACAGGCAGCGCGGTTGTAGCGGACATTATCGATATAGCCCGTAACATAGTAAACGGCGGGGTCTTGAGGGTGCCCGGCATCTCTCCCGACGAAAAGGGCGTTGGAACAATTAAAAATATGGAAGATATCGAAAGCTCTTACTACTTCAGGTTCTCGGCGTTTGACCAGCCGGGCGTTCTTTCAAAAATAGCCGGGGTTTTCGGAAGCTACAATATAAGCATAAAATCCGTAATACAGAAGGGCCGCAGGATCGGCGGTTCGGTGCCGCTTGTGGTGCTTACTCACAGCGCTAAGGAAAAAGATGTTTTAAGCGCCTTAAAAGAGATCGAGGCCCTCAATGCTGTTTCGGACAAAACCATTGTTATCAGGGTCGAAGGCAAAGAGGGATGAACGGTTTCACCGAAGAACAGCTTCACCGGTACAACCGGCATATCATATTGCCGGAGGTGGGCGCAAAAGGCCAACTGAAGCTGCTTAATGCCAAGGTTTTCATCGTAGGGGCGGGGGGACTCGGATGTCCTGTCGGGTATTACCTTGCCGCAGCCGGTGTCGGGACCATCGCCTTGATGGACAACGACACGGTAGAGATAAGCAACCTCCAAAGGCAGATAGCTCACAGCACAAAGACCATCGGGATGCATAAGGTGGATTCGGCCAAAGCGACTTTTGAAGCCCTAAATCCGGATGTCAAAGTCATTGGCATAAAAGAGAGGATCAATAAAGATAATATTTTAGACCTCTTCCGCGATTATGATATCGTTGTGGACGGGAGCGATAACTTCCCGACCCGATATCTTATCAACGATGCATGCGTTATGTTGAAGAAAACGCTTGTAAGCGGAGCCATACTCAGGTTCGAAGGACAGGTCACAACGATAGTTCCGGGCGAAGGACATTGCTATCGCTGTCTGTTCGAGGAGATGCCGCCTGCCGGATTGGTGCCGACCTGTCAGGAGGCGGGCGTTATCGGAGCGATTCCGGGAGTTGTAGGCGCGCTTCAGGCGATGGAAGTTACGAAAGCGATCCTCGGCAAAGGCTCCCTGCTCAAGAACGAGTTGCTTATCTACGATGCGCTAAAGGCGAGTTTTAGAAAGGTGAAGATCCCAAAAAATCCTGACTGCCCTGTCTGCGGCGACAATCCTACAATCACTGAACTAACAGACGGGCCTGCCGAGATCTGCAGGGTTTAGAATACGCTTTTCTATCCGTACAATTTTTCGAGAAAATAGGGGAACTGGACCCTCCACCACGGCCAGTCATGGTTGACGTCGTGTCCCCAAAAATCTATCGTGCATGGGATGTTTTTGGCTTTTAGGATTTCTTTGATCTTTGCGGTGTCGGCAATCATAGGCCCTTCCCACGCACCCTGCCCCACACAAATTATTATGGAGCTTTTTCGATATTTCTCGAGATACCATTCGTCTTTCAAATCAGGAAGAAAATCGAGCGGAGAGTTGTAGTAAACGTCCAAGCTGTCCCCATCGTATCCGTTCAGGAAAAATCTGAAGTTATATACCCCGCTTAACGCTATGGCGCCGTTGAAAATATCGGGGTGCTTGAAAAAGAAAAGCGCGGAATGCGAAGCCCCCATGCTGACCCCTGTGCACATAATCCCGACATCCCCGGCACAATGCGTCTTAATGAACGGGACAACCTCAGAAATTATATATCCGTCGTAATCGTTATGGCGGCGGGCCTTTTCTTCAGGCTGCTTCTGAGTATTGTCCCATGATTGAGGATCGATGCTGTCAACGCAAAACAACTTTATCTTTCCCTCCCGGATAAAACGCTCTGCCGCATTTACCATCCCGTTGTCTTCGAAATCATAGAACCTGCCGCTCGATGTCGGGAAAACAATGAACGGCCGGCCCGCATGTCCGTAAACCTTCAACTCCATTTCCTGCCCGAGGCTTCGGCTCCACCATTTATGATATTCGACATTCATCGGCTTCTACCCCTCCGTTGCGTGCACGACATCGATGCCCTTGAGTATTTCATCAAGGTCCTGCGACCTTATAATATATCCGTAGTCGCCGATGGCAGACCTGAAAACACCGCTCACAGGCATATGCTTCACGATCAGTCCGTAGAGTTTTTCGAGCGCCTGTTCGTGAGAATAGCGATAGCGTTTGCCGTGTTTTCTGCCGATGTAGCAACAGTGGTATTTTCTCGAATAACCGGCCTCGAACTTGTTCCGGGCAACAACATTGGCCCACTCTTGGTATATGTCAATGTCGTTGGCATAGTTGAACATGTCCGTTGTATAACCTCCCGGGGGCCTCATATTGGCTTCAAGAGCGACTATCTTCCCTTCCTTATGCGTTCTGAAAAACTCTATATGGAAAAACCTCTCTCTTATATCAAACGCCCTTACGGCGCTTCTTCCTGCAGCCTCGAGATCTTCCGGCAGTTCGCGGTATGAGTAGTAGTAGAGGTGTGTGTCGTCGTTCACGGTTTCCATAATGCCCTGCATAAAGTGATGTCCGGTGTAAAAAACTATATTTCCGTCCCTGTCGGTCAAGCCGTCAAAGCTTAAAATATCGCCGGATACGAACTCTTCGAAAATATAATCGACCGCAGGTTTGTCCGCAAAAAAATCTTCCAATTCCTTGTCGTTTTTTATCTTGTACGTGTTCAGCGCCCCTACCCCGCGGTCCGGCTTTGCTACAACGGGGTAGCCCACCTCGGAGACGAACAACTTCGCGGCTTCCATTTCGCCTATCACCCTGCCGCGCGCAACCGGAACGCCCGCATCGACAAATTTCCGCTTCATTAAGGATTTGCGTTTTATGACATCGATGCCGTCCGTTTTTATCCCGAACATATTGAAGTCGGTGCGTATCTTTGCTTCGAGGTCGAGCCAGTATTCATTAAAGGAATCCAGCCTGTCCATTTTGCCGTGTCTGTGGGTAAGGTGGCCGACCGCGCGCAGGATTTGTTCATAATCCCCCATATCGTCCACCTTGTAATATTCGGAGAGGGCCCCTTTAAGCTCGTCACGCAAATTTTCATACGGCCCGTCGCCTATGCCTAAAACATTGGCCCCGGCCCTTCTGAGCCCGACGCTGAAAAGGTAATAGTTGTCAGGAAAGTGGGGAGAAAAGTGTATTATATTCATGACAGATATATTAGCATTTTGGAGGACAAGCATGGCAAAAGCGCTATGTCTGAATACCGGCGCATGCCCTGCCTATAATTTTTGCAGATACCACGCTTTATCGTTTATAGTTATCTATGCGCCTGATACATCGTTCGATATTTAAAGAGCTTCTGCTGAACTTTTTCCTGTCGCTGTTGTTCCTGACCTTTACGCTGATGATGGAACACCTGCTGCGTTTAAGCCGTCTTTTGTCCGGCGTAGGGGCATCCGTTGCCGACATAACAAAAATGATCTTCTATCTCCAACCGCAGATATTGATACTCACAATACCTATGGCCCTGCTGCTTTCCACGCTCCTGACCTACGGCCGGATGAACTCCGACAACGAACTGATAATAATGCGGGGCGCAGGAATATCGTTCAGAATGATCTCGCTGCCTGTGGCCTATCTGGGCGCAGTATGTTTTTTTGCGGGTATCGCCATGAGCTTCTATTTAAGTCCTCTCGGCAGCGGCCTGCTGAATGCAAAGGTCTCGGAGATACTGACGACAAAGGCGTCTATGGCGATAGAGGAGGGTGTGTTCAATACCGCCTTCAAAGACACCGTAATCCTTGTGAAGGAGAAACCGGCCCCGAACATACTTTCCGGGATATTCATCGTTGACGAAAGGAAAAAGGACGAACCCAAACTGATCACGGCAAATGAAGGGATCATTGTGCCCGAAAATAACGCGCTAAGTTTTTCCCTGAAAAACGGCCAGATATACATAACAAAAAAGAATACCGTGACCGAAATACGCTTTAAGACCTACAATTTCAAACTCAACCTTTTATTCGATCCTCCGGTCAAAAGCAACAGTGAGCTGACCCCGAAAGAGCTTTTGAAGAGAGCAAAGGAAGACGAACAGCGGCGCATACCGATAATGCTCGAATTCCACAGACGCCTCTCGATGCCCGCCATATGTCTAATAATCATCTTCCTAGGCCCCGCGCTTTCTCTGCTCTCGGGGAAATCGGGCAAACTCGGCGGACTGACCATAGGGCTGTTTGTATTTGCGGTTTATTACACACTGCTGTTGTATGGTGAAAACCTTTCGCGTTCGGGCAAGGCGCCGGTCTTTGCCGGTTCTTGGCTTTCTTTCTTGTTATTGAGCTTTTTTGCGATAATAGTTTTTGAAAAGGTAAACAAACGCTGAATGCTGATAATACAAAGATTATACCTCAAAGAATTCCTTAAAACACTTGCCGTCCTCACCTTCGGGATCGCTGCGGTGTTCAGTATTATCGGCCTCGTAAACAGGGTTGGGGATTTCATGCAGCACAACCCTCCGGCCGCAATGCTTGTGCAATATACCCTTCTGGGGTTCCCGAAATATGTGCATTACCTTCTGCCGATGGCGATACTCTTGAGCACTCTTTTTATCTTTTCTCAGGCCCTGAAAAGGAGAGAGATCATTGCGGTAAAATCCGCATCGGGCAGGATGAAAAAACTGCTTATGCCTTTTGTTTACACAGGACTCCTTCTTACGCTTTTCGGATTTGTGGTGGGAGAACTCGTAGTGCCGGCTTCCACAAAAAAAATGCACCAGATAAAGAACAGAATAATCAAAAAAGACAAAAAACATCTGTTCCGCGAAGGCACGCTTTATATGAGAGGCAAGAACAACTCGATCGTCAGGGTAGGCCTTTACATGCCCGACAAGAACATTTCGAAAGATGTTTCGATATTCGTATTTGACGACGCAGGGCTCAAGGAAAGGATCAACGCAGAGTCGGCAGAGTGGGATGAAGATGCGTGGGTATTGAAAAAGGTGTCGATACAGGATATAGAGCAAGGCAGAACAACTGAAAAAGGGCTGCTCCGCTATGAAGGCATGGAATCGCCGAAGATATTTCAGGAGGACATCTGGAACACCGAAGAGATGACCATTCAGGAACTTTTTTCTTATCGCAAGCGTCTGAATGAGGCCGGCTTTAAGAATGTGCGCCTCGTCGTATATATCAATTCGCGGCTGTCTTATCCCTTTATAAACTTTTTCATGCTGTTACTCGGAATTTCCCTCTCGATCGGGGGTGAACAGAAACTGTTCCAGAGGATCCATCATTCTGCCGTCTTTTCCGGCTCCCGTGCCAATGCAGGCATAATATCCGCCGCGATAGGACTATTGATAAGCCTCATATACTGGTTCGGATATTCGCTTTTCCTTTCGCTGGGTTATGCGGGCACAGTGCCTCCGGCCTCCGCTCCGTGGATAGTGCCCGCCGTATTTGCGTTAATTGCGGCCTATTTGTATAAGGAGATCCCGGAATGAGCATGCTCTTCGAACCTTTCACATTTGCCGGGATGGAACTCCGCAACCGCATCGTGAGGTCCGCGACATATGAGAAGCGGGCTGATGTGGACGGCTTTGTGACCGAAGAACTGATAACCCTTTACAGGAATCTTGCAAAAGGCGGGGCCGGCCTGATCATAACCGGGAATGCCCTTGTGCATGTCTCGGGACGCTCTGTACCGCAGGCCATCTGCATCCATAACGATTTTTATATCGACAAGCTTAAAAAGCTTACCGAGGCCGTACACAAAAAATCCGGCAGAGTGGCCATTCAGCTAGTTCACGGGGGCAGACAATGTTTCCCTTCAATGCTCGGAACAGAGCGACCGCTTGCGCCGTCAGAGGTCTACGAACCCACCCTAAAGACAACGCCCCGGGCGATGATCGACGAAGAGATATGGCAAATCATCGAATCGTTCGGCGATGCGGCAAGAAGGGCCGTGTACGCCGGGTTTGACGGCATACAGGTCCACGGCGCACACGGCTACCTCGTTAACAACTTCCTATCGCCCTACACAAACAAAAGGACCGACTACTGGGGCGGGGACGAAGAGCGCAGGTTCCATTTTCTGGAAGAGGTCTTTAAGTCCATCCGTAAAGAGGCGGGGGACCATTATCCCATAATGATAAAACTCAATTCGGCGGATTTTGTCGAAGGAGGACTTACGGTCCAAGAATCGCTGAAAATAGCCAAACGGCTTGAAGATATGGGACTGGATGCGGTAGAGGTGAGCGGCGGTATTTATGAGTCGCAGCTGAAAGCGGCCCGCACCGGCATAAAGACCGTAGAACAGGAGGCCTATTTCAGGGAAGCGGCGAGAACATTCAAAAAAGAGTTGAACATTCCGCTTATGCTCGTGGGCGGTATACGCTCTAAAACATTGGCCGAAGACATACTTAGAGAGGGCGATGCCGACCTCATCTCCCTTTCGAGGCCGTTAATAAGAGAGCCTGACCTGCCGAATAAGTTTAAAGAGGGCAAAGAGAAAGCGGACTGCATCTCCTGCAACGGCTGCATGCGCTTCATGAAGCTCGATATGGTCAGATGCACACAGCTCGAAAAAGGGGCGGACTGATATGAAACTCGGAATTATCGGCGGAAGCGGGATTTATGATATCGAGGGCCTCGGTGCGACCGAAGAAATCTCTGTTGAAACCCCGTACGGCAAGCCTTCCGCGCACTATAGGGCCGGAAAAATCGAGGACAGAAAGGTCGTATTTCTGCCCCGACACGGCGCGGACCATTCGATAGCCCCGCACAAAATAAATTACAGGGCGAATATCTGGGGATTCAAATCTTTAGGGGTAGAAAAAATAATCAGCGTGGGCGCAGTAGGCGGGATAAGCGGCAATCTGAAACCGGGGGATCTGGTGGTCCTCGACCAGTTGATCGACTTTACCTTCGGGGCGCGGCAATCAACTTTTTTCGAAGACGATAAAGTCGCGCATATAGACTTCACCGAACCGTACTGCGCCGAGATGAGAAAAACGGTCTTATCTGTCGCTGAAAACATAGGGTTGGCGGTAAAAGAGAACGGCTCTTACATATGCGTTAACGGCCCCAGACTTGAAACTGCGAAGGAAATCCGGCATTTTTCGATGATCGGGGCCGATGTGGTCGGCATGACCGGAATGCCGGAAGCGGCTTTGGCGAGGGAGGCGGAGATATGTCTCTGCGGAATGGCCGTGGTGACTAATTACGCGGCAGGAATTTCAAAAAACAAGCTTACGGTCACAGAGGTGATCGAAACCATGAAAAAATCTACGGACAACCTTAAAAAGCTCATACGGGAATTTGTCCTTCAACTCCCGGCCGAACGCAATTGCGACTGCAAAGACGCGCTTAAAAATGCAGTAATGTGAGGGGCAAAACAGGATTTCAAAGCTGAAAAGCTAAGCGGGGTTGTTCTGGGGGTCCAGTTTGATTATGGTTGGGACAAAGCCGGACTTTATTTCGTCTTCGTCCATATGGCAGTAGGAAAAAATTATGATTTTATCGCCTACCATGCCTTTACGGGCGGTAGGTCCGTTAAGACAAAATTCTCTCGAGCCCCGTCTGCCCGGAATCACATAAGTTTCAAAACGTTCGCCGTTGTTAAGGTTGCTTATCATGACCTGCTCGTAAGGGAGTATGCCGGCCTTGTCCATTAAGTCGAGGTCTATCGTAATGCTTCCCTCATAGGCCAAGTTCGACTCGGTGACCGTCGCCATATGGATTTTTGATCTTAGAAAACAGCGGAGCATAAGGCAGATTTATTCTATTATTTTCGGGACCCTGTAAAATTTACCGGTCCCATCAGGGCTGTTTTTGAGCGCCTCTTCCACCTGAAGCGAATCGCCCACCCTGTCTTCTCTCATAACATTCTTTAAAGGAAGGACATGCGATGTAGGTCCGATATCGGCAGTATCAAGTTTACCGAGCTGTTCGACATAACCGAGAATGGAGTTGAGCTGGCTGCGAAAAGTTTCGGCTTCTTCATCCGCCAGACTGAGCCGCGAAAGACCTGCTATATGTTTTACTTCATCGGCCGAAATGCTCACCGCTACACCTTTTCGAGATTCACAAATTTGATCGCAAGGCGTTTAAGGCCGATGCCCGGAAAGTTGACCGTCACCTTTGTGTCATCGCCTTCGCCGGAGCAGTCTCTGACAACGCCCACGCCCCATGCCGGATGTTTTACCCTGCATCCGATCACATAGGCGCACGATAATTTCTGGGCCGAAGGCTTTAAAGGCTTGCAAGCAGCTTCGGGTTTTCTAAATGCCTTTTCGGTCCAATGACAGCAGTCCTTGGGAATGTCCTGTAAAAAGCGGGACGGCTCCTGCTCCTGCACTTTAGAATAAAGACGCCTTTTCTTCACGCCGGTCATACAGAGCATATCTTTTGCCCTAGTCATACCCACATAGAAAAGTCTTCGTTCTTCGTACATCTCGTGGGGGTCGTCCATTGCCTTGAAATAGGGGAGAATGCCTTCTTCGAGCCCCACAAGAAACACCACAGGGAATTCCAGACCTTTTGCGCTGTGAAGAGTCATCAAGGACACGCCCGGTTTTTTGTCCTCATCCATCGTTGCCATAAGAGATACCCTTTCGGAAAAATCTTTTACCGACAGTGTCTCCGCCGAAGAAACGAGTTCCATTATGTTCTGGAGCCGCTCCTCTTCGATATCGTCGAGATAACCGGTTTTTTCGGCTATGTCCTTAAGCATTTCGGCTGCTGACTTATAATTCGCACTGGACATCGCGTCGATGGTCTTTATGAATTCGCGCAGCTTCTCCTTGAGAGATGCGGCCACGGAATCGGATTTTAGCATGGACTTGATCGCCGCATACAGGCTCGTCGAGTTCTTCTTCGATTCCTGTTCTATCTTCGACAAAGTGGATGCGCCCACACCCCTGTGAGGACTGTTTATAACACGTCTGAGGCTCAGGTTGTCATCGTGGTTCAATATAAGCCGGAGGTACGAAATAATATCTTTTATCTCACGCCTGTGATAAAAACTTATTCCACTGACCACATGGTAAGGAATGCCTTCGGCCCTCAACGCATCTTCAAGCGCCCTCGCCTGAAGGTTTATTCTATACAGCAGGGCAAAATCTTTATAATCGTAACTATCTTTAAGATAAAGGTCCTTTATAATGCGCGCGATATATTTGGCCTCTTCCTCTTCCGTATTCAGTCTGCAGTAAAAGACCTTTTCTCCGCTGCCCTTGTCGGTCCAGAGGGTCTTTGCTTTTCTATGAGGGTTCTTGGAGATTACCGCGCCCGAAACATCGAGAATGTTCTGGGTAGAGCGGTAATTCTGTTCGAGTTTGATTATCTTCGCATCAGGATAATCCTTGTTGAAACTCAGGATGTTGCTGATATCGGCGCCCCTGAATTTATAGATGCTCTGATCATCATCCCCCACAGCGCATATATTTTTGTGTCCGGCCAAAAGCTGCAACAGCCGGTACTGCGATTTGTTCGTGTCCTGAAATTCGTCCACAAGCACGTATGGGAACATATCCTGATACTTTTGCTTTACCGGGGGGTTCTCTTCCAAAAGCCTGACCGTCTGCATGATAAGATCGTCGAAATCGAGGGCATTGCACCGTTTCAACTCGTCCTGATACTTAAGATAAACCCTGCCTAGCTTTTCATCGAAACTGAACCCGTCGCCTTGGGAAAGAAACTGTTCCGGAGAAATAAGCGAGGCCTTGAGCAGGCTTATCCTCGATGCCACGCCCTTATAAAGGGCCTCATAGATTTTAAAGTCCCTAAGGATATGCCTGATAAGGCTGCATTGATCATCGTCGTCATAAATAGAGAAATCGGATTTATAACCGAGAGACTTTATCTCTCTGCGTAATATCTTATTGCATTGGGAGTGGAAAGTGCCTATCCACGAGCTTTTAATATCGCCGTCCACGAACTTGCCGATGCGCTCTTTCATTTCGTTTGCGGCCTTGTTTGTGAACGTGACTGTCAGTATAGAGGAGGGTTTGTACTTCTTTTTCCTTACGAGATACGCGAACTTATGGGTTATAACCCGGGTTTTACCGCTCCCTGCACCCGCAAGTACAAGCAACGGTCCTTTGCTGTGGAGTATGGCTTCTTTTTGTTGGGAATTAAGATCTTCTAACAAGGCTTCTTTCGCCATTTTCTGATTTATTTAAGTATACCATAAAAGACGCGGGCTGCGGTAGTCATGGCTAATATTTGTAACTTGCCCCGAACTCGAGGCCGTGCGATTTATATTTATACTGGTCGTAATTGGAGTCCCTTTCCGAAAACCTGTAGGCCATATCAAGGCTGAAATGCCGCACCGGATTCCACCCCATTCCGGCGGCAAGATCGTTGAGCCTGTCGCTTCTCTGTTGAAAAACTGTCAGCGCAAGATGAGAATCCCCCCTGAAAGATTTTTGCGTGGCCGAACCGCTCAGATACGTTTCTATTTTTGCAGAAGGCTTATATGTCGCGGTCAGTCCGAACGATTCGTCAACGCTGTAAAGCTGATCGAGAAATATTTCTTCCTGAAGCCAGCGCTCCGCAACAGCCGACAATGCGACCTTGCCGGTCAACTGATGGGCAAGCTGGGCCTTTCCTATAATGCCGGCGAAGTTCCTTGAGCCGAACTCTTCATATCTTCTGCCCGAGTGGCCTCCGGAAAGCGACACCACGGTCTTGCCGCCCAGCTTGCCGTTATACCCGAGCTTAAACATTTCACCCGTACTGTCATTGCCTACAAAACGGCCGCCTACCGCCTGTTTCTTGTCGTAATCGATTTCATTTATATGATAGCTTGTAAAAAAAGTGCTGTCGGGCGAAGGTGAATATGAAAGCACTCCGGAGTATGTGTTGTTTGTGTATTCTTTCGACTCCAGTGCCTGAAGAGAAAAATCCTTTCTCTCGCTTCTGACAAGCGCACGTATGGCAAAACCCGATGGAAGATCATATCCGACCGAAACCTCTTTGACCTCGCTTATCTGCTCGTTCTTTTGGTTGGATGTAAAATCCTTTTTCAATACCAGAGACCGTTGATAGGTTTCGCTCGCTGTTGCCTTTACCTTGTCCAGAAAATTCAGTTTGAGTTTTAGGCTGACTTCATCCTGATTTGCGTTCTGGTCTTTATAATGCTTGTACCTTAAAATATCTTTTTTTATGAAGGCCTCCATTTCCTGCCTCGACCATTTGTAGTTGAAACTCGCCCCTAAGCTGAGTTGATTGATCGTTTCGGACATCCTGTCGTCGCCGGACAACGCTTTCAGATACTCCTTGTCCTTTACCCGGAACAAATTGCTGTCATAATAGGTCTTTGCCGAAACGAACGGTTTGATCCTGTCTCCGATAATTTCTGCAGACACGCATACATTCAGGGAAGTTGCAAGAAATACCACAAAAAAAATTGCCGTCTTCAAATCAATATCCGGTGCCCCTGAAAACGACAGTAATAGCCTTTACCAGTATCCGGGCATCGAGTTTGAGCGACCAGTTATCGATATATTCCAAGTCATGCTTCATCCAGCGGTCGAAATCCTTGTCGTTCCGCGCCACAACCTCATGTATACAGGCCATGCCCGGCCTGAGGCTCAAGCGGCGCCTTTGCCAACTTTCGTATTTTTTAACTTCCGCAGGAAGGGGCGGCCTAGGCCCGATAAGCGACATCTCTCCTTTGAGTACATTAATCAACTGAGGCAATTCGTCAAGACTGGTCCTTCTGAGAATGCGACCTATACTTGTTATGCGCGGATCTTTCTGAATTTTAAACACAGGACCTTCGAGTTCATTATGTTTCATTAATTCTTTCAGTTGTTTTTCGGCATCATCGACCATTGTTCTGAACTTGTAAATGCGGAATTCGCGTCCATTGGTACCGCACCTGACCTGCCTGAAGAAAACCGGTCCTTTCGATGTAAGTTTTATCCCGATCCCGATCAGGGTAAAAAATGGAGCGAGCAAAATAAGGCCGAAAAAAGAACCTGCTATGTCTATAAATCTTTTTACCGCAAGCAGTCCTGAATCCAGCGGTGTGGTGTCAAAAGTGAGCAACGGCCATCCGTGCATGTCCTTTATAAGGGGCTTGGCTATCTCGGTATTAAAGAAGTCAACAGCAATTGTGGCCCTGACGCCGACCTTTTCGCAAACCATTACATAATCCTCAAGGCTATTGAGCCATTTTCGGGGCATAAGAAAAACCACCTCATCGATAACATTTTTAACCAGTATATTCTCGATATCGTCAAAGGTGCCTATCACCCTGCTGTTTTCTATTTCAGCGCCTATCATCTCTTTTTCATCTACGAAACCAAAAATCCTGACCCCCCATTCAGGATGTTTGTTGATGTTTTGCGCGAACAGCCTTGCCCTATCACCGGAGCCGACTAAAAGCAATACCCTGAAATTGTAACCGCTTTTCCGGATATAGTGCAGAAACATCAGTACGGTCATTTTTTCGGCCGTAAGCAGAATGACGACCAAAACGAATAATGCAAGTATGAAGTTTCTTGTCAGTATCTCCCATTTTAAAAAAAATGCCGTAGCCGAAAAAACAAGCACGGAAACCAAAGAGGCGTCGAAAATGATCCAGAAAATACGGAAAAAACCCTTCTCTCGCATGGAATCATAAACACCGAAGTGAGTGAGGGTTGCGATCCACAAGACCAGCGTGAAAATCAACAGCCCAAGATATTCCCTGAGAGAGTAAGCTTTGTTCAAAAAGCTTTGCGGCAGGATAGTAATATCCTGAAGACCGCTGCTCAAGCTATATGCAAAAATAAACGAAACCGCCACGATAAGGCAGTCAACGGAAATTGCTGTTTTATGAATAAAGCTATCCTGTTCTTTAAGCATAGATTTCGCCGGTCCTTGCTGTTTGTGGTATCATCCTATCAACCAGATGTTTGCAAAAACCCTTTTTTATATAACGGCCGCATTAATCTTCGTCCTTTCGGTGGTACCTAATTATAAACATCTGCCTGATGTATTTTCATTGAGCGATGTGTTAAACCATTTTGCCGCTTTTGCCGTTCTTGCGGCACTGCTGGATTCTGCGTATCGCAAGATGGGAATACCACAAAAGATACTGATACTTTTAGGATACGGACTGTTCATCGAGGTCGTGCAGTATTTCATACCGTACAGAAAATTCTCGCTAGCCGATTTGGCAATAGACGGCGTAGGGGTATGCGCGTATTTTGTAGTTGCGTGGAAAATATTAATCCGAAACTCTTCTAAGGCTTAAAATATCTTTGAGCACATAAAAAATAAAAAGCGTATTAGTGACCAAATATCTCTTCCACAAACGGCGCGGCTCAGAAATCAGCCTGTAAAACCACTCCAAGCCTGATCTTTGCATCCATAAAGGGGCACGTTTAACCGTGCCTGCGATAAAATCAAAGGCTGCCCCTACACCGATCATTACGGCGTTGATCCTGCCCCTCTGCTCCGCAATCCAAAATTCCTGCTTTGGGCAACCGAGGCTTACAAAAACAATATTTGCACCCGAGCCGTTTATCATCGCCGCAATCTTCTCATTCTCCTGCGCGCTGAAAGTTCCGAAAGGAGGGGAATAGATTCCTGCAATTTTCAGCTCAGGAAACTTTGTAGAAAGTCTTTGGGTCAAAAGCCCCAGAACCTTTTCTGTGTTCCCGAGAAAAAAGATGGGAAGTCCTCGCTCCAAAGCCTGCTCGCAAAGCCTCCACATCAGGTCGGGTCCGCTTATTCTTTGCTGTCCTTTGAACCCGTCCCGCCTCATCAGCCAAACAACAGGCATCCCATCAGGCAAGGCCATATCCGCGCTGTTGATAACATCTTTGAACGCGGCATCCATTCTCGCCGTAACCACGGAATGCACATTGCATGTGCAGATATAGCGGGACTCGCGGGTGGAAGCCCACGAGCAAATATCGCTTAATATAGACTTCCAGTCCGATGTACTAATAAAGGAACCGAGAACTTTCTGTCCGGCCTTGTGCCCGCCCCTTGTTGCGTTCATGCAGCTTTCAAGCACGCTTCGATGCCGTCCACAAAGTTCTTCGCCATGTTTTCGAGCGTATATCTTTCGGATGATTTCAAGGCTGCCGCACACATCGCCTCATAAGAGCCCTTGTTGCGCAAAAGATCAATGACCGCTTCAGCATAATCGGTTGCAGAGCCGTCCACAATGCACCCGTTTACGCCGTTTTCAAGATACGCAATCTCGGGACTGTGTCGGGCGGAAGAGGTCGTTATAAGCGGGAGCCCGGCGCAAAACGCATCTACGATATGAAGCCCCACCATGCCCGGATTCAATACGACCTTTGCAATTTTGAAGTAACAGGCTTTCTCCGCGCCCTTTTTGACACCCACCCAGTAAGCCCATGATTTATCTTTTATGAGCTCTTGCAGTTCAGCCGAACTTGGTCCGTCGCCGATCACGACGAAACGGAATCCCGGCATCCGCTCATGAATTATGGCAGCGGCGTCAATCATGAACTTTATCCGCTTATCCGGATAAAGCGAGCCGCAAAACAAACCGAGAGGCGCATCTTCCGCCAAATCAAGTTCACGCAGCAAACGGTCTGCAGCCTCTGCGCTTACATTCTTCAAGTCAAAAACAAAGGCATCGTTGTCGATCGCGTTGTTCAGACAGGTAATCCTTTCTTTCGGAAATCCGTTCGCAAGCAAAATGCCTTCCGTCAGTTTAGTGTATGCAAACCACCAGTCCACTTTGTTGAGCAGCCACATTTTCCAGCGTTCACGCAATCCCTGCGGGGCATAGCTCTGAAAGTTCCTGCCGTGTCCCCAGAAGGCGATTTCTCGCTTGTTCCACAACCTGCTTAACAACAGAGGATAATTGGACAGAATACGATTTTCCTGCATGAGAATAACCAAATCGGCATCCTTCAACTTAGAAGGGAATGGTTGCCAAACCAGATCAACATTGCCGGCTTCCCAAAAATAATTTTCTACCTTGTGCGCCCAAGGAAGATTACCCTCGTCTTTTTTGGCTGATTCGCTTCGTGAAGCCTGTCCGCAAACAATATGAAGTTCGATGCCGCGCCGACTGCATTCGATTCTAAGAAACTCAAACAGCCGGACACGGTAATGAAGGAGACGATGCTGACAAATTACAAGTTTTTTCACTTGCCAAACTCATCTTTAGACCATGCAGGTTCAATTACGCAATAGTCGTATCCGCGCTCAGAAAGCCTAAACTTGCCGTTTCTAATGCCTGCTTCATGCCGTTCGATAATCGCCAAATCCGTAAAACGTTGCCCAATCACCTTGGCCGGGCTGCCGGCAACTATCGAATATGGAGGGACGTCTCGTGTCACAACGCTGCCTGCGGCAATAACAGCCCCGCGGCCTATGGTTACGCCGGTCAGCACAATTGCACCGTATCCAAGCCACACATCATTTTCTATAATGACTTTCTCATCGGCATACCGATTCGGATGCTTTTTACTCCCTATCCAAGGAGAAAAACGCACCGGAAACCCGAGGGCGGAAAAGTCATGGTCGCGGCGACCTATTATTGCCACGCGGTTAGCGATAAGGCAGTAATCGCCGATTTCGCAATTTGCTTCTATATGAACATTTTTGCCGATGTAAACAAAATCACCGATCCTTATACTATGCGGAGCCCAAAGTCTTGCGCCTTTGCCGACATGCAACTCTCGCCCATAAACCAAAACTTTTGACGCATGATACAATTTTATCCAAGTTCGAAATCGTCTAAGAAAAGCAAGCAGAGATGTTTTCATTTTTAGGCGAAAGATACTACTCTGCAATCCATGTGATCTCCCTTTTCTTGCCTGAAGAATCACTGGTTAAACATGTCCATTTGTTTACATTGCCGGAACATGATTCAATTGTACTCCCAAGCAATTGTTTTGCCATTGAACGCCAACCTTCAACAATAGGTTTTTCCTTCCCGGAAGACGGCTCAATCATCCCTAATCCATAACGATTGTCCCACGAATACCAATAAAACCGATCTACACCTTCAGCCCGAGCCAAAAGAAACGCCCGGAATAAATATGATGCCGCGTCTTCTAACCCGACTTTTCTCCAGCCGCCCTTAGCAACCATAGGATGGTCGGGCGTGCCGTCTCCATTAGCCAGCCACCATCCGGTTTCAGTGTTCCAAAGCGGTTTATTCTCTATGTTATGTTTCTGCATTACGGCGCGAACACTACGGATTAACGGAACCATCGCTTCCGGCCCAAAACGCGGGACATAAAAGTGATGAGCAACTATATCTATACAATCCTTTCCCCCAGACTGAAGAAACCGGTCTAAATACTCAATATGTCTGCCTCCTCCTGTTGATGCGGGAGAAACTATCCGGTTTGCCGGATCTATATGCTTAAGAATTTTATAAGCCTTACAAGTCAAGTCAACAAGTGTCTCTATATTCCCCGTAAAATAAAGCTGATCACTGGGTTCGTTCCAAATCTCATAATATCGAATTCGTCCTTTATAGCGGTTTCCAATAGTTTCAACATAATGCATCCAATCTTCTATGCGGGCAGGTTCTGCTTTACTGCCTAACTTGTTATATCCGCTCGGCTCATTAGGCCGCGCAGAAGCCCAAGTCGGAGTCATTGCAAGTGGAAGCAAAATATCTGTCTTCGTCAGCTTAGCCATTGCCACATATTTATCAAGTCGCTTAAAATCCCATTTGCCCTGTTCCGGCTCAAGATAAGCCCACCCCACATAGGCATCCCAAAGTCGCCAACTGCCAAAGGGGACTTTAGGCCAAGCAGTGCCCTGATCCGACCGATGAATATGCAGGCCGAAATAATCCATAGTTATTGGTTTCTTTTCTATCGCATCTGAAATCGATTGTAAGAAAACAACGGCTGCTAAAAATAAAACCAAAAGAAAACATCTCATGATTTCCCCCACCCCCACTTGAAAAACCCCTCAATTCGACCAATTGTTATACATACCCCGCAAAGCAAAGCCCTGAAACCGGCCAACCTTATAATAGGCAAGATTATAGGAGCAATAGATCCGCGCAAAACAACAAAAAAACTTAGGGAGTGCTTGGCATATACAGCGCCTGTGCCGTGTGCCCTCATTCGGGCTTTGCGACATAATTCAATCAAATTGCCGCTAAGAGTAGTCGCATAAATATGGTGCACCCTTGCCGTCGGACAACGCTCGATTTCGGCGCCTGCCGACAATGCCCGCATAATAAGATCCGTTTCCTCTGCCGCTCCGAACCAGCCACCCACCCCTAAACGCTCGTCAAACCATCCAATGCTGTCAAGCATCCGCCGTTTCAAAAAAAGGGTTATGGAACTTGCATTGCCGCCGTGGAATTTGCGCCAAGCATCAAGAGACAACCGTTTATCAACAAAGCTTTTTTCTTTTTCCTGATACTCAACCCAATAAGCAACAATACCATCCAGTTGCGGTTTCGAAAAAAAAGCCTTTCTTACTTCCATAATAAGATCGGGCTCATACCAGCAATCATCATCAGGAAAAGCAAGAATGTCCCCTTTTGCCATACGCGCCCCATAATTTCGTGCGTGCGATAAATTTTGTTGATTTATTTTGTGATGCTGAATATAAAGACCAAGATTACTATATTCACTAATCATCGGAACAAGGCTATCACCTTTGCTTTGATCAACAATAACCACTTCAAAGTTTTTGTCTGTTTGCAAAACAAGAGAACTCAAAAGACGATGCAGTTCATCGGCTCTTTCCAACGTTGCAATTATCAATGATAACTTGCTCATAGTGACTTTAACAGTCTTCTTTTGCGAACTATGTAGTGAGCATAGTGATAAAGAAAGGAAGTAAATGTTTTTTTTATGTACTTGCGACGAATAACGTAATCTTCTTCAAAGGCAGCCGTTTTATTAGCTGTGCTTAAGCTCCCTTCATGCCTTCGAAAAACGGCAAGGTGTTCATCAAGCTGAACTGGAGCGGCAATGCGGCCGAATCTGAGCCACAAGTCGTAATCCATTCCATATTTAATATTCGTATCAAACATTCCGGCCCGCCTAAATAATTCCCTGCGTATAAATGTCGCCGGATGCGGAATGAAGTTCCCCTTCAAAAGTCTCTTATAGCTATATCTCGGCACCCTATATTGTTCAGGAACTAAAGCCCCATCAATATCACTCAAACAGCGACCAAAAAGCCACTGCGCTTCGCTTCGCAAAAAAATCCCGGCGACATCCGCAAATACATTGTCGTGCACATAGTAATCATCAGAATGCAAATGGGCAATGATATCACCACGCGCAAGCTCCACCCCCCGGTTCATAGCAGATGCTATGCCTCCGGTAACTCCATAAGCTATTTGTTTGGGGCGATCAACTTTCTCAATAATTTCAAGGGTTGCATCCGTTGAGTTGCCGTCGACAAAGATCAATTCAAAATCATTATAATTCTGGCTGCAGATGGAGGCGATACATTTTTCGAGATAAAGAGAGCTGTTTTTCGTGCAGGTGATAATCGAGATTTTCATTGCGTAAAAAATCTATTTAACTGGATGGTTTTATATTATATGAAATGTAAGGAATAGCAATACAAAAGCCTAATAGTGCCATATGCCTGAATTCAATAATCGGAGTGCCCAAAAGCATATCTGGAACAAAAAATAGAAAACCCGCAAATGACGCTTCAGCAAACCCTCGTGTTCCTGATGATAGAGTGTAACGCTTTGTTATCCAGAAATAGGCATAGCCTATGAACATTGCAAGAAATACCAATAAACCAATCACCCCCATTTTCAGCAACATATGAATAACCGCACTATGAGTAAACATGCCGAAACCTTCGAATCCACCGAAAATTAAGATATTGCTCATTTGCTGATAGCCACCCCAGGGTCCAACTCCAAACAACAAGTTATTTTTAATTGTTTTTATAGCCATATACAGCTCAACAAATCGCCCCTGTGTATAATTAAAGCTTCCTCGTGCGAATACATCAGGAAAAAGTCTTAGAACCCCCTCCCCCTTCTGCAAACCGAACCTCCCTAATGACACAATAGAAAGTACAGGAATAAATATTGATAGAGCAGAGGCAAGAAACACCAAACGTTTTCCTTTAGTTACTGATGTTGCAAACCATAGTGCAGCAAATACCAAACCAAGCCATCCAGTCCTTCGATATGAAAACACTATATTAAATAGACATATTATTACAACAAGATAAAATAATGTAGCTTTTTTTGAAGAACCATTATGTTTGTTCATCAACACCCATGCAGCGTAAAACAGGGCTATGCAAGCAATTAAACTATCTCCTATATCAAAAAAGGTCACTTTAACACTTATTTTTTCCAATGTTGCATAGGGATTCGCCGGATCACCGCCAAAGAAAAAAAATCGTATAATCCCCCATATTCCCCGAACAGTCACACTAACAATGAAAATAAGCTTTAGCTGATCTAACTCTTCCTCCTTATTGACAAAAACCAGCATCGCAATAACAAGCAATGTCATATTTGTGACGTTTATAACGCCATAGTAAGATGTGGCATCCCAAATTGATATTCCTTTTCCAATTCCCCACAAAATAAATAGCATAAACAACCCATTAAACAACAAAAACAACTTATACAAATTGCAATAACCCCACTCTTGTTTTTTCAAGCCTTTTTGAAACAATGCAAAAATAAATACAAGCCACAACAGCATATTGACAATCGAGAAATGAAAAACACCGGTACCCTTCCAATAAATATTAAGCACACTTTCTTGTTCGCTAACGCCGTAACCAACATTAGGGAAAAACAAAACAATCACAATAAAAAAATAAAGTAAAAATTTAGGCTGAACCAAAAAAAATGGGGTTGTAAAAAATAAAAGTAACAAGCCAATATGGAATGGTGGGAACGCATTAATAGCATAGCCAAATAAAATAGCAAGGAATATTGCTATTAGTGTGTGAAGGCTTGTTCTATGGTTTAATTTTAACGCTATTTTTTGTAACACTTCATAATTTCCAAGATTTTTTCCTTAATACATGCCCCGAAATCTCTACCAAACGTATCTAAACTGCCGGATTCAGTTGTCTTATTTATTGCCGATGCAACGCCGCTTACCAACTCGCTCATATTGTTATACAGTTCTACTTGATTAGGGTTGCGTGCATAAGACATTAATTCCAAAATTCCTCCCCTTTTGAGAGCATAAACTTTATTCCCCAAGAAAATAGCTTCTAAAGCTGTTATTGGACCTGTCTCTTGCAACAACGATGACACAACAAAAACCCCATTTTGTGCCATCAAAGTTAAAACCCCCTCATGCTCAAGCCACCCACAGAAAGTGATAGGGTAATCCTTAAACTCTGTCTTCATAGATGCTAACTCACTACCAGAACCCGCCACAGTTACCGGGAAATTACAACCGGCATCTCTATACGCTTTTAAAAAACTGCTTACACCTTTGGCGGGATTGAGTGTGCTCGCCAACAAAACACCTGCAGGGTTGAATTTAAAATCTTTACTTTTATTTATTTTCGAAATAATATCTTTCGTATCTATAAAGTTATGTATTACGCTGATGCCAGAATGCCTATTTAAGCCTAAAACACTCGAAGCAATATCAAATGCTCTTTCCGAAACAAAAATTGTTTTATGCGTTGACAATGCCTTTACTGTATCGGCGCGCCATTCTAAACACCCTAAATAGTTAATGTGGCGCCGCAAAGAATCATTATTAGGCTTAAAACACACGGCACAGTTATCTGCAGATGGATCAATACATTCAGAGAGGGTGGATTCTTTAAAAAAAAGTTTATTAAGACAAAAAGTTCCATGATCATGACGCGTTTGTATAAAATTTATATCTTTATTAATAAAGCTTGAAACCATTGGATAGTGTCCATGATAATGAACAACGTCAAATTTTTCTGCAATTTTATTGATCGCTTTTGCTATTTGTTTTGCAAAACGTTTATATAACGGATACGGATAAACCCCTATGTATTTTTCTATTCTTCTGGACAGCGTTCTATTTAGCTTAAAACCTAAAATCAACTGTCCGGCAAAGCCAAGGTTGCCTATATGCTCCGCATCGGCAAACTCACAATTGCCCATAATGCTCACTTCATGACCTTCTCTCTGCAAATAGTTCCCAAGGGTTATGCAATGCCTTGCAAGCCCCCCCAAAACAGGATATGGAATTAATTCACTTACAAGAAGAATCTTCATGGTTTGCCGATTCCAAAGCGACTGCTTATTTTTGTCTGCCATTCCGAACTCAAAACGCTTCTATAACCGAAAAACACAAATATGCCCGTAGCCAAGATAAATTCGCTTATAGATGTGACAATTGACTGCGGCAAAAAGACTCGTGCCATAAGAGTAGCCAAAACAGCGACTATCGAAATAAATACTGGAACTAAAAATGCCTGATTTATTACTTGCATTAAAGACATCCTTAATGTTTTCTTGTGAACAAATAACAAAAAGGCAATAGAAAAAATCAGTGATGAAAGCATATACGAGAAAGCTACACCCGTCAATCCGCCAAATTTTGCGCCAATTAGAAGCGCAATTACTCCAAAAACAGCTCTTGATAGAGCAAAGCTTCCTGTTATATGCGGAAAGCTTAGACCGTCGTTAATCAGCGACGGCAGATTTGTTAGCGAATCTAAAAACATTCCGAGAGAAAGCAAAATTAAAACAACATATGTTTTCTGGGCAAAAATATCCCCCATCCATAGACGCAATATTTGCATAGAGAACAAACATAGAATTGTAGTTATCATGATGTTTAAAAAAAATATATGGCGACTAACGACAATATAAATTTTCTCCAATTCATCACGCCTACCTATCGCGCCTAACTCGCTGGCGATAGGAAATATTACCATTGAAAACCTGACTGAAATATTCATAAGTCTACTAACCAGCAGATATGGTATAGCATATAAAGTGACTGCAGCGGAGCTTAAAAAAGACCCAATAATAAGTTTGTCGCTATTGTTGGTAATGGCAGTCGCTATTTTGCTCATAAACGAATATGCGCTAAAAGAAGCTATTTTATTAGTTATTCCTTTGCTTACCCGCGATACAAAACTGGCGTAGGGAATAATTTTTTTTACAATCCACAGACAAGTCAGGCAATTCACAAAAGCTATAATGAGCCGCAGCACAACAACTTCTATCAGACCAAATCCCAAATACAGGATAAGCACAGTTAAGAGCATCAAGCTTATGCCGAAACCTGCCTCCATTTTTGCCAATATATCAAAACGGTGTATTGCTCGGGATATCGAGGATAAATAATTTTGCATCATATTTAAGAAAAACCCCACGGCCGTTAAATGCAATGTTGTTGCCGATAAGTTTTTTAAATTTTCAGGGATATTAAACCACTTCAATAAAAACAAATCAGTAGATATATATATCAATACAGTTCCCGTTATCCCCGCTGCTATATAACCAAAAAAACTTACAGTAAGCACTTCATTAACATTCTCAAACTCGTTTTTAGCATGATATTCCGAGATATAACGAATGCTCCCAACAGCAAGATTTATATCGAGAAGCGCAAAGTATCCCATTACAGCGGTTGATAACATTAAGATGCCGTAGCTGTCTGCACCAAGAGACCGAACAACATATGGGATAGTTAAAAAATTTACTATAACCGGCACAACCCAGCCACCAAGGCTGTATAAAGAATTATGCAAAATTCGGTATTTTATCATGATTATTTATTATGTTTTGGCATGTTACTAATGCGTTCTGTTTTTGACGTCAGTTATGTTCTCTTTCGAACAACACATCCCTAAATTCGGGGCTTGCCTCATCGTATAAAGAAGCCACAAACCCCCTCTGCATCTCATATTCGCTTTTAAAATCCGCATTTGTCGCAAATGACGAAACCCTTACCATCACCCCACCGGAATCAGCACCGAAAAAGTTGTAATAGGCCTGTTTGATTTTTCTGTCGAATTCTCCGGTGACTACTTTGCCGTTTAGCACTATCCAGTATTGTACCAGTTCAATTCCAACAGCCGGATTTTTAGCTGCGAATTGCTTAAGCGTCAAGGCTGGCGAATTCATGGTTGCATATCCGAGCGGCGTAATCTCAAAATCCGCCGCTTCATAGCATACTTCAGGCAGATGTATGCTGAATTTCCTTCGTTGGTCGGCGCCATACGCCACAGCAAGCATAATGATTTTACCGTCTTTTCTTTGGTATGTGCGAAACAGAACATCGTCCAAAAATTTTGCCTCTGCCGCTTTAATCGTATCGTTCTGGGCAGTCATTCTCCATTCACCTATAGTTTGAGGTATATCATTGAGGTTAATCGGGCTTGGCTGCGTACGCCGTTCTATCCTGTAAAATAGCGTCACCGCCGCAACTACGGCAAACAGAGCAATGACTGCAAAATGCTTTTTTTTAGCGGCGCTCAACATGCGGCGCTCTCTTCCCGTTTAAAAATATATCTATGCAGACAAGCCCACCCATTGCGATCAAAAAGAGCAGTATCCCGGAGAAGTTATGGAAAAAGCCCTGCCCTGCAGCTTCCCCATAGTGGTAAGTTATAAGCGCAAGCACGATCAATCTGATTGTATTCGCAGCTATGGATATCGGAATGACCGATAAAAACAGAACCACCTTTTTAAAGTTTGATATTGTCTGCAGGTATGCGTAAACCGCGCCGACCGCCATCAGCGAAACGAGTGAACGCATGCCGCTGCATGCGTCTCCCACTATGATGGTGTAATCACCGATATACATAATGGCCCCGTCCCTGCTTATTAAATATCCCGCTGCTTTCAAAACGTATGCCGAGACTACCGCAACGCCAAGCTTTAAAGGAAAAGTCACCATGTCGATGAAAAATCCCGGGGGCGGGACTAAAAAAATCAGGAACAGTGCCGGGAATAAAATACTCGAAACAGCCTGTCTCCCATAAAGAAAGCCTGTAGCGCCTATGAGGACCGGGACCATAGCAAAAGACTCCAAAACCATCGAACTGAGTATTGAGCCGACCATATAACAAAATAGCCCGAACAGCAGAAAAGAAAGCGACAAAACATTGATATCGGCTTCGCAAGACAGTGTAAATTTTTCCCGGTCCCTCCACAACAGCCAGAAAAAGGCGATCAGTATCAGCGGGCCGTGGCTGTAATCCGCATTATTCCACCCGTATGAATAAAGCTTG
Source organism: Nitrospirota bacterium (assembly GCA_004321915.1). GTDB lineage: Bacteria > Nitrospirota > Thermodesulfovibrionia > Thermodesulfovibrionales > Dissulfurispiraceae > MYbin3. Next base: position 98,451 of record SCQE01000088.1, read on the forward strand.
TAAAACGTCGGGGCAAAAAGAGCGGCAAACGCAAGATACGTAAAAACAGTAAGCGGATGGGATTTTATAATTTCAATATGGCTTCGCATATAAGCGAGAGAGAGCCTTGGCCTGAGACATGATTCGACAAGTTACGTATGTTTATCCACAGTTTACTTGTTGACTTGAGGCGTCTTTAATAAGCAGTATGGACTCTTTATTCATGATACCCGAAGGTTTTGAAACCCTCCTTTTTGCACAGTTGGTCCCTTTCCGCCTCGTTTAAATCTTCCCTCACCATCTCGGCCACGAGGTCCTTAAACAAGACCGTAGGGGTCCAGCCCAGCTTTTCTCTGGCCTTAGTGTAATCGCCTAGAAGCGAATCAACCTCGGTCGGACGAAAATAACGCGAATCGACTTCGACCAATACTCTTCCCGACTTGCCTTCGGTCCCTTTTTCTTCAAGGCCCTCGCCTTTCCATCGAATCTCGACACCTATCTCTTTGAATGCCGCCTCGATAAACTCCCTGACCGAATACTGCTGTCCTGTCGCTATCACATAGTCCTCAGCTTTGTCTTGCTGCAATATCAGCCACTGCGCTTTCACAAAATCTTTTGCGTGGCCCCAATCGCGCTTTGCGTTCAGGTTTCCAAGGTAAATTTTATCCTGCAAACCGAGCTTGATTCGCGCAACCGCCCGGGTAATCTTGCGCGTAACAAAAGTTTCGCCGCGCACAGGAGATTCATGATTGAACAAAATACCGTTACACGCAAAAAAATCGTAGGCCTCCCTGTAGTTCACCGTAATCCAGTAAGAGTAAAGTTTGGCAACAGCGTAAGGACTTCTCGGATAGAAGGGGGTGCTCTCTTTTTGGGGCGTCTCTTGGACCTTTCCATAAAGTTCGGATGACGAGGCCTGATAGAATCTGGTTTTCTTACTCAACCCCAGTATCCTTATAGCCTCGAGGAGTCTCAACGTTCCGAGAGCGTCCGCATTTGCGGTATATTCAGGCGTTTCAAAAGACACCTTTACATGGCTTTGGGCAGCCAAGTTATAAATCTCGTCCGGTTGCGCCTCCTGAATTATGCGTATAAGATTCGTAGAGTCTGTCAGGTCCCCATAATGCAGCTTAAACTTTATATTCTTTTCGTGCGGGTCCATATAAAGGTGATCGATCCTGTCGCTGTTGAATAATGACGCCCTGCGCTTTATGCCGTGCACTTCGTAACCCTTTGCAAGCAGAAACTCGGCAAGATATGCGCCGTCCTGTCCGGTAATTCCGGTTATCAATGCTTTTTTAGACATTTGTCATCTTCTCCTTGAACTTTTTTACGCGCTACCGCCCTCTCGGTTACATTTCGCGTATTCGAGCGGCGGCCGGCAAATTGTTTTTATTTATACAACTAATTAATTTTTTCAAGAAGGTTTTCGTTGACCTGAACCTTTATGTCCTTCTTGAGGTCGTCTATACGTTTTTTCAATGACTCCTGAAATTTCTCGTTTTTAAGCCGGTTCTTCAAGCCTTCTTTGACCTGCTCAAAGCTGTAGGATATTGTTCGCCTGTCGGTCACCTTGTAAATCTCGTATCCCCCGGACATTTTGTATACCCCGCTTATTTCGCCCGCTTTCATCCTGAAGATATCTTCCCTCACCTCGTCCGGCAGCTGGTTTTTTATAAAGTAGCCCGCATCACCGCGACGCAGAGCACTTATTTTGTCCGTAGAATAACGTGCGGCAAGCTCCGCAAAATCCTTTTTCCCTTTTAGTTTGCCCAGCATATCGTCAGCCTCTTTTTTGTCCGACAGAACAATCTGGCTCAACCTCACTTCTTCTCTGTTTTTGAACTCATCCGGATGGGCCTTGTAATATTCCTGCGCGTCTTTATCTTCGACCGTGATTTTGTTGAGAACCTCTCTCTGCAGATATGTCGTGACTATCAGTTCCTTCTTTATATCGTCAAGTTTGCGCTGCAATTCCGGGTCCTTTTCCAAGTCTTTTTTGACCGCATCGGAATATAAAATCTCTCTGTTGATCATGCCTTCGAGCAATGCTTGCTTGCCTTTGCCTGCAACCGCAAGCTTTTGCACGGATTCCGGCAGGTTGGAGAGCTGCCTTTCGAATGAATTTATGGTTATCTCTTTTTTGCCTACACGAGCAAGCACTTGGCTGGATTTGGCCATGTCATCCGTGCCTCCGCAGCCGAACGTTGCCGCCAAAAAAGCAAAAGACAAAAGGCCTGAGAATAAATTTTTGCCGGAACCTGCCTTCAAAAAAACCTCCTTAAACATCAGTACGCCCTTTTATAACGACTGCCTCTTCTGGAAAAAGCTTCAGGTCCGAAAACGGTCCATAAAAAACTGGAATACAAAACATGCAGAAGAAAAAATGCAATGCTGCTCTAAAAGAATTTAAACCGCTTAGGCTGTTTTTTATTGTCCGGTTCATTTATTATCGAGCCTAAGATCCTTGCCGCCGATGTTTTGAGTTGTTTTTTTACATTGTCGAACGCTTCTTTCCTTGTATTTCCTTTAAGTGCAAGCATCAAAATGCCGTCCACAAGATTCGAAACCACAAGGGCGTCCGCCGTATTGCTAAAAGCCGGAGTGTCGACGATAATCACGTCATACATGCCCTTAAGCGAAGTTATTATGTCTCTGGTGTCCGGCCAGCCTAAAAGCTCAAGCGGGTTGGGCGGCTGCGGGCCTGCAGGCAGAATATGCAGTGTAGGGATCGGGGTGCAATAGACCGCCTGCGCAAGGTTCGCCCTCTTGATTATTACACTGCTCATGCCGCAGTTGTTCTTCAGGTTGAATATCTCGTGTATTCGCGGCTTTCTGAAGTTTGCGTCGACAAGGACGGTTTTGGACCCGAGCTGCGCGAAAGTTGCGGCAAGGTTCGCCGCAATGAATGTCTTGCCGTCGCCTTCGTTCGGACTGACTATCGCAACCGCCTTTAAAACACTGCCTATGCCCGAAAGCACAAGCTTGCTTCGCAGCGAGCGAAAAACCTCTATCTGATTGCTGAACGGCTGGAGAACCGAAACGAGTTCGCTGCCTATCGGGTGTTTCTCGTCTCCCAAGTAGGGATAGGAGAACTGCTGCGAAAGCGCGCGCTTGACGTCCTCTTCCGTAAGTATCCCCAGATAAACGGCCGCTTCTCCGAAAAGCATGCCTTTTTCCTGTTGTAACCCCACGATCTTCTCGAGGTCCGCGGCGGTTATCTTCCCGGTATCTTTAAGGATGCTGCCTATGTCCTTTACCTGATTGCTGCCTATTACGCAGGTCAATTCTTCGCCCACTTCACGACTCCTCTATTCGTGATACCGTTGCCAATACAGGCATGTTGAAATCCCTCTCGACAACTTCTACGGATTTTATGGTGTCGTCCAGGTATTCGAAAAAGAAGGCCAGCCCGATGCCCAAAAAGGCGCCCACAAATATGGAAAGAAGAAAATTAAGCATGATCTTGGGACTGTACTTTTGTGCCGGAGGCACTGCAGCGTCTATCAAAAACACGTTAGTGCGGTTCATGTCGCTTTGGAGCACGGTTTCGTTGAATTTTTTCAAAACCGCGTCGTACGTCTGTTTAAAGGCCTCTGATTCTCTGTTAAGAGAGTCCATCTGGTAACGGGATGTGTTCAGGTTCAGCGCCTCTCCTTTTTGCGCATTCAAGGCCTTTTCGAGACTCTGGACCCTTCCGGCAGCAGCTTCATACTCCTGTCTTATCGCATTTATGATATTTTGTATCTCGGCGTTCAGCTTTGCTGTCACAGTCTGAAGTTCCGATTGCATTCTGCTGTATTGCGGATGTTTTGTCCCGACTTTTGCAGACAGATCTGAAAGGCTTTTTTCGATCTTCATTTTTTCGATCTTCAAATTGCTGACGAGGTTGTTGGATATAACGTCAGGAATGCTTTCGTAATTGCCTTTGCTGTCCTCGATCCTCTTTATCGCCACCTTGGCCTCATAGAGTTTTCCCTTGGCCACGACCATCTGGCTGTTTATCTGGTCAAGTCTCTGCACAGCATCGTCATAGTAGCGCCCCTCCTGAGAAACAAGTCCTTTTTTCTTCTGGTATTCCCTGAGCTGTTCACTCGCTTTGTCCGCCTTGTCCTTGACATCGGTAAGCTTATCCGAAAACCATTTGCCCGCGTCCCGGAGAGGAATAAGCTTGAGTTCAAGATTATATTCCGTATAAACTTTTGCAAAAGCATTGGCGGCTGCGGCCGAGAAGTCGGGGTCCGGGGAATAAAATTTGATGAACAGAAAACGGGCGTCCCTCGCTGGTTCGACCTTCAGGGACTTTGAAAGAAAATAGTCCGCAAGCCAGACCTTTATATCCATCTCCTGCTCTTTTTTCCAGAAAAAAAGCGGGTTCGCTTTCTTCGTTTTTTCAAACCTCTCGACGATCTCGGGTATCTTGTCAAGCTTTAGAAGATCGACCACTCCGACTGCGACCTTCCTGCTTCTTATTATCTCGATCTGCGTATTGATATATTCTATGGACTGAAACATTCCCGAAACCATGGCCGCCGGTCCGATGGTCATCGGATTGCTGCTGTCATAGTCGAGGACCAGCGTTGCCGTGGCCTCGTACTTCGGGGGCCACAACAGAGAAGCGACAAGCGTCGCAGCAACGGTGACCGCAAACGCCGTTATGACTATCCAGCGCCTGTCCATTACAACATTCCAGTAATAATTCAGGTTCATCAGAAGATGCTTTCCTTGACCATTATCACGTCGTCTATCTCGACCGTATCATCTAGCGTGCCTTCGTGGATCACATCCTTATCGTTCGTCCTACGTGTGATTTCAACCTTTTTCTTGGCCGCTTTCTGGTTGAACCCGCCTGCAAGGGCCACGGCCCTCTTGACCGTAAGGCCTTTTTCTATCCTGTACGCGCCGGGCCTGTTAACCTCTCCGTAAACATAGAAGAAGCCTTTCGGCACAAAGATTATGTCCTTGTCTTTCATCTGGATGTTCTCTTCGAGCTCACCCTTTCTGAGAAGGCGGTCGAGATCTATCCGGAGTTTTTCGAACTTGGGGTCCGCGCCCCCGCTCTTTCTGAAAAGGGTGATCATATAGCCGGCATTCTGGGTGGTGCCCAACGCCTTCGATATGATATCCAATACATAGGTGGGGCCTGTGATTTCGTACTGCCCCGGCTTGGAAACCTCGCCTATTATCGTTACGCGCTGTCCCATGTACTGCTGGATCAATACCGCCACTTGGGGATTGGTGATGTAACCTGCGGACAGCTTATCGGCTATCTTTTTCTCGACCTGTCTTGCCGTGAGGTTTTTAATATCGAGCTCCCCGATGAGGGGGAAAGAGATTTTGCCGTCCTCGCTCACGCGTGTCTCGGTGGTGAGGTCCGGATGCTCATAAACGGTTATTTTAAGGAGGTCCTGACTGCCGATGAGGTAATCCTGCGCAAACGACGGACAGGTTGCCGAAAAATACAATGCCGCCAAGACCGCCAAAATCTTTTTAAAATTCAAAAATCTCCCCCCGAACAATAATAAAAACAGCCATAACCGAAGCCTCAGAAGTTATGGCTGCTGCAGATCGGAACAACCCGGCAAATCAACCCTTAGCAATAAATCTCCGGAACCTTGCGGCAAAGGGAAGGGCCACAAGCCCAACGCCTACAAGCGCCATAGATGCGGGTTCCGGCGCAACATTGCCGTAAAGCGACGCGCTTTTCACCTTTTTCTTGTCGTCCTCGTCGTGCAAGATCAAGGCAAAAGCGAGAGGTGTCTTTTTTACGTAGCTTTCGAGGAGGGCCGCATTCAAAGCGCTGAGCGCGCTTGCCGAAAAATCGAACTGCTTGCCGAAGTATATTTTCCCGAGCTCCTGCTCGATCTTTATGTTATAAGACGTATTTCCGTCATGTGTATCTTTTGTTATAGCAGCGAGACCGAAATCGGCTTTCTTTCCGATCAGGCCCCTGCTGACATCGAATTTCAGATGCGCGTCGATAAACGTGCCTCCGCTTGCAGGCAGGGTGTTCTCCCATCCGAGATATCTATGGTCTGAGAAAAAGGTGGAGGTCGAATCTGTATAGTTATAATTGGTTAAGGCGCTTGCCTGTCCGCAAAATACTAGGACCAAAGATACGGTTGCAACTATCAAAAACTTTTTACCAAACATTAATGCCTCCGCAAAGGTTCCCCTCTGTCCCTAGTCCCTCAATATTAAAGTATAACTATTTTTCCTTTAAAAATCAATTACCCCAAACATCGTTAAGAAGTGAATGTCCGTTACTTACCGCCGCTCATTCTGTCTTTAGTCTTTTCCCACTCCCATGCAGTGCGTACAATATACTCAAGATCATCATATGATGGCTTCCAGACTAACTCTCTACGTATCTTGGCGCTGTCGGCAACAACAACCGGAGGATCTCCCTCACGCCTCTGCGCCTCTTCAACATGGAAGTCCACTCCCGTAACTTTTTTTACAACCGCTATAACTTCCTTGACCGAATAGCCATGTCCGTACCCGCAGTTGAAAACCTCGCTTTTACCGCCCTCGCCAAGATATTCGAGCGCTCTTATATGCGCGTCCGCAAGGTCGTCGACATGAATGTAGTCCCTGATACAGGTGCCGTCCGGAGTCGGATAATCAACGCCGAATATTTCGAGTTTCTGAAACTCGCCCTTTGCCGCCTTGAGCGCTCTCGTTATCAGGTGCGTCGACTCCTTATACGCCTGCCCTATCCTGCATTTATCGTCCGAACCCGCAACATTAAAATATCTCAGAGATACATAGTTGAAGTCTTTGTCCGCAAGGCTCAGGTCTTTTAACACAAGCTCGGTCACCATTTTTGAAGTCCCATAAGGATTTATCGGCCGCATAGGTTCCGTCTCGGCAATAGGCGACTTTTCAGGAATTCCGTAAACAGAAGCCGTAGAAGAAAACACCATTTTCTTTACGGCAAGTTCCTTCAGGATTTCTATAAGATTTAAGGTGTTTGCGGTATTGTTCCGGTAATATTTAAGCGGGTCCTTAACGCTCTCGGGCACCACTATCGATGCTGCAAAATGTATTACCGCATCCGGCCTGAAAGCCTTGACGACCCCCCTCAGGGTATCTTTGTCGGCAAGGTCCGCAACCACAAGATCTCCGTGCAGCACCGCCCATTTGTTCCCTGTCGAAAGATTGTCGTAAGTAAGCGTGTCTATAGACCGCTCTCCGAGCAGCTTGACCATATGGCTGCCGATATAACCCGCGCCGCCTGTTACAAGGACCCTCATGAGTTATTCGACAGTTACGCTTTTTGCGAGATTTCTCGGTTGGTCGACGTCGCAGCCCCGCAACACCGCAATATGATAGGCGAGAAGCTGAAGCGGAACAGTCATAATGACCGGGGTCAGAAATTCGTTTGAACCCTGTACTGCTATTGAATATTCGGACATCTGCCGCGCTGCTTTCCCGTCATCCGTTGTAACCGCAAGGAGTATTCCTCCACGGCTCTTGACCTCTTCCATGTTCGACAGCACTTTTTCGCTCAGTTTGCCTGAAGGCGCAATAACCACGACCGGCACATCCTCGTCTATCAGCGCTATCGGGCCGTGTTTCATTTCCCCGGCAGCGTACCCTTCGGCATGTATATACGATATTTCCTTGAGTTTTAACGCGCCTTCGAGCGCTATGGGATAATTAATGCCCCTGCCTAAATAAAGAAAATCCTCGGCCTTGAAAAGCTCTTTGGCGATAACCGTAATTTCGGCGTCGAGATCTATCGCCTGTTCGATCTTTGCAGGGAGATGGAGCAGCTCATCTATCAGTTCTTCCGCCTTATCGGTTGCAAGCACCCCTTTTATCTTCCCGAATGCGATCGCAAGCATGTATAGCGAAACCATCTGGGTGGTAAAGGCCTTTGTCGAAGCGACCCCGATTTCAGGACCTGAATGCGTATAAAAAACAAAATCGGAATCCCTCGAAGCAGTGCTTCCGATAACATTACAAATGCTAAGGGTCTTTGCTCCAAGAGACTTGGCCTCTCTAAGAGCGGCAAGCGTATCGGCTGTTTCCCCAGATTGTGTGATTGCGATAAACAGACTGTTTTTACCCACGATAGGCTCTCTATAACGGAACTCCGAGGCTATATCGACTTCCACCGGTATGCGGGCGAGGGTCTCTATCATATATTTGCCGGCAAGTCCGGAATGGTATGAGGTCCCGCAGGCCACGATAAATATCTTCTCGACGGACTTGATGATATCGGCGGTCAGGCCGAATTCGTCGAGCGCAATCTCGCTGTTTTCGGCATAAGCGCGCCCCCTTATCGTATCTGCCACGGCCCGCGGCTGCTCGAAAATCTCTTTGAGCATAAAATGGCGATAGCCGCCCTTTTCGGCCATAGAAGGGTTCCATGAAATAGTAGTCACATTTTTCTTGAGCGGCCTGCCTGTAAAGTCGGTAATGATTACCCCGTCCCTGTGCAGCACCGCCATCTCTTGATTGTCAAGAAAGATGACCTCTCTGGAATGGCTGAGAAAGGCCGGCACATCGGAGGCAAAAAAGAATTCGCTCTCCCCGAGCCCTATAACAAGGGGACTTTCCTTTCTGACGGCAATGACTTTGTCCGGCTCTTTTTCATCGACAACAGCAAAGGCATATGCCCCCCTGATCTCTTTCAGGGTGTTCCGCACCGCCTCTTCTATTGCAGGCGCGGTTTTTGTGTGCTTATTTATAAGATGACACAGGACTTCGGTGTCGGTTTCGGATGTAAAGACATAGCCTTCGGACTGGAGCTCATGCTTGAGTTCAACATAGTTTTCGATAATTCCGTTGTGGACAACAACTATTCCGCCCGATCTGTGCGGATGGGCGTTTTCATCGGACGGTCTCCCGTGGGTGGCCCATCTCGTGTGGCCTATGGCAACGGTGCTCGATACGCGGGCCCCGTCCATGATAGCTTCAAGGTCCCGAATCTTGCCTTTGCAGCGTTTAACTTCAAGGACACCCGAATCAAAATAAGCGATGCCTGCAGAATCATAGCCCCTGTATTCAAGCTTCTTAAGTCCGTCGATCACTATTGGAATTGCGTTTCTGTTTCCTATATAGCCTATAATTCCGCACATACTTTCTTAAGCAGACGCTACGCTTAGCGCTTGCTCTCCTTTCGTAGCTTTTCGTTTTTTACAGCTGTTTTTTTCTTTGCCCAACCCGCAATAATTCTCTGTTCGGCCCTGCTGACCGCAAGGGCTTCGGCCGGAACGTCTTTTGTTATGGTCGAGCCGGCGCCGACATACGCGCCCCTTTTCACGCTTACGGGAGCTATAAGCTGCGTGTCGCTGCCTATAAATACATCGTCCTCTATCACCGTCTTATTTTTGTTCTTGCCGTCATAGTTGCAGGTAATTGTTCCCGCGCCGATGTTAACATTCTTTCCTATTTCGGCATCGCCGAGGTAACTGAGATGAGATGCCTTTGTCCCTGCACCCAAGACCGATTTCTTTATCTCTACGAAGTTGCCGATCTTGACCGAAGGCCCTATTACCGATTGCGGTCTTATATGCGCAAAGGGTCCTACTACAGCGCCATCCATAACGGTTGATTCTTCGATTACGGTCGAGTCCTTTATCGCAACATCGTTTCCTATCCTGCAACCCGCTATCCGTACGCTAGGGTATAACACGCATCCCCGGCCGATTGTCGTTTCCCCCTCTATCAGCACATTCGGATAAATGATGGTGTCGGCCCCGAGTTCCGCACCCTGATGGATAAATACCGACTCCGCATCGATAAAGGAAACCCCTTTGGACATCCATGCCGATACGATTTTCCGCTGCATGAATTTCTCCGCTGCATGGAGTTCCTGCCTCGTGTTTATACCCGAAAGTTCGAGCTCGTCCGAAAGCGCATGGCCGCCCACCCTCAAACCTTTGTCCACAGCCAATTTCACAATATCGGTGAGATAATACTCGCCCTTTGCCTTGTTTATTTTTATCCGCTTTACCAGTTCGAGGCACGAATGCTTTATCGCATAAATACCGCTGTTCACCTCTTCGATTTTTTTCTGTTCCTCGTTTGCGTCCCTGTCCTCGACTATAGCGTCAACCCTGTTCCCGTCCCGGACAATCCTCCCGTAAGAGTGGCTGCCGGTCACCCTGAAAGACAGCAGCGAAATGTCTTCGCGCATTTTTCTGTGGTGCGCTAAAAAAAGCCTGAGCGTCAGGAACGAAATCAGCGGCGTATCGCCGCCCAAAACAAGCACATCGCCTTGAAACCCCCTGAGCGAAGACATTGCAACCTTTAACGCGTCCCCTGTGCCCAACGGCCTTTTCTGGACACCGAACTCCACAGACAGACCCGAAAGTGCGGCCCTTATACCTTCGCTTTCCGGGCCCACAACAACAATTATCTTCTCAGGCTTCAGGGCTGCCGCGGCTTCCGCCACCAGCCGGACCATCGGCTTGCCGCAAACTTTATGAAGGACCTTTGGCAAAGACGATTTCATCCGGGTGCCGAGTCCTGCCGCAAGAATTACAACCGCGACATTCATGCAACCTGCTCCCTGTGCGCCGTGCCGTCGTCATTTTTCAGAGAACCCGCTATCTTGGAAGGCGCTGATATGCCGCCCGACAGGATGATCCTTATTCCCTCTTCGATAGGGATGTCCGTATAGATTATGTCCTTGTCGTTCATTAGAACTATCTCGCCTAGATACAGATTGTTTGTCGGAATGTAAACCGCCTTAAGAAGATTCTCTTTAACGCCCGAATCCACAACGCATTCTTTGGTTAAAAAGCCGAATGCGTGCGCCCCCGCCCTCGGATATTCGACGATAACAAACTTCTTGAACGAGCTTTTGCTTTCCGGAGAAAACGCATCAACAAGCTGCTTTACCGACGTATAGAGACTCTTGAACACCGGGATGTGAAGAAATACATTTTCGACATATCCCAAAATCCTTTTGCCGAACATGTTTGTTGAAACGATACCCGCAAAAAAAACGAGGACGATCGCTGAAATGAATCCAAGCCCGGCTATGTGTGTGCCTAGTATCACATCGAAAACAGGCCCTAAAATCCCATCGACAAACCTGAAAAGGCCGACTACAACAAGAATGGTTATTGCGGCCGGAATAGTTACAAAGAGCCCGGCCAAGAACTTTCTCTTAAATGTGATATGTATAGCTTCGGTCATTTCACCCTGCTTGGGAATGCCGCAGGCTTTTTATGTTACGCGTCGGGAACATCGAAATTGGCGTAAACATTCTGAACGTCGTCATTGTCTTCGAGCGCTTCCATCAGCCTCACCATCTGGTCTGCGGCGCTCCCCTCAAGGTCAATATAGTTTTTAGGAAGCATCGTTATCTCGGCAAGGGAAACCGGAATTTTATTTTTCTCGACCGCCTCTTTGACAGAAGGAAAATTTTCAGGAGCGGTCAGTATTTCATAGTTCTCTTCTTCAGGGTCGTTCTTCATGTCGTCCGCGCCCGCATCCAACGCCACCGACATCAATGTGTCCTCGTCAACAGCCGATTTCTCAACGAGTATGTAGCCTTTTTTCTCGAACATCCAAGAAACACACCCGCTCTCGCCCAAGCTGCCGCCGTTTTTAGAAAGGGTATGCCTTATCTCGGATACGGTCCTGTTCTTGTTATCGCTTAACACCTCTATCAAAAGGGCGACGCCTCCGGGGCCGTAGCCCTCATAAACGCTTTCCTCATAGGCCATGCCGGGCAGCTCGCCCGTGCCTTTCATTATGGCCCGTTTGATATTCTCGGCAGGCATGTTCACTTCTTTTGCCTTATCGAGGGCCGTTCTGAGCCGGGGATTGCCGTCCGGGTCTCCGCCGCTGGTCCTTGAGGCGACCGCTATCTCTTTAACGATCTTAGTGAATATCTTGCCGCGCTTAGCGTCGGTCGCGGCCTTTTTATGCTTAATCTGAGACCACTTAGAATGTCCTGACATAATCTCCTCCGAAAACCTGATACAAAGCCGAAAATTGGTGAAAGATTATATTAAGCGGATTAAAAGAGAGCTGTCAAGAAATAGGATCGGCAAAAAATCGGCAGAAAACATTCTGGACAGCCTCTGCCGCTATTTTCATGGAGGCTTTGTCGAGGGCTTTGCCCCGCCTGTTTTCAATGACATTGCTGATGCCCCTTATCTCACAGACCGGGATGCCGCTTGCGATGCAGACCTGCGCCACTGCCGCGCCTTCCATGTTCTCGCATACGGTATTGAACCGCTGTTCCAGTTCCATTCCTCTTTCGACCGTGCCTGTGCATGCCGAAACTGTCAGGAATGCGCCCCTGTCTTTAAAATCCTGAAGCGCGTCAGGGACAAACATGGGAAATTCGTTGAAATAGTCTTTGTCGGATGATAAAAGCGGGAGGTCCAGCGAATCCATTGTGTAAAAATTGTCCTCGCCATTCAGTCCTTCATCCCCGTATATCTCTTTGTCAGCGACAACAATATCGCCGACAGAAAGGCCTGAAGATGGGAAGGCCCCGCCTACGCCTATGTTGAATATCCGGTCGGGCCTGAACCTTTCGATAAGAAGGGCCGTGGCGTGCGCGGCATTCGCCTTGCCGATGCCGCAGATACAAATCGTTGCGGCATTATCGTTAAATCGGCCTTCGAAAAAAAGCTTGCCCTGAATAGTCGATTCTTTTTTCGGCGAAAGCCGCTCTATAAGAATATTTGCTTCAAGAAAGGTCGAAGCGATTATGCCCAACATAGGACCTATTTCTTGTCTTCCTTTGGCGCAGGCTCTTTTTCTTCAAGAACATATCTGACCTTTACATCCATATCTTTTCTAAGAGAGTTGTAAACAGAGCAATATTTTTCGTGCGAAAGCTTCACTGCACGGTCCACCTTTTTGGGGTCGATATTCTTCCCGCCGATTTTCAGGACCATTTCGATTGCCTTGAAATACTGCGGTGGGGTGGGGTTTCTGTCTCCCACAATATCTATTTTGAAATCAGCAATTACTACCTTCATCTTCTGCAGAAACATTACTACATCGATCCCCATGCAGCCTGCAAGGCTTAGGAGCAAAGCATCCGTAGGCTTGCAGCCCCACTGCACATGGGCATCGAACTCGATTTCATATCCTTCTTGGCTCCTGCCGACAAATATCAGGTCTTTGTCCCAAGTCAGGCTGCCTTTTACCTGCGGGCTTATCTTTTCCTTGTATCCGGCAAGCGATCCTTCAAGATTGTCTTTTTCTTCCATTTGGCTGTATCTCCTTCTTTATGACTGCAGATTATGAAATTCTATTGAATAGCAGCAAATCGCGTCAAGACGGATCATTAAAAAAGAGAATATTATTTTTTGAGTTATAATTAAAATTACGTGGAACAAAAATAATGCCTATAATAAAAGTCGAAAACCTGACAAAACATTTTGGCCCGGTCGCCGCGGTTGACGGAATAGCGTTTGAGGTCGAAAAAAATTCGATATTCGGTTTTCTGGGCCCTAACGGCGCAGGAAAAACCACAACCATAAACATTCTCTGCACACTGCTGTCTCCAACTTCGGGTAAAGCCGCCATTGACGGCCATGACTGCATGACGCGCTCTTCCGAAGTGCGAAAAAAGATCGGGATCGTTTTTCAGGACACCACGCTCGACAAAGAGCTTACCGCTTACGAAAACCTAAGTTTTCATGCCTACCTGTACGGCGTCCCTAAAGATCTGCATAAGAAAAAAATCGATGCGGCGCTTGATTTCATCGGTCTTTATGACAGAAAAGACGACCAAGTAAAAAAATTCTCGGGGGGAATGAAGCGCAGACTTGAAGTCGCGCGCGGCATCATCCATGAGCCCGCGGTTTTATTTTTGGACGAACCCACGCTCGGGCTCGATCCTCAAAGCAGGGCCAATCTCTGGGAATTCATATCGAAGCTTCCGGAAAAAAGCGGCGTGACCGTTTTTATGACCACGCACTACATGGAGGAAGCCGAAATCTGCAACAGGATAGCCATAATCGACAAAGGCCGGATAATTGTAAACGGAACTCCGGAAGAACTCAAAAAAATGGTGGGGGGAGACGTTATTTATCTCAAAACCACAAACAACAAGCTTGCGGCAGAAGAGTTGAAAAAAACCATGGGAATAGGGGCGGAAGAAAAAAACGGGGAACTGTTTATTCAGGCGGTCAGGGGCGATGCCTGCATTCCAAAGCTGATAAGCTCTCTCGCGGATATGGTGCTGTCCGTGAGACTGCAGAGGCCGACGCTGAACGATGTTTTTTTAAAACTTACCGGCAAGGCGATAAGAGACGAGGCGCAGGGAAGCGGCGACGAGCTGAAAGATTCGATCAGATCGTACAGAAAAAAGTTCGACAAGAAATGAGCACAGACCTTAACGCGATATATGTGATAGTGGCGCGCGAGCTGATAAAGTTCGTGCGCGAAAAAGGCAAGCTCGTCTCGACGCTCGCAAGGCCCCTTATCTGGCTTTTCCTTGTAGGGGGCGGCATGTCGAGGGTCGTAAGCCCGGACATGGGAATGCCCTACATGCAGTTCATATTCCCCGGGATCCTCGGTATGACAATACTCTTCAGTTCTATTTTTTCATCGATATCGATAATATGGGACAAGGAATTCGGCTTCATGAAAGAAATGCTGGTGGCCCCGGTTTCGAGGTTTTCGATAGTTGTCGGGAAAGCCTTAAGCGGGACTCTCGTGTCAACTATTCAGGCCGTTATAATATTACTGCTGTTCCCGGTTATCGGCCTTAAAATAGACGCGGTCCAGATCCCGCTCATAGTCTTTATGTGCATGGGACTGGCCTTCTGCCTCGCATCGCTAGGGATACTGATTGCGACCTTCTATGAGAACTTCGAAAGCTTCAGCGTGATAATGAATTTCATAGTGATGCCGATGTTTTTCCTTTCGGGCGCCATGTATCCTGTCAAAACACTGCCGCCGGCGCTCGGGCTTCTGACCATGCTCAACCCGCTCACTTACGGCATAGACGCCCTTAAATACATGGTGTTTCCCGCCAAGGGCGGCTTGTCCCTGACCCATGATTTTTCGCTTGCGGTCGATATCGCAGTGATAGCAGTATGCTCCACGGTTTTTGTGCTGATTGCCGGAATAATGTTCGAGAGAAAAAAATAGATCGGCTTACGGTTTTTATATGCTAAAATCATAGTAAGCAGAAGCGCAAATGCTGCCTGAGTTTTTAATTGTTATAGGGCAGGGAAAGGAGGGGCAATGGCCTGCAAGTCATCCGCCGGAAGCAAGAGCAAATGCGGAACTAAAAAACCCGCGACCAAGAAGCCTGCCGCAAAAAAGAAATAATCTACGGCCCCGACACAGTCGGGGTTTTTGCATTTACCGTATTTCAGATCTTTTCGGGTTGGGGCACTGTCTGTTTCGGCTGCTCTTTAATCGACAGGTCCTTTTCGAATTCCGGACATTTTCTGCCGGCAGGCATAGAAAATTGTTTTTGACAAGTCCCCCGGTAAGCGCAAATTATACAAAGATTCTTTTCTCCGGCCACAGCGCCCTCCTGAAATCAAAAATTAACACCTAATTTACATTCCACGATAATATTATATATTAACCGGCTAAACATGGAAGAAACATCGTAGCCTCTCTATTCGAAGGAGAAAATGGAAGATAAAAATCAACAAAAACCCCAAGCGCCGTTAACGGCCGCTCCAGTGCAGCAATCCGTTGCACAGACAGCCCCTCCAAAAAAACTGGGCGACTATCTGATGGACGCAAAGATGGTCACCCAAGAGCAACTCGACAAGGCGCTCGATATCCAGAAAATCTCCAAGAAGAAACTGGGGGACACGCTTGTCGATCTCGGATACCTGACTATAAGCCAGATGTCATCCCTGCTGACCCAACAGCTCAAAACCAAAACAGGCGCCCAGAAAAAAAGATTGGGAGATTTGTTGATCGATGCAAAGATAATTACACAGGAACAGCTGGGTCAGGCGCTGGAGACGCAAAAGACAAAGAAAGGAAAAATCGGGCAGATATTGATCGACCTTGGTTTTGTTACAAAAGACCAGATCGCTGAAGGCATTTCGGAAAAGCTCAAGATCCCGATAATATCCTGCGCAGAATACGAAATAGGCGGAGAGCTTCAAGCGCTGATAAACAAAGAAACTGCTGAAAAAAATATGTTGATACCTCTCGAGAAAAAAGGCAATACGCTTATAATCGCCATGGCGGACCCCTTGGATTATCAAGCTATCGACGAGCTTTCCTTTAAGACCGGACTGAAAATCACCCCGCTCATAAGTTACGATTGGGCGATATCGAAAGCCATAGAAAAAAATTACGTTGCGGCCGAGGAAGCCTCGGTCGAAGATAATATTTTCGCCCAGCTCGGCGACGACATCAATGCGGACAAAGAAGTGGAATTCGTAGAGCAGCAGGACGAAAGCGAAGAGAACATGAATATCGACATGCTCTACTCGAAAAGCAACTTCCCTCCGATAGTAAAACTGGTCGCAATGCTTGTAGCGGAAGGGAGCAAAGCGAGGGCAAGCGACATTCATATAGAGCCGCGCGACAAATACGTTCAGATACGGTTCAGGGTGGACGGCGAACTCCAAAACGTCTTCAAATACCAGAAAGATGTTCATCCCTCCGTGGTTTCAAGAATAAAGATCATCTCGAAACTGGACATAACGAACAGGCGCACGCCTCAGGACGGAAGCACGCATGTCTCGTTCAACAATAAGGAAATCGATTTGAGGGTCGCCACCGCGCCCACGGTGTATGGGGAGCAGATAGTCATAAGGCTGCTGGACCACAGCTCGGGGATAATACCCATAGATGCCCTCGGCATGCCCGAGAATATAAAAATAAAGCTTGTTGAGGTCTTTAAACGGCCGCAAGGCATGCTTCTCGTAACCGGGCCTACCGGCAGCGGAAAAACTACCACACTGTATTCGAGCTTGAACGAACTGCGTTCGGATGCGAGGAAGGTCGTAACTATCGAGGACCCTGCCGAATATAAGCTCGATGGCATAACCCAACAACAAGTCAACGATGCTGTGGGAAGGACCTTCGCGGCGATCCTGAAATCCATTCTGCGTCAGGACCCCGATGTAATCATGCTCGGAGAGATCAGAGACCTCGAAACCGCCGAGACGGCGATGAAGGCCGCGCTTACCGGACATTTCGTGTTAAGCACGCTGCACACCAACAACACGATAGCTACGGTCACCAGACTTATAGAAATGGGCATACCTTCCTATATCGTAAGTTCGGCCCTGAGCGGTGTGGTGGCACAGCGGCTTATCAGAAGAATATGCGCCTCCTGCAAAATCGAGGTCAAGGTGCCGCCTGAAACAGCAACTACAATGAAATCCATGGGGCTTGAGTCGCCTGAAAAATTCTGGAAGGGTTCGGGTTGCGCTAAATGCGGCAATTCCGGATATTCGGGCAGAATAGCCGTTTATGAATTTCTGTCTATGACGGCCGAATTCAAACGGATACTTGCGAGCGGGGCCACGGAAAGCGACCTGTTTATTCAGGCAAAGAAGGACGGCGTAAATTTTCTGTTCGAAGACGCCTTCAACAAGGTCAGGGCCGGGATTTCGACATTTGAAGAGATCCTTGCCAAAATCCCTATGGAACATCTGTCGAAACTTAAAGAGCCCGAAAAGAAAATTCTGCAATATTCGGCGCCTCCATCCGCGCAACCTAAGCCTGTCGCTCCCGAACCGGAGATGCCGTACATGACAGCGGAACAGATAATATATCAAAGCATCGCAGGTATGAACGAGAATACTGTCGGGCCTGAAACATATGAGGAAGAAGATGCTTTCCCTGACAACGCTCTGAGCGATTTTCTGCGTCTAGGGTAAAAAACAACTTTAGTCTTCGAGCAGTTTTAGCGCGAGTTGTTTAACGGCCAAAGAAAAAGGCGCGGCAGGATTTTGTAGCAGAAGGGGCTTCATGGACGCTATAGACCTTCTGACGGTATCGTCTTCGGGCACGATAATCATTTCAGCGCACAATATTCCTAAATACTGTCCCATAAGCGCTTTTATAGAGTCTCCGGATTTTACGTCGTTCGTGGTCCTTACCCTGTTGATGATTATAGTAGGTCTGAAAGTGGTCAGGATTTTTTTTGCGGATTCCGCGGTTTCGGGATCTATCTGTACGGCGTTTCTGAAAAAATCGTCCATTGTTTTCAGTTCCGGATGATTCTTCGGATCACGCGCTTTTTCCAAGAGAGACAGCAACCCTACGGACTGCCGTGTTTTAAAATGGACCGCGAGCCACCTGAACAGCGCGGATTTTACAAAACCGTAAACCTTTAAAACAGAGGTCACCTCAGGCGTCGTGACTATGAGGGTCTTGTGGGCTATGTAGAGAAAGTCCACGACATTGGCTGAAGAACCCGCGCCGAGGTCCAGAATCGCCATATCGCAATCCAGTTTAAAAAGCTGCACGATCAGGTCCGCTTTCTGGTTGAAAGGCAGGTCGGCGATATTCGGCATGTCCCCGCCGTGAATCATCCGCAGATTTTCTATTCCTGTTTTTATGACAGCGCTATCAAGCCCGCTTATTTTTTTGCTCACAAAATCATCGAAAGTATGCTTGATTTCACATATGCCGAAGAACACATTAAGGTTTGCTCCGCCGAGGTCAAAATCAACAGCAATAACTTTTTTGCCTATCCCGGCCAATGCTACCGCAAGATTAGCCGAGATGGTGCTTTTACCGACACCGCCCTTCGGCCCCGCAATCGCAATAATTTTTTGTCTTTCCATAAAATGTGCTTTGTTTAAAAAAACATATCAGACTATTTTCAGTACCACCCTTCGATGTCGCGGACCGTCAAACTCGCAAAAATAGATAGATTGCCATGTGCCCAAAACAAGCTTGCCTTCGTCGATAAGAAGGGATTGGGAAACTCCGACAAGAGACGATTTGATATGCGCGGCGGAATTGCCTTCCATGTGGTGATAATCGCCTTCAAAAGGAATTTCTTTGTTTAAAAAGACGAGCATGTCCCGCTTGACCGAAGGGTCGGCGCCCTCGTTGATAGTAAGCCCTGCTGTTGTATGCGGAACGTAAATATAACAAACACCGCTTGCGACGCCGGATTCCCGCACAGCCGCTTTAAGTTCGTCCGTTATGTCTATGAACTCCGTCTTTGAGCGGCTTTTTACATTAATGGTTTTCAGCATGCGCAAGCTCCTTTTTCAACTCTGCAACGGTTTTGCCGCTGACCGGGTCGGTTTTGGCGGGGGCGATCTCATTTAAAGGCATAAGCACGAAATCCCTTTCGCGAAGGTACGGGTGAGGTATTTCGATTGGGCCGGTCCGCAGAATGAGGTCGTCATAAAAAAGTATGTCGAGGTCTATCACCCGCGGCCCCCATTTAATCGCATCCGTTCTTCCGAGCCCCTCTTCGATCTTTTTTATTACGGCAAGCAACTCAACCGGCGATAAGAAAGTTTCGGCTTCGAGCGCAAGGTTCAAAAAAGAGGGCTGGTCTTTAACGCCCCAAGGTTCCGTTTCATAAAAAGACGAAATTTTTTTTATAGCAAGCCCATGCTCCGCCAAGGAATCTATTGCCCTTAGACAGTTGGCTTGCCTGTCCCCCAGATTAGAACCGATTCCTATATGGGCCGTGGACACTTATAAAACCTTTTTGATCCTCTCGACCGCTTCTTTTATCCGGGAAACAGGTTGTGTAAGCGCAAAGCGTATATACCCCTCTCCGGGCGCCCCGAAACCTACGCCGGGCGTGCAGAGAACACCGCATTTTTCAAGAAGATAGGCTACGAATCCGGAAGAATCGAACGCTGAAGGCACTTTGGCCCACAAATAAAATGTCGCACCCGGTTTATTAAGCGAAAGTCCGAGCGCTTTCAGGCCTTCATACATGGCATCGCGCCGTTCCTGATAAATGTTTCTAATGCTTGAAAGTGTCGCGTCATCGGTTTTCAGCGCAGCGATAGACGCCTCCTGTATCGCCTGAAACACCCCGGAATCGAGGTTGGATTTGATCTTGCCGAGCCCTGCTATTACATCTTTATTGCCGACGGCAAAACCTATTCTCCAGCCTGTCATATTGTAGGTTTTCGAAAGCGAGTGGAACTCTATGCCTATCTCTTTTGCTCCTTCGAGTTCAAGAAAACTCATCGGCTTTTTGTTATCGTAGTACATTTCGGAATAAGCCGCATCATGACAGACGATGATGCCGTGTTTGCCTGCAAACTCTATGGCCTGTCTAAAAAAATCCACCGGTGCGTTCGCGGCTGTCGGATTGTTCGGATAATTCAGAAACATAAGTTTTGCGCGCTTCAGAATATCGGAGGGAATCGAGGAAAAGTCCGGTAAAAACGCGTTTTCCTCTTTTAGCGGCATCATATAAGGCTCGCCTCCGGCAAACATCGTACCGACAGGATAAACAGGGTATCCGGGAGACGGCACAAGCACCACATCTCCGGGGTTTATGAATGCAAGCGGAATATGGCCGATACCTTCCTTGGATCCGATCAAGGAAAGAACTTCGGTTTTGGCCTCCAGAGAAACATTAAACCGCTGCTTGTACCACGCAGAAACCGCTTCGCGGTATGACAGCATGCCTTCGTACGACGGATAACGGTGGTGCGCCGCCTTTTCGACAGCCTGCTTCATTGCTTCCACTATATGGTCGGGCGTCGGAATATCAGGGTCCCCGATACTCAGGTCTATTAGATCTATGCCTTTCGCAACAGCGTCCTGCTTCATCCTGTCTATAGCGGCGAAAAGGTACGGGGGAAGATGCTTTATTCTATCCGCAAGTTCAACATGGGCCATCAGAAACTCCTCCTAGAACAATATGGTCAATCGATTATTTTATATTACGGATATAGCAAAGGTCAAAGCAAACCTGTTGTTTTAGGAACGAAAAACCTGCTTAATCTTGCGGCCAAACGAAATAACTACGGTTTATTTTTTCTGATTGTTCGGCATGCCGCCGGTAACGCCTTCGTTTTTCTGCGGAGTGACTTCTATGCTTCTGGCAAGTGCCTTGCCTTCTGTTTCCGAATATTTTACCCTTACCTTATCTCCGATCTTGACTTCGGTAAGTTGTCTCTGTGTTTTATTTATGATAACTACGGTCTTTTCGTTTGTGGTCAGTATCAGATCGTTAAGTCTTTTTTTGACCGTCATGGAATTAGCGGCGGGGTCTATGGCCGCAATCTCTCCGGTGATAAGTCTTATCTTGATTTTTTCGGCGGCGATAAGCGATGACGAAAAAAGAATCGCTACAAAAAAAACGATGAAAACCGCAAGCAGCTTTTTCATAATTCCTCCGTTTATATAAAAAGCCGCAAGGCTTATTAGTTGCGATTCAGGCAAAACTTAAAACTAAAAAGGCAGCGGGTTTAACGCCGCTGCCTTTTATTGAAAAACTATTTCTTCTCTTCTGCAGCCTTTTCAGCAGCCTTGTCGGCTTTCTTCTTAGCCTTCTTAGCTTTTTTCTCAGCCTTCTTCTCTGCCTTGTCAGCAGCCTTGTCAGCCTTTGCCTCTGCCTTCTCTGCCTTCTTCTCAGCCTTTGCCTCTGCCTTCGGGGCGTCAGCCTTCTTCTCTGCCGCCTTCGGAGCATCCGCTGCAAAAGCGAAAGATGCCATAGCGAAAACGAGAGCTACGATAAGTGCCAATGCTTTCTTCATTCTGAATCACCTCCTTCATCTTTTTTATTTGAATCCTTAATCGATTGGAAATTATTTATGCAATCATCGTGCCAACCATAAAAACGGGTAAAAAAGCCGGATTTTTGATAGAATTTACAAAATCAGGTCCTTTTTTCAGGAAAAATCTCCTCTTTTGGGGAAGAAGCGTTTATCCCAAATTTTTCGAGCCTGTACCAGAAGGTCTTGTAACTCATTCCGAGCAACCTTGCAGCTTTTGCAGCCACATTATTGGACTTTGCAAGGGCTTTTCTCAGAAGTTCTTTTTCGAGTTCTTCAAAGTTAAGACCTTCATCCGGTATTTCTATTTCAAACGCCCCCCTGTCTTTTGAATATCTGAGCTCGCTTCTTATGTCGTCAAGCCCTATAACAGCCGAGTCCGTTATAAGCACGGCCCTTTCGACAACCGCCTCGAGTTGTCTTATATTGCCCGGCCACCCGTATTCGCCGAGTGCCCTGAGAGAGCTGTCGTTCATGCCCTTAACTCTTTTGCCGAATTCGGTGTTGTATTTGTTTATAAAAAATTCAACTAGTAAAGGAATGTCCTCTTTGCGTTCGCGAAGGGGCGGCAGCTCTACAGCCACAACCTTGATCCTGTAATATAAGTCCTCCCTAAAGCGGCCCGCTTCTACCTCTTTCTCGAGGTTTTTGTTTGTGGCAGCAAGAATCCTTACATCGACCGGAAGGCTGTCTTTGGCCCCGAGCCTTCTCACCTCCTTGTCCTGAAGCACCCTCAGGATCTTGGTCTGTGTCAGGGCAGGCAGGTCCCCGATCTCGTCGAGAAAAAGGGTCCCTTTGTTGGATGCCTCAAAGAGTCCGACCTTTTTGGCCAACGCCCCGGTAAAAGCCCCTGCTTCGTAGCCGAAGAGCTCGCTCTCCAAAAGGTTTTCCGGAATTGCGGCGCAATTTATTGCGGTAAAAGAAAAGGTCCTTCTCGGACTGTTATAGTGTATGGCCCTAGCGATAAGTTCCTTGCCTGTGCCGCTTTCGCCGTTAATGAGCACCGTAACATTGGCCGGCGTAACTTTTTTCACAAGCTCCATGACCTCTTTCATTCTCTTGGAGCTTCCCACTATCCCTTCTATCTTGAATTTGGCGAACAGCGCCTCCTGCAGACGAAGGTTTTCGCGCAGCAACTGCATCCTCTCTGCCGCTTTTCTCACAGAGAATACGACAACCTCTTTTTCGAGAGGTTTTGTGAGGTAATCGAACGCGCCTTTTTTCATGGCTTCCACAGCCGAAGAGATGGTCCCGAATGCGGTCATGATTATTACCGCAGGCTTTACTGCGGTATCCGGTATGGCGTCAAGCAGTTCAACCCCGCTCATGCCTCCCATTTTAAAATCCGTGATAACGACATCCGGGTTGACCGCCTTTATCAGCACAAGTCCTTTTTCGGCGGAGGGAGCGGTCTGGACTTCATGCCCCTCGTCGTCTAAGATGGTTTTGATTATATCGCGCTGACGCTGTTCGTCATCGATTACGATCACGGTTGCCATTCAGTTCACGCTCCTGTTGCATTCACTAAAAGAGACCGGCAGTATTA
The DNA here is from genome assembly GCA_004321915.1 of Nitrospirota bacterium. Taxonomy (GTDB): domain Bacteria; phylum Nitrospirota; class Thermodesulfovibrionia; order Thermodesulfovibrionales; family Dissulfurispiraceae; genus MYbin3. The sequence goes on from SCQE01000088.1 coordinate 121,611, forward strand.
TTTTTACTTCCGTACCCGCCCCCTCTGTGCTGTTGAATTCGATTTTGCCTTTATGTTCTTCGACCACCCGCCGGGTCATTGGAAGCCCGATCCCTATCCCGTTAGGTTTTGTTGTAAAAAAAGGCTCGAAGATCCTCGACATGTTCTCTGCCGAAACACCATGCCCGTTGTCCTTTACCGAAAGCTCGAAATTCCCGTTCGAGGTATTTGTTCCTATGCCTAGGACCGCTTCGCCCGCAGAGTCGGCCATGGCATGGAATGCGTTCGATATGATATTCATGACGCAGGACTTGAAAAGGTCCGGGTCCACATTAAGCTCGACGTCGGCATTAAAATCTTTCACGACCCTTATCCCTTCGGCCTCCGCCTTGGCCCATATGAGCGCGAGGACATCCTCGAGAAGCGTTTGCACGCAGACCTTTTGAAGATTCAACTTTAACGGCCGGCTGTAATCCAGAAAATCGTTCACCAGCTTGTTCAACCTCTGTATCTCAAGCTTTATGCCCGAAAGAAGACTGCTGAATTTTTCCGAATCGTCAGCGTCGGCCGGCTTGAACTTGTCTTCTATGTACTCGACGCTCAGGTTTATAAAATTCAGGGGGTTCCTGATTTCATGGGCGATGTCCCTAGAAAGCTGGCCGAGCCCTGATAGATGTTCCGCTTCTCTCAGCCTTTCCTCAAGCGCCCTGTTCTCCCTTAGCCGCTCCACCATAAAATTAAAACTGTCCGACAGCTGTCCTATCTCATCCTTGCTTTTGACCTGTATATGCTGGTTGAAATCGCCTGCTGCAACACGCCTTGCAGCATCGACTATTCTTTTGATCGGGTCTGTGTAGTGCCTTGAAAGCAGCAGGGAAAGAATGACCCCTATGCCGAAAACGAGCAGCGTGGACGCGATCCTCTTTATGGTGTTCTTTTTGAGTATGTCCGTGAAATCGTCTTTATTCACCTTAAGATGAACATACCCGTACTGTACATTGTCGGCAATGACAGGAAGTATCACGTTGTACGCGCTGCCTTCCATCGATACCGGGTCTCCGAGTTCGGCCTTTATTATCAGTTCTTTTCTTTTATGTGTGATGGGCTGGCCTATCTTTGCGGTGTTTGTGCTGGCCACAATCTCGTCGGTATTGTTGATTATCGATATCTCTTTTACGCCCTTTGAGTTGAGGTTGTTGAGATAGTTCGAAAGCCGGGCCTCGTCGGTTGCGCCGGAAGCGGTGACCTCCTCGACTCCTATCTGTATGGCCTTTGAAAGCTCACGGGTCTGGTTTTCGAACTCTCTGAGCAGGCTTTTTTCGGACTGCGAATATATTACGAGAATAATCGAAATAAGGATAAAAGTGAGAAGCAGCATGATAAGCACTAAGCGCAAATTCAGAGAAAGGTTGACCGGAAACTCTTTAAACATGCCTTAATAATACCATAAACACAGGCCGGGCAAACTCAGCTCCGGACGGAAATTCGCTTATGTCGCAGCGTTCTTCAGGCCCGCTGCAACCGCTTCGATTTCCGAATCCTGAATCGTTCTGGCATCCAAAATAAGGGTCTCATCTTTGATTCGGGCGATTATGCACGGACTGCCCAAGCGCAACCGCTCTTCCAGCTTGTTAACAGAAATTCCATCGGGTTTTATTGCAACGACGAATGTCGGGAATTCGATTTCCGGAAGCGCGCCGCCTCCTGATTGCGAGGAGTCTTCCATTAAAGTCACCTTTACAGTGTCCGGCAAAACCGCATCCGCCGCAGCCTTTATCTTTTCGGCCCTCTGCCTGATATCTTCGGTTTTTTGTAGCAGCATACGGAGCGTCGGGATTTCGTTTTTTGCGGTCTCCTCGTCGAGGTATTTCATCAGCACGGATTCAAAAGCCGCAAGCGTAAGTTTGTCTATTCTTACCGCACGCATGAGCGGATTGCGGGATATTTTTTCTATCAGGCTTTGTTTGCCGACGATAACGCCTCCCTGCGGGCCCCCTAAAAGTTTGTCTCCGCTAAAAGAGACTATATCGCAACCGGTTTTTACAATGCTCTGGACTGTCGGTTCGATATTAATGCCGTAAGGCTTCAGGTCAACAAGGCAGCCGCTTCCGAGGTCGAACATCACGGGGACATTGTGTTTCCTTCCGAGAGCAACAAGTTCATCGAGCTCTACGGCTTTTGTAAAACCTATCATCCTGTAATTCGACTGGTGTACTTTTAATAAAAGCGCGGTCTTGTCGCAGATGGCGCGTTCGTAATCCTGAATATGGGTTTTGTTGGTCGTGCCCACCTCTCGCAGCACCGCCCCGCTGCTGCTCATGACATCGGGTATCCTGAACGAGCCGCCTATTTCTACAAGCTCTCCCCGGGACACGATGACCTCTTTGCCCTGCGCAAGCGCGGCAAGGCAGACAAGAACAGCCGCGGCATTATTATTTACTATGAGCCCCGCTTCTGCGCCGGTTATATCTCTTATGAGTTTCTGTACATGCGAGTATCTCTTTCCCCTTTTACCGCCGGGGATATCGTATTCGAGGTTTGAATAGCCGCAGGCAATGCGTTTTACATTGTCCAGAACATCCCCTGTAAGTATCGACCTGCCTAAATTCGTATGGATGACCGTGCCTGTGGCATTGATAACGTTCTTAAGGCTAAGGTCCGAAAGGGCCTGTGCACGGGCTTCAATCGAATGGAACATCTCTTCCATGACCAGTTCGTTTATTTCGCCCTTCAATATCGCCTGTCTTGTAGATTCTATGGTCTCCCGGATCGCCTGAAGCACATATCTGCGCGGATATGTTTTTAGCCAGCTTGTCCCGCTTGTAGACCGCAGGACCTCATCCACAGCCGGCATTGCCGAAAGCAACCTTTGTTTGTCCGACATAATATATTACCGTCCCTCCCGGATAGTTGCGACTGAATAGTTTAACCCTATTAGTCGAAGCTTTTCAAAGATACGGAAGAAATTTGCCCCCGGCGCATCCGGTAGATGCATAGGGCGTTTGCCCTGAATATTGAACTTATATTAAAATATCCGCTCGTGCATTTTTGCATGATAAGCAAGCTTTAAAGCTAATCAAAAAGCTGGAGGTAAAATGTTAAAGCGTTATTTATTGGCTCCCGGGCCCACACCTGTTCCGCCTGAGGTGCTTCTTTCCATGGCCATGCCCATGATACATCACAGGGCCCCGGATTTTCTCCCTATACTCGATTCGGCAAAAAAAGGCCTCCAGTGGCTTTTCCAGACAAAGAACGACGTTCTGATACTGACCTCCACAGGCACCGGCGGCATGGTCGGCTCGGTAAACAACTTCTTCAATGCCGGAGACAAGGTGCTTGTTTTGAACGGCGGCAAGTTCGGAGAACGCTGGACCAAGATCTGTCAGTCTTACGGGCTTAAGGTCGAAGAGGTTATGGTCGAATGGGGCTACTGCATAAAGCCCGAGCATGTCGAAAGCGCCCTGAAAAAAGACCCGGACATAAAAGGCGTCTTTGTTCAGGCCACAGAAACCTCCACAGGCGTTTACCACGATATTAAAGGGATTGCTGGTGTTGTAAAAAATTTCGAGAACACGCTCTTTGTGGTTGACGCTATCAGCGCCCTCGTTGCCGAAGATATAAGGACCGACGAATGGGGCATAGACATTGTGGTAGGCGGTTCACAAAAAGGGTTGATGCTGCCTCCGGGGCTTGCGTTTGTGAGCGTAAGCGATAAGGCTTGGAAGCGCAACGAGACCTCGAAGATCCCGCACTTCTATTTCAACTTCAAAAAAGAGCGGGAGAACCTCGCAAAAAACCAGACCAACTTCACTTCTGCCGTTACTCTCATAATCGGGCTTAACGAAGCGATAAGGGTTTTACAGCAGGAAGGGCTCGAAAATGTTTTCAAGAGGCATGCGCGGCTTGCCAATGCAACAAGGGAAGCTGTAAAGGCGCTCGGACTCGGCATCTACTCAAAAGAGTCCCCGAGCAATTCTGTCACCGCAATCGAGGCCCCGGCAGGCATTGACGGGCAGCAGATATACAAAATACTGCGTGAAAAATACGGCATCACAGGCGCGGGCGGACAGGACAGGGCAAAAGGCAAGATCTTCAGGCTCGCCCATCTCGGCTACGCAGACACCTTTGACGTGATCACAGGGGTAGCGGCGCTCGAGATGGTGCTGAAAGAGCTCGGATATAATCTCAAACTGGGCACAGGCGTTGCCAAGGCCCAGGAATTGTTGATGGCGTAAAAGAAATGTAAGAAGCAGGAGGTAAGAAGTAAAGTTTTATTTCTTTACTTCTTGGTTTTCACTTCCAACTTCTCACTTTTAAATTGTTCTTATCGCTCACTCTGTATCGAGGAGCCAATAAAAGGAGGTAGTGTTATGAAGGTTTTGGTAAGCGACAACATTTCGCCGAAAGGCATCGAGATCCTTAGGAACGCGGGACTCTCGGTAGACGTAAAAACAGGGTTAAAGCCGGATGAGCTTAAGGCGATCATCGGCGAGTATCACGCGCTTGTTGTAAGGAGCGCTACAAAGGCCACGGCGGATATAATCGAAGCTGCCAAAAACCTTAAGGTGATAGGACGCGCAGGCTCGGGCCTCGACAATGTGGACAAGACCGCGGCATCCAAGCAGGGCATAGTGGTCATGAACACACCCGGCGGAAACACCATAACAACTGCGGAACATACGATCGCTATGATTTTTTCGATAGCCCGGAAAATTCCACAGGCCAACTCCTCTATGGCTGCAGGACAGTGGGAAAAGAAAAAGTTCATGGGCAGCGAGCTGTTCAATAAGACCCTCGGCGTTATCGGGCTCGGGAACATCGGCACAGAGGTCGCACGAAGGGCACAGGGACTCGGAATGGTCGTTATAGCCTACGATCCGTTTTTGAGCGAGGAAAAGGCGCAAAGCCTCGGCGTAGAAAAAATGGAGATACCGGAACTTATTAAGCGGTCTGATTTTATTACCGTACACACGCCCCTTACCAATGAAACAAAAAATGTCATAAATAAAAAGAGCATCGGCACGATGAAGGACGGGGTTTATATAATCAACTGCGCGCGCGGCGGCATCATAAATGAAAAAGACCTTTACGAAGCGCTCGAAAGCGGCAAGGTTGCGGGCGCGGCGCTTGACGTATTCGAAAAAGAGCCGCCCGAAAACAACCCGCTGGTCGGACACGAAAAGGTGGTCTGCACACCCCACCTCGGCGCTTCGACACAGGAGGCACAGGAGAACGTCGCAATTGCGGTGGCGGAGCAGATAGTCGATTATCTGGTGCACGGCACCATCAGAAATGCCGTAAATTTCCCGTCCATCCCTGCGGACCAAGTTTCCGCGCTCCAGCCGTACATAGGACTTGCAGAGAAGATCGGCGGCTTTGCTTCCCAGATATCGGAGGGAGGGATAACCGAAATAACCCTTGAATACAGAGGCGATGTTGCGAACCTTAATATTGCGCCCATGACTATAGCGGCGGTAAAAGGCCTGCTCACGCCTATCCTGCTGGAAACCGTTAATTTCGTCAACGCATCGGTCATAGCAAAGGAGCGCGGCATAGAGGTCAAGGAAACCAAAAGCTCGGATGCCGGGGACTACCATAACATTATCACCATGAAGGTGAAGGCCAAGAAAAAAGAGACGGTTGTTTCCGGAACATTGTTCAGCAAAAAAGACCCGCGAGTGGTAAAGATAAACGATTTCACCGTAGAGATCGTGCCGGAAGGCCAGATGCTCGTTATGCACAACAACGACAAGCCGGGGGTCATCGGCAATATAGGCGCCACTCTCGGCAAAAACAGTATAAACATAGCCCGGATGCATTTCGGCAGAAAGAGCGCCGGAGGCATGGCCATATCGGTCGTAAATATCGACTCGCCTGTCACGGACAAGGTGCTTGATGAAATCAAGGCCCTTCCGAACATCCTTGACATAAAGGTCATAAACCTTTAATCCATGTCTGTTATTATTACGACAGGGGAGCTTTGTGCGTAAAAACGGACGGGATTTATAGAAGATAAAAAAGATAGCGAGGTAAGAAAAATGTCAACTGTGGTAATAGTCGGCGCGCAGTGGGGGGACGAGGGCAAGGGAAAGATAGTGGATTGCCTTACCGAAAAGGCGGAGGTCGTGGCCCGGTATCAGGGCGGCAATAACGCCGGCCACACCGTCGTAATAAATAATGAGAAATATGTTCTGCATCTTATACCGTCGGGAGTGCTGCATAAAAACAAGAAATGCGTGATAGGAAACGGCGTAGTCATCGATCCTACGGCATTGATCACCGAGATGGAAGGGCTGCAAAAACAGGGCATAGAGATAAACGACAATCTGCTTATCTCTAAAAATGCGCACCTGATAATGCCGTACCATGTGGCCCTCGACAAAGGGAACGAAAACAGCAAAGGCAATAAAAAGATCGGTACGACAGGCAGGGGCATAGGCCCGGCATACGCGGACAAGATCGCGCGCCACGGTATAAGAGCGGCAGACCTGCTTAATCCCGGAGAGTTCAGGGAGAAGCTTTTTGCCAATCTCGTTACGGTCAACTTTCTACTCGAAAACCTTTATAAAACCGCGCCTCTCGATGGTGAGACGATATACAAGGACTATATGGACCATGCAAAAAAGCTTGGGCCGCACATTGCCGATACGGACATTTTTGTTAACGATGCCCTCGATGCAGGGAAAAATGTCCTCTTCGAAGGCGCGCAGGGCACCCTGCTCGACATAGACCACGGCACATATCCTTTTGTCACATCGTCAAACACCATTGCAGGCGGGGTATGCACAGGCCTCGGGGTCGGTCCCACAAAAATACAGAAGGTGCTTGGCATAGTAAAAGCTTACACCACAAGGGTCGGCGAGGGACCTTTCCCGACAGAGCTGAAAGACAAGCTCGGAGACTGGCTGAGGGAAAAAGGCGGAGAGTTCGGCGCAACAACAGGACGGCCGCGCAGGTGCGGATGGCTGGACATAGTGATTTTGCGCCATGCCAAAAGGCTTAACGGCCTGACCGGCATAGCGCTCACAAAACTCGATATCCTCGACGGATTAGAAAAGATAAAGATATGTGTCGGATACAAACACGACGGTAAGATTTATGAGAACTTCCCCAAAGAAGCGGCGGTGCTCGGGAACTGCGAGCTCGTATTCGAAGAGGTTGACGGCTGGAAAGAGAGCACTCTAGGCATCAAAGAGTTCGACAAACTGCCCGCCAACGCAAGGGCGTACATAAAAAAGATCGAGTCTCTGGTCGGGACCGAGGTGCAGATAATCTCTACAGGCCAGAAAAGGGACGAGATAATAGTTTTAAAGGAGCAGTTTTAAAGAAACAGCAATACAAGTTTCTTTGGTCAAAGGCTGTTGGGGCGCAGGCCAACAGCCTTTGATTATTCGCGATTAATCCGTGGTCTGATAGTGCGATAGGGATAAATTCCTTCAGTTTAGCGCTGTCGTTCCCCGTCTTCCCTGTGGTACAGCATATCTTTTCTGTCATGCCCGAGTGTCTTTATCGGGCATCCAGTGTCATATTTTCTCAAACATTTTCCTAAATGCATACTTGCTAGCACCTGTTACCCTGATAGTTCTAGGATCAATTTATAGATATAGGCCATCAAAGGAAACAAACAAGGTCTCCGGATATCGGACTTCGATGTCGCTACGATGATATGTTAATATTGGACATGCGATTAAATAATCTGCTTTCCAAAAAAGATCTCGTCCATATGATGGATCTGGTTCATAGAAGCCTTTCCTGCAACGACGAGAGCAGCTTTAGGTTTCTCTTCAAGGAATTGAAGGGACTATTCCCACATGAGCATGCTATGTGTCTGATGGCAGTCCCAGCCCCGGGCGGGGGATTGAGCACTTTTGATGTATTCAATTCAGATTATCCTGCTGAGTGGATATCATCGTACTTTGCGAGGACTTACTGTAGGGTCGACCCAATAGTTAAAGAGAATTTTGCCCGATTTCCTGTGCAATACTGGGATGATACCTATAAACGAACGCCGCCGCCAAAGGATTTCTTGAGTCTGGCTGCAGACTTCGGACTTACGAAAGGGTATACATATGGAAGAAAGCATTGCGTTGGAGCCAAAGGCAGCCTTTTTTCATTTTGCGGTCCTTCCGTGGAGAGACATCCTCGCAATGAACTAATCCTCGAATACCTGATACCTCACTTTCATCGATCGTTCGCCAAGGTTCTCCTGCGGAATGATCTCTGTGTAACTTCCCCCCTGTCGGACAGAGAAAAAGAGATTCTGGAATGGGTAAAAAAAGGCAAATCAAATTCTGACATTGCAATCATTCTCGACATAAGCGAAAACACCGTGAAATATCACATGAAGGCAATCATGCGGAAGCTTGATACAAGAACACGCCCTCAAGCTATTGCCGTTGCACTTCATTTTGGATTGATTGATTATTAAGATCATTCTTGCCGAGAGTTCAAATTTCCGGCGCTGATTGAACTCTCAAACACCCGACTAGGTAGTAGACGCCCTGATGACCTCCATGCTAATTTCAAACACTATGCTGATAACCTAAACGATTGTGTCACATAGCCGTTCCGGCAGGCCCGGCACAAAAAAATTTCTTTTTGAAATGGCTGAAACAGGACCGGATGAGAAAACCCTTATAACAGGAGATACTTTGGATAGGAACACATGTATTGAATGTTGGGGATTTTTCGAACTACATGGAAAACCCAAGTGTATCTTGATGATCGAGAACCATTGGCAGGACATCTTTATGGCTGAGCGATGCGGCCGATTCGGAAAAAGTCTCGACAACTGGTCCAAAGCAGATATGCATGTTAGCCGAAAGAGCCCTTCATGTGCGAAATAGCCGGACTGTTTGTCTTAGGCAGGTAGGATGACACGGATTCGTAAAATTACCGTTGGGGTCTGGGAGGTAAATTGCTATACGCTTTCGGATGAATATGGCAGCTGTATCCTTATTGACCCGGGTGAAGCCCCGGCAACTATCGATGAAAAGCTCGTTATCCCCAACCGTCATCGACCTATAGCAATAATCGCCACTCACGGCCATCTAGATCACATTGGCGGAGCGAAGTACTTTACCGAGAAATATGCAGCTCCCCTTTATGTGCACGAACGTGACATAGAACTGGCAAAAAATGCGACCTTCTGGGCGAATGTCTTCGGCACGCCCGGAATCACCGATCCTGAGAAAATTGAACGACTGTGTGATGGTGTGATGACCATTGATAAGTTCTTTTTTGAGATTATTCATACTCCCGGCCATACGGGGGGCGGAATTTGTCTTTACCTGAAAGAGATGGGAGTAGTGTTTACGGGAGACTCATTATTTTATCGTGCCGTGGGACGTTCAGACCGGCCCGGCCTTGACGCGGGGGGGCATTACATGCTGCTGGAATCGATCAGACAAAGACTATTCGGGTTGCCCGACAAAACCATAGTTTTTCCCGGTCACGGGAGAATTACGACCATAGGCTATGAACGACAACACAATCCCTTCTTGACATAATCTCGCCTGATCGGCATCAGAAATAATGTTTCTTTTCAGAATGTTCCAGATCCCTATAACAATGAGGCAGTGCGGCCAATAGAAATATGTAACCTCATGAAAACGCCTATTGCCTTTATCACGAGCCCCCACCTACCCTTGTAGGTAGGTGACCACTTGAGAAAAGTTCTGATAATCTTCTCTGATATGAACAGGGAGGATTGAAGAATGTACGAAAGCAAGAGTGCCGACAATGCAGCATCTCAAATATTGGAGCAAAAACCGGCCGATATCGACACATGTTTTGAAAGGGCCTTGAAGATGAAGCCCTGTCCGATAGGGGCGATGGGTGCCTGTTGCAGGATATGTCATATGGGGCCGTGCAGGCTTGTTGGCAAGGACAACGGTCGCGAGGTGAAAGGCATATGCGGAGCTGATGTCGATACGGTAGTTGCTAGAAATGTCGTAAGGATGATTGCCGGCGGCAGTTCCTGCCATGGTGATCATGGAAGGGATATGGCACTTACGCTTCTCGCAGTGGCGAACGGCAAGGCGAGGGACTACCGGATAAAAGACATAAGAAAGCTCAACAAGATCGCCTCCATCCTCGACATAGAAACAGGAGGAAGGGCAGCAGACGATATAGCGAGGGATGTCGCAACTGCGCTACTCAATGATTTTGGAAGACAAATAGGTGAGGTGAATTTCGTCAGACGCGCACCGGCCAAGACTAGGAAAAGGTGGGAAAAATGGGGCATTGTCCCAAGAGGCATCGACAGGGAAATCGTCGAAGCAATGGACAGAACTACAATGGGAATGGACGCGGACCCGGATTCACTGCTTCTGCACGGCCTGAGAGTCGCCGTTGCAAACGGTTGGGGTGGAAGCATGATGTCGACTGAAATAACGGATATCCTCTTCGGCACACCTACACCGGTAAAGGCGGCGGCGAGCCTCGGCATATTTAAAGAGGATGAGGTCAATCTCGTTATCCATGGTCATGAGCCGACCCTTGCCGAGATGATAGTCGAGGTCGTGGCCGATCCCGCTATTGTCATATACGCCAATTCAAAGGGAGCAAAAGGAATTAACCTCTGTGGGATGTGCTGTACGGCCAACGAGGTGATGATGAGACACGGCATCGCCTCTGCAGGCGGTCTTACGAATCAGGAGATTTCTCTCATGACAGGCCTTGTTGAGGCCATGGTTGTGGACGTTCAATGCATCATGCCGGCACTTTCGGAGTTGTCCAAAAACTTTCATACAAAATTCATTACGACTTCTAGGAAGGCGAGGATACTAGGAGCAGTACATATCGAATTCGAGGAAGACAGGGCAAGAGAAATTGCGACGGAGATCATCAAACTCGCGATCGATAATTTTACCCGGAGGACAAGGGGCGGAAGTCATATAACGGAAAGTCGGCCCGTAATAGCAGGCTTTTCCCATGAATATATCGAGTTCATGCAGGGCGGGAGATACAATGGCTCATTCAGGCCACTCAATGATGCGATTATCTCCGGAAGGATTCGGGGCGTCGTCGGTCTCGTAGGATGTGACAATCCGAGGGTGCTGGCAACGGGCATTCACAAATTTCTTGCCCTTGAATTGATAAGAAACGATATTCTGGTCCTTACTACAGGCTGCGGCGCTGCGGCGTGCGGAAATGCGGGTTATCTGATTCCCGAGGCGGCGCTGGAGCATGCGGGGCCGGGCCTTCGAGAGGTCTGCGAAGCGATCGGAAACCCGCCTATACTTCATCTTGGTTCCTGTGTTGACAACACGAGGATCCTCACGATTGCGGCTGCGATGGCAGCAGAAGGCGGGCTTTCGGAAGAAATCGGCGGGATGCCCGCAGTCGGCATAGCCCCGGAATGGATGTCCGAAAAAGCCATGGCGATCGGCAGTTATTTTGCCGCTTCCGGTGTTCCGGTGATCTTCGGTGGCGAATCGCCGGTAGCAGCAAGCAAAGAGGTAACAAGAATAATGACGGAGGTCTGGTACCAGCGGTTTAGAGGAGCGCTTCGTTTTGAATCCGACCCTGAAAGCATTCTTTCTCTCGCTATCGATTACATTGACAGGGCAAGGGAAGCGTTGAAGCTGAGAAAATATGAGCCCGGCACGTTTTCGGGAGAAAGGGTTCTTATGGACATGGCCGCGCGAAGGGCATCGAAGTGATCGAACGCCGATGAATCAAAGAGATCTTGATTTGGCTATGTTGACTAAAGTTTTAATTTAACAGCTCTCAAATGCTCACCTGAGTGAGGTACACTGATGTGGGACGGGTCAAAATGAAAGCCCCGCACAATCGGGTAGCCGGGGTAGTTAACTCCCGGCCCCCACACCAACCGGCATGCGGGTCCGCACCGGGCGGTTCGCAGAGATCATCGGGCCGTGGCCGGATTAAATCCGAATCGCCAATGAGCACAACTCTTCTCACCGAGACCGGATCGAGGGAAAGCCATTCATCTCCACGTTCAGGACTTCGTCCTTGATACTCCCCGGATAAGTACGTGAACTTTCCATGCACAACCGCCGCATTTACCCTGCCCTTTGAACCTGCGGGCTTCGTCATGTCGTGCTGACTCGCCCAAGGGCCAAGC
>SCQE01000089.1 GCA_004321915.1 Nitrospirota bacterium
GCATGGAAGAAAAAAAGGCTGGAATAAGCGAGGACTGGTTGTCCTTGTGGCTGGGACTCTTCATATTTGTTCTTTCTCTCGGATCGTTTACAGGCATGGACCTGCTGGGCTGGGGAGCGAGCACCAAGGTCTGGACGGACGCCTCAAAGGCGATAGTGCCTGTATCCAAAACCTTTCAGGCAGTAAAAGGGGAGATCACAAAGATCGAGGGACAGAAACTGACCCTCAAAAAAGCGGACGGAAAAGAAGAAACGATCACAGTCAAGGAAGACGTTTCAGCGCTGAAAGTCGGCGACAAGTACGAAAAGACAGGGATGTCCGGAATAGTCTCGCTGTTTCTTACCTATCTGGCGCTGATGGTAATAATGGGGATAGGCGCCAAACTGCTCGGCACTGATGTAGGCAAATTCGCAATAGGCTTCACCATAGTCTTCTGGTTAAGCTATCTCTGCTGGTTTGCGGGCCATTACGCCTATATAGCAGCCACAAAAAACCAATTAAAGAACTTCAATATCCCATGGGCCTTGAGCCTTACAGGAGAGGCCGGATTCATAGTCGCTCTCGTAGCAGGGCTTATAGTCGGAAACTTTTTCCCGAAACTCTCGGAAACGCTCAAAGAGGCCTCCCGCCCCGAGCTTTATATCAAGACGGCCATCGTCATCATGGGAGCGGGTCTCGGGCTCAAGGCAGCGGAATCGTTCACTCTCGCGACGAACATCATGTTCAGAGGACTCTGCGCAATAGTCGAGGCGTATCTCATTTACTGGGCCGTTGTATACTGGGTCGCGCGGAAGTACTTCAAGTTCAGCAGGGAATGGGCGGCGCCCTTGGCGTCCGGTATTTCGATATGCGGAGTGTCGGCTTCGATAGCCACAGGCGGGGCCATAAGGGCGAGGCCGGTAGTGCCGATCATGGTCTCGTCCCTCGTAGTCATATTCGCGGTTGTGGAAATGATCATACTTCCGTTTTTCGCACAGTCGACCCTCTGGCAGGAGCCGCTTGTAGCAGGCGCTTGGATGGGTCTTGCCGTCAAGACAGACGGCGGCGCGGTGGCCAGCGGAGCGATCACAGACGCGCTTATAAGGGCAAAGGCCCTCGACATGGAGGGAATAAAGTATCAGGAAGGCTGGATCACCATGACGGCCACCACGGTCAAGATGTTCATAGACATCTTCATCGGCATATGGGCCTTCATCTTAGCGGTGATCTGGTGCACCAAGATCGAATGCAAGCCCGGAGAAAAGGTGCAGGCCGTCGAGATCTGGCACAGGTTCCCGAAGTTCGTCATCGGCTACGCCCTGACGTTTTTCATCCTCCTGTTGATATGCTTCCCCGCCTCTTCGACCATGACACCTGTGAACAAAGAGATAGACGCGGTCAAAAAGGAGATCTCGGCGTTCGAAAAACAGCTCCCTGTAACAACTGATGCTGCCGTGCAGGCGGAGCTTAACGACAAGATAAAGGCAGGCAAAGACAAGATAAAGGGTCTGAACGATCAGATAAAGGAACCTAAGGCGACCATGGCCGCTGCAAAGAGCGCGACAGGTTCGGGCAACGTATTCAGGGTGATGTTCTTTGTGCTCACCTTTTTTACCATAGGCGTGGTCTCTAACTTCAAGAAGCTGTGGGAAGAGGGCATCGGAAAACTGGCGGCGGTCTATATCCTCTGCCTGTTCGGTTTCATCATCTGGGTGGGGCTCTTTATTTCATGGCTCTTCTTCCACGGCGTTAAGCCGCCTGTAATAACCGGTTAAGCGAAAAATACGATACAAGGAGATATTATGGCGGAACAACCCAAAATTGCCGAAGAGCTGAAGAAAATGGAGTATGAGCCTCTGCTGCCTGTGGAGAAACAACTCATAGGCTGGAGCATAGGCATAGGTGTCGCAGGCCTGCTTGTTCTCTGGTGGGTGGCCCAGACGTTTTTCCCGCAGGGACACTAGCGCAAACGAAAATATCTTTGTCGAGGGACCCGGCTTAGGTTTGGGTCCCTCTGTTTTTCGGGGGAGGGAGATTGGGGGTATCAATAAAATGCGGCGACCTTCTGGGGGCCGGGCAGGATGGCCGGCGTTATGACGCCGTTTTTCAAGTACAAAGAATATTACGGGACCATGAAATATCCGGTGCTCATAAAAAATCAGAAAGGCGAATGGATACCGGTAAAGCCGTACGCCATGGCGGTCATGAACCAGAAGACGGACGGGGGATTAAAGCCCGGTCTTGCATGGAGGTTCCCGGCAGACCTGCCTGTCCTTGAAAGGACCGACGACACATACGCCTTTGTAGGCCTGTTGAGCGGCCTGCCGGAAAACGACACGGCGCTTGCATGGATACAACTGGACAAGATGTCCCACAAATACGGGAAGACGAGAAACTGCGAGAGCTGCCACACAAAAGACGGTGAACAGCGCCGGGAGGTTTTATGGAAATACAAGGGTCAGGGCGGGATGGAAGATCGAAGACTTTGCCCCGTGGTACTATTTAAAAAACAGGTGGCAGGTTAGCGGCGATTTCTCGATCCCCGCTGTAAAGAAAAAAAAGCTGTACGCAAGGAAGCGGGCAAGATATGAGGGCGCCGCCGGGGTTGGCGACGCTTATCACAAATAGCGCTTATAAAACCGGAGTGATATAATAAAACTATAAGGATGCCGCAGGAACAAGCGATAACCGTTACAAAGAGCGCGAACAACACAACCAACTAACGGGTCCATTTTTAGTGGATACATTTTGATTCCGGAGGGGTGCAATGAAAGGATTCAGGTTGTTTTTGTCTTTGTTGCTTTTATTCATGTTTGCCGTCGTCAGCGCAGTTTTCGCCGACGAGATCAAGATCGGTGCCGGGGCCGCGCCGACCGAGAATGTCTTAAAACCGGTCAAGGGGCCTTTTGAGAAGGCGAGCGGCATTAAAATGACGATCATCTCTTCCGGTCCGAAGATTGCATGGCAGGACCTTGAAAAAGGGACTGTGGACGCCGCGGCGGCAGGACTTACGTTTGAGGACTGGGTATCTCTCATGAAGAAGGAGGGCACTGAGGTCAAAGACCCCGCCGCTTATAATCAGGTCGTTATCGGGAAAGACCGGATATCCGTGCTGGTGCATAAAGACAACCCGGTTAAGACGCTTTCTAAGGAACAGTTAAAGGGCATCTTTACGGGAAAGATAAACAACTGGAAAGAGGTCGGAGGAAAAGACCTTGCGGTCATCGTCGTCTGGGGCAAGCTCATTCCGGGCACGAACAGCTTGTTTATAAAAAGGATGCTCGACGGCGAGGCGCAGCTTAAAGACGTCCTTGAAGCGACCACAGCCGAAGACGTGAAAAACAACGTGGTCTCAAATCCGGAAGCGATCGGCATAGGGCCTTCCGCGATAATCGATACTTCGGTGGGATCGCCGCAGACCCCCGAAGTGTCGCGGCCTATTATCCTGCTCACCAAAGGCAATCCCTCCGCCAATATCCAGAAATTGATCGACTTTATAAAAGGCGAGGGGCAAAAACATATCAAATAAAAAACAGGAGGGGGCCATATGGGTAAAAGATTGAAGACTGTTTTAACGGCTGTATTTGTGCTGTTGCTGGCTGCAGGTTTGGGATACGCTGCGCCGTATCCGGACGAAGTGATGAAAAAAATAGACGACATTAAAGAACTCGAAAAGAACAAGAAAGAAATGCCGGAATCCCTTGCCGGCGTTAGTATTGTCAAGGGAGACGAAGTCGCAAAACTGAAGGCAAAGGGCGCAAAGGTCCTCGACAACAGGGTCAGGGCGCAGTATGATACCGAACGCGTCGAGGGCGCCCAGTTATTGACGGTGGACGAACTGCTCAAAAACCCCGCGCTTGCCGCTCCGTATAACAAAGAACAGGATGTGGTGCTTTATTGCAACGGAATAAAGTGCTGGCGCTCCCCGGCCGCCGCGATTCTATTGCAGCATCTGGGATTTAAGAAAATACACTGGTACAGGGAAGGCCTCCCTGATTGGAAGAAGAGGGGACTTCCTACCGAGTGAAGCCGTTCCCGGGGCGTGGCTTTAATCGCCATGTCCCGGTTTTTTGTATTTTGAGGGGGATGCTATGACGATCAAGACGAAACTTACCTTTAATGTTGTGACCGTCCTGCTTATTGTCGCAGCGGTGGCCGCAACGAGCATTATCGGCATGGGATTTGTGAAGGACAAGCTCATGTATCTTACCGAAAGAAGCACGCCGTTTCAAATGAGGACGGTTGAATTCCAAAGATCGATGCAGTCGGCCATAACGGACCTCGTCAAACTCAGCGCTTCTTTGAATGAAACCGAATACAGGGCATACCGCTCCGAAGCAGGCAAGTCCTTGTCGGAGGTCAAAAACGCACAGGACATGCTCGAATCTCTTTCCGGCAGCGCAAAAATTTCGGCCTACGGCGAGTTGGACAAGATTGCAGGGGAGTTGTTCGATTTGACCGAAGCGAGGCTGAAGGCGGAGGAGGGCGCGGCCTTGTCCCGTAAAAGCATAGAGCAGAAATTAAAGGAGGCCTCCGTCCGGCTGAAGGAACTGGATGCAAAGATAAAGGGTCTTCAGCTCAACCGTTCGGCGAACCTTGTCACTTCGATCGAGGACACAAAGAACATTTCCGCCAAATTAAGGAGCATCGAATCCCTAAAGACCATCATAAAAGACCTGCAGATAGCCTTGGGAGAAATTCATAGGGCCCAAGACAAAAAAACGCTTATAATAACGAAAGGCAAGGCGAATGCGGCTTTGAACAGGGCGTTTCAAAACGAATACGTGGAGGACTCGAAGCAGTATAAAAGCGATATAAAGGCCTTAAGCGAAAAGATCGATGAGATGATAAAACAGCAACAGGCAGGGAATGACACGACCGCGTCGAGGAGCGAAGTGACTGAAAAGCTCTCCGTAATAATCCTAAACATAGAGCAGGAGGTCGCCGCCGCAAGCGATAAATACGGGACCGAGGTAAAAAAACAGGGCACGGTCTTCACGCAGTCGAATATCGCCAACAACGTCCTGAACGGCAACTCCGAAATGGTGTCCATAGGCCTGTCTATCGAAGGGCTGTCGGCAAAGATATTCACAGTCGCGTCGGCAAAAGAGGTCGACGCTGTCGAAAGCGAGATCAAAAAGACTTACGAGCGGATCGAGCCGGTCAAGAAATTGATCGAAAAGTCACTTAAAAAACTCGAGGCGGCCGAGGAGGCCAAGATTTTGACGAATGCTGCGGCCGCGGTCGAATCGGTGAAGGGGCTTCTTCTTGCAAAAGAGGGGGTCGTGGCCAAAGTCAGGCACTTTATCGCCATGAAAGAAAAAGCCGTAGAGGCGACCGATAAGTTGAGGGGCATAGTATCGAAACAGTCTGAAAAAGGCAGGGAGACGGTCATCCTAGCGCGCGGTGAACAGGAAAAGGCCATCGCGACCGTCAATAAAACGGTCGGAATAAGCATTTTGTTGATCTCCATTATTAGCCTTGCGGCGATTGTCTTCGGGATCGCCTTCGGGACTTGGGTTTACAGGTCTATCGCTAAACCGCTGCACGATCTCATAAAGATTTCGAACGACGTTGCGAACGGCAACCTGACCTCCGAAATTTACGCGCGGCCTGCGGACGAGATAGGCACGGTGCAGTCGTCTATGTGTAAAATGGTGGACAATCTTAAAGAGATGGCAGGAAAGATAAGGTCTGCGACTGACAAGCTGTCGGACAGATCGGAGGAATTGTCCGCTACTGCTACGTCTCTCGACAAAGGCTCTATGGACCACAATGCGCAAGTAGAGCAGGTGGCTACGGCAATGACCGAGATGTCTCAGACGACTTTCGATATGGCGAGAAACGCCTCCGATACTGCGCTAGCGTCGCAAAGGATGAAGAAGACCGCGATACAAGGTAAAGAGGCTATGGATATTACGGTTGCAAAGCTGACCGGCTTTGCGGATACTGTCAAAGAATCCGCAGTGAAGGTGGAATCCCTCGGTCGGAAATCCGAGGAGATAAGCAATATAGTAGCGCTGATCAAGGATATAGCCGACCAGACCAATCTTCTGGCCCTGAATGCGGCCATAGAAGCTGCTCGGGCAGGGGAGCAAGGTCGGGGCTTCGCCGTTGTCGCCGACAGCGTCAGACAGTTGGCAGAAAGGACAAGTTCGGCAACAGGTGAGATCGGTAAAACTGTGACGGCAATGCAGACAGAGGTTTCAGAATCGGTAAACTTTATGAAGGTGGAAAGGGAAACTATCGTGCTCGTACTCGAACATGTAAAAGGCACGCTGCAGGCTATTGACGGGATTGTAAGCGATGTCGAACATGTGACCGACATGGTGCAAAGGATTGCGACAGCTACGGAGGAGCAGTCGGCGGTCTCAGGAGAGGTGTCTCAGAATATGGACAATATCGCTGCCATAACAAAACACCTGAGCGATTCCATTGCCGGAATAAAAGGCACCGCCGAAGAGCTTTCCAAAGTCGCCTCGGACCTGAATTTAATGGCCGGGTGGTTTAAGGTGATGTGATTATGCCCTGACCAGAAGGCAGACAGCCTGCGCCGCGACGCCTTCGCCGCGTCCTATAAAGCCCATGCCTTCGTTGGTCTTTGCCTTTATGTTCAGGAGCGCTTCAGAAATGCCCGCCTCGGAGAGTTTTCGTTTCATCGCGGAAATATGCGGGCCGATCTTCGGCCTCTCCGTTATTATCACCGAATCTATCCATGCTATGCCGAAGCCCTTGGAACGGGCCATATCAACGGTCTGCGTGAGCAGTATTATACTTGAAGCGCCTTTGAAGCGTTCGTCATTATCGGGGAAATGTTTCCCGATGTCCCCTTCGCCGAGAGCGCCTATTATTGCATCGATTATGGCGTGGCAAAGCACATCTCCGTCGGAATGGCTGACAAGGCCTTTTTCAAAAGGGACCTCGACCCCGCCGAGCACGAGTTTTTTGCCCTCAGCGAGTATATGAGAGTCGTAACCTATGCCTATCCGCATTGTTTCAACAAGGCCTCTGCTAGGGGAATGTCCTCGGCAGTGGTAATCTTTATGTTTTTATAGTCGCCCATAACCATTCTGACCTTTCCTCCGTACCGTTCCAGCAACGCTGCGTCGTCTGTGGCATAGAAGCCTTCGTCAAAGGCCTTGTTGTAGGCCTCTTTAATCCTGTCGCAAACAAATATCTGGGGTGTCTGGACAGACCACAAAACGCTGCGATCAAGGGTTTTCGACACAATTATCTGCTCATCGGGACTATCGACTGCCGACTGCCGACTGCCGACCGCCTCTTTTATCGTGTCCTTGACCGGAACGGCTGCAATAACACCATCGCATCCGTTAAGCCCTGAAATGCAGCGCACTATCACATCTTGGGTTATCAAAGGCCTTGCGCCGTCGTGAATTGCAACGACCGCATTTCCGTCGCTTATCGTTTTCAGTGCGTTGTAAATAGAGTCCTGCCTCTCCCTGCCGCCGGCCACAAAAGTTTTGGCCTTAGTAATGCCAAAACTTTTTGCGATTTTCTCTCCTTCCGGCAGCTCGTCAGCCCTGAAAACAGGAACAATCTCATCTATTGCGCCACAGTTCTGAAAGGTCTCGAGCACATGCGCCACAACAGGCTTGCCCGAAAGCATATGAAAAGTTTTTCTGCGGCCCTGCGCGAACCGGCTGCCCAAGCCTGCGGCCGGGACGACCGCGACCACCTTAGTCATCGTCTTTGGGCTTTGCAAATATCATGCGGCCGGCAGTGGTCTGGAGTACGCTCGTTACCGTAACGATGACGCTCCTGCCTATGAGCCGCCGTGCGTTCTCGACCACAACCATTGTGCCGTCGTCGAGATACGCCACGCCCTGATTATGCTCCTTGCCTTCTTTGACCACAAACAGGGTCATCGCCTCTCCGGGCAGGACAACAGGTTTCAGCACATTGGAAAGTTCGTTGATATTAAGTATGGCGACGCCCTGAAGCTGCGCCACCTTGTTCAGGTTGAAGTCGTTAGTGATGATCTTTGCGTTCATCACTCTGGCGAGCGCTACAAGCTTGGAATCGACCTCCTTGATTTTCGGGAAGTCTTCTTCAACGATCCTTACGTCTATGCCTGCCATTTTCTGAATTCTCTGAAGCATGTCCAGTCCCCTCCTCCCTTTCGCCCTCCGCATGGGGTCTGGAGAGTCCGCGACATACTGGAGCTCATGCAGAATAAACTGCGGGATTACAAGCGTCCCCTCTATAAAACCCACCTCCAATATATCGGCAATGCGACCGTCTATGATAACGCTTGTATCGAGAAGCTTAAGGCCCGTCTCGGTTTCCTGTCCCTTGAACAGACGCATTATAGAGGGAATCGTAAAGCTTCTTCCCCTTTCGACCCCGACAAAAAGCCCCCCGTATCCGAAAATCGCGTTCAGGACAAAGAAATATGCAGGCCAGCTCGGTTCAGGGATTATATAGCGAAACGGCAACAGCAGCAGGTTTGCCGTGACTATACCCGCAGCAAGACCCACGAGACCTCCGATAATTGAGCCTATCGAAATCTGCTTCAGGCGGAGCTTTATAAGGATTGCGAGTACGCCGAGGAGGCAGCCGATTAAAATTCCCTGAACAATATACCCCTGATGCAGGCCGTAAAGGACCCCCGACAGTATAAATATAAGAAGCATGGTTATTTTTGCCATATGCCTCGAAAGCATTTATCGTCCCCCCGTTCTATCCGGTAGGCTCAAGCGTCACATAAAAACGCCTGCCCTGCCTGTTTACAAAAAGCAGCACCGTATCGTTCTGTCTTAATTTGGCCAGAATCCTGTTGAAATCCGAAAGGTTATTTATCCGTTGTCTGTCTATCTCCTGAATTATGTCGCCCTTTTTTATCCCTGCGTCATCGGCAGGAGAGCCGGGCTCCACTTTTATTATTATCACGCCCTTTTCTCCGCTCTCGACCCTCAACTGCTTAGCGATGGCCGCGGTAATGTCTATGACGGCAATCCCCGAAAGAGAATTCTGCGAGACCTCGGGCGCAGAAGACGAACTCGGCACAACATCTTTCATCTCGGACGGCAGCTCCTGAATCATAACGCTTGTCGTAAATTCCTTGTCCTTACGCAAAACTTTTATCTTGACCTGAGAGCCGATAGCCGACTGCGCCACGATATTTCTCAACGATGCCACATCCCTGACGCCTTTTCCATTGAATTCGACGATTATGTCGCCTCTTGTTATGCCCGCCTTATACGCGGGGCTGCCCTTCAACACATCATTGACCAGAGCGCCTTCGGAGGTCTTGATGCCGAATTTTTCGGCTATCTCCGGCGTGAGTTCCTGAATGGTGACCCCTATCCAGCCTCTCGTAACCTTTCCTGATTTTATAAGCTGGTCCATAACAAGCCGCACCATGTTCGTGGGAACGCTGAAGCCTATTCCCTGATAGCCGCCGGTCTTCGAAAATATAGCGGTATTGATGCCTATAAGCTCGCCCTTTATGTTTACGAGAGGGCCGCCCGAATTGCCCGGATTGATGGCTGCGTCGGTCTGGATAAAGTCTTCATAATCGGCGATCCCGACATCGGCCCTGCCGACGGCGCTTATTATGCCCATTGTGACCGTGTTGTTCAGTCCGAACGGATTGCCGATAGCAAGCACAAACTCGCCCACCTGCAGTTTGTCCGAATCTCCCCAAGGCGCAGCCGGGATCCCTTTGGCGTCTATCTTGATGACCGCGATGTCCGTTTTGGGATCGGAGCCTATGACCTTGGCCCTGAAGCTTCTCTTGTCGAAAATAGTGACCTTTATTTCATCGGCCTGCTCCACTACATGGTTGTTGGTTACGATGTATCCCTCGTTAGAAACCACCACCCCAGAGCCAAGACTCTGTTCCTTCCATCTTTTGCCGCGGTTGTTCTGGAACGGATAGAGGAAATCGAAAAATTCGTCAAAAGGCGTAGGCTGGCGCTTCAGCGTCTTAATGCTCGATATGTTGACCACCGAAGGCGAAACCGACTTTACTATTTCGGAAAAGGCCCTGCTCGCCTCTTCTATCTGCTTAGGTATTCTCGGCGAGAAGGCGTTGTATGACTGCGTAGACCTGCTGAGGAAATAATAAGTGACTCCACCCAGCAGAAACCCGAGCAAAAGGGTAAGCGGAAGCAGAAACCAGCGTCTGTTCATAATTTTTTTATTTTAACATGAACTTGCGGACATCCCCAACACGAAGGGTCATCCTGTTCGTATCGAGATATTCGAGAAAGGGGAGCGCGTATTTGCGTGTGGTGTTCAGAATGTCCCTGAATTCCGCCACGGTCATTTCCTGTTTCCCCGCGAAAAAACCTTTGAGCAGCGCAAGCATCTTGTCATGCAGTTCTTTTGTTATGTAAATCGAATCGTTGATCCTTACGAGCGAACCTTCTTTTGCCAGCAGTTTCAGAATATCGGCCAGCTCTTTTTCGTTCATCCCGAGCTTTGCGGCAAGCTCCTGTCTGGTCGGCGGCTGAAAGGCCTCCTTATCGAGGACCGGCAATATTCTGCTTTTCGTGCCTGAACCTGTCTCTGCCGCAGACGGGCTGAAGCTGCGAAGCCTCACCAGTTCTTTTTCTATCGCAACTTCTCCGGTAATTCCGATAAGACTGTCGAAGTCTGCGATATTTTTCAATCCGCCGATCGCCTTGGCACGCAGATCTTCTTTGGCCATTCCGGCCTTTAGAGGGTTTTCTTTATGAAACAAGTTAAGTGTCGACATCACAAACTCTTTAAACTTATTGAAGCCGTCCCTGTGAAAAAGAATATCGCCGCATTTTACGACTTCGCCCTTTTTAATAAGCCCGTCAACAGTCAGCCGTATTTCGGGAATATCGCCGAGAAGCCAGCCTTCAATCTGGTTTAGTTTACAGCCGAAAAGTCCGGAACGCTTTATTTTGGTCTCTATTTTTTCGCTTACGGTCCCTTGC
Organism: Nitrospirota bacterium; assembly: GCA_004321915.1. GTDB lineage: Bacteria > Nitrospirota > Thermodesulfovibrionia > Thermodesulfovibrionales > Dissulfurispiraceae > MYbin3. Next base: position 10,911 of record SCQE01000089.1, read on the forward strand.
TCGAAAACTATAAGGTCTTCTATTCCCATAGAACGTTTTCTTTTTACGGGATAGGGGTCGAGTATCTGCCCCCCGCCTATTGTTTCGAGAGGGGAAAACCTGCGTATTATATATCTGTCTCCGGAAAGGACCACAACAGGCCCTTCAAGCCTGAACTGGCAATAACAGGATTCTCCCGCCTTTGCCTCGTCCCTGCCGTAAAGGACCACCCTTGCGATAGTTTCGGATGTGCCTGTATAAAAATGCACCGAGCTTCTGGTTTTGAGCGTAGGGGCGCCTTTCAGCAATTCGAGCTTTGCATCGATGGCTTGGGTCGGGACAAGCCTTTCGGATGATACGACCGTGTCCCCCCGCCGCAACAGTTCCTTGTCCACGCCCTGCAGATTCAAACCTATGCGCTGCCCTGCAAAGGCCTTTTGCACGCCTTTACCGTGGCTCTGCAGTCCCCGGACCTTACTCGTTACCCTTGAGGGGAGTATCTCGACCGGGGCATCTACCGAGATGCTTCCGGCAAGCGCCGTGCCGGTTACGACCGTGCCGAAGCCCTTCAGCGTAAAGACCCTGTCGATGGGAAGCCTGAAAAGGCCGTTCATGAGCTTAGGCCTTACATTTGCGGCCGCCTGCCTGATCCTGTCCCGCAAGAGCCCGATATTCATTCCCGTCTTGGCGGAGACCGCCACTATCTCTGCGTTTTCGAGAAATGTGTTTTTGACGAAATTTCTCAGGTCTTCCTGAACGAGCGCAAGCCAGTCGGCATCGACGAGGTCCGCCTTTGTTACAACTACGATGCCGCTTTTGATCTTGAGCAGCTCGCATATCGCCAGATGCTCTCTGCTTTGCGGCATAACGCCTTCATCGGCAGCTATGACCATTGCGACGATATCTATACCGCCAGCTCCGGCCAGCATGTTTTTTATGAGACGTTCATGACCCGGCACATCGACGATGCCCACGGTCAGGCCGTCAGGATAAGAGAGGTTGGCAAACCCTAGGTCTATTGTAATCCCCCGCTCTTTTTCCTCTTTGAGCCTGTCCGGATCGACCCCGGTCAAGGCCTTGACCAACGAGCTCTTACCGTGGTCTATATGGCCTGCGGTGCCGAGAATTACATTCTTAGGCTGGTCAATGCTCATGCCTTGTCGACAAAATCGCTGAAACCTTTCAATATCTTCAGGCCGAGGTCCTGACTCTTTTCCGGATGGAACTGGGTCGCGAAGATATTGTCCTTCCAAACCATAGGCACAAAGTCTATGCCGTAGTTCGTGGCCCCGGCAATAATGCTTTTGTCTTCAGGCACGACATGGTATGAATGCACAAAATAGAAATAAGAATCGTCAGGGATCCCTTCGAAGATCGGCGGCCTCTTCACGAACTTTACGGTATTCCATCCCATATGCGGTATTTTCAACTGCGTGGAATCATCGAATTTAAAACGGACAACCCTGCCGCTGAATACATCCATGCCCCGGCACACGCCGAACTCTTCGGATTCCGAAAAAAGCAGCTGCAGACCGAGACATATTCCGAGAAACGGTTTGCCCTTTTTTATCTCATTCAGTATGGCGCCGATAAGTTCGAGCCTGCCGAGATTGGCCATGCAGTCCCTGAACGCGCCCACGCCCGGCAGCACAACGCCGTCCGAATCTTCGATCATCTTTATGTCCGACGTTATCCGGGCGTCCGTTCCGACCTTCAGAAACCCTTTTTCAACGCTTCTTATGTTGCCCATCCCGTAATCGACAATGGCTATCATGGCTACTCCGTGTCCGGACAGTTTTGCGAAAGACTATCCATATATTCCGCCCACTCGAGAGGAAGCATATGCTTTTTTTTATTGTTGCATTCCTTGCAGACCGGGACTACATTGTTTTTTTGCGATCTGCCGCCTCTGATTATCGGGACTATATGGTCCATCGTGAGGTCTTTGGGGTTTGCTTTGGAGTTGCAGTAACGGCACTTTCCTTCAGCGCACTTTCTTTTCCACCAAGAAGTCTTTCTCAATTCCCGGGCCGCGCTGCGCTCCCGCTTGATAAAATCCCCGGAAACTTCTTGGACAAAAAAAGTTATTTTCTGCCTCTCCTTACTTCTTCTTCAGCAAAAAACTTTTTATAAAGCACTTCCCATTCGGGACTTCCCTCTACAAGCTTTTTGGAAAACGACTGGAGCTTTTTCCGCACCATCACGTCCATGTCCTCGCCTATTTTCAGCTCGTTTACAAGGGTCCTTTTTATCTCTTTCCTGATCGCGCTTTCCTCGTCTTTAGGAACGATCAGCCCTTTTTCGAGCAGCCCCTTGAGAAGCACATGGGTCGTATGCGATATTTTGTCGTCGGAGAGCATCATAAAATAATATTTCTCTCTTTTACCAGCTTCTGTTTTGTCATGTCGAAAAGCTTGCGGTAGTCCAGCTTGCCCTTTGCTATCTCCTGCTCATGCTTTTTGAGCATTTCCCTGATTTCTTCGTGCAGCCTGTCTTCGACCATAAGCTCTTCCATCAGCAAATGGCCTGTTTGTTCGATCAACGCATCCTTTGACACGGACGGGTCTATCAATTCTTTTGCGAGCAGATTGTCAACGATGCGTTTTGAGAGCGAAGGGATCCAGCTTTTGGGAATCCGCATTCTATCTTTCCATGAAAGGGATCAGGGCGATAGTGCGCGCTCTCTTTATTGCAACGGTGAGTTCCCTCTGATGGGAGGCGCAGGTGCCTGTGACTTTTCTCGAAAGCATTTTGCCTCTTTCGGTCAAGTAGCTGCGGAGTGTCTTTATGTCTTTGTAGTCTATAAAAGGCGCCTTGTCCGCGCAGAAACGACAGAACTTTCTTCTTTGAAATCTTTTTGGCTGCATCTTTTCTCCTTTCTTATACATATATCTAAAATGGTTCTAAATCGGTAATTTCATCCGGCGGTGTCATGTCCGTATGTCCCCCTGAAGGGCCTGCGGCAGCGCCTTCTTTTTTGGAAAGGAACCTGACGGTGTTGGCCAGCACTTCCATCTTGCTCTTCTTCTGGCCCTCATACTCCCAACGACGCTCCCTTAACCGCCCTTCTATAAGCACCGGCCTGCCTTTTGACAGATACTGGCCGCAGGCCTCGGCCTGCTTGCCGAATACGCTCGCATCGATAAAGAGGACCTCTTCCTTCGATTCGTCGCCCTGCTTGTACCTCGAATTTACGGCTATGGAGATCGTGGTCACGGCATTGCCGCTCGGTGTATATCTTACCTCGGGGTCCTTGGTAAGGTTGCCTATAAGAATGACCCTGTTAAACATCGCTGCCTAGGCCGTTGCCTCGGATGCCTGCGGTTCTTGCGCGCCCGCCACCGCAAAAACATCCTTCGGAAGCGCAGCTATCTGCTTTTTCCCGAGCTTGATTACCATAAACTTGATGACCGGATCATAGACCTTGAAATAGTTCTCGATCTTTTTGATGGCCAAAGGCGGGGTCTTCATTATAAACATGATGTAATGCCCCATCTTCTGTTTGTTGAGCTCGTAGGAGAGCTTTCTTTTTCCCCAGTTGTCGATCTTGAGCACTTCTCCGCCGTTGTTCTTGACCAGATCGCCGATCTTGTCAAGAGCGGCTTTAAGCTCCTCTTCACTGAGGGACGGGTTGAGGATTACTACGTTTTCGTAAATATTCATTCACTACCTCCACATGGATATAAAGCCCTGTCTCAAAGAGAAGGGCATGGAGCCTTGAGAGCTTTTATATATAACACATTTTAGCATTCGAAATCAAATAAGTCTGTACTCTTTTGCTTTCTTGCTCAGTGTGTTCCTGTTTATGCCGAGTATCTTGGCTGTGCGCAACTGATTGCCGTCCGTCTCTTTCAGCACTATGCTTATGAGCGCTTTTTCGACCTCCGAAACCACGCTTTCGTAAAGGTTTGAGTTGTCCAAGCCGGCCATCCGCTGCAAATAGCCCGACAGCTTATTTTCGAGAAATTCCTTTATCGAATACGAGGTGAAATCATTGATAAAAATATCGCGCTTTTCTATAAGGCTGCCTTTGGATAATATGGACGCCCTTTTTATGCTGTTTTCGAGTTCCCGCACATTGCCCTGCCAGTTGTATTTCAGCATCGCCTTTTCAGCTTCTTTAGACAGCTCTTTCGGCTGGAGATCGAACGCATTTACGGATTCCTTCAGAAAGTGTTTGGCAAGCGGCATTATATCTTCTTTCCGGTCTCTAAGCGGCGGGAGCTTGAGTTCGATTACATTGAAACGGTAATAGAGGTCTTCGCGGAACTGCCCTGTCTGCACAGCCGACTTCAGGTCCTTGTTGGTCGCGCCTATTATGCGCACATCCGCCTTGATGACCTTGCTGCTTCCGAGGGGAGAGTATTCGCGTTCCTGAATAAACCGCAACAGTTTTGCCTGAAGGTCTATGTTAAGTTCCGAAATTTCGTCGAGGAAGAGAGTTCCTCCGTGTGCGGACTGGATCTTGCCTCCGGTCTTTTCGGTTGCGCCCGTGAACGCGCCCTTTTCCCAGCCGAAAAGTTCGGCCTCCAGAAGCTCTTTGGGTATGGACGCGGAGTTTATCGCAACAAACGGGCCGTACTTTCTCTTGCTGTTATTGTGGATCGCCCTTGCCACAAGCTCTTTGCCGGTGCCGCTTTCGCCGGATATCAAAACCGTCACATCCTTAGGCGCCACCCTGCCTATCTCCTTGAACAGCTTCAACATGCTCCGGCTCTTTCCTATTATTTCGAAGGGGATGCTCTCGTCCCTGCTCTGACGCAACGCCATCAGCTCTTCCCTTATGGCAATATCTTTGAAGGCCTTTTCTACGACTATTTTGAGCTCCTCTATATCAAAAGGCTTTTCGAGATAATCGTAAGCGCCTTCGCGCATCGCATCTATCGCGCTCTCCATCCTGCCGTGCGCGGTCACCATAATGACCATGATATCCGGATTGAAGACCCTTATCTCTTTCAGGGCGTCGATACCGTTCCCGTCAGGCAGCATAAGATCCAGAATCACCACCTTGAAGTGGTCGACGGCCTTTATGCCCGCCTTTATCGTCCCCCTATCGTGGACTTCGCAGCCGAGCGGTTCGAGCGCTTTTTTAATCACCCATACGACGCTTTCGTCATCGTCTATAACGAGTATCTTCTTGTTCATCTCACGCCTTGGTCTCCCTGAACGGCAGGTAAACATTCATAGAGGTGCCTTCCCCTATTTCGCTTTTCAGTTTCAGCAGCCCGCCGTGGTCTTTTATTATTTTCTTCGATACGGCGAGACCGAAGCCGCTGCCCCCTTCTTTGTCCGTATAGTAAGGCAGAAATACCTTTTTGATTTCACCGGCGGGAATGCCCCGGCCCGTATCCTTAAGCCTTACCACTACCCACCGCTGTTTCTTGGATTCCTGAGGCAGCCCTTTTTGTTCGGAATATATTACCATGTATTCGTTGGACAGACTAGTAGACACTTCGAGTTTCCGGACCTTCGACGACGACATGGCCTCGACCGAATTCTTTATCAGATTTATAAAAACCTGAAGAAGCTTGCTCTCGTCCCCTGAAATCATCGGAAGGCTCGGGTCATAAAACCTGACCGTCTGCACCTTTTTTTCCTTTATCGCCGCACCCATTATTTTAAACGCATGCTCCAGAACTTCATGCACGTTCACGGAATTGAACACGGGTTTTCTGGTCATCGTCAGATAACTCGAAAGCACCGAGTTCAGTCTCTCGGTCTCTTTCAGTATCATGCTTATGCATTCGCCTTCACCCGCATCCTTGGCGGTTTTCTTGAGTATCTGCGCCGCTCCTTTTATGCCGCTTAAAGGGTTTTTTATCTCGTGCGCCACCGAACCTATCAGGTAAAGAAGCGAATCGAACTGGTAATCCTCTTTCTCGCTGAGTTCAAGGTTCTCCCTTATCGAAAGCACCGCTCCTTCAAGCCTGTCCGCACCGTAGTAAGGGGTCACCCTGATGTCGGCATTCGCGTTCCTGCCGACGTCTACAGCCGTTTCTCTGAGATCGAAGAACCTGCCCTCATCGAGGGTTTTTTTTATCAGCGATGAAATAACGCGGGATTCGGGGAACAGTTCCCCGGCTTTTTTGTCTTTAAGCTCTTTGAGTCCCTTGCCCAAGAACTCCTCGCCGGCTTTATTCACGAAAACGAGCCGCGCCTTTGTATCGAAGAGCATGACCGATTCGCCCAAGTTGTTTATAAGAAGCTCGTAGGAGAACATAGGAGTAGTAAGATACAGCAAAGCCGGGGGACTAGGCAAGGACGGCAACCTTTATAGAATTTTGTCATTGCGAGCAAAGCCCCCTCACCCTCGCCCTCTCCCGCGAGGGGAGAGGGTTGTATTAGTTCCCCTCTGTTGTTTTTCGAATTAATCCGGCCTAAATATTCTGATTATTCTGGCCGTTTCGTTTTAAACTGACCCATTATTATGGGGGGCATTTCAGCCCCCCTACAGATCAGATTATTTCCGTTG
>SCQE01000143.1 GCA_004321915.1 Nitrospirota bacterium
CCTGCATATCGAGGTCCCGCCGCTCCGCTATCGGGAGATCACGACCGAGTCACAGGGGGAGCCTTCCGACGTGGTGCGGACGCGGGTGAAAGGGGCCAGGGCCATCCAGCAGGAGCGGTTTAGGCGAACTCAGACCTTCTGTAACGCCCAGATGAGCGCCAGGCAGCTCCGGCGCCACTGCCTAATCGGGCCTGACGGGCAGCGGCTCCTGGAGACCGCGCTAGAGCAGTTGGGGCTCTCCGCGCGGGCGCATGATCGGATCCTTAAGGTGGCTCGCACCATCGCCGACCTTGAAGCCCACGAGACGATTCGGACCGACCATCTAGCCGAGGCGATTCAGTACCGGACCCTGGATCGCACTCCCGGACGGTAGCAGATCTACAACGTCGTCTCCCGGATAACCGGAACTTCAGAGCTTCAGTGTCCTGACGCTGCCGGATAACTCAGTTGAATCTCCAGGCGCGTCTGACTGTTCGAGACGTGAAATGCCACTTGCTCATGGCTAGGTGTAACCAGGAATTTGGTAGGGTTGTTTGAGAAGCCGCCGCCTTCGCCAGGTAATCCCAACCAGTTCCTGTCGAACTTCCCATTAGCGTTTTCATCGTGATATACGGCTGCGGCGTACTTGCCTGCCTTTGGTGCAATCACACAAAACGCTACGGTCCCGCGCTTCGCTGGAATACGCTGCTTCAAAATCCTTTTACCCTTCACGAGGAAATCATCCGGATTGTCGCCATACAGGACGAACATTATATTCCCGCGATCACTCCGGACTCCCTGCACTCGGACATCGATGGCGGTGGAGGTGCGGTCACATGTCCGCTCGATCGCCTCGATCCGGCCAGGTGCACCCCATGATAGCAACAGCAGACAAGTAAGCCCGAGGCCCGATACCACTGACAATACGCGATGCATGGCGGATTGATTGTCCCTACAGTTATGCAGAGCGCACACCCCTCGCGTAACAGGTCACGTACTGTGCCGCTCTATAGAAGAGGCTAGCTACGTCCAGACTTGTAGTCTACCGCGCATACGTCGCCGTTTCTGGGTGGCGCCACACCTGCACCGGATTTTGTCCGGCCTTTCCTGCCATTCTTGCGCCTCGCAGTAGTTCGCGGAGTGCAGCCCACAAACCGGGAAAAATCCCTTTCTTGTACGGCGAGTCCTCAGGAAGTGCGCTCATCAAGCGGCGATGGGCCTCGCCCATAGAGTGATAGGGCATCAGCGGAAAAAG
>SCQE01000123.1 GCA_004321915.1 Nitrospirota bacterium
GTGAACTCGAGGCCGATCCCCATCGGCTGCATCACCAGCAAGATGTCCCCGAAGATGATCGCCGCATCCACCCCCAGTCGTTGAGCGGCCGTCACCGTCACCTCAGCCGCCAGATCCGGGCGGTGACACAGCTCCAAGAACGAGAGCTTACCTCGAATCTCCCGATACTCCAGCATGTAGCGGCCGGCCTGCCGCATGATCCAGATCGGCGTATACGGAGTCGGCTCCAGGCGGCAGGCCTTCAGGAACGGGCTCTCCTCCAACAACGTTGCCGTGCCCGGCTCCTCCCGCGCGCCGCACACCGCGCGCCGCACGGCTCTTGCTCTTTTGATCCGACACAGCACGTGCGCATGGCGCGCTGCCGTCTGGACGAGATACCCCATCTTCGGGTACTCCGGCTCCAGGTCCACAACCAGGCCATGCTCGCGCAGAGCATCGCTGCAGGTGGGGCCGATCGATGCGACAACCGTGTCCCGGAGTCCTGCCCGTAGCGACTCCTCCAGACCCTCCTTCGCTGCGATCTGCAGCAGATGATCTACCTGTACAGCGGTGGTAAAGAAGACCAGATCGACCTGCCGCTCGATGATGGCCTTGATAGCGCGCCGCAGAGGGCCACAGTCCTCCGGCAAGGCCCATCGGTAGACGGAGACTTGCATCACGGAGGCCCCTCGCGCCGCGAGTCCTGCAACCAGCTCCGGATTGCTTCGTCCGTACTCCTGTACCGCCACCCGCCGATCCTGCAGAGGGATCGCGGCATCGTCAATGGCGCTTAAAATTTCGCGCCAGGTATTCGGGTCCGGGACGGCCAGCATAATCGGGACGCCTAACTCGCGTAACACCATCTGGGATTTCAGGCCCCGGACAATGGTCGGGATTCGGCTCAGCGCTGCAAGAATCTCCGCGCGCGGGTAGGCGCCTTCAATAACGGTCAGCAGGGTGCGAATGCCCACGCCGGTCAGCAGTACGACCAGATCGATCCGCCCGGCCAATAACTCTCTCGCGAACTCTAATGCGTCCCGGTTTTCTGCAAGTGAGATCTCCTGAACAGCCGGTGCGGAGAGCGCGGTCCCGCCTTGGCGGCTGATCAGGTCAGACATGGCGCCGGCCAGGCGACTCTCAAAGGAGACTACGGTGAGGCCGGTCAAGCCGGCAAACGATGAAGCGGCAACCTGGTTCATAGTCCAACGCCTCGTTCTATGTTCAC
>SCQE01000090.1 GCA_004321915.1 Nitrospirota bacterium
TCTGTCCATAAACTATGTTCTTTTGTCTGTCATTCCCGAAGTTCTTAATCGGGAATCCAGTGTTTCCAATATGTTCTGGATCCCCGGGTCAAGCCCGAGGATGACGACTGCTTACTTTATGGACAGACTCGAAAGAGTAACACGCACCCTGTGTATTAATTTATTTGGTCCGACACTGAAGAACCCCGGCAATATCGCCGGGTATTTGCAAATAGTGGGCCTGCTCCCCTGCAACCTGTTGCCGATTGCACAAACAATAAGTTATGATATAAACCGATTTTTTCTTGGAGGAAAAACATTAATATAAAATTTGCAGACGGGACCGAAAAAGCTGTTGATTCATCGGAGCTTCAGAAGTTCATAGAGTCATCTTCCGCCCTTGCTTTAAGAGTAAACGGCGAACTAAAAGAGTTAATCGGTTTATCCGCACTTGCGGACGATTCGACTGTCGAGCTTATTACCTTCGGGTCCCCGGAAGGCAAGGACATCTTCCGCCACAGCGCTTCGCATATAATGGCCCACGCCGTAAAGGAATTATTTCCGGACGCAAAGGCCGCGATAGGCCCGGCAACGGACGAAGGTTTTTACTACGATTTCGACAGGGCCGCGCCGTTCACCTCCGAAGACCTCGAGAAAATAGAAAAGAAGATGAAAGAGATTATAAAGAAGAACAATCCTTTTGTTAGAAAGGTTTTGTCTAAGGCCGACGCCGTAGAACTTTTCAATAGAATGGGTGAGACTTATAAGGTGGAAATAATAAACGAGATAACCGACGATACGGTCTCGATCTATGAAGAAGGCGGTTTCGTAGATCTCTGCAGGGGGCCCCATCTCTCTAAAACAGGCAGGGTAAAGGCCTTCAAGCTTCTGAGCGTTGCAGGCGCTTACTGGCGCGGCGACGAAAAGAACAAGATGTTGCAGCGCATCTATGGCACCGCTTATCAGACAAAGGAAGAGTTGAAGGCGTATCTCGATTTTCTTGAAGAGGTCAAAAAACGGGACCACCGCAAACTAGGAAAAGAATTGGAACTCTTCAGCGTAAGCGATGATATAGGCCCGGGCCTTATACTTTGGCACCCTAACGGTTCTGTCATCAGAAGGACCATCGAGGATTTCTGGAGAAACGAGCATGTGAAGTCGGATTACCAGATCCTTTATTCCCCGCATATCGCAAGGCTCCATATGTGGGAAAAGAGCGGCCATTGGGACTTTTACAGGGACAATATGTATTCGCCCATGGAAATCGACGAGATAGCCTACGAGCTTAAACCTATGAACTGCCCTTTCCATATAGACGTGTATAAGAGCCGGCTGCGAAGCTATCGTGAGCTGCCGGTAAGATATGCCGAACTCGGCACGGTCTATCGCTACGAGCGTTCCGGAGTTTTGCATGGACTTATGAGGGTCAGGGGCTTTACTCAGGACGACGCCCATATATTCTGCAGGGAAGACCAGATAGAGGCCGAAGTGCAAAACATATTGGACTTTACGGTATTTATTCTAAAGACTTTCGGTTTCGATTCTTACGATATTTATCTTTCGACCCGGCCCGAAAAATATGTAGGCTCCGACGAGAACTGGGAAAGGGCCACAAACGCCTTGAGGACCGCGCTCGAAAGAAATGGGCTTGCATATCAGGTTGACCCGGGCGAAGGTGTTTTTTACGGCCCTAAAATAGATATAAAAATAAAAGATTCCCTGAACAGGTCTTGGCAGTGCAGCACCATACAGGTTGACTTCAATCTGCCCGAAAGGTTCGATGCCACTTACAGAGGAAGCGACGGCAAAGAACACAGGCCCATTATGGTACACAGGGCGCTGATGGGGTCTCTCGAAAGGTTTTTCGGCGTCTTGATAGAACATTACTCCGGCATCTTCCCGCTGTGGCTTGCGCCTGTGCAGGTTGCGTTTTTGACCATCTCGGAAAAACACGAAGAGTACGCGCGTAAGATATACCTCGATTTCAAAAAATACGGCATACGCGCCAAGTTGAATACAGAGAACGAAAAGATAGGATACAAGATACGCGAGGCCACAATGAGAAAAATACCGTATCTTGTTATAATAGGCGACAAAGAAGTTTCAGAGGACAAAATTACCGTCAGGAAGAGAAACGGCGAAAACATCGGTCCCTTTGGCGTCGGTGAATTCATGGAAATATTGAAAGAAGAGATAGACTCGAAACGGCAGGCTTCACAGTGATAGCTGTCGTAAAGTCTAACTCAAGCACGGGGGTGCTAAAATAAGTAAAGACATTAGGGTCAACGAAGGCATCAGAAGCAGGGAAGTCAGGCTTATAGGCGATGAGGGCGAGCAGTTGGGAGTGGTCCCTACTCAAGAGGCGTTACAGATGGCAAGGGACAGGGGCTCGGATCTTGTTGAAGTGTCTTCGAACAGCGCTCCGCCTGTTTGCAAGATAATGGATTTCGGCAAGTACAAGTATCAGTTGAGCAAAAAACATTCCGCCCGAAAGACTGTGGACGTAAAAGAGGTAAAAATAAGACCGCAGATCACGGACCATGACCTTCAGCTCAAAGTAAGGAATATCAGAAGATTTCTCGACGAAGGCGACAAGGCAAAGGTTACGATGTTCTTCAGAGGCAGGGAGATTGTGAGACCCGAGATAGGAATGAAGGTGTTCGACAGAATCAATGAACTGCTTACCGGCAAGTTTACGATAGAGCAAAAGCCAAAACTCGAGGGCAACCACATAACTATGGTCATAGCCCCGAGCAGCAAATAGAACAAACACAGAGAGGAGGAAAAATGCCTAAATTAAAAACACACAGAGGGGCTGCCAAGCGCTTTAAGATAACCGGCAGCGGGAAGATAAAGAGGAGTAAGGCAAACACAAGCCATATTCTCACGCACAAATCCGCCAAAAGGATGAGAAGACTGAGAAAAAGCGCACTCGTGCCTGAAGTACAGGTAGACAACATCAAAAAGCTTCTTCCTTACATGTAGCGCTCTTTTCCGGAAGACAATAACGGGCGTCAAGCTAAAAACCGCTTGACGCCCAAGCAGTTTTTCTATTAGAATATAGTTCTTTATTTATGACAGGACTTGGTTTGCCTGTGACTTATAATCGAGGATAACATTGAAGGAGGATCAAGATGCCGAGGGCAAAAGGCGGTTTTAAGACAAAAAGATATCATAAAAAGGTGCTGAAAAAGGCGAGCGGCTATTACGGATCCGGCAGCCGTCTTTATAAATCGGCGGCTCAGGCTCTGGATAAGGCAGGGGTGGCCGCTTACAAAGACAGAAGACTGAAAAAGAGGGAGTTCAGGGCCCTATGGATAGCCAGAATAAACGCCGCAGTCAGGGCCATGGGCATGTCCTACAGCCACTTCATGAACGGGCTGAAAAAGGCAAACATAACACTGAACAGAAAAGCCCTTGCGGATTTGGCGTACCACGACCCCAAGACCTTCAGTTCCCTTGCGGAAAAGATAAAGTAACTCTCTAGCCGGCGGCTTTTAGCCGCCGGCATTGCATCTCCAACCTTATGACCGCAATAAAAGATTCATTTTTCTCGGACATCAAATCGGTTAACAGCCTGAACGACCTTTCCGGACTGAAGGTCAAGTACTTAGGCAAAAAAGGCGTGCTGACTTCAGAGATGAAATCTCTCTCATCATTGCCGGCCGATGAAAGGCCGTCTTACGGGAAAAAAATAAACGACTTAAAGACATTGATAGAAGCCGAAATAGACCGCCTTGAATCCGGCCTGAAAAACAGCGAGATGAAGCAGCAGCTTCTTTCGGAATCTTTAGATATAACGCTCCCCGGCAAATACACGCCTTTCGGAGCGGAGCATCCCATAAACAGGACGCTTACAGAGATCGTAGATATATTCGTAAAAATGGGGTTCAGTATCGAAGAAGGCCCTGAAGTCGAACTCGATTACTATAATTTCGAAGCGCTTAATTTCCCGAAAAACCACCCTGCTCGCGATATGCAGGACACTTTTTTTGTCGGAGACAATACGGTGCTGCGGACCCATACCTCGCCTGTTCAGGTCAGAGGCATGGAAAAAAGAAGACCTCCGGTCAGGTTTATAGCGCCCGGCAAGGTCTACCGCTGCGATGCGGACATGACCCACACACCTCTTTTCCATCAGGTCGAAGGGTTGATGGTAGACCGTCACGTGACCTTCAGCAATCTTAAAGGCATACTCGTTACCTTCCTGCACCAAATGTTCGGCCCCGAAACCCCGGTCAGGTTCAGGCCGAGCTTTTTCCCTTTTACCGAACCTTCGGCAGAAGTGGATATAGGCTGCATATTCTGCAAAGGCGCTGGCTGCAGGGTCTGCAAGGGTTCCGGCTGGCTCGAAATTTTAGGCGCAGGCATGGTGAATCCCAGAGTGTTCGAATATGTCGAATACGATACCGAAGAGTTCGCAGGTTTCGCCTTTGGCATGGGGGTCGAGAGAATTGCCATGCTTAAATATTCTATAGACGACATACGTCTCTTCTTTGAAAACGATATACGCTTCTTGAGGCAATTTTAGATGAGAGTCCCTTTTGAATGGCTTAATGAAATAGCGCCTGTCACACAGACGCCTGAAGAGGTTGCGCACAACCTGACAATGATAGGGTTCGAGGTGGAAGCCATAGACAGGACCGGCGATGATGCAGTATTCGAAGTGAACGTCACGCCGAACCGCCCGGATTGCCTGAGCGTTATAGGGCTTGCGCGTGAAATTTCGGCATTTTACGGCATTCCTGTCGAGTTTCCCGAACATGATGTTCTTGCCGAAATCGGGGGCCTCGATTTCAACGTAGATATTCTCGATAAAAACCTCTGCAACAGATACGCAGGAAGAATCGTAAGAGACGTCAAAATCGGCGAGTCGCCGGAATGGATGAAAAAACGTCTCGAAAAATGCGGCATCCGCTCCATAAACAATGTCGTGGATGTGACCAACTATGTGCTTCTTGAGTTCGGACATCCCCTGCATGCCTTCGACCTTTCTACACTCAAAGGCAATCGGATACGCATCGCTACACCCGCAAACCTGAAGACCTCCGGCGTAAGATTCAAGACGCTCGATGGCGTCGAACACGCAATAGAAAACGATATGCTTTTGATCTGGGACGAAGAAAAGCCGGTGGCCGTGGCCGGAATTATGGGCGGCATGGATACCGAAGTAAAAAACTCGACAACCGATATATTTATAGAGAGCGCGTATTTCGATCCTGTTTCGGTGAGAAAAACATCTAAACAGTTGGGGATAAAAACCGAATCTTCGTACAGATTCGAAAGAGGCACCGACATAAAGATACTAAAAAAAGCTCTCGACAGGGCGGCCTATCTTATGAAAGAGGTCGCAGGCGGATCTATTTACGGAAAAATAGATATCTATCCCAAAAGGTATGTCGCGCCCAAAATATCGCTGACATTCGAAAGAATAAACAAAATACTCGGTTTAAGACTGGCCAAGAAGGACATCCTCGACTGCCTGAACAGACTCGGGCTTGAAATTAAAGAAGCTGGAAACGGTTTTACGGTCAAGCCGCCGACCTACAGGCGGGACGTTCAGAATGAGTGCGACATAATAGAGGAAGTCGCGCGTATTTACGGTTACGACCGGATACCGGCCCAGCTGCCGGAAGCGGTTGTCGGCAGCGCGCCACATAATATCCCGGAAAAATCCAAGACCCCTCAGACAAGAAAAACAGTAAAGGACGCCCTTCTTAAATTCGGCTTCTCGGAAGCTATAAATTACAGTTTTATGAGCGCTCAGGATCTGGACACCCTTTCGATAGGCAGCGACGACATACGGAGAAATACGATCGCCATACTGAACCCGATCAGGACCGAAGATTCCGATATGCGCACAACGCTCATCCCTGCCATGCTGAAAAACCTTATGTCAAACTTGGCATTCGGCAGCAAGGAACTTAGGCTATTCGAGATATCCAAAACATTTATACGGGTCCCCGATGCCTCCCTGCCGGAGGAAAAGGAACATGCCGCAGGAGTGCTCTATCAAGAAAGGTCCAAAACCCTCTATACCGACGAGACCCATGTTTTTTACTCGGTGAAAGGTTTTATAGAGGCCGTGCTCAGGGAAATGAGGATCAAGAATTATTCTTTCATAAGGTCCGCAGAGCCTTTCCTTCATCCGGGACAGTCTGCCGATATTATAATAGGTTCCGGGGCTGCGGCCGTGAATGCAGGATTTATAGGCGCGGCCCATCCCGCGCTTGTACGCAACTTAGGCATAAAAGCCAACAAGCCGTCACTCGTTCTCTTTGAACTGAACGTAGATGCGTTGTCAGCCGCTTCGGAGGGCGATTTAACTTACAGGCCGCTGCCTAAATTCCCGTTTATCGAAAGGGACACTGCGGTGGTCGTCGACAACGATTTAGAGGCGTCCGCTTTGGCTTCTATGCTGAAAGAATTCAAATCCGACTTGATAGAGGATGTTTCCATCTTCGATGTCTACACAGGGACCAATATACCTGAAGGCAAAAAGAGCATTGCGTTCAATGTCCGTTATCGGGCGGCTGATAGAACGCTTAAGGACGAGGAAGCGGACACACTTCACAACTCTCTTGTCGAGCATATCCTCAAAAAAACCAAGGGACAGTTAAGACAGTAAGGCGGACAACCCGACTCACAAAGAGGTCTTGTACCCCGCCTTATCTATTGCGGCAACGATATCTTCTTTTTTGACCTTGGTTTCATCATACTGAACGACTGCGCTCCCTACATTAACTTCGGATTTCAAGACCCCTGCAAGCGCGTCAACGGCCTTCTTGACCCTCATAACACAATGCCCGCAGCTCATGCCTCCGATATCCAGCCTGATCTCATTCATATGCCGACCTCTCGATATTATCGCGGACCGTCACAGGTCCGCTTTTGTCTTGGACAGCGCCTGCCGTATGGCATGCGCTATAGCGTTCCTAGTAAACGGTTTCTGTATAAAACCCGATGCCCCGCCTTTTATAAGATTGTCTATGCCTGCAAAACCGTCATGACTGAAACCGGAACATATCATGACATTCACGTCGTGTTTAATGTTTTTTAGGGCCTGAAAAA
This sequence comes from Nitrospirota bacterium, assembly GCA_004321915.1. Classification (GTDB taxonomy): domain Bacteria; phylum Nitrospirota; class Thermodesulfovibrionia; order Thermodesulfovibrionales; family Dissulfurispiraceae; genus MYbin3. Next base: position 7,051 of record SCQE01000090.1, read on the forward strand.
CCTCGCTGCCGCCCATCTTGGGCATGACCATATCGAGCACGACCAGTGATATTTCGTCTTTCATCAGCCTGTATATATTGATGCCCTCATAACCGCTGCCTGCAAGCAGCACCTTGTAACCTAAAGGCTCTATCATGTCCCGGCAGAGTTCCCGGATGTCCGGCTCATCGTCAATAAAGAGCACGGTCTCGGTCCCGCTCAGTTCGAGCAGTTCCAGCGTATCTTCGGTACGCTCGCCGGAGGTTACCGGCAGGTAGATATTGAAACGGGTCCCCTTGTCGGGCTCGCTGTAGAGGTTGATATAGCCGCCGTGATTGTTTATTATCGAATGGACCATGTAAAGACCTAGGCCTGTCCCCTTTCCCGACTCTTTGGTCGTAAAGAACGGGTCGAAGATCTTCCTCTGTGTCTCTTTATCGATACCGGACCCGTTGTCCGAGATCGAAAGCCTTAAAAGCCTGCCCTCAAGCGCCCTTATTTCGTTTGCAGCGCCGTTTTCTGCGCCTACGATACCTGTTTCTATCGAGAGCCTGCCGCCATTAGGCATGGCATCGCGCGCGTTCACGGCAAGGTTGATCACCACCTGCTGCATCTGTGTCGGGTCTGCCATAATATTCGGCAGATCGCCTTTCAGATGTGTCGATATTTCGATGTTCTTGGGCATGCTCCTTTCGAGCAACTCCATGCAGTTATGCACGATTTCATTTATATTCACAGGTTTGGTCTCGAGTTTTTCCTTGTGTGTGACCATAAGTATCTTACGGGCCAGTTCAGCGCCTTTTTCTGCAGCGTTGTTTATTATATTGACAGGCTTGTAAAAAGGGTCACCCTCTTTGATTTTGGTCATCATGATCTCGGAATATCCCAATATGGCCGTAAGCAGGTTGTTGAAGTCATGTGCAATGCCCCCTGCCAGAGTGCCTATCGACTCCATTTTCTGTGCCCGCAAAAGCTGCTCGTAAAGCCTTTTTTCCTGTGTTATGTCCCGCTGGATGGAAACGAAATTAAAGCCCTCTTCGGTGTGTATGGGCGAGATTATTGCAGACGTGTAATAAACGTCCCCGGTCTTCTTCTTGTTGACGAATTCCCCCTTCCATATCCTGCCAGCCTTGATCGTGTTCCACATATTTTTATAAAACTGTTCGTCATGGTAACCGCTCTTTAAAATATTAGGCTTTTTGCCTATCGCTTCACTCTGATCGAAACCCGTAATTTCGGAAAAGGCATGATTCACATAAAGTATCCTGCCTTCAGAATCGGTAATCAGGATAACGTCGAAGGCAGAGTCTATTATTTCCTTGAACCTTTTCAGTCTGGTAAGGTTGTCAGCCTTATTCAGGGCAACCATCACATCCGCGGACACCGCTCCCAGCAGCATCTGGTCTTCTTCGGTAAAACCTTCGGACTTGTTCCCGAAATATATGGCGCCGAGCGCCCTGCCCTCGTCAGAGAGTATAGGATATGAAAGCAGATTATATATTTCAGGGTGTCCGGGCGGAAAATGCCCTGTAAAAGAGGGGTGTTTCCTAACGTTTTCGATATGTACGGGCCCCTTGGACTCATAAAGATATTTCAATACACCTAGGCCTTCAGGCAGGGCGTCTTGGGTTTTTATGGTGGCCCCGTGAGTCACGAGTTTCTTAAATCCACCGTGCTCGTCATATATGGCTATGGCTGCAAGATCGGCCTTTATCAACCTTCCAACCTTGTCCAAAACCTGATTCAGCAGCTCTTCGGTAGTCATATCACCGTGCAGGGCGATAGCGAGACTGTGCAATATCTGGAACTGGTCAGTCTTTTTAATGAGCTTGTTGAAACCCTCGTTAAATGCCGCGCCTATATTATCGAGCTCGATAATGCCGGTGCTGTTAATCAAGGTCCCGTTCTTTATGTCCTTGAGCATTCCATTCATAGGGCGCTGAAAATTGTGCTTAAAAAGATATATCGAAATACCGAACATCATGAAGAAGGCCGAAGCCACCATCGGGAAGAGGAAATATAGATTATTTCTGAATAAAAGCGGCACCGTGGCCTTGGATATGGAAACGAGTTTCCAATTCCACGGATTAAAAGCGTCGACATAGCCGTACTTTTCCACACGATCTTTCTTCAGAACAAAGGTGCCCTTTGAGTCCAGAAAACGCATCACATCTTTCTGCTGGGGGTCCTCTAGGGTCGTGTAAATGACGCGGCCTTCCTTATTCAGTATCAACCCGTCGATATCGTGATCGTACCAGTAATTTGCTATCTCTGTTATCGCGGCCTTTTGGCGTACGGACATGGCCTTTCTGTCCTGTGCCGGTTTTTGTTCGACCAAGCTTAAAGCGGCCCGGTCCATAATGGACTCGACCTCTCTGGAATGCGTTGATATGAAAAACTTCTGATAGTCGTCGGCGATATCTTCGGAAACCTTATAGATCACCCCGCTAAGGACTAACGTTATGAGAAAAATAAAGAAGATGATCGGAAATATGATCTTAAATTTGATGCTGTTCTTTTCGATGTTCATTGATTGTAGTAATTATATCGAACGGAGATGCCTTTTCTTTAAGGATAGCCGAATTTTTTTATATTTTGCAAATTCCTGTTATAGATAGCTGTCAAGATATGCTAAGATAGATGTCATAAATAATCAGGGGCATTAAGACGGAGGATGGGCCGGTTGAAAGAGCTTGATACGGACTGCGGGAACACATTAAATATCCTGCGTACTGTCGTCTTTTTAGTATCTTTGATTGCAGGCTCATCGGCTGTTTACTACTATTACATCGTAGAAACCAACAGCATAGAGGAACAATGGGGTGTTCATTGCAGCAAATACAGCGATCCTTCGGAACGGTCAAACTGCATGATACTTTCGGTAAAACTGATATCCGAATTCAAGGATCTGCTCAGGATAAATATCCTGATAGCATTCGCCGTCCCCATCTTATTTTTCGGAGGGCTGTTCGTCTATAAAAGGCTTGCAAATAAAAGCAAGGACTGCTGCCGAACATGATAAAAAAAACGCTTATATATCTTATTGCCTCTTGCGCCATGATTTTTACGGCGCTCGATGCCGGGGCAGACGAGCTTCAGGGATGGAGACCTTTCGGCCAAAGCGAGACCAACTACTGGTATTACAGGACCAAAGACATCGAATTCAAGACCGACGGCGTAGTCCGCATCTGGAGCAAGGCCGCAGCAAAAGGCAAGATAGGCATAGACGACAAAATAAAACTGCTCCAGAAATTCGGTGGCAACACGAAAGGCTACGAGCAATTCTCTCACTCGGTTAGCCTCTTCGAGATCAACTGCAACCAGAGAAAAAGCAGGGTCGTCTCTGTTACCGATTACGACAAGAACGGCAAATCCCTTGAATCAGTGACCGTTCCCGACTTTCCATGGGATTCTATAGGCAAGGGAACCATTATGGACAATCTTTCCAATATTGTCTGCCGTCCGAACAAATAGACATTTCCGGCGGATAAAATTATCTTTACCGTTCAATTTTAGGAGGAGTTATGTCTTATAAGATCAAAGTGAAGAACCCTATAGTCGAGATGGACGGCGACGAAATGACGCGTATCATGTGGCAGATGATAAAAGAAAAACTTGTCCTGCCTTTCCTCGATATAGACCTGAAATATTACGACCTCGGCATAAAACACAGGGACGAGACCAACGATATGGTAACTGTCGAGGCTGCTAGCGCCATAATCGAACATGAAGTCGGCGTTAAATGCGCCACCATAACACCCAATGCCGCCCGCGTAAAAGAGTACGGCCTTAAGCAGCAATGGAAAAGCCCGAACGGGACCATCCGCTCCATACTCGACGGCACCGTCTTCAGAAAGCCTATCATCATTAAAAACATACCGCCTGCGGTAAAGATGTGGAAAAAGCCCATAATAATAGGACGCCACGCTTACGGCGACATATACAAAAATATCGAATGCCTCATCGACAGGCCCGGCACGGCAGAGATAGTTTTTACGCCTGCCGACGGCAGCGCTAAAACGGTCCTAAAGATACATGATTTCAAAAATCCGGGCGTTGTTATGGGAATGCACAATACCGAAAAATCCATACGAAGCTTTGCAAAGTCCTGCATAAACTACGCGCTGAGCGAAAAAGTCGATCTCTGGTTCGGCGCCAAAGATACAATCTCCAAACAGTACCACGGCTTTTTCAGGGACATTTTTGCCGAAGAGATAGAAAAGGTCAAAGACGCGCTTGCAGCTTCGGGAATCCGGTACCGCTTCATGCTCATAGACGACGCTGTCGCGCAGCTTATGAAATCTGACGGAGGCATGCTCTGGGCCTGCATGAACTATGACGGCGATGTGATGTCGGACATGGTGGCGAGCGGGTTCGGCAGCTTGGGCCTGATGACCTCTGTGCTCGTCTCTCCGAACGGCAAATATGAATTCGAAGCTGCCCACGGCACGGTCGTAAGGCACTACTATGAACATCTCAAAGGCAATCCGACATCTACAAACTCGATAGCTTCGATCTTTGCTTGGACCGGCGCTATTGCAAAAAGAGGCGAGATCGACAATACCCCTGTAGTAGTAAAATTCGCAAAGACGGTAGAAGATGCGGTGATAAAAACCGTTGAAGACGGAGTTATGACCAAAGACCTGATGCTGATTGCAAACCCAACCGTATCAAAGTATGCGCTTACAGAAGAGTTCATCGATACGGTTGCCGAGAGTTTAAAACGGGCGGTCTGAGAAAAGACTATTCTTTGTTCGCTTCGATTTTTTCGAGCAGCTCTTTCTTTCTGATCCTGCCGTGAAGGGCCGAACCGTCCTTGAACTCGAACACGGGGATGTCGAAACGGTAAAGCTCGTAAAGCTCGTCGCTTGAAGTAATATCAACCTTCTTTACCATGATGTCGTATTTCTCTATAAGGCCGTTCAGCATGTCCTCTGCAGTGTCGCAAAGCCAGCAGCCGCCTTTATAATAAAAAGTCAGCCTGACCATTACTCCTTGTCCCTGCCGTGCACCCACCAGTCTGACTTGTCCTCGAACCACCAGAGAGACGAGTCCGTTTCAAGGATATTCTCGGCCAGTTTCCGCGCTATATCGGTCTTCAGGCGTCTCAGCGAAAATGTGAGCCACTCGTCAGCATATTTATTGCCCAAGTCTTTGTACTCTTTAAGGCAAAGGATAAGCTCAAGCTGGTCGGCGTCGTGCGCTAATTGGGCCTCGATACTTTCTGACTTCATGAACTCGCCAATCAGTCCTTTTATATCACCTCCGAACGGAAGCCCCTCCGCAAGGTCGTTTACCGCCTTTTCCTCGTCAGGCTTCACATACTTCTTGTTCACATAGTTAAGGTCTCCGGTCCTCGCCTCGGGCAGGTCATGGAACAGACACATCTTGATAATCTTATCAGTGTCCGCATCCTGCGCCATGTTGCCGAGCGCGTAGCCTATGTAAACCGTCCTGAATATATGCTCTGCAACAGACTCCGAGCCTGACCCCAAGAATTGAAAACCTGTGCGCGGCGTGCGCTTTAGCATCCCTGCTTCAAAAAGAAAATTTGCGATCCGTTTCATTTATTCTCCATTAAGATTGATTTTGCGACATGTTGTATTATAAAAATAACTATGAATTTCTGCGACCTCGATTGTAAATATGCCAAGTTCCCTAAGGACGATGCGGTTGACGGATCAAGAAGCTGCCGGACTTTCGTGGCCCTTTTTTGCAAACTCAAAAAAAAGCTCGTGCATAAAAACCTGCCTTGCAAAGAGAAGGTAGAGAAGCGATAGCGGTGACTGCTCTATACCCGGTAGCTCAAATCAACTTCGGGATCGCACAGCTACTAAGAACTAACATGACAAAGCCTCATATCTCTCATCCTCGGGCTTGACCCGGGGATCCAGTATTTCCAAGATATTTCTGGATTCCCGCCTTCGCGGGAATGACAAATCATGTGGCATTGTAAATGTATTCCTTAGTATGTCCCATAGTTCTCCAAAAACTGTTGCGGTGATAATATCTTTATCCCCATGTATTCTTCTACGGCAAGGATTTTGGCATCGCCTGTTATAACTGCATCCGCCTTCAAGGCGGCAGCGCATTCTATAAGCTTGTCATCATCAGGATCATCCCTGACGATCTTTATCTTGGGCGTTTTAGTGGTAAACAGAATATTGATCCCCCTTGAGAAAAGGGACAACAGTTCGTCAAGCTCACTCTCATCTTTCATGCCGATCCTGCGAAGCACATCAATGTACTCATCAAGAACAGCGCTCGAAAGGCAGAGTGTTATTTCACCTGTCTTCCACAGGTCTATGATCTTTCTTGGTTTCCCTCCGAAAAAAGATGAAACAAAGATATTTGTATCAATTACAACCTTCATCCCTGTTTTTTGCGCGACTCTTTTATAGCTTTCGCTATGGTTCTATTGGTTACGCCTTTTGTCTTCAGTTTCTTGCCGGTCCTGTCCCACAAGCCATCTATGTATGCGCCAATGTCGCGCTCCTTAATATAATCTTCTATAAGCCCCCTTATCAGGTCACTCGTGGTCCTGCCTTCGGTTCTGGCAAGCTTATTCAGCCTGTTCTTGGCCTCATCATCCATCCTTATGATCATTTGGGTTGACACATTCCACCTCCAAAATATATTCGTATATACATTATATCACATATATACAAATGTCAATTTTTGCCGTACGATATCTTTTGCGCTGTCGGACACTATAAACATGACCTTACCCTGCGCATGGGCGCTATTGTGGCCGCCGGTGTTGCGGCTATCGCCGCCATAATCAAACTCATCAAGTAATTTCTCTCTCATATTAAGAAATCTTCATACTCCACAATATTTTTATTCTCAAGCCATACGTATCAGCATGTTTTGCATGGCCAAGCCAGCTTTGCACAGATGCGTTCATTTTAGCAAAAGTGATGACCCGCTGACCGAAAAGCCGCCGCAGGTTTCTAAGCCGTCCGGCAAACCTTAGGCTGGTGTCTTTCCGCAATCTCCTGTGCGTCTGGAATATCCTATACCCGAGGTGGTCAACTCCGGCTGATGCAGGTATGACAACAGTTTTCTTCGGGTGCAGCTTTAGCCTGTCCTTTATCAAAAACTTCTCTATGCCAGCTTTTATTTCCCACAGCCGTTTTTTATCGTTACCAAAAACAGTTATGTCATCCACATATCTTATGTAGCATCTGCAACCCAACACCTCTTTTATAAAATGGTCTAACGCATTGAGATAGATATTCGCAAACAACTGGCTTGTCAAATTGCCGATGGGTATGCCTTTTCTTCTATCCACCGGTTCAAAAAGACTGTCCCCTTCAAAATAGTCGTTCACAGGCTCCTGTCTGTTACTGTTGTCTATGATCAGCTTCACGAGCCAAAGAGTGTCTCTGCATTTTATCTTCTTCGCTATCTTCTCAAACAATATTTCGTGGTCAATGCTCGCAAAATATTTTCTGATATCGGTCTTTAAGACATATTTATTTTTCCTGCAAAACGCCGTGAACCTGTCAAGCGCGCTGTGCGTTCCCTTGCCCTTGCGGCAGGCATATGATTCGGAAATAAAGGTCTTATCAAAAATCGGCTCTATGATATTGCAAAGGGCGTGATGCACAACCCTGTCTCTGTAAGGGGCTGCGCTTATCTTTCGGGGCTTTCTCTCATAAATGGTGAACTCATTGTAAGTGCCCGGCCTGTATCTGCCTGCAATCAATTCTTCCTTAAGCCTGAAGAGTTCGACCTCAATGTTTTTCTCAAAGGCCATTACGCTGTCTTTAAGACGCTTGCCTTTGCGCGCCTTTCTGCTTGCAGCATAAAGGGTTTCAAAAGAAGCTATTTTGGAGAAAAGGTTTCCGTGGCGTTTCAGATTAACCCCCTCAATCCCTAACCCCTCCTCTCCTCCCCTTAAATTAAGGGGAGGAACTATTTCCCCCTCTTAGTTTAAGAGGGGGACAGGGGGAGTTAAAAAAAGTGGCCGGATGAATCCTTCGCATTGCGCTACCAGACTCACCCGGCCTTTTTTGTATTCGTCCGGATTGCTCCGGCGCAGGACATCGGCCTATAGACTATCATTGCACTATCCGCGCTTCCGTAAAAGCGCGGCATTTAGGCATTAGCATGACAGTATTGGAGGGGAGGACGACGCGAAAGCCGTTATTGTCGTTTCGTTTCACCGGTTCGTCATCTCCGCGTTGTGATGCGCGTATGTTCTGTGGCCTATTGTTCCAAGAACCGCCGCGTTTCACCTTCGGCCATGCCCTTTACTGCAACTTTTTGAGCCAGCCCCCAAGAAGCCGCCCTATTCCTACTATCTCTTTTGAAGAGAATTCATACTGGTTCAGGCTTATGATGTTCAAATCCTTGCAGAGCCTCATATAGTGCTTCAGCCGCTCAAGCTCAAAGCTGGCCTGATTCAAAACCGCTTTTTTGTCTTTATCCTCTTTTACGGCCAGAAGCAGGAGGTCGTGAAAATTGAGCGCGGCCTCTTCAACACGCTTGGCCATGACAAACCGCTGGCTCTTGGGGAACTTGATCGTATGCTCAAGCAGCCATTTGGTGTAGTCGTATGTCTTTACAAAAATCGGAGATTCTTTCATATTTTAAAATCGCGGGCAGACGCTCTGCGTCTGCCCTGAAACCAGAAAATAGAAATCCAGAACCCAGAAAATAACTACCGGGAGGGGAGGACGACGCGAAAGCCGTCATTGGCGTCTCGTAGCACCGGTTCGTCATCTCCGCGATGCGATGCGCGTAGGTACAGTGGCCTAGCGATCCAAGAACCGCCGCGTGCTATGCGCTTCTCGCCGGATGTCGGGCCGGTAGGGTTCCATTTAGGACTATTCGAATAATAGTCTTTGTTAAACCAGTCCTCGCACCACTCCCATACATTGCCCATCATGTCGTACAGGCCAAAATCATTAGGCCTGAACTGCCCCACAGGCGCTACAAAGGCATAGCCGTCTTTGCAGTCGTGTGCTTCTTTCCATGTGCGTCCACCTTCAAATGAGGTGAGATCGCGCACATTGGCATACCGACACGCATCATCCTTGCTGTTGCCCCAATAGTTCCTCGTCTGTGTTCCGGCTCTGGCAGCATATTCCCATTCTGCCTCGGTTGGCAGGCGGTAGCCCTTGCCTGTCTTGCTGCTCAGCCATTTTGTAAAGGCCTTTGCATCGTTCCAGCTTATGCAGCTGACTGGATGGTCGTTCCTGTTGCTCTGATACTTATTCGGGTTCTTCCAGTTTGCCCATCCACGCCAGTCCCATTTGTTATCATCAAAATCGATTGTCATGCACCCGCTATACCCACCAGCATCCTTTTCAGCATCAGTCCTGTATCCGGTGTCGTTTACGAATTTTCTGAACTCGGCAACCGTAACCTCGTATTTGCCCATGTAAACATCGTCAACGCAGACCTCATGCACAGGCACTTCGTCTTTGTCCTCTTCCGGCCTCCGGTCGCCATAAGTGTCGCCCATCTTAAAACAGCCGCCCTTTACCAGCACAAACTCCATGCCGGTTACTGAATCGGTGTAGTTTTTTTCAGCGGCATAGGCGTATGGTGCAGCGATACACAACACAAGCAGAAACATCAGCGTTTTCCTCATAAGCTCCTCCCTATTTTCGAATGTTATTTTTTGATAATTCCTGCTATATTGTTGGTAGGAACATAAATCTCTGGGATAACAACCGACGATCTCTCGAAATCGATCCAGTCTGTGTGTTGGGTTGTAAATACCCTGTGAGGCGTTATCTTAGCTATCTTTTTATTTTCGAAGTTATCAAGGTCTATTTCAGCCTCTTTTGACCATATTCTCAATATCTCAAGCTGGTAGACCGGAGATGCGACCATCAGTTTGAGCGGCTCTTTAAGAACTATCTCCACCTCTATGTGGTTAACTTTGGGAGGATTTTCCCCTGCAACTGCATCGTTATTGTTTGCATCGTTTCTTTTTCCTTCTTTACCTTGCACTTCTTTTGGTTCTGTCATTCGATATCCCCCTTTTTTTTTATTGGCTGCAGCTCTTTGTTCACCCGATAGCATTTAAGCGCTGGGTCGTATTCGGCTGTAAAGAAGACCCTTACGCTCTCTTCGTCATATCCGTGGAAAATACATATGGACGGACCGTTTGAGAGGTTCTTATAAAACAGTTTATCGAGCGCCTTCCAGAAAGACATCACCCTGTCGCCCGAATCTCCGCGCTTCTTTTCATCGCCACCCACATACGCAAGCGTTATCACGTCCTCTGCGAGGATAAGGCAGAGCGCGTCCAGAATATTTCTCACTGTCGCGTCAACCGTTTGCAGAGCGATAAACTTCTCTATGGAGCGCTTGAGTTTAAAGCTGTCCGTTTTCTCTTTATAGATTATCGCCTTTATGGACGGCACAAGCCTTTTTAATTCGTTCTCCTGCTTGATGGTCAGAGCGGTAACCTTGGTTTTGAGGTGATGAAAAAACGAGTGGTCATCCTCGTCAAATAGTTTTTCAGGATTCCCTGATATGGTTTTAAGCACCTCAAACCCGTACACTGCCTTAAAGACTTCGGGTTTGCTCCTCCAGTCGCTTTGCCTGTCCCACTCATGCAGGTCGTCGCAGAGCATAAGGATAAAGGTTATGGGGTGAGTGCGAAAATCTATGGTAAGCCCCTCGAAGGCATTTATGCGGATATTGTGTATGGAGATCGCAAAGGCTCCGACAACTATATCCTCAAGAAGGTCGTTCCTCATCCTGCGGTATTTCTTATGGCGCTCATTTGATTCTTTTTTGCCGATGCCTTCATACATAGTGAATTCATGTATGTCTATCTTCAGCGAAAGAAGCAAAAAGAGGGCGCTCATTATGCCGTGGTCCATGTCTTTAAACCTGTCTGTAAAGAGGGCATTGGCTGCGCCGTACATGAGGCGGTCAGGGTACCTTCTCCTGTATTTTTCGACCTGCCCGAAATTGAAAGAAAACTCGTCCTCATCGAGAACAAAGGACAAAAGCGTCAGGAAGTCGTTGATTTCATCCTTCAGATAGTCGGATTCATTGAGCTTAAGTTCGGAGAGATCGAACCCCGGAATCTTGAAGAAGAACTGGTCCTGCAATTTCTTGCGAAACTCGCTCAAGGCCTCGGCAGCATAACCTATGTCATGGAACAGCGAGGCCGCAAGCCACGACCTCATGAGCCTTACGCGGAATTCGTCTATGGGCATCGGGTTGTCTGTGTAATACTCCAAATTTTTATGTATTCTGTCGGTAAAACTGCAGAGCAATTTGCAGCCCATGAAAAAGTCATATATGAGATGTAAAAAATGGTCGCGGTAATAGGATTTTGAGAGATACACGAATTCTTCGTAAGTCCTCCATGCCTCAAGCAACTCCGTTGCAAGTCCCTCCACATAAAAAAGCCGTATAAGCAGTCTGCCGAGTTCGAGGGCCTTTTCGTTTACGTCGTATTCCTCGCCATCGCAGTCCCAGCCCACTGCCGTATGTATCGAATAAAACTCTGCGAACTTCCTGTCAACCTCTTCCCTGACATGGTCCACCCTCGGGTCTTCAAAGCCCTTTTCGTAGCCCTCGGTTTTATACAGGGAGTTGAGAGCGTTGTATATAAAACGCTGCTTCGGGTCTTCCCAGTCTCGGTAGTAAGCTTTTTCCGTGAAATACTTGCGGGGCCACGCAGAGGGAGACGGCAGAATGTCGTATTCTGTGAGTTCTACAAGAAATTTGCGGATATCCGCATGAAGCTTTTTAGAGAGTTTCTGAGGCTTGTTTATCTCTTCGAGGGTCTCTTCCAAGAGCCGGGTAAAGCCCTTCTCCGTATATCCTGCCGCTACAACTTCCGCGTGGCTTACAGGATGGCGAAAGGCCTTGAGTCGGGCCCGCACTTTTTCGATCTTGTTCTTTAAAGCCTCGCCGCTGTTCACCAGAAAACGTCCCCCGTTTTAAAGCATTGCCGCTACTATAACAGAGCATTTTTTTTTTTTTTCAATAGGTTAGTTAAAGTTAAAGCGGTTGGTGAGGGATGAGGAAAACTTGAACTGCTTGACTGTTCGTAACCCTATGGGTTACATTTAATCAATGATCAAATCATTTGCGCACAAAGGGCTTGAGAAGTTTTACCGCACCGGAAGCATATCCGGAATTCAAGCCGTTCACGCTGATAAATTAAGGTTGATACTCACTATTATTGATGCAGCCGTTTCTGTTGAGGGCATGAGGCTTCCTGCCTTAAAGCTGCATAGGCTTAAAGGTGACAAACGAGAAATATGGGCGGTAACAGTTCAGGCAAATTGGCGGGTGACTTTCCGTTTTGAAAACGGGAATGCCTATATTGTTAACTATGAAGATTATCATTAAGGAGGAATGAATATGTCAGCTATGCATAACCCTGCGCATCCGGGAGAGGTGCTGAAGAGGCTTTGTCTTGAACCCGTTAACTTGTCGGTTACCGAAGCGGCAGAACGGCTTGGAGTAAGCCGCAAGACTATTTCAAAAATCATTAACGGTCATGGTTCCATAACACCTGAAATGGCGGTGAGGCTTGAGCTTGTCTTCGGTTCAACCGCTCAAACATGGATGAATATGCAGACAGCTTATGACCTGTGGCGCATTGCAGGTCTGCGAAAGACCCTAAAGAAAACGCTCGGACACACTGCAATCCCACATCCTGTATTTTAGCTGTCCTCCTCAATGTTCAACCGCAACCAATGCCTTACGCCCGGCGAGCCTGCCGATTCCAATCTTTGAGGCATTTCCGCTGCTGCCCTTGAAGAACACGGTCATCGGCGATTCGTTAATAGTCCAGCGTCCCTTTGCCTTATTAACCGCTTCTTTGCCCTCAAAAGCAAGGTAGCTGTATTTGTGATAATGGGGAAGCTTTCTCGCTAAGGCAGGCAATGCTTCTGCTCCTTCAGACGCGATAAACATGACCGCCGTATCTTTATTTTCGGGATTCTTCAGCGCAAAAGCTATCGAATGATTCTTAAGCGATATGACCGTTTTACCGAAACGGACATTCCCTCCTTCAATAGCCGACCCGGCTTCAGGCAATGACGGAAGTATCTTTTCAGCAAAGATATTCTCCCATCCAAAAACCGCCACCGAACCCTCGACAGGAAGGCTTTGTATCTCGTTATCTAATTTCAGATCAACCTCGTCAGGCCCTGAATTTGCAAGCGTCTCGACAAACCTGCGGTATGCCTGAAGCAAGATTTTCTCCGCCTTTGACGGAAGCAGCGCAAGCATCTTCTTTGCGCCCAAGGCCTGTGAAAAAGCAGCGGGTATTTCATCCCTGTTCATCCTGCGGAACACATCAAATTCAGGATCGACATCCAGTCTCAACGGTCGCGCAGGCAGCCTTATAGTAAATTCGGCATATTTATCGTTCATTTCAAATTTCGCCTGAAAAGCTTCAGGCCTGCCTTCGAGCGTTACCGCAACAGGCACGCTCAGGGAATAAGCGTCTCCTGCCTGTATCTGGCTTATCCCTAACTTCAACAAAAAGCCGTCTCCGTCGTTCAAAACGGTCGCATTTTCTATCTTCAATTCCGGCGCGCCGGTGCGCGTCAGCCACTGCCGGAAAAAACCTCCGAGGTCTTTAGCGGAGGCCTTTTCAAAACTCTTTCTAATATCGTCAAAAGACGCGAACCTGAATTTATTGGTCTTGTAAAAATCCTGAAGTCCGGCAGCAAAGGCTTTATCCCCCATGTCCATACGCAGCATATGAAACAGCATGGATGATTTGCCGTAGCCGACAGCCTCGGACGGAGAACTGTGGCGAGACCTGAATTCGGATATCGGAAAATCCCTCCCGGCCAGCACATAATCAGCATATTTCTGAAGTACGGTATGCCGATATTCGGCTCCGCCGCCCTGCTGCTCTTTTATCAGATGGTCGGACAGATAAGCGGTGATCCCTTCTGTCCAGTTGCCCTTTGAGAATTCAGGAAATACGCTGTTCCCCCACCAGTTGTGCAGTATCTCATGCGGATATGAAGAATTGATTATGAAAGGGAAACGAATTATCTTAGGGCCGAGCAAAGTAAACGACGGCATTCCGTAGCCGGTCTCCCAGAAGTTTTCTACAAGCGCGAACTTCGCATAGGGATATGTACCGATGAGACTTTCGTACATCCGGATATAATTAATAGTAGCATCGAGATATTTATCGGCAATAGCCTTGTCAGGTGTTATCAGAAAGGCCATCGCCGCAACCCGGCCCTGCTGTTTTATATACTCTGTAAACCTGTTCGCTATAAGCAATATCTCGTCCTGCGGCTCTTGGGATTCCCACTGCGCAAGCGCGCCATCCTTATGCTTGCGCTTCCCCTGACTCACCGCCCCCCAGCCTTCCGGCAGTCCAACGCTTAGATCGAAGCTTATAAGTGCAAACGATAAAGCCCCTTCAAATTGCGGATACCATGCTGAATTGCCGGAAAGATACACCCCATCATCCGAGATAATTCCGGGCGTCCGCATATCGCCGCGCGCCTGCTCCTTGCCGTATGAAGTGAGCGGATGATTGATCTTTCCGCCGTATTTAAGGGTGAAGGTCTTTGTGCCTGATAACAACTTGGTCTTGAACGATTCAAGCGGCGCAGCCCCGGCTTTTGCACCTGCCGGTATCAGCCCCAATCCTGCCCCAGTCAGAACAGGAGAAAGCCCCGCATGAAGATCAAAAAATATTTCACCGGCTGATGGTTCGGGAAGGGTTATCGTGTCCTCAACCTCGATCCTGTTTTCAGCAGGATGCAGGACCGCCTTGAGACTGTGATGTATGGTCTTAATGCCCGCAAAGGCCGTATCCGCGCAAAATATTGAACAAATAACAGATAATATTGCGATTAAATAATTTTTCACTTCAGCCTGACCCGCACCTTTTTCAGCATGACGTCCGGCAGATACGACGATTTAGCTATTCTCAACGGGGCCCTGTCCAAATCCTGTTCGAAGTTCAGGTAACGGTATTTTGGGGGCAATATCTTAGCGAACTGGTTGTACATGTATTGGTATATGCCCTTGAACTTTTTACGCGCCTTCGCAAAGTGGAGCACAAACGTTTCTTCGTTCAACTCCTCACCTAAAATAAAACCGGCAGGCCCGCCATCCGCGTAATAAATGCCTCCGCAAAGGACAAGCTCCTCATAAAGCTTTAAGGCTTCAAGACAGGGATAATAGTCCGCCTCGGCGGCATCCATACCGGATTCCCTATGCCATTCGTTAAGCACAAACATCGCATCGCCTAAAAGATCTTTTGTCAGAGGTCTTGCATCGTGCGAATAACCTGCTATGAACTGTTTAAGAAGGTTCCTTTTCTTATGCAGATTTCTACCCGGATACGCCCCCATCTTGGCAACGGTGTAAACATAATCCATGTCTCCGGGCCTTGAACTCATCGAGAAATCTTCTTCATCCAATACCTTGAGCCATTCCTCGGGGATCGGAAAGAGAAAATCGGCCTGACGCATAATATTCCTCAGATAATCAGCTCCAATTCTATCTAATGAGACCGTAGGCATGAGGTATGTATGTCCGTCATAAGTCCTTCCCCGGATAAAAAGTTCCTCCCCGAACATCACCTTATAATCGTGCGCCTTTCTGAAGAGGTAAAGATTGGCAAAACTGTACTCCGAAACCTGAGTGTCGATCGACCTCATCTTTTCATAAAGAAGGTCCTTGTGTTCGAGCGAAAGTTTCTCTATCTTCAACCGACAACCTCCGTTTGTAATGATAAGGCCTCATCATACTCCTGCCAGAGCCGCTTTTTATCTGTGCCCGCTTCGATAAAATCCCAAGGAAGATGCTCCTCAAAAGACCTTGGTCTCGACACATAAAAATCAACATCAATTGCGGCAGACCTGCACGCGGCAGCATAGTCGTCCGTCTCTGCCATGGCCTGAAGCACACGTACAAGCCTCCTGTCCCCTCTTGAAAAAAGCCCCTGCATCCGCGCATGCTTCGGCACATCATGAAAGACTTTAACGCCTTTGACGTTGACGAGCGATTTTTTTATGCGGCTTATCTTGGATTTGACAGGACCGGTATCTTCCATCGGATGCCACTGAAACGGCGTAAACGGCTTGGGGACAAACGGGCTTACGCTCAA
This sequence comes from Nitrospirota bacterium, assembly GCA_004321915.1. Classification (GTDB taxonomy): domain Bacteria; phylum Nitrospirota; class Thermodesulfovibrionia; order Thermodesulfovibrionales; family Dissulfurispiraceae; genus MYbin3. Next base: position 23,117 of record SCQE01000090.1, read on the forward strand.
CACGATGTTCCCGCGCGCGGAACATCCCCTTATTTTTTTCACAAGCTTTATAATGCCCTCGATGTCGTCGGACGTTTCGGTGGGCAGGCCGACCATGAAATAAAGCCTCAGAGTTTCTATGCCTGTCGCAAATATCATTTCTGCCGCAGATAAAATGTCATCTTCCGTAATCCTTTTATTTACGACGCGTCTCATACGCTCTGTCCCTGCTTCGGGTGCTATCGAAACGCTCCGGTTGCCTTTCAAAAGGGCAATAAGCTCTCCGCTTGCCGCGCCCGCCCTCAGAGATGTTATCGAAAAACTTACGCCCGGGACCGCCAGCGCTTCTTTTATCGAAGGATAGTCGGACAAGGACGGCCCGATAAGACCTACAGAATTTCTTTCGCCGCACGATTCTATCTCAGCTTTCAATACGCCGAAATCTTTCTTTCTCGGAGGATTGTAAATGTGGCCCACAAGACAGAACCTGCAGCTCCAAGGACATCCGCGCATGACCTCTATCAGCCTCATACCCGAAAATTCGGACTCAGGCGTTGTTATTGCCGTCCGGATGGAAAAATCGCGCACATGAGTGACTTTGATCTTTTCAGGCGCATTGTTCAAACAAACCCTCTTGCCGATAGTCCCGTCCTGCTTGTATTCGACGGAATAAAAAGACGGCACATACACGCCCTCGATATTGGCCGCAGACGCTTTAATGTCATCGCTGCTTTGCACGGCATCCATAAACCAGCTCAAAGTCCCTTCAGCCTCTCCAGTAAATATCACATCGAATATTTCGGCCACAGGTTCAGGATTAAAAAAACAGCACACCCCTCCGGCTATCAGCAGCGGATAACGGCCGCTCCTTCCGGAAGACAAAATCGGAATGCCTGAGAGATCGAGTATTCGGACTATGTTAGGGTAATCGTTTTCGAAAGAGAGGGAAAACGCAACGATGTCGAAATCGGTCAGCCGCCGTTTCGATTCGAGCGAGAATATTTTCGCACCCGACCTGCGGTGTATCGATAAATCGTCATCGTCAGGCAAAAAGGCCCTTTCGCATACGACATCGCTGCGGCTGTTCAATAAACCGTAGATGCCCTGAAATCCGAGGTTGGACATGCCTATCCTGTATGTGTTCGGATACACAAGACAGACCGATACCTTGCCTCCGGGGTCTTTGTATATCGTGCCTGTTTCCTTTGACAGGAGCCGGTCTATTTTATCAAGCAGCTTTTTGCTCATGGCGGTCTGGACTTTAATTTTAGCAGAAACTATTTCTCTTTAAATACCGACAATCCGAAAAAAGCTCAATAATTGACATCGTAATTCGGTTTGAATTAAAGTAAGCATGCACTTACATTCGATTCTTTTAATTAGCCTTAGGACCAATATGATCAGAAAAACTACAATATATCCCGCATGTTTTTTTGCCTTAATGCTTTTTTTGTCGCACACGGCATGCGAAGCGCAGGAATACACGCTCGACCGCCTTTATCCCATCGCGTTGGAGTACGCTGAAAAAATCAAACTTTCTGAAGAAGACCTGATTATATCCGAAGCAAACCGGGACAAATCGCTCTCGTCCTTGCTTCCTAAAGTATCTACCTATGCAGGCCTTACAAAATATACAGACGATAAATATACGGCCACAGGCCTCCTGCTGCAATACAAAGAGACCTCAAACTGGGGTGTCCGGCTCGACCAGTCCATATCGCTCGGCGGCAGAGAAATAAAGGCCCTTAACATGTCACGTGAGAACATACAGAAAAGCCGTTTCGATCTCGCCTCGATGCGCGAAGAATATCTCTATACGGTTTCATCAGCTTTTTTTGATGTGCTCAGGGCAGGCAAGAGTGTAGATATAGCCAAGTCGAATCTCGAAAGATTAGGCAAGCACAAATCGGCAGCCGAAACGAAACTGCGTGTCGGAGAGGTCACCAAAACAGCACTGCTCAGGGCACAGGCAGAATTTTCTGCAGCCAAGTCCGAGCTTGTGAAGGCCGAAAACGGATTGAAATTATCCAAAGCCATACTTTCGAGGCTCACAGGCATCGAAAATGGTTTCAATCTAAAAGAACCTGATGAAGATTACAAAAACAAATACGTTTTTGCGGAACAGGGACTTGAACCGCTGAAGCAGAAGGCGTTGAACGAGAGGACCGAAATAAAATCGGCAATGGCCCAGAAAAAAATAGCGGAGGAACAGCTTTCCTTTGCAAAAGGCGGACATTGGCCGTCCCTTGGAGTTGAAGGCGTTTATTCCAAGATGAATGCGAAGCCGGATTCGGTGACACTGAATAAATCGAGCGTTTACGGGGGGCTGAAACTTACCCTGCCTATTTTTGAAGGCGGCCTGAGGGTGGCGGAAGTCAAGGAAGCGGAATCAAAACAAAGACAGGCATCATTAAATTTTAATGACCTTAAGAAAAGTATCAATATCGAGGTTGAACGGGCATATCTCGACTTCTCAACACAGAAAGGTATGATGAACTCGAATCAGGAACAGGTTGTATTCGCAAAAGACAACTACAACGCTGTGTCCAAACAGTTTGAGTTCGGCCTTGCCAACAGCCTCGACGTCATGGACGCAAACAACCTGCTCGTCTCTTCAGAAAAACAGCTTGCGGAAACACGGTATAATCTCGACCTCTCCATTTTGAAAATAAAAAGGTCTGTCGGCATTCCGCTGTATTCGGGCAAATAAGAAAAACAATACAATAAAAAGCTAAAGCGTAGCCGCAATTCGGTGTTTTTCAAATGCAGGCAGTTGCGCTGTCAGTCATCCGGTCGTTCCCTTTTCTTATTTCTCATAAATAGAAGCAGCAATAAAAGAATCAACAGCGGCATTGTCATCAAAGCGGCCCAAATCAGACCATAGTCGGGCTGTTCGACATGCTGCGTAATCCGGGGCGGAGGGATTGTTTTATTGCCGTTTTTTACAGGCGGCAGGGTCGCGGCGGAAGGGCTTGCAGCTTCGGTTTCAGGCCGTTCTGTCTGAGGGTGGATTATCAGCGGCTGTCCGTCTTTGTCGAGTCTTACCGGGTTCCAGTTTTTATCGTGAAGATGGTATTCGCCGGTTTCGAGCCCGCGTTCGGCGCAGTTCTTCCGGCATTTGTGTCCTCCCCTCAAGTCCACCTTGCCGGGATGCGGCCACGCATAAGACGAAAAGAGCGTGAATATGAGCGTAAAAATGAGTATTTGCATAAGCAATATTTCTATGATAACAGCATATGGACTTTTTACGAAGCCGTCAGACGCTTCTTCAAAAATTGTCCGGTATAAGATTCAGCGCATAAAGCAACTTCTTCAGGCGTCCCTTTTGCAACAACCCTGCCACCGTTATCTCCGCCCTCGGGGCCCAAGTCGATCATATAATCCGCGGATTTTATGATATCGAGATCATGCTCTATCACAATAACCGTATTCCCCATATCGACAAGCCTGTTTATCACCGCAAGCAGTCTTTGTATATCCACAAAATGAAGCCCAGTCGTAGGCTCATCGAGTATGTACAGAGTATTGCCGGTAGACTTCTTGCTAAGTTCTCTCGAAAGCCTCAGACGCTGGGCCTCGCCGCCGGAAAGAGTCGTTGCCGATTGGCCAAGCCTTAAATATCCCAACCCAACCTCGTCGAGCATATCGAGACGGCGCTTTATATGAGGAACAGCTTCAAAAAAATCGATCGCCTCGGATACGGTCATATCAAGAACCTGCGATATATTTTTGTTTTTATAAAACACTTCAAGAGTCTCACGGTTATAGCGCCTTCCCTTGCAGTCATCGCACATAACATAAACCGAAGGCATAAAATGCATCTCGATCTTTTTAAGACCGCCCCCTTCGCACGCCTCGCATCTTCCTGAAGCCACATTAAAACTGAAACGGGAGATATTATACCCCCTGACCCGCGACTCAGGGAGCTGCGCGAACAACTCACGGATAAAATTTAAGATACCGGTATATGTTGCCGGATTCGATCTCGGCGTCCTGCCGAGCGGGGACTGGTCCACACAGATTACCCTGTCGATCTTATCGGTGCCTTCTATCCTTTTATGTTTGCCGGGCGCTATATCGCTTTTATTGATGCGCTGCAATAGGGTCTTGTACAACACTTCGTGGATCAATGTGCTTTTGCCGGAGCCGGAAACTCCCGTAACACAAACAAAAAGGCCGAGCGGCAGCGATACATCGATCCGTTTTAGATTGAACTCCTCGGCCCCTACTATCTCTATAAAATCATTGACCGCCCTTCTGTTCTTAGGCGCAGGTATCGTCGATTCACCGCAAAGATAACGTCCGGTCACTGATGAGGGATTGGCCTCTATGCTTTGCGGAGTTCCCTCGGCAATCACCCATCCCCCGTTTTTGCCTGCGCCCGGCCCCATATCTACTACATGGTCGGCAGACCTGATGGTGTCTTCGTCATGCTCCACTATTACGACCGTATTGCCTGCGTCCCTTATTTCATAAAGACTGTTCAAAAGACTTCTGCAATCTCTCGGATGCAGTCCGATGCTCGGCTCATCCAGAATATAAAGCACCCCGGTGAGCGATGATCCGAGCTGGGTAGCAAGCCTTATCCTCTGGGCCTCGCCCCCGGAAAGGGTCAATGAATGCCTGTTGAGGGTGAGATAGCCGAGCCCTACCCTATCCAAGAAAGAGAGCCTGTCAGAGACCTCTTTCAGCACCTTTTTGGCAATAGACTGCTCGCGTTCGGTCAGATCAAGGCCTTCTACGAAACTTCTTGCCGCATATATATTCATGGCCGAAAACTCTCCGATGCTTTTGCCGTGAAACTTTACGCTCAATGCCTCAGGCCTCAGCCGCATACCCCCGCACTCCCGGCAGTCCGAAAAATGAGAGTTCTCCGGATCTAAGGGGCCCTCATCAAAAAAATCATTGGACATGCCTTCAATACCAAGGCCTTTGCAGCGGCTGCAAGCCCCGTACTTACTGTTGAACGAGAACAGCATCGGCTCTATTTCAGGGTAACTTATGCCGCACTTAGGACAGGCAAGGCTTCTGCTGAAAGGGATATCACGGTCCTCGTCAACCAGATTCAGGATAACGGTATCGGCATATTTCAGCGCCGTATCGATGGCATGTTTTATCTGTTTTTCTATCGAGCTCTTGATAATAAACCTGTCGATAACTATTTCTATCGTATGGCGCTGCTGCTTTTTAAGCGCAACGTCACCGGTAAGCTCCACCATCTTTCCGTCTATGCGCGCCCTCACAAAACCGTCCATACGCATCCTGTAAAGCTCTTTCTTGTATTCGCCCTTGCGCTCCCTCACTATGGGCGCAAGCACCTGCACCCTGGTTCCGGCAGGAAAGGAGATCACCGACCTGATGATATTGTGCAGGTCCTGAGTTGATATAAGAGAGCCGCAGCCATAGCAGTAAGGCACGCCTATGCGGGTGTAAAGCACCCTCATATAATCGTAGATCTCGGTTATAGTGCCGACGGTAGAGCGCGGACTGCGCGTGACTGTTTTTTGGTCTATCGCAATCGCTGGAGAAAGCCCTTCGATATAATCCACATCAGGCTTCTGCATCTGCTCTAAAAACTGTCTCGCATAGGCCGACAGGCTTTCCACATATCTGCGCTGGCCTTCGGCGTAGATCGTGTCCATCGCAAGCGATGATTTGCCGGACCCAGATGGGCCGGTGATTACGGTAATCTTATCACGAGGTATCTTGACTGTAATGTTTTTGAGGTTATGCTCTCTCGCGCCTTTTACGGTTATGAATTCTTGCATTTAGAGGTCAGCTTATATTTATTCGGGCTCTACGAGCAGGGAAGAGTATTTTATAGTATCGAAGGCGAACAGGATCCTCTTCTCCCTCTCTGCTTTTTGCGCTGGAAACGGCATAAATTCGGTCTTACCGAAAAGCTCTATGGCCTCGTCTTTGGAGGGGATGCTTTCAAGGCCTTCGGATATAGGCCTGCCTCTCACCGCATCCAGTAATTTCGCGTCTTCGCCGTCAGTCACTACCGCGTAAGGTATCTGATAAACGTCCGCCACCCGGCAAAAAGCTACCGAATACCTTTCCCACGAAGCAGGAGAGTTGACTGCGCATTTGACCAGAATGAAACGCCTGCCGTTCAGAGTGATTACTATGTCGGCCAAAGCATCGAAGCTTGCATCAGGAAGTTCTATCTTGAAAAGTACCTTCTCCTGCAGGTCGATCTTGCAATAACCTTTTTGAAACATAAGAAAATCGAGCGTCCGGCTTTGAACACGCGCAAGTTCGTCATTCTCCAGAGATTCGTCCCTGCACACCTTTTCTCCGATAAGTTTTTTACGTTCTTCAGGGCTTGCCGGGTTCTTGCCTAACGGTATATATGTCGACATTGTACTCTCCGTTCAGTTTTAGATCTGAATAAAAAACCTGAATTTTAATTATCACATAATACGACAGGTCGATTCAAACCGATTGACGCGGATTTTCTATTCTAAAAACCCCTTAAATGCGATATGGTTTAGAAAATCTAGGGAGATGGGACAGTTTGTATAGAAATAATAATGGCGGAGAGGCAGGGATTCGAACCCTGGGTAGGGTGTTACCCCTACAACCGCTTAGCAGGCGGCTGCCTTCGACCGGCTCGGCCACCTCTCCATGAACGTTAATAATATCAATTGCTGTGATAAATTGTAAACCTTCGTATATAAACAATCAACGATAGGGACAGGTTTCTGTAGTGAATGCGGAGTTGATGAGGTGTGAAGCGCAATGCAGCATAAGAACTTTTAACTAAGCCGTCACACATTGAACCTGAAGTTTATGATGTCCCCGTCTTTGACCTCGTAAGTCTTACCTTCAAGCCGCAACAACCCTTTATCCCTTGCGCCTGACATGGAACCGCAGGCGATAAAATCTTCGTAACCGACCAGTTCCGCGCGAATAAAGCCTCTTTCGATATCGGAATGTATCTTGCCTGCCGCGTTCTGCGCATTGGTCCCACGCCTGATAGTCCACGCCCTTACCTCGTCTTCTCCGGCGGTGAGGAACGAGATAAGGCCCAGCAGGTCATAGCTCAAATGAATCAACCTGTTCAACGCAGGCTCCTCTATGCCTAGGTCCTCGAGAAAAACCTTCGCCTCTTCAGCCGAAAGCTGCGCTATCTCCATCTCGATCTTGCCGCAGAGCGCCACTACCTTTGTGGTCTCAGCTATTCCTTTGTCCTGCACATACTTCTCGATATCGGCCTGTAAAGCCTTTACATTGCCGCTCTGGAGGTCATTTTCTTCGGCATTGACCACGATAACCTCGGGCTTTGTGGAGACGAACTGGAGGGGTTTCATCAACTTCTGTTCCTCGTCGTCGAACTGCACATTTCTGAGCGGTATCTCTTTTTCGAGCGCGTCTTTGCATTTCGTCAGAAGTTTTCTTTCGGTCTCGCTCTGTTTTTTACCTTTCTTTGCAGCCTCGTCCATTCTAGAAAGCCTTTTTTCGACAAATTCGAGGTCCCCGAAAACAAACTCCAGCTCTAAGGTCTCGACATCACGCATAGGGTTCACTTCGTTCATCGGATGTGAGACGGAATCGTCGTGAAAGGCCCTGACCACATGCACTATCGCATCTGCATCCTTTATCAGGTCAAAAACCTTTCGGTTCTGTACCATATCTCCTTTGGTAAGGCCGATATAGTCTATGTACTCAACGGTTGCATAAGTTATCTTCTTAGGTTTATAAATTTCTGATAGACTGTTAATTCTTGAATCCGGAACTTTCACTACCCCGTAATTCGGTTCGCCGCTCAAGGTCGGATAGCTTGTGGTTTCGAGGTTCTGGCCTGTGAGGGCGTTAAATACGGTAGTTTTGCCTGAATTGGAAAGTCCTATTATCGCTAATTTCAAATCGCCTCCGGTTTTTTAAAAATATGCTATTTTCTTCTTTAACGGGTGTTTCTTTTCGACGAGAGAAAATCTCTTTTCTCTGGCATAGTTCTTTAGAATCGTTAAGGACGTATAAAGCCTCTGAAGCTTCATGTTCCTGTTTCTTATGGCAGCCACATCATTGGGGGGGAGCGGGTCCTTTCTTACCTCGGCCTGCCTCCGCTCTATCGCCTCATTCAGACGTTTGAGCGAGTCTTCGTCAAACCCCTTGAGGTATAGGGGGTTTATCACAACAAAGCCTTCGGCTATATCCGACACTATCGCCTTATAGTTTCTGGTCGGACGTTCAGCCATCCTGTTCCTTCTTCTTCGCAAATAACGGTGAAACCCATATCCCGATCTCGTACAGCACTATCATCGGCACAGCCATCAGGGTCTGATTGAATGCGTCCGGGGTGGGCGTGAGCGCCGCAGCTATTATGAACGATATGAGCACAGCGTAGCTCCTGTGTCTTGCCAAGGTCTTTGGCGTAACTATGCCGAGCCTGACAAGAAATATTATTACGATCGGCAATTCGAAAATAGCGCCGAAAGCGAGTATGAACTTAAGGCAAAAATCCACATAATGGCCGACCGAAAGCATAGGCATCAAAACATCGCCGACCTTGTATGTGAGCAAAAAACCCATTGCGAACGGCAGCACTATGAAAAAGCAGAAGGCAGCCCCTATCAGAAATAAAATCGTAGAAGAAAAGACAAACGGCGCCACGTACTTCTTTTCATTCTTATGCAGTCCGGGAGAGATGAACTTCCACAACTGATGAAACACGAGCGGAAGCGCCAACAGGAGACCTGCGACAAATGCTACTTTTAGGTTCATCCAAAAGGCCTCGGCAGGCGCTAGAAAAACCAGCTTGGTCGTCTGGAGCTTGTCCTTCTGGATAAAATGGGCATACATGTCCCTGACCGAAAAATCCAGCTCGTACCTCAACGGAAACATTATGAGCCTGAAAATATCTTCGGAATAGTTGAAAGAAATCATGAACGCGGCCAGCAAACCGCCGAGGGCGATCAGAACTCTTTTCCTGAGTTCCGTAAGGTGCTCGGTAAGAGGCATCTTTTCATCATCCATGCCTTTTACCCTTTCTCCTCTTGCTTGACCGGATTTACGCCCGAGGCCCCGTCTTTCCCGATCGTATCTTTTGCGTCAGCGGTCAGGTCTGAAGACTCACCGTCCGGCTGTTTTTCATCGTTTCCATACAGATGGTTTTTCAGGTCGATCGGGTCTTTTATGTCGTGCATCTCGCTATGTACCTGTGCCTTTACCCCGTCCATGGCCTTTTTCAACTCCCAAAAACTCTTGCCTATGGTCTTGCCGATTTCCGGAAGCCTTTTGGGTCCGAAAACTATCAGGGCCACGACAAATATCACGATAAGTTCCTGAAGGCCTATATCAAACATAGTTTAGAATTATAGCATACCGGGCACGTCGGGCTCAGGTGAAAAATAACACCGGTTTTATGTATCTTATCAGGATGCGTTTAATCCTAATAATATTTCCGGCGCTGCTAATATTGTCCGTCGGACTTTGCCCGGCAGCCGAAGATGAAAATTGGTCGTACATAGACAAAACACAGAACGGCGACATGATGTTCCATGATGAGACCACGATCACTTATCCGACCGAGGCAAATGTTCGGCTAAAGATGAAAATAGTATATAAGTCTCATCCTGAGATGCGTGAAATAATCATTTTGGGAGAGCATTACTGCAGCGAAAAAAAATTTCGGACAATCGAAATCAAGACTACTTTTCTGGACGGACGTACAACCGTCAACGACAAACCAGCGTCTTATCCGCGCTATGTCTTACCGGATTCCATAATCGAAACATCGCACGAAAGCGTCTGCAAAGACAGACCCAATTCAGGCAAGAAATAAGTCTTCTATCCTTTGAGGCATTTTATTATCTTGTCCTCGACGACCTTTAGGCTTTCGAACGGTTTCAATATATAGTCGTTAGCCCCGATCTTGTGGCTTTCCAAGACCCTGTCCAAAGTTGAATACGCGGTTATCATGATAACTTTCATGTCAGGGTGTTTGCCCTTGATCTTTTCGAGCGCATCAAGACCGTCCATCTCGGGCATCATTATGTCGAGCAGGACAACATCGGGCTTGTCGCGGTCAAGCGCATTCAGCGCCGTTACAGGATTGTTATAAGTAGACACCTGCAATTCCTTGTTTCTTGTAAGGGCCTTCTGGAGCATGGCCGTTATCTGAGGCTCATCGTCAATTATTGCTATCTTTGGCATATTTCCTCCCTTCGCTGAACAGCTCGCTTATGGCCAGCTTCATTAGTTCGCCGGTCTTCTCCTCCACCATCTTATCGAGACATTTTGCGACCTCTACACTCGCATTCTCTATCTTTAAAATGCTTTCCTCTATATCTTTTAAACTGCATGTCTTTTCTCCGCCTTTGCCGCACTTGGATATAAGCATGTTGGCTTCGGTGTGAAAAACCGAGTGCGGTCTTTCAAGAAGGGCATAAGAAGGCATATTGCCGAAAGTCCTCTTGCCAACCCCTTCGTAATACCACTTGCCCAGCCTGCATTGATGGAAATCTATGCTCTTGACCGCCTCGCTCTGCCCGAAAACAAACCCGTATAGATTGTTCTTGTAGTTTACGTGGTCTATCTTTGCCAGAGAAACGAAAATCCGGTTGCTGATATCGAGTATCTCAAAGACCGCCCTTGCAGAGTTCTTCTGGAAAAGCGTCAGCTTTTCGCCGAACCCGGACAGGCCTGCCTTCGTGGCTGCGGTTATCTCGTTGAGGTCTTCGATATTACGCCTTGAACCGTTAATCTCCTGCTGCATATTCTGGACCACCGAAGTTATGTCCTTCGTTGCGTTCTGCGTCTTCTCGGACAGTTTCTTTACCTCTCCTGCGACCACCGCAAACCCCCTTCCCTGCTCGCCCGCCCGGGCAGCTTCTATCGAAGCGTTCAAAGCCAGCAGGTTGGTCTGTTCGGCTATGTCCTTTATAAGCATTATAACGCTGGATATCTCCTGACTCCTTCCGACCAGCGACTCCATCATCGTGGCCGCGCTTTTCATAAGCTCGAATATCCTTTCAACGCCTGAGGTGATATCACCCGAAATCGCAAGCCCTTCGGACGCATTTTCTGCGGTCTCCCTCGATTCGGATATCATCTCCTCGAATTTGCCGAGCAGGCCGCCAAAAACCTGCTGCGTATTCGTAAGGGCTGACCTGAGACTTTCCTGATGCATGCTTATGAGCGCTGAATCTTCAGCAGCATTGCTCTCCGAGAGCAGATAAACAACGGTATCGTTATTGAGCCTTTTCGAATGGACGCTGTATCTGTGCTCGTCGATCACGACCTCTTGCAGTTTGTCCAATAAACTTTTCCTTACCCCGTCTATGTCCTTTATCTTGGAAGCGCTTTCGTCCTTGAATACGATATTGCCGGTTTTGTCCAGAACAATGCGGCACTCTTTGATCGAAAAACTCGCAGTCTCTCTGTAAAACTCGATCTCTTGCCTGAGCCCGGCAAGCTCGCCCTCATAATCCCGCTGAGGCAACACAGGCTTTTTCTTCAAAAACATTCCGTCCCCCTTGCCAATTTCAATTTGTTATATAAAACTATACCGGTTGTCCTTTTACAGAAGCCTCGCCGTCCAAGAAAACGACCGGCAATACGACTTCAAAGACAGCCCCCGAACCCTCATTGTAGGCCTTTATATCTCCCCAGTGGTCTTCGATTATTGTCTTCGCTATATTCAGCCCTATACCCATCCCGTATTCAGGCTTGCCGCTCATAAACAAATCAAAGATCCCATCCATTATGTCCGGCCTTATCCCGCCTGCATTGTCCTTGAAAACCACCTTTATAACGCGGCCGTCCGCAAATATATCTATCTTTATGTACCTGTCTTTAAATGGTATATCTACCTTCTGCAGCTCGTCAAGCGAATTATTTATTATGATCATCCAGACCTGTTCCATGCTCTGCGGAGAGATAACGGTTTCGAAGACATTGCGTTCCGTTTTCATGTCCATGCCGAAGGGTTCGCCGTTTATATAGACTTTTGTAATATGCCTCGCCCTGTTATTGGTTATTCTCAAGGCATAAATCAGGGTGGAAAACACGTTCGAAAGGACCTTCTTTTTGTTCGAAAATCCTGTAATCTGCTTCATGGACCCGATGATATTCTCAATCCTGTTTATGCCGTCTTTTATCGCTTCGAACATCTCGTTGATACCACGCTGATTTGCGTCGTCCGGTCCGATTAAATCGAGGTCACTCTTCAACATTTCCAGATTCCCCTTGACATATGTAAGCGGAGTGTTTATTTCGTGCGTAATGCTTGCGGCAAGCTTTCCGAGCGCAGCAAGGTTGGACTGCTGCCTCAGCATGCGGTCTTTCTGTAAATTCATCGCTATCTCTTTCGAGACTATCTCATGAAGGCAGCGATTGGCTTCGCTGAGCTGTTTTTGATAGCGGCGCAGGGAAAGCAAATTCTTTATGCGCGATACGAACTCGGTGTAGTCGAACGGTTTGAGCACAAAATCGTTCACGCCTATTTCGAGCGCCGTGTACCTTACATCCCGGTCCTCGTCGCCTGTAATCATAACGGTAGGCACTTCGGACCGGTCCTTGAGCAGCTTTAAGCTTTTGATGAATTCCATGCCGTTGGGGCTAGGCATCTGATAATCCACAACGACTATGTCGGGTTCATTGTCTTCGCACCAAGCAAGGGCCGCTGAAGATGAGGAGAAAGAGACAGGCAGGCAGTCTTCTATGGTTTTGACGTATTCTTCGAGCACCATGATAATGTGCGGATCATTATCGACAATCAGCACCTTCATTACTTGTCCCCCCAAAAAAAGATACCGCTTCCACCTGCCACACAAAAAATGACGGTGTTATAATATAGCTCTTTTGCTCCCGATTTGCTATAACATAAACAAAAAGTAAAATTGAACAAAATAATCCCGATAACTTAATATAGAGTAAGTAAGATACTCCGGTCTTTTTCTCCATACAAAATAAATATTAGCGGGGAGGATTTTCAGTTTATGGCCGCAAACCCTTTGGATGCTTATAAACAGGTGGACAAAACCACCCAGACCGGGCGCGAACTCGAAGCCTCGGTATTGGTAAAGGCAGCTATGGCGATGAAAGAATGTCAGGACAACTGGGACGCTGCCAATCGTGATGAAATGCTGCAGCTCGCAATTAAATACAATCAGATGATCTGGAGCATATTCCAGACAGAGCTGGTCCAAGGCACCAACCCTCTGCCACAGAAACTCCGCGAGGACCTTCTGAGCCTCAGTTCTTTTATCGACAAACAATCGCTTAAAGCGCTGGCATTCCCGTCTCCTCAGGTGCTGACGGTTTTAATAAACATCAATATGAACATAGCTGCGGGCTTGAGGCTATCAGGCGGAGAAGCCCCCCAAAACCCATAAGGCGACTGATATTCTCAGGTCTAAAAGTCCATTAATGGACATAACGAATGGGATAAGCCGCGCCGTCAAAGAACAGGAATCCGGCAACCTTTCAGCAGCAGAGGGCATTTATTCGGCAATACTGTTAAATGACCCGGATAATCCCGCAGTCCTTAATAATCTAGGCAACCTGTTAAGGGCAAAGGGAGACCCAAACAAGGCGATAGAATGCTTCCGGAAAGCGCTTCTATCTTCTCCCTCATCTCCGGAACTACATTATAATCTCGCCAACATACTGCATGAAACAGGAAACGCAGAAGAGGCCATCGCCCATTATCGCTTTGCAATCACGCTCGCCCCGGATTTAATGGAGGCTTACAATAATATTGCCGGGGCCTTGAACGAAGCGGGCAGATTTGACGAGGCGCTCGATTATATCGAAAAGGTATTAACAGCCAACCCCTTATATGCCGGTGCATATATCACCAAAGGTAATATATGCGCAGCTCTGGAGCAATGGGACAAAGCATTGAACTCTTACCGTAAGGCGCTCGAAATAACCCCCCGGAACCACGATATTTTTTACAATATGGCCAACATTAAAAAGATAACTGGCAATATTTCCGAAGCGCTGACACTTTACCGGGAAACGCTGAAGCTAAAACCGGATTATCCGGATGCATGGAACAATTTAGGGGCGGCATTAAAAAGAACAGGTAATATTTCCGAAGCCGTCGAATGCTATCGAAAAGCTATAGACCTGTCACCGTACAATGAGGACGCCCACCTGAATTATGCGATAGCCCTTTTGCTTTCAGGAAGATTCGAGGAAGGCTGGAAAGAATACGAATGGCGTTTAAAAACAAGGAATGTCTATCGCCGTGAAAACCAAAGGGAGTGGAACGGGGCAAAACTCAACGGAGAAACCGTACTGCTTTACGCGGACCAAGGTTACGGAGATACGATCCAATGCGCCAGATATATACCTATGGTGAAGGCTATGGGGGCCGGGAAGATAATATTGGAATGCCAACCCGAACTTATCTCCCTGATGGAAAAGATAAGCTGTATCGATTCCATATCGCCTAGAAAAACTGAATTGGTCGCCTTCGATCTTTGTTGCGCCCTCTTTTCATTGCCGCTGATATTCGATACGGACCTAGAAAACATTCCTGCATCCGTCCCGTACTTGCAAGCCCCTGAAAGGATAGTAAGCAAGTGGAAGAACAGACTGAAGCTCCATGAAGATATGCTCAATGTCGGGCTTGTATGGGCAGGCAGTCCCTCGTATCAGGAGGACAAATCGCGCTCCCTCGATCTAAAAATGTTTCTGCCTATGCTTAAGCTTAAAGAGGACAACATAGCCTTCTTCAGCCTCCAAAAGGGTTTGGCGGCAAAAGAAATACTGTCCGTCCCGGAAGATCTAAGACCTACGGACCTGTCCGGAGAGATTGACGATTTTTCGGACACCGCCGCGATCATGGAACAATTGTCACTGATCATCACCGTCGATACCGCTTCGGCGCACCTTGCCGGGGCCCTCGGCAAACCCGTATGGACATTGGTCCCCGAAGATCCTGACTGGCGCTGGTTGTTGGAAAGAGAAGACAGCCCTTGGTATCCTACTATGAAGCTTTTTCGCAGAACTGCAGAGGCCGATTGGCATAAATTAGTTCTGAGCATATGCTTGGAGCTCAAAAAACACAAAAAGGAACAACTGCAAAGATGATATATATCACATTGCCGGTCGGAAGCTATCACGGATGGGGTGTATGCGGCAAATACCTAGTAAAGGAACTGTCACAGATAACGGAGGTCCTGCTCATCACAGAACATATAGATCCGGCTTCCATAGGGGACGACACGGCCTATAAACTGCTTAAAGAAAAGGCTGTGTCTGTTGAGGAATACCAACGCATTAAAAACATATCCGAACATCGTCTCGACGGCCCCGCTCTCCATGCGATAATCGGCAATACGATGAAATCCAATCTCCCCAATATTCGAGGCACTAAAAACATAGGGTACACGTTTTTTGAAGAAAGCATTATCCCGGCCTCCTACATCGAGAACGGGAGGAGATTTTTCGACATAATAGTGACCGGCTCGTCATGGTGCGAAGAGGTCCTTCGCGGCTACGGCATAAACAATGTGGCTACCATAATACAGGGTATCGATCCGGACCTTTTCAATCCCGCCTCCCCGGCAAAAGAACATTTCACGGACCGCTTCGTTATATTCTCGGGAGGCAAGTTCGA
Organism: Nitrospirota bacterium; assembly: GCA_004321915.1. Classification (GTDB taxonomy): domain Bacteria; phylum Nitrospirota; class Thermodesulfovibrionia; order Thermodesulfovibrionales; family Dissulfurispiraceae; genus MYbin3. Next base: position 38,676 of record SCQE01000090.1, read on the forward strand.
ACTGAGAAAGGGGCAGGACATCGTAATCAAAGCGTTCAAGCACATGCAGGACAAATATCCGGATGTCATACTGGTCAACAGCTGGTTCAACCACTGGAACGAAAGCCTCTTGACTATGAAGGCGTCTCCGCACATAGAGTTCGATATCTACTCAAACGACTACACCTCGCTTATAAACGAAACCCTAGTCAAAAACGGCATAGATATGCAACGGGTAATAGTCTTGCCCCCCTACCCTAATATCTTGATGGCAGAGGCTTATCGCAACAGCGATATAGGGCTGTTCCCCAACAGATGCGAAGGCGGCACCAACCTGGTTTTGATGGAATATATGGCCTGCGGCAAGCCTGTTCTCGCTTCCTTCAACACAGGACATAAAGACGTGCTGAACAAAAAAAACTCCATACTCATCGAAGATATGGAACCCATAAGCATCTATGACGACGACAAGGAAATAGCCTCTTGGTTTGAGCCTAGCCTCGACGAAACCATCGCCAAACTCGAATGGGCGTATCAAAACAGAAGCATACTACCGCAAATAGGCAACATTGCAGGGCAGGACATGGCAAAAGCAACATGGCGCAAAACAGCTCAGGATTTTTATCATGTCCTCGTTTCTTGACACACGATGAACCCGCCCGACGATATAGACCCCAAAATAAGATTTTACACTGTCCGGGCAAACGCGGAGCCTGAAAACCCCGAAGCCTTCATCGGACTCGGCAACGCATTACACGACGCCGGCAGCTACGAACAGGCTGTAAGATGTTTTAAAAAAGCCCTCGCATTAGATCCGGGAAAAGCTTCGGCCTATACAGGACTGGGCAACGCCCTTCTCGAAATAAAGAACAACGATGACGCGGTAATCGCCTATAAAAACGCATTGAGTATATGTCCGGACATGGTCGAGGCGCATACCAATCTCGGTCTTGCCTTGTCCGCTAAAAATGAAAATCAAAAAGCGATAGAATCATTCGATAGGGCCCTAAAACTCGCGCCTTCAAATACCCGGATACACATAAATCTGGGCAACACATATATGTACATGGACCTGCTCGATAAAGCTGTAGAATGTTATAAAAATGCGGTCTCCATTGACCCCTACAACCTCGAAGCATGCAATAACTTGGCAACCGCCCTGAAAGAGCAAAAACTGCCGAATGAAGCACTTACGTGGCATGACAGAAGCATTGAAGTTTCTCCCGGTTATCCTGAAGCGCATTTCAACAGGGCCTTGACGCTATTGTTGCTGGGGGATTTCAAAGAAGGCTGGAAAGAGCACGAATGGAGATGGAGCAAGAAAGACTACCTGATACACCGCAGGGACTTCAGCAGACCGCAGTGGGACGGCTCCGATGTTCACGGCAAGACCATTCTGCTTCATGCGGAACAGGGTTACGGCGATACCATACAGTTCATACGGTACGCCCCTTTGGTTGCGCGGATGGGGGCCAAGGTCATAGTGGAGTGTCAACCTGCGCTGGCGCAGCTCCTGAAGAATACGGAAGGCGTGAGTTCGGTATTGCAGAAAGGGGAACGCATACCTGATTTCGACATGCACTGCCCCATTCTAAGCCTGCCCTTTGCGTTTAAGACCGACCTTTCGACCATACCTGTGAATATTCCCTACGTAAAGGCCCCGGAAGAGACAATAAGCAGATGGGGGAAAATAATCGGCGCCGGCAAAAACAGGTTAAAGGTAGGGATAAGCTGGGCAGGCAATCCCGACCACAGGAACGACAGGAACAGGTCCTGCGGATTCGGGGCGATAAGTCGCCTGATGGAGATGCAGGGCATGGATTTTTACAGTCTTCAGGTGTTAAATAAAGGGGGCGGTATTCATCCCAAGCTTATAGACCGCACGGAAGAGATAAATAATTTTGAAGACACGGCCGGATTGATAAACAACCTCGACCTTGTAGTGACCGTGGACACGGCAATCGCCCATCTTGCGGGCGCCATGAACAAAGAGGTGTGGCTGATGCTGCCCTATGTGCCTGACTGGAGGTGGCTGCTTGCGAGGGAGGACAGTCCATGGTATCCGTCCATGCGCATATTCAGGCAGGCTAAACCTAAAGACTGGGGTACTGTCGTAGAAAGGGTCGGGCACAGTCTTTCGAGCATAAAAAAATGACGACGAAAAAAGAACTTATCGAGGCGGTACTGAAACAGCGCGAAAACGGAATGCTGAAAGAGTCTGCCGCTTTATGCGCTGCTGCGATCGAGAGTTTCCCGGATGATGCAGATATACTCCATCTTTGCGGGGTCATTGAATCCGAAAATAAAGAGTATCAAAACGCGATAACCAGCATAAAAAAAGCCCTTATTATAAATCCGAATATGCCTTCCGCCTACAACAATCTCGGCGTGGCCCTCTCGGAAAGCGGCCAACTCGATGAGGCCATAGAGGCTTACAGCAAGGCGGTCTCCCTAATGGGCGAGTACGCGCCGGCTTACGACAACCTAGGACTTGCGCTCAAACGCAACGGAAAACTGAGTCAAGCGATAGAATGCTTTAAAAAGGCCATAGCCATAGACGCTTCATACTCGAAAGCGTGGTACCATTTAGGCAATTCGCTATATGAAATAGGCGATATGGACGGCGCTGAAAAATATTTGATAAGGACCACCGAAATCGCCCCTCGCTTTGCCGATGCCTACGGGAATTTAGGTTCTGTTTATAACGAAAGAAAAGAACCATCAAAAGCCGTAGAATGTTTTCGGGCAGCCATCCGTATCAACCCTGACCACATAAACGCCCATTGGAACCTATCGTTGGCGCTCCTGCTTTCAGGAGAGTTCGAAGAGGGGTGGAAAGAGTATGAGTGGCGTTTTGCGCTGAAGGATTCCGAAAAAAGAACTTTCAACAAACCCAAGTGGGATGGATATTCTCCGATTACGGGAAAAACTTTGCTACTTTATGCAGAACAAGGTTTCGGCGACTCTATACAATTCATCCGGTTTGCGCCAATAATAAAAAAAACCTGCGCAAAAGTAATTGTAGAATGCCAGAAAGAACTGACACGGATGTTCGGCAGGATTGAAGGGGTCGATGCCGTCATCACGCAGGGCGAACAGGCGCCCGGATTCGATCTGCATTACCCACTGCTGAGCCTCCCTTTGGCGCTAGGCATAAACCCGGAGAATATTCCAGATTCCCCATATATTACGCCGGATGAGAACGAGGTCGAAAAATGGAGCGGATTGCTTGGCGACAGTCGACAGGATTTAAAGGTCGGGCTGGTTTGGGCAGGGAAACAAAACCATTTCAGAGACAGGCTCAGGTCTGTTCCTGCAGCCATCTTTGCGCCCCTGTTGGAAATTGCCGGGACAAAATTTTACAGCCTTCAGAAGAGAAACCAAGAAGGCGCCGGAAATGAAGCAATAGAAAGTTTGGGGATTATAGACCTTACAGACAAGCTTCACGACTTTAGCGACACAGCCGCTCTTATAGCGAACCTCGACCTCGTAGTGACCGTTGACAGCGCTGTGGCGCATCTTGCCGGAGCAATGGGCAAGCCGGTCCGGGTAATGATACCTTTTGTCCCTGACTGGCGTTGGCTGAAGGAAGGAGCAAGCAGCAAGTGGTATCCGGGCATGAGACTCTTCAGACAAAAAGTACCGCGCGACTGGGCTTCTGTGGTAATGTCCATAAAAGAAGATCTGGCTGAAATGGTACGATCAAAGAATATAAGTTAAGCGGCAAAACCGCTATTTTTTTTCTATCACACGCAGGCTCATAAATGAGAAAACTTCGGCATACGCTTTTGTCGTGTTCATTGGTAGAATCTGGTGCGTTGGCGGTTTAAACGAGGGTGTCAAATTTTTTGTGTAAATGCCTTTTGGGGTAGTTTTCATGCCAAGACAACAATAGGAATCTTCAAATCCGTCGAATAATGCGCCTATAAGGATAACATGCCCTAGAAATACCCAAGGCTTTTATAAAAGATTCGGTTGCACCAGAAAAATCACCTGTTTTTTCAAGCACTTTACCCAAATTCATAAAAATCTCAGGGTTTGAATTATTGCAGAAGATAGCTTTACGATAAGAACCAACGGCCAAATCAAGCATGCCAAAACCACATAATATATTCCCTTGGTTGTTATATAACAATGAGGCGTTTGATTTCGTCGGAATTATTCAAATTCATATCAAAACCTTCTGTTTATACTATAATTCTTTGGCATGGAAAGTATACTTGTCCCTTACGGCTGCCCTACGTCCGAAATTCATTAAACTTTTGAACATATTCCCCGATAAAAAAAATGTAAAAGAAATAGGACAAGAGCTTAACAATTTGGAGCTGTTATGATATACTTTTTACAAGTCCTAAAAGGAGGTGAAAACCAAAGAAGGGACTCAAACATATTTAGGCGCTGAGATGCTCGGCAGGAAATAATAACCCTTCAGCAAGAATGCTGAAATAAAATCCCAGAAAAGGAGAAAAAGATGAACGAAATATCATTAACCTCATCAATGAGACAAAACCTCATCAATCTGCAGGGAACAGCAAACAGCTTATCACAAGTACAAAACAGACTGGCATCAGGCAAAAAGGTCAACACCGCGCTTGACGATCCGGTGAACTTCTTTGCGGCCCAGACACACATGACAAGGGCTGCCGACCTTTCGCTCCGCAAGGACGCTATGGGTGAGGCCATCCAGACGGCAAAGGCAGCTGATTCGGCAATCACCGCTATTTCATCGCTGCTCGATCAGGCAAAGTCCATTGCTACGTCTGCGCTGTCGACCACAGACACTAACAGCCGCGCAAGCTATGCGACACAGTTCAACACCGTCATGAGCCAGATACTTACCGTAGCAGCGGATGCCAGCTATAAGGGCACCAACTTCCTTAAGAATGCGACCTTGAGCGTCAAGTTCAATGAAGACGGTTCCTCCGCTCTCGCTATGACAGGCTTTCAGGGCGACACCTTGGCAAACCTTACTCTCGGTATCGTAGGTTCAAACTCCACCAGCACATACTCCACCGGAGACATTGCCATATGGTCCAACAGCGGCACAACAACGGGTATTGACAACGCTCTTGCAGCTATCAACACCGCAACCACAAACCTTAGAAACCAAGCTAAGGCCATTGCAACAAACC
>SCQE01000099.1 GCA_004321915.1 Nitrospirota bacterium
CGTGTGCTCTTCCGATCTGTCGTATTTATCCTGGATGGCTCCGGTTATTTTCAGGATCGAGACCAGATCGATCTTTCGAACAAGATCAGCTTTATTCTTAATCTCGGAAAAGGTGTCAGACATGGGTTATTTGACTAACCCTGGACGAGCCGTGGGCGAAGACTGACACAGTTTTTCATATTGATAACGTGGCTGTTCTCGGTCAACCGATCGATGAGAGCTGCAGTAAGCTGATCGTTTTTAAGAAAGGAAAGCCATTGCTGAAACCCCAAATTGGTTGTCACCAGCGTGGTTTTTCTCTTATGTCTTTTTTGCATAAGGGTAAAGAACAGGCCTACCTGAAAGGGTTCGACATCGACGTAGCCTATCTCGTCAATGACTAAGATGTCATAGGAGGCAAATTGCTTGATCAGCCTCTGTTCGGAGATGTCGGCTCTTGATTTGAAGAGGGCGTCGATAAGTTCCGGGAAGAGAATAAATCTTCCGCTATAGCCGTAATTTATGGCCTTGATGAGGAAAGAGGTGGCCATGCCGGATTTTCCGCTGCCGGTAGGACCGACCCAGATGACATTTTGTTTTTTGGTCATATAGTCAAAAGAGTCATAGAGTCCCAAGACCTTCTGTTTATTCAGCTTAGGTTGTTCATGGAAGGGAAAGGTTTCCATGACCAGCTCTTCGGGGATGTTGGCTTTTTTGAGCCTTCTTTTTCTGGAATTTTCCTTTTTAAACTTGTATTCTTCCTCGATGACATAGGAAAGAAAGCGGGTATGGGAAAAATCCTTCTCCTGGGCCAGGGCAAGCAAGTGGTCCCAGTTAGTCAGTAAACCCGTGAGTTGAAGGTATTTCATCATTTTGGCAAGGTCTTCATTCATAAGAGTCATCCTCCAATAATTTATCATAGATGGATAAATCGGCCTGATCGCTCAGGCGGCCCTCCTGGTAGGCCTCTCTGTTTTGGAACTCTTCATCGATGTAAACAGGACCGATGTCGGCCTGCCCCTCGGTCATGTACAGCATGGCAATCCTCTCAAGGGATCTGGTGTCGGTGACGCGGTACTGCGAGGCTCGCTTGATAGTCTTGATAAATAAGGGCAAGGTGATTTTCTGATACAAAGAAAAGAGCTCCCTTATGATCAGGTGCTTGTCTCTGCCCTGTGCTGAGAAGAGAAACTCCAGATAAGCCTCCACCTCTGAAGAAACAGCCCTTAGCTTTTGTTCCTCCTGGGCGGGCGCCCCTTTGCGATCCTTGGGTTTATAGGCCGGTTTTGGCAAACCTTGCGGAGAGAAGGCCTGATTTTTGACTCCATGAGGGGGCAGAGGATATTCGATCACGAGTTTTCTTGACATATAGAGTTTGAGACAACCGCTGTATTGCAGGACCAGGACTTCTCCCCGGCCCGTGCCGGGCACCCAGTAGTAATTGCCGTCAAAAGGCACATAGCCATATTGATCGATCCCCCTTTTATGGGGAAGATAAGGAGGAGAAACAAAAGGGGGCAATTTGACAAGATGCGGTTTTTCATCCTCAAAGGCTATGGCCGGGATAATAGAGGTCCCGCTCACTTTCCGGTTGGCCACTCTTACAGTAGCCCACTCTAAGGCCTGCTTGTTTAAATCTTCCAGGCTCTCAAAACTGCGGCCCGGAAAGAAATTGGTCTCTACAGTCCAAAAACTTCTCTCGTTGCCGGCTTTTCTATTGGCATGGCCGATTTGGTGGCAGACGAATTTAAATCCAAATTGCCTGGCAAATCGCTCCATTTCGGGGACTATAATGGCATTTTTCCCCGTACCTCTCAGCCTGGCCAGATTAGTGTTATCGATGATGCACACAGGAGCGCTGTAACCAAAGAAGGTAAGGGCCTCATGGAAAAAACATTTCATCTTGAACCGGTTAAAGCCGCGGTAAAACTTTAGATAGCGCACCTTGCAGTAGCGAAAATAGATCAGACTCCCGATAAGGAGCATCTTTTTACCCCCGATAGAAAGCCTGTAGGAGGAGGTGTCATGTTGCATCTCCGCTCCGATTTCATCCGGAACACGGTCGCAGCGGCTCTTTTTGCTTTGGCCCAGGTTAAGTTCCCTGATAAGCCGGCTTAAAGTGGAATAACCGATTTTAAGGCCTTCTTCTTCGGTGAGTTTCTCGTGGATGCGCTGGATTCTGCCCTCACATTCCCCATGGAGGCGGCAAAGTAGCTTTTCATCTATCGTGATTTTGTCCTCCCTGGCAGAATCGGGCATCCTGCCTTCCTGCTTAA
>SCQE01000001.1 GCA_004321915.1 Nitrospirota bacterium
CCTCATATCTGTCATCCTCGGGCTTGACCCGGGGATCCAGTATTTTCAAGATATTTCTGGATTCCCGCCTTCGCGGGAATGACAAATCATGTGGCATTGTAAATGTATTCCTTAGTAAGTTTATCAACGGCAAATCTTAAAGGTCAAGAAAACGATAACTATGATACCGCTTTTCTGAGGAAGGCGGCGCAGAGGGTGAGGGTTTTGGTGTCGGCTTCGTGAAGAAGCGAATTGATCGCTTTTTTGACGGCGCGGTCGGATTCAAACTCTTCGGCAAACAGAAAGAACTGATAAAGCTCTACACCAAGGCCATTTGCTATTTTTTCGAGGGTTTTAACCGTTACATTCTGCTGTCCTCGTTCTACGGCACTGATATACTTGGCGTTAACGTCGGTCTTTTCTTCAAGTTGCTCTTGAGTGAGCCCCCTTGATTCCCTTATTTTTTGAATCCTTTTCCCAAGCTGAACCATCAAGCTCATGAATACCCCGTTTTTATAAAAGCATAGCAGTGGATATGCAGTGCTTAAAACAGGAAATACGTTTATATTTCGCTAAAAAGTAAGATATATCTTGATAAATATCTTTTTTTATGTTACCTTTTTAGCTATATGTCATTTATAAATAGCACTAAAAGCGCAAAACATCAAACACAAAGGGGAGGTTTTATGAATCAAAAAACAGAAAGAAAATGGAGTATGATTTTAATTTTTGCAACGTTAGTTCTTGCACTTATGAGCACAACTGCCTTTGCAACTGAGGGCGGCGGCGGCGGCGGCGCGTATCCTAACGGAGCTGAAAATTTTATGTTAGGGGCTTTGCCTCCGGCAGGAACTTATTTTCTCGATTATCTCACCTATTACCAGTCAAACAGATATCTTGATAAGAACGGTGTAAGCGTAGTGCCGGATTTCAAATTGCGTGTTGCGGTAAATGGTTTTCGCTTCCTGCATATGACTAAAGAACAAGTTTTAGGTGGCACTTGGGGAATGCATGTGTTTATACCAGTCGGCAGGATGGATGTAACAATGGGAGGCCGTATGCAAAACAAACAGGGCCTTGCCGACATTGTTGTTAATCCGCTTTTGTTAGCATGGCATACGAAGAACTTTCACTATGCTATAGGTCTTGACACAGTTATTCCTACCGGCCAATACAGTAAAACTAATATAGCAAATCTCGGCAGAAACTACTGGACGTTTGAACCCATAATTGGTGGTACATATTTGAGTGATGGCGGATTTGAGACCTCAATTAAGCTCCATTACGACTTCAATACAAAAAATATGGATACCAATTATATTTCTGGACAGGAGTTCCATACTGATTTTACAGTTGCACAGAAAGTAAAAGACTTCAGTTTGGGGGTAGGCGGGTACTATTACCAGCAGGTTACAAACGACAAGCAGAATGGGGCTAAAGTTGGGGATGACGGCAACAAGGGACGGGTTCTCGGCATCGGTCCTCAAATCAAATACGACTACAAGAACATGATGTTTGTTCTAACCTATGCAACCGAGACAATGGTTAAAAATAAGCCGGACGGCAATAAATTCTGGTTTAAATTCTTTATCCCGTTTTGATTTTGAGGTTTCCAGATGAGATCTGCTAATCAGTGGCATGAATTGCTGCGTGTAGAACCGGAATTTCTTGATATTGAAAAGCGAGTATTGTCAGGAAATATATCAGACTACCGCCAAATTTCGCCGGAATCTTTTGTTCTTCATGGCTGGGATATGACGGCTGAGGAGCGCCTTTTCAATATGATGATTCCTTTTCTACGCCAACAGCTTACGCGGGCAAAGACCTCAATGCCGGAGATATATGGCGAAAACTTTAAAAACATTAATCCTGATACTATCCGGACAAAAGAAGACTGGTATTCCATCCCTGTATTAATGAAAGATGACGATGCAGATCTTGGCGCAAAGGGGTTCAGAAAAATTGCTAATGATAAGCCAATTGTTATGAAGCCTAAAGATATAAACGGAGCAACAGTACCCTTTGGCAGCGGTGGTTCTATGGGAAAATCTACGCCAACATTCATTACTCTTGCAGATAGAAGCAGAGAAATTCATGGCGCAAGAAGATCTTGGAATTATTGGGGGATAACTCAGAACGATACGGTGTTGTATACATATAACACAACTCATAAGGGTGGTCAGTGGATTCAAGAAAGTTTTTTGTCTCATGGTTCGGATATTTTGCTAAGAAGAACAGAAGATGGGACTGAGAAAGTTCTTCAAAATATAATTGACTACAACGTTAATGTTTTGATAACGGTTCAGCAGCCTATTGAAGCTATGCAGAATCAGGCCAAAGCTGCCGGTGTAAATCTTCATGCTTTGATAGAAACCTCAATGGAGTATCCTGAAAAATATAAGGGCATAGTGATTCCTGACGATAGAGGCAGGAAACAAATTGAATTTATCTTTCTAGGCGGCTTTGAGATTGTTCCCTATGCCATAGAGCTACAAGAGAACTATTTAAACGGAACCCCGATAGCAACACAGTTGGGGTCATCTGAAGCAATCCCTCAAGCTGCTAGCATTAATCCTAAACTCATGCCTTCAGGACAATGCCACCTGAACAATCTTCACTTGCTTCAAGGCCCGCATTATGTAGAAGTGGTCAAAAAATCGGGCGACAAATGGGTGCCTGTGGACAAGGGCGAGGAGGGGCTTCTCATTTACACCTCATGGGCGCGGGACGGCACAATATGGGTTCGTTATGCCCCCGGCGATGTTGCCACAAAGCTGCTGGATGAGGGGGAGTGCCCCTGCGGGATTTACAGCCCTGTCATTACCAATGTCCACAGGAAAGACTCGGGCGAGCGGAATGCCCTGCTCGTCAACGGCTGCGCAGCAGGGTAAATGGTGAAGTGCCCACTCTTAATCGGCGGCAAAGAGGTATTTAGAGATTCCTTCAAGGGGACATCGCTTTTCTATGAAGGATATTCTTACGACATTGCCAATGCCGGTACGCTTGATATAGCGCAGGCAATAGGCAATGCTAAAAACGCTTTGCGCCTTAGCCCCGAAGAAAGGGCGGATTGTCTTTATAAGGCCGCAGACATTTTCTCTTATAGCAATGATGATGTTGAGCATGCGGTCAAAATTCTCGGCATGCCGGTTTCTATTGTCAAAGGCCATTTTGAACAGATACCGTTTATTCTCAAAGGCCTTACTGCAGCTATCAGCTCAAGATTTCCAATGTTTGACAGGCTTCAGAACAACACAGAAAGATTTGACGACAACACACTTAAAGTTTTGATGCCTGAAGAAGGGTTTGGCTATGTTGTTACACCCGGCAATGATGTCCGGGCAATGGCTATGGTGGCGGCAAATCTTTGCTGTCTTGGTTTGCCTTTCATAATCAAGGCATCAAAAGAAGATGCTGTTGCGCCATTGGTGATGAAGGCGCTTATTGAAGGGGGTTTTGATCCGCGCTTCTGCAATCTCGTTTACTTTGATATCACAGCACCCGACGCGCCCAAGAAGCATTTCAAAATCCTTGATGCCTGTTCTGTTGTCTGGACTTTCGGTTCGGATGAAACAGTTGACAGGGTACTGCGATACGAACGAAGCTCTAAAAACACATATCTTGATATTACAGATATAACAGAAAATTATTCTCCCGATTTTGGATTGCTGTCCGCTAAACTTTTCGGCAATCCGGCCTCATTAAAAAGCAGGATTGTTGTTACTCGACAGTGCAAAGTATTAGATTACGCCGCCATGCGTAACCCCGGTATTTTATCATGATCGGCATTATCGAGGATGATTTTCTTGAGTTCTGAGTCATGATCATCACTTAAGAGA
>SCQE01000144.1 GCA_004321915.1 Nitrospirota bacterium
TCAAGATACTGACGTGCATGTTGCCGGTCCTCTAACACGACCAGAAATCACCCACACAAGTACGCGATGAGCCACTATTTATCCTGTCTCGCTACTGTCCGGCTAAAGATCGAATAGATTCAATTGGTTACAGGGACCCTGGGTCTCAGTTTGGACATTCACAGTCGTAAGTACGCGAAAAAGCACATCCTTCTCGAAGAGGGTCACGCTGAGAATTTGGAGGATTTCGCCGAGGCTCCGGTCGAGTTTCAGGCGTTTCTTCACAATGGCCACGAGGACATAGACGCTGATCGCGATCCAGATCGGCGTCTTCACCGCATTCGCGGAGGTTCCGTAGAACGCCTTGATCCGCAAGTACTGCTTGATCCACTTGAAGAACAGTTCCACCTGCCAGCGGCACTTGTAGAGTTGGGCGATGGCCAACGCACGGAGCGTAAAGCTGTTGGTGAGAAAGACGAACCGCTTGCGGGTCTCGGGATCGACATAGCTGATGCGTCGGAGGGGATCCGGATACTCCTGAGAGGATTTGGGACCGGTGAGCACGATGGTCTGGTCGCTGCGCAGCCCAGTTGTCTTGTCGATCGGCCGAGAGGTACGGCGAGCCGCCGCGAGATTGCGCTTGGCGCGCACCACGAAGAACGCGCCACGCTGGGCGACCACATACAGGCGCCGGAAGTCGATGTAGCCGCGATCCATGACGTAGAAGGCCCCTGGCTCCGGGCGCAACCGGTCGAGGACGGTGACATCGTGCGTGGTCACGTCGGTCATGTGAATGAACGAGGGAATGTTGCCGCGCAGATCGAGCAACGTGTGGAGTGTCACAGCCGCCTTGCGCTGGCGGAAATGCGCCCAGGGGAACAGCGTCAGGCACAGGTCGATCGTGGTGGAGTCGAACACGTAGGCGGTCTGGGCCAAGGCGACTCCGAAGTCGTCTCCGGCGTAGAGCTGCCGAGCGCGGGCAATGAGCATCTGCGCGAAGTCGGCGTAGATGCGCCAATCGCGCCGCTCGTTCGCCTCTGCAAGCGTGCTCTTCGCCATCGTCGCCCGAATGCCTGCATGGTAGAGTTTTGGCTGCAGCGCCCGGAGACACGTTTCGATATCGCGCAGGCTCTCGCGATACGCGAGCTGGGCGAACACCATGCAGAGGAACTGATCGCGGCAGGAGAAGCGCCGGACTCTGCGGTGCCCATGGTAGCGGCGGACACACGTATGGAAGTCGTACGTGGGGAGGCAATCCAACAGTTGGGCGAACAGGATGCGTCCCGTGTACATTGGCCACTCCTTTCCAGGTGAGAGGGAAAGCACAGTGGTCCCAGTGTAGACGGGAATTGCAGTTGAAAAC
>SCQE01000012.1 GCA_004321915.1 Nitrospirota bacterium
AAAAACTATCAGACATTCAAAAAACTTACCGATGACTGGGTCGAACTTTCCCTCGCCATCGCTCGCCTACGCAAACAAAAATAGTCTATAATCTCTATGAGAACTTTGCACTGTCGAGTAGTTAAACTGAATAACTAAGGGTACGGCGGCGTTTGGATGAGGGGCTATGTGGATACGGTCGGGATTGCCGTATCTATATCAATCCGGGTCCGTTGCCTGCTCTTCCTTCAGTATTCTCCATAGGCTGGTCCTCGATATGCCGAGGGCTTCGGACGCCTTAGACTTGTTGCCGCCGAAGAGTTCAAGCACCCGCTCCGCGTATTCCCTGCTTATGTCATCGAGGGATTTGATGTTGTGCGGATCTATGGTTTCTATATGAAAGGCCTTGATCCCTTGAGGCAGACTCTCGGGTGTTATCACGTTGTTTTTTTCGAGGATGATCGCCCTTTCTACGATGTTCTCCAATTCCCTTACATTGCCCGGGAAGCTGTAGTCTTTCAGGATATTCATGGCTTCTTTCGCAAAGCCTTTTATTTTTTTGTTCGATTTCGGCAGGTGTTTCCGCAGGAAGTATTCGCCGAGCGGCGCTATGTCGTCAGGCCGCTCCCTCAGGGGCGGTATGAATATTTCCATTACATTTAGCCTGTAATAGAGGTCTTCCCTGAACCTGCCTTCTGTTATGGCGCTTTTCACCTGCTGGTTCGTGGCCGCTATAAACCTTACATCCACCCTGATGGGGCGCGTACCGCCGACCCTAAAAAATTCGCCCTCCTCTATCACTTTCAGCAGCTTTGCCTGAAGATTGGGCGTCATTTCCGCTATTTCGTCGAGGAACAGAGTGCCGGTGTCCGCTATTTCGACAAGCCCCTGTTTTGTCCTGACAGCGCCTGTGAACGCGCCTCTTTCGTGGCCGAACAGTTCGCTGGCAAGCAGCTCCTCTGTGAAAGTGGCGCAGTTGACCGATAAAAACGGCATGTTCTGTCTTTTACCTGTAAAGTGTATTATCTTGGCCAGAAGACTTTTGCCTACGCCGGTTTCTCCGGTGAGAAGGACATTGCAGTCGGAATCTTTTATGCCCTCGATCAGAGTGAGTATGTCGTTCATGCTCTTGCTCTTGGCGATTATCGAGACCTTTTTGTCCATGCCTAAGTAAGTCTTGAGCGCGAGGTTCTCTTTACGAAGGGTCTTCTGCTGAATGATCTTGCCGACCCTGAGCGCGAGGTCTTCGAGGTCGAAGGGCTTGGCGATATAATCGTAGGCCCCTTTTTTCATCGCGTCCACAGCCGAGCCGATACTGCCGAAACCGGTTATAAGCACCACTTCGGTTTCAGGATATTTTTCCTTTACTGCTTCAAGAAGCGCAATGCCGTCCATGCCCGGCATTTTTATGTCTGTAATCAGCAGGTCGAACTTATGCCGGTCGAGCAGGTCGAGGGCTTCGAGACCGTCCTTCGTTCCCGAGACTTTATGTCCTTCTTCGGTCAGGGTCTCGACGACATTTTCGAGGGTTATCTCTTCATCTTCGGCAACTAGTATTTTAAATGCCATAATTGCAAGTTTAAAGGTTATCCGCCGCTCTTGGCAACATTCGTCCCCGGAATGTTTTTGGGCAGCGAGATAATAAAGGTCGTGCCTTCGTTTTCTTTGCTTTCTACCCTCACATGGCCCCGGTGTTTTTGAATAATATTGAACACGATCGAAAGACCGAGACCGGTGCCTTTGTCCTTTGTGGTATAAAAAGGTTCGAATATCTTCTCGGTAGTTTCCTGTCCCATACCCTTGCCTGTGTCGGCCACCCTGACAACGACATGATCGTCTTCTTCTACGGCCTTGACCGAAAGCCCGCCTTCGCCTGACATGGCATCGACGGCGTTCGAAAAAAGATTTATGAAGACCTGCTCCATCTGCTCCGGGTCTGCGTATATGACTATCTCAGGCGGATGCAGTTCGGCGGCGAATGAGATTCTTTCTGTGGCCGGCGTGTTGCCGAGATGTCTATATGCGGCCGATATGAGGTTCCTCAGTTCCACGGCCGTGAAATGGGGCTCTCTTCCCCTAGCGAATTCTAACAGCTCCCCGACGATACTTTTGACCCTCATGGTCTGTCCGAAGATGTCGTCGAGTCCCTTTTTTACGGCCGGAGGACATTCGTCTCCGGATTTCTTGAGAAGCCTTTGCGCGGTGGTATAGATGTTGTTAAGAGGATTGTTCAGTTCATGGGCCACTCCTGCAGCGAAAGTGCCGATGGCCGCCAGTTTCCTGCTGTGCAGAAGTTCTTTCTCCCGCTGCGAAAGCCGGTCTTCCATGTAATTGAATTTTTCGATGAGTACGCCGACCTCGTCCTTGGACCATTTTTCAGGGGTTTGGGCGACATGGTCGAAAGCTCCGGCCCCGGCTTTCTCAACGACAGAGGTAAGAATCCGCAGCCGTCTGACTACGCTGTTCATTACGAACAGAAAAATCCCGAACCCTACTGCGAGGAACAAGGGGAAGAATACCAGTATCGCGGTCCGAGAAGCGTGGATAAAACCGTCCACTTTCTCACGGGCCGACTTGTCCAGTTCTTTCGATACTGCGAGGATGTTTTCCCCTGTTTTCCGGATGGCCGTGATTTCGGTGTCCAACTCCTTCAGGGAAATTATCAATGGGTGGTTGGTGTTCAGGGAGAAGTTTTTTTCGAGATGGCCTACATCTTCGAGCGGTTTATCTAGGAAGTTTGCTTCGAGCAGTCCGCTCACCTTTGCGTAAGCGGGCGAAGCTTTTTTAAGTCTTTCGGATTCGCCTGACGCGATGCCTACCGATTTTTCGATGGCCGCGAATTGTACGCGGTACTCCTGAATGAGACTCTTGAGCGAGGCTATGCGTTCGATATGGGCGCTTTCTACGCTTTTCGTTATATCTTCGAGTTCCGTAAGATACCTGTAGATCGCCTTTGACTCGTCATCAGCCTTAGTGCGGGTAAATAGAAAGTAGTTCTTTTCGTGTCTTCTCAGCTGGAGCGATTTGCTTCTTACAGTATCGGTCATTTCCAAAAACGCGGTCTCTTTTTTCATCTCGATAAAATTCAGATACAGAAATACGGAAAGCAGGGCTATGACCAAGGCGCTGACAAAAAAACTCAGGAGGATCTTTTTTTGCAGGTACATGTTCGGGAGTATTATAACCGAACAAAGCCTTTCTGATATACTTAACCGAACGGAAAGTCATTATAAAAAGGAGCGATTTTATGATCTTCAGAAGGTGCTTATCGGCTGTGGCCGCGCTTTTGACGGCTTGTTCGTTTTCTTCCTTTGCTTATGCTCAGGACCAACTTCACACGATAAAGGTCGGGCATGTGGGGCATGACCACCAGATAGCGATTTACGCTGCAATAGACGCAGGCAAGTCGCTCGAAAAGGAGTACGGCGTTTATTTCAATGAACTTAAGCGCCACGAGATGTACGAGCTTTACGACAAGGGGAAACTTGTCGCAAGGGTGCAGATGGTAAGGGTCGGCGGCGGGGCCAAGATGCCTGCCGCGCTTGAGCAGAACCACATAGAGGTGGGGCTCGGAGGCATAGGGCCTGTGATGAAATTTATAGAGAAGGGCGCTCCGATAAAGATATTGGCCCCGCTTAACAGTGACGGCGATGCGATGGTTGTGAGGACCGATTTTCAGGCTGCTTCGTGGGAGGATTTTTCGCGCGAGGTGAAGATGTCTAAAAAACCGGTGAAGATCGGATATAAAGACCCGATGGCTAACGCCTACATGATATTCGTCCGCGCGCTTACTGAGGAGGGCATCAGCTACGGCCACGAGACCCTCGATAAGGACGGCAGGCAGGTACAGGTGATAATGGTCAATCTGCAGGGTGAAGAAAACGCCTTGCCTTCCCTCGAAAGCAGGATAGTCGACGGCGTGGTGGTCAATGAGCCTGCGCCTTCGCTCTTGGTGCACAAAGGCGCGGCCAAGAGGCTTGCGAACCTTTCGGAACTGCCGCCTAAAGGCAAATTCGCGGGGCATCCGTGCTGCATTGTCGCTGCGTCCGAAAAGACGATAAAAGAAAAACGTGCGGTTCTTAAAGCATTGCTTAAGGCCATTGCTGCAGGCGGAGACATAATCCAGCATGACAGGGAAAAGGCGCTCGCATCCGAAACCTCGTGGACAAAGACCCCGGCGGAGGTCGGCAAACGGAGCATAATGAACGTGAGCTATATCGTAAAACCGGACGAAGCGTGGCAAAAGGCTGTGGATAAGTGGCTCACGATGATGTCCGGTTCAGGGCAGTTCAAAGGCAGGTTCGGCGGCAAGTCCGTGCAGGACATCCGCGCTGCGGCCCTTTCTCTCGATTTGATGAACGAGGCCCTTTCCGAGATGAAATTAAAGAAACAGGACTTGAAAAAGAAATGACTATGTTGCCCGGTAGCAAGCCGTTGCACTGGGCGGACCGCCTTCCCGCGAAGCTGCTGCTCGGCGCGATAATCCCCGCGCTGATGATCTTCTTCTGGTGGCTTGCAGGCAGGAGCGGCACGGCTGTAGTGCCTTCGATTATGGAAGTGTTGAAGGTGCTTGCCGACCCTTTTGAACCTCCTGCCGACATGTACTCGTCGTCCTTGGCGTTTTCTCTGCTGATGACCCTGTTGCGGCTTGTCATAGGCTTTGGCCTCGGCGTTGTTACCGCAGTTCCGCTCGGCTTGCTGGCCGGAAGTAACAGAGTTATCGACAGGATACTCGGTCCCTCGATCCAGATGTCGAGGGCGATAAACCCGATAGTTTTGCTCCCGATAGCTGTCGCGTTGTTCGGTCTGTCTTCAATCGCAACGATATTAGCCGGAGGGCCGGACGCGTGGAAGCACGATGTATTGGATCAGGTGCAGCTCGCGATGATATTCATTCTCTGGTGGGGCGCGTTCTTTCCTGTGTTCGTGAGCACGGTGCACGGAGTAAAGGGAGTGCGCGCTGCCTATTTAGAAACCATGGAAATGATGGGCGCGGACAGCCGGACTGTTTTCAGGAGGGTGATATTCCCCCACGCGCTGCCTTCGATAGCGAACGGAATGAGGATAGGCATGGGAGTGACTTGGCTTGTGCTGCTTGCGGCCGAGGTCTTCCCCGGCACGAGGAGCGGGCTCGGATACATGCTCTGCACAGCCTGCAAGACGTCCGATTACCAGTACACCTTTGCGGCAATGATATTAATCGCTGTTTTAGGCCTTTCGATAGATACGGCCATGAGCAGGTTCGAAAAGAGGGCGGGGCACTGGCGCTCTCCCGAGCGGTAGCGTGGCCGATATGGAAAAAATACCGGCCTTCAGTCTGACCGGAGTTTCGAAGAACTTTCTGAGCAGGCAGGGAGTGCGTGTCAATGCGCTCGAAGGGGTTTCATTCAGTGCAGAGAAGGGGGCGATAACCTGTCTCGTCGGACCGACCGGTTCCGGCAAATCAACGGTCCTTAGATTGTTGTCAGGCCTTGAACTGCCTGATTCAGGAGAGGTCTTGGTCGACGGGGCCGCTGCCGCTCACGGCAAGATAAGCATAGGCTATCTGACGCAGCATCATACCCTGTTCCCGTGGCTCTCTACCTCAGAAAATATCGGACTGCCCCTTGAAATTAAGAAAATCCACGAAGCGGAGCGCAGCCGAAGAGTAGCGCGCATCTGTGAAATGCTCGGGCTTAAAGACGCGCAAAAGCTGTATCCTTATGAGCTTTCGGGCGGCATGCAGCAGAGGTCCGCACTCGGCAGGCTATTGGCCTCCGATTCCCTCTATTGGCTTATGGATGAGCCGTTCAATGCGCTTGACGAACGGACGCGCCACCAGCTTCAGGCCTTGCTAATAAAGCTTGCGTCGGAGAACGGCGTATCGGTTTTATTCGTGACCCACTCGATCGACGAGGCGGTTTTTCTTGCGGACAGGATAATAGTACTCTCGCCGAATCCCGGGCGTGTGGAGGGTTCTTTCGACATTTCGATAAAGCATCCGCGCAACAGGCTCTCGCCGGAATACGGTAAGCTCATAGAAGAGGTCAGGCAGAGCATAGAAGCGGTGATCAAAGAGGAATAAATGTTTTCATCTTTGCCCATAATCGTTATGGGTTTTTCTTCGCTCCTGATGCAGGTGGTATGCATCAGGTCTCTGCTAGCTCTTTTTTCGGGCAATGAGCTTGTAATCTGCATCACACTCGCAGTCTGGCTGGCTTCTGTCGGTTTGGGGAGTTTTTACGGATGGAGGTTTAAGGCTCGGAGCTCCTTTGCGAATTCCTTTCTTGCCGCTGCTTTGACGGCTCAATTCTCGTTCTTTATTATCGGAGCTTTTCGTATGTTTTTTGTCTTTTCATCGGGAGAGGTCGTACCGTTTGCTGCGACCGTGGCCCTCTCTTTTGGGGCACTCTTTCCGCTCTGTTTTGTGTTCGGGATGCAGTTCCCTTTGGCAGTGGAGAATTTGAAAAAGAAGGCTTCTGAGGTTTATTGGCTTGAGGCCTGCGGCGCTTTTGCGGCAGGCGTCTTGTTTGTCTTTGCTTTCTCGGGCAGGGTGGATTCTACGGCGATAGTTGCATTGACCGCTTTTTTGAACATGATCGTCTTTGGCGTCCTTTCGCGCAGAAGGATTTTCTTGTTTCTTCTCATTTTGCCGCTCCTCTTTTATTTTGCGGAACGGAAGCTGTTTCACTATTCCTTGCCCCAAGGAGTGACCCAAGTTGAACGGCTTGAATCCAGATACGGCGAGATAGCGGCAGGCAAGCGTGCAGGCCAGACGGGCGTTTATGTTTCGGGCGCCTTTGCCTTCGCATATCCGGACATGCAGACAGAGGAAAATATCCACATACCGCTCACAGCGCATGAAGCGCCTAAAAAAATCCTTGTTATCGGCGGTTCTCCGGCAGTTGTCAGGGAACTTCTGAAATATCCTGTCGAAAATATAGACTTTATAGAACTCGACCCTGCGCTGCTGGATTTGTCAAAGCGGCTTCTCTCTCCGGAAGACAGATACTTTCTCGACGATAAACGTGTCAGCCTGATAACTCAGGACGGCAGGTCTTTTGTAAAATCTGCTCATCCCAAGTATGACCTGTTGGTATTAAATCTTCCGGAGCCTTCCACCGCCTCGATAAACAGGTTTTATACTATGGATTTTTTTAAGGAGGCAAAGGCGGCACTGAACAAAGGCGGAATGCTTGCGCTTTCCCTTCCCGCCTCGTACGGCTATATAGGAAAGAGGATGCAATGGGCCAACGGCTCGGTATATGGATCTCTCAGGCGTGTGTTTGCACATGTCGAGGTTTCGTCCGAGGAGTACGGTATTATGCTTGCGTCGGATTCTTCGGTGCTCTCCGGCCCTCAAATCCTCGACGGCAGGTTTAACGAGCGGGGGGTAGGCACAGTCTATTTCAGGGGAGAGCTCTTTTACGACATCTTCGATAGATTGAAGACGGACGCTGTTAAAGAGAGGCTCGGCAGGGTGGATGTGTTGAACACAGACAGCAGGCCGGTCGCGTATCTCTATAATTTGATGATATGGTCAGATATCCACGGCGGGGGAATATTGAATTGGGTGTCAGGCACAGGCGGATTCATATTCGGGGCGGTTTTGGTGCTTCTGTTTTCTGCGGCAGGATATGTGATCTTCAAAAGGAGAAAGGCCGTGTACTTCTCGCTTTTTACGACAGGCTATGTTTCTATGGCCTTTTCATCCGTGCTTATCTTGGGTTTTCAATCGGCCTTCGGTTTTGTGTATGAAAGCATCGGTCTGTTGAGCGCGGTTTTTATGGCCGGGCTTGCTGCAGGCTCGCTGCTGGCCGAAAGGAAGTTCGGCGGTCTAAAATATCTGAAGGCTGCCGAGGCTTTGTCAGCATTGTTTTTTATCGCAGCCGTATATATGCTCAAAAGCAGCCTGTCGTTTTATGCCTTCGGCTTTTTATGCGGCATAATAGGGGGGATTCAATTTGGTGCGGCAGCAGCGGTTTTGGGCAGGAGAGATGAGGCTGCGACTTCAGGCAGGCTTTACGCGACGGATATCTCAGGCTCATTTGCAGGGGCTTTGATTACCGCGCTTTTTGCGATACCGGTATTGGGGATGGAGACGACACTCTTTATATTATCGGCAATGAAACTTTTATCACTGGCGTTTCTGTCATCGGCAGACCATGAAAAGGTTTAGGATAATCTTTTTAGGCATAGTTGCTTTGTCATTTGCCGTAGGGCAATGGCTTAACGTATCCATGTCCGCTAAAACGCCGGATGAAGCCGCCCTTTTGAAGGACATGGTTCCGGATGCCCGTTTTTCGGCGAAGGGGTGGATGCCTCCTCATTATTCATCCGAGGGGTTGATAGCGTTCAACACATACGATCTCGTTCCTTCCATCAGGGGCTATGCTGGACCTATAAAACTTCTTGTAGTGATGGACCGCAGCGGTTTCATCAGGGGCGTAAGGATCATCGGGCACAGAGAGACCAAGAATTATATTCATTTCATGGAGTCGTCAGAATATCTCGCCCGGCTTGCAGGAAAGCATCCGTCGGAGCCTTTTCAACAGGGCAGGGACATAGACGCGATAAGCAGGGCGACTGTCAGCGTTGACGCGCTCGCAAAGACACTTAAGGGGGCCTCGGCGCTTGCGGCCTCGTCCTTATTAGGTTTGGATGTAAAAGGCGAGGCAGGGGCAGGTGCGTCTGATTATCGGCCGTTTGTTTACGGGGCCTTTTTTGTCGTTTCTTTTGCGTTTTATTTTGCCACGAGAAAGACCCCGGAATATTCGATAGCGCGGGACATATCTTTGGCAGTGAGCATAGTAGTTTTAGGCATTTACCTGTCGAGCCCCTTTTCCGTGCTGCATGTCTTTTCCCTGATCCTCGGAGGCTTCTCGTCGTCTGCGCTCTGGTATACGCTTATTATCAGCGTCGCTTTGTCGGTCATTGCAGCAGGAAGGTTTTATTGCGGCTGGCTTTGCCAGTTCGGCGCGCTCTGCGAGTTTGCGGGCCGGATGCCTGTGTCGAAATGGGAGATGTCTTCCGATACGGATGAAAAATGTCGGCGCTTGAAGTATGTTGTTCTCGGACTTGTTACTGCGCTCGTTCTTATCAGCGGAAGGCCCGATTACGGCAACTACGAGGTTTATGTTACGCTCTTTTCGTTTCACGGCAGCTGGCCGGCATGGCTGCTGGTTTTTGCGATGCTTATTGCCAACCTGAAGGTAAAACGATTCTGGTGCAGGTATCTCTGTCCTGTTGCCGCGCTTAGCGGGCTTTTCTCAAGGCAGGACGCGGGCTATGTGAGCAGGAGCGACTGCCCGATGTCCAACACCCCGAACCCGCACATATCAGAGTGCATAAGGTGCAACAGGTGTTATAAAGGTAGTTTGATAAAACCATGACCGACGACAAAAAATTCAGGATCCTGATATTCTTCAGCGCTGCGCTGACAGCGCTTGTAATTTTCTATAATGTGTTTGAGGAACGTATCGATTCTGATATGGTCCAATATGTTCAGAGACGTATGCATTACGAGAGCGTCATATCGAAAAAGGGTCTGAGCCTGCATGAGGCAAAGCACTGGAAGAAGAAAGAATAGTTCGGCCATCTTGTCTTGAAGCTTAACATGGTTTAAAATGAAACAATAGATTAAGGGGGTACTATGGAATCCTATTACACTAAAGAACAGCTTGCAAAATATCTGAAGATGAACGGGGCTGCGCTTGACCGGATCGTCGAAAAAGGGCAGTTGGCCGGGATCATGACTCCCAAGAAGATCATGATATTCAAAAAGAGCGAGGTCGATGCTTGGTTAGCGGCCAAGAAGAAAAAGATCAATTCTATGATGGAGAACGAAGAGATACTCTGATTACAGGTACCATTGGGCTCTGTCATTAGGCACATGCCAGCGGATAAAGTCATACCAGATGCCGAGCGGGGCTTTTGCAACGCCCTTGAATCTCTTGTGAAGCACAGGCAACCCGTCCGGCACAAAAAGAAAGAGATACGGCTGTTCGTCAACGATTATTTCATGTATCCTTCTGTAAATCTTTTCGCGCTTCTGTCTGTTGAATTCGCTTCTGCCCTCGATCAGCAGCCTGTCGACCTCGTCATTCTTGTATGATATGAAGTTGAATTCCCCTTCTTTGACTTTCGAGGAATGCCAGATGTCGAACATGTCCGGGTCTCTCGAAAGCGACCATCCCATCAATACGGCTTCAAATTTTTTCTTGTCCACGAAATCATGCAGCATGGCCTGCCATTCAAGGACTTTTATATTCATTTCTATGCCTAGTTTTTTCAGCTGCTCTTTCATTATCTGCGCGGTCTTAAGTCTTGCCTCGTTACCCTGATTTGTGATTACGGTAAAGGAAAAACTTTTGCCCTCTTTTTCGAGACTGCCTTTACTGTTGAGCTTCCAGCCCGCTTCGGTCAAGAGTTTAAGGGCTTTTTCCGGATTGTAGTCGTAGTCCTTTACATCAGGGTTGTAGGCCCATGTTTCAGGATGGAAAGGCCCTGTGCATGGCGTTCCATAGCCGAGCTGCACCCCGGCTATTATCTCTTTTTTGTTGACCGCATGGGCCATCGCCTTTCGTATCCTGACATCCGAGAAACGCGGATCGAGCATGTTAAAGCCTAAATATGTGTATCCGAAGGCAGGGTATTTGAATTTCTGAAAGTATCTGTTAAAGAAGTCGGTCTGCGCCTGAAGTTTGAACTGCGGCGGCGTAAGCCCCATGAAATCTATTCCTCCGAATTTCAGTTCGAGGAACATGGTGGCGGTGTCGGGGATTATGCGTTTGATTATTCTGTCAATGCGCGGCCTCCCTTCATAATATTCGTCAAACGCTTCGAGTACGACCTTTTGGCCGGTCACCCATTCTTTGAGTTTGTACGGCCCTGTCCCGACCGGGTTGCGGTTTATTGCAGGCGAGGCGATGTCTTTGCCATCCAGCAAGTGTTTGGGAATGATACCCATGCCCCATGCCTCAAGTGCAGGAGCGTATGGATTTTTATACTTTACCTTGACTGTGTATTTGTCAGGCGTCTCGACGTTTTCTACAGGGCCGTAATTGCTTGCATAAGGCGTGGGTATTTTAGGGTTCGTGACGGTCTGGTAGGTAAAGAGGACATCCTCAGATGTAAATTCAGCTCCGTCATGCCATTTAACGCCATGCCTCAGATGAAATGTGATAGTAAGCCCGTCGGCGGAAACATCCCATGATTTGGCGAGGTCACCAGTGAGTCTTATATCTTTATCGTACTTGGTCAGACCGTTAAATATTTGACCGCTTATTTCGGCTGAGGAAGAATCAGTTGCAAGAAGCGGCAAAAGTCTTTTGGCATCCGAGCCCATGCCCATGGTTATTGTGTCAGGATGTTTTATTTCAGGTTCGCGCGAGCAGGCGCCGAGTAACAGGACGAGAAGTATGAATGCTATTTTAAGACTTGCCTTCGGGCGTTGAAACACCGGCACAGGCTTGCCGGTTATTTGCCGGCAGGCTGTTGAGGAATGGGTGTGTTCTGCTGCTGGATCGGCTGGGCCGGTAGCTGCTGCTGAGGTATAGCGGCCTTATTCTGCTCTGCAGGGCCGGTCTGTTTTATGACAGAGGTGCCTTTAGATGTGACCATCGTAAGTGTAAGTGAAGTCAGCATAAATACAACTGCCGCAATGGTTGTAAGCTTACTTAAAAAAGTTGCCGCTCCTCTGCTGCCGAAGAGCGTCTGGCTGGACCCGCCGAAGGCTGCGCCTATGTCAGCGCCTTTGCCGCCTTGGACCAGAACGACGAGTATAAGGAAAACGGAAGCAAGAATATGGATTATCATCAGAAAAGTAGCCATTTTACACCCTCTTGAAATTTACTATTTTTGAAAAACTGTCAGCCTTCATGCTTGCTCCGCCTACCAGTCCCCCGTCAACGTCGGGACATGCCATCAAAGCGTCTATGTTTTCGGGCGTTACGCTGCCGCCGTACAATATCCGTATTTCTTGGGCTTTCTCGGAGTAAAGGGAAGCAAGTTGTTCTCTTATGTATTTATGCGTCTCTTGCGCCTGCTCAGGTGTTGCTGTTTTGCCGGTGCCTATTGCCCAGATAGGTTCATAGGCGACTACGAGCTTGTCGCATGGGATATCTTTCAGTCCGTTATCCAGCTCCCGCTTGAGCACCTCGAAGGTCTTGCCTGATTCGCGCTCTTCAAGCGATTCTCCTATGCAGAAAATTACTTTAAGATTGTGGCGCAGCGCAGCGTGCACTTTTTTATTAAGTATTTCATCGGTCTCGCCGAAATACTGGCGTCTTTCCGAGTGTCCTAAAATCACATATTCACATCCGGCGTCCGTAATCATGCCGGGGGCCGTTTCTCCGGTATAAGCGCCTTTGTCCTCGTAAAATGCGTTCTGTGCCGCCAACTTGATATTTGTCCCTTTCAACATGCCGGAAGCAGTGTGCAGAGAAATAAAAGGCGGCGCCAATACTATATCCGCATCGTTCGCGGCCTTGACCAACGGTATGAATTCGTCGATAAAAGCCCGGGTCTCCGCGACCGTCTTGTTCATCTTCCAGTTGGCTGCAAGAAATGGTTTTCTCATAAGTGAATATACTAAAGTA
Source organism: Nitrospirota bacterium (assembly GCA_004321915.1). Classification (GTDB taxonomy): domain Bacteria; phylum Nitrospirota; class Thermodesulfovibrionia; order Thermodesulfovibrionales; family Dissulfurispiraceae; genus MYbin3. The sequence continues at coordinate 12,558 of SCQE01000012.1, forward strand.
AAGGCGTTCAGGCTGTCAAGTTCCCGAATTTAAATCAACCCTGAACAGGCACTTACGGCAGAATGCATATTTATGATAGAAATCATAGTGCGGAGGGGTTTTTTGAGGTAGAATAAAAACATGGAGCAGGGCAAATAAAAAAAGGAGGTTTTATCGGCCATGAAGGTTACAAAGGACACTGTTATCGGCGATGTGATCAAAGACAATCCATCCGCGACAAAAGTTATCGAAAAGTATTTCGGCAACGGTTGTTTTACTTGTCCGGGGATCAAGGTGGAATCGCTTTCATTCGGGGCGATGATGCACAATATGGACGTCAATAAAATAGTAGAAGAAATAAACGCTTTGGAGGAATAATATGGAACTCAAATGTTTTGTATGCGGGACCGACAATAAGGACGCGACATATCTCAAATGCATGCATGAGGGGACTGAAAAATACGTATGCGTTAGGTGTCTGCCTATTTTGATACACGGGGCCCATTAGACTGATAGGAGCAGGGCGTGACTTTAGTCGTTGAAATTAAAAAACAACAAGAGGAGAAACAACACAATGGATAAATTCGTAAAGAATTTTATAGGGGCGAGTATTTTCTATCTCGTTCTCTCTGCGGTCTTGGGCACGCTTATGCTTGCGTATCCGCAGTTGATGAATCTTAAGTTCGTCCATTCCCATCTGAACATGCTCGGTTGGGTTTCGATGATGATTTACGGGGTCGGATATCATATATTGCCCCGGTTTGTAGGTAAAAAACTGAAGAGCAACCTGCTCGGAGAGATCCAGTTCTACCTTGCCAATGCCGGACTTGTCGGCATGCTCGTTTTTTACAGCGCAGCCCAGTATAATCCTGAACCGGTATATAAAACCCTTACGGTGGTTTCGGGGATCGCAGAGGCGGTTTCCGTTGTCATATTTTTTTACAACATGATAGCTACGCTTTATGCCGAGGATGCCGCATAGTGTTTTGTTGACAAAATAAGCTGTTGTAAGTTATTTTAAACGTCAGCGGGGTGGAGCAGCTTGGTAGCTCGTCGGGCTCATAACCCGAAGGTCAGAGGTTCAAATCCTCTCCCCGCCACCAAATAAAAAGATTTAAAATCAGATAGTTAGAGGCCATTTCGAGATTTTTCGAAATGGCCTCTAACGTTTAAGTGAGACGGTAACTTGTATACAGGTTCGATTCTATCTCTGTATCAGCGATATGGGAATGATTTAAAACTGCTGTTTGTTCCAGAGCAGGGGGGAATGGAAGTCTTTGAGGGAAGCGCATTTCTCTTTCTTTTTGCAGGATGCTTCGCATGCGATCACATATTTGAAGCATTGTTTTATAGGACAGAGTATCTTATCGTTTTTGTTCATAGCGCAATTCGGCAGAAGTTCATGACTATATAATCGGGTATACAGGCTAATTCTTAACTTAATTCTAATTGCCGGCAGCTTAATTGACGTCAAGGTATTTTGACTTTCTTCCGGGGCAGAATGCCCTGAATCGATACATAAATGCCATTAAAATATCTAGAAAAAACAATCCAAAACGTATTGGTTCAATTCTTGCTTTAAGTTGAAAGGACGGGGCGGCCAATGTCGAAATAATCGAAGTTTGTATGGTGGAGGATGCCATGAAAAAAGTGCTTACATGTTGCTCGTTAGCGGTTGTCTTTATTTTTTCGATTTCTTATGCTGCGGAATGGAAGCTGTACGCCGGCAACGACGTCTCTAATTACTATTACGATACAAGCAGCTTAAAGCAGTCCGGGGCCGATGTTTTTAACGTTATTGTCAAAGAGGTTTCCGATAACGGTATGACCAAGATTTTTGCGGAGGTCAACTGTATGGAAAAACAGATAAAAATTCAGTCCATTATTATTTACAGCGCCGGCAAAAACGAACCAAGCGTTTCCTATAAGTATGATTCCCAACGTTGGGTTTTTTCGCATCCCGAGGCAGGGAGAGATGCATTGATAAAGGCGGTTTGCAGCTGAAACTCCCGGCGGAAGGTGAGTTCTTAGTTTAATTGCCGCTTACATTGTCTTTTCGGTCGAGTACTCTTCTGACGGTCGCCGCTATTTCGGATATCAGGATGGGTTTCATGACATATTCCCGAATACCTATAACTTTCGCACGGTCCCCGTTTATTAATTCGCTGAAACCGGTGCATAGAATTATCGGCATGTCTTTTCGTAGAGCCAGTATTTTATGGGCAAACTCCAAACCTGTCATCAGCGGCATTGTCATGTCCGTGATGACAAGATCGAAGGAGTCCGGTTTTGCATGTAACGCTTCCAACGCATCGAGCGGTTTAGTGAACGAGCTGACGGAATACCCGAGCTTCTCCAGAATCTGTCGTCCCATCAGCGCAATCTCCTCCTCATCGTCGACAAGCAGGATACGTTCGTTTCCCCCCGGCAGTGATTCGAATGACGGTCTGATATTTCGCGGGTCTTCTTCGCGCGCGCTGACCGCTTGTTTCAATACGGGAAGATATACATTGAAAGTAGTGCCGATCCCCGGCTCACTGTAGACGGTAATATGGCCCCCATGGCTTTTGACGATGCCGTGCACAACTGCAAGCCCCATGCCGGTCCCTTCACCGATCTCCTTCGTCGTGAAAAAAGGTTCGAAAATCCTGTCTAAAACAGCATGCTCTATACCGTGTCCCGTATCGCTTACTTCCAGCTTTAAATATTCCCCCGGACTTAAGATCATGCCTGTCGTATGCCCGTCTCTTTCTATGTCGACCTTCTTCAAAGCTACTCCCAGCACGCCTCCGGTCTTTCTCATGGCATGATAAGCATTAGTGCATAGATTCATTATTATCTGATGCATCTGGGTCGGATCGGCAAGGACCGGTTCACAGTGTGTATCTATATTTTTGCGGAATTCTATCGTAGTAGGTATTGAGGCACGAAGCAATTTGAGCGCTTCTTCGATCGAGTCCTGTATTTTCAAAGGCGTCTTCATCTGTTCTGTCTGCCTGCTGAAAGAGAGGATTTGCTGCACCAGATATTTTGCGCGTTTCCCGGCTTTCAGGACATTATCCAGCATCTCCACAATCTCGCTTCCCTCCGGAACGCTGTAACGCGCCATATCGCAATAGCCCATCATGCCCATGAGGATATTGTTGAAATCGTGCGCTATCCCGCCTGCCAGAGTCCCTATCGCTTCCAGTTTTTGCAAATGAAGGAGCTGGGCCGCCATCTGCTCCTTCTCTTCATCCGCTTTCCTTTTTTCTGTAACGTCTATGCAGTACTCGATGACCCTGCTCACAGCGCCTTTTTCATCCAGAATAGGATAGGCATAGATTTCGAAAATATTTTTTACGCCTTTATCGCTGAGGTGAGTATGTTCGAGTACCGCAGGTTTCTTGGTTTTTCTTATCTCTGCGATGCAGCAAGGATGGTCTTCACCGCTGCAGGGTCCGCTCCTGCCGTGTGTCATGTAATAACAGGTCAGGTTTTCCGGTATTACCGGGCCGGAATAGGCGGCCTTGTTGGCAAGCACAATCCTGTATGATGAGGCATCGATGACATAGAAGGGGTGAGACAGGGATTCTATGGTCGAAAGCAGGAATTCATGTTCTTCTTTCAGGGATTCGTTCTTCCGGGTAAGCTCGGTCTGGTAGCCTCTTATCGCATCGCGCATGTCGCAGAAACTGTCCGCAAGGGTCCCTATCTCGTCTTGTCCTGTTTTAAGCAGAGGCGCATCGAAGTCTCCGTCGGCAAGTCTCTTCGACGCATTTGCAATGACCTTGATCGGTCTGCTTACGACACGTTCAAGAACAAACCATATGCAGACGAAAAAAACACCGGTACTGAGCAGAAGTGTGAAAGCCAATTCATTATGTTCCGACCGGATAACGTTTAACCTCTGACCGTAGTCGACCGTCAGAGTCAGCCTGCCGAGTTTTGTCTCGAAATAAACTATCTGTTTTTCAATAGTGTAGATATCGGGCTTATTACCGATGTCCGGTTTTAATGACGACTGCAGCGGATAAATAAGTTTGCCTGCCGGATCAAAAAGCTGAAGGCCCAACCAGTGTTTGTTCTTATGCATAAGGGTGTTCAGGTTTTCATGTATCGTATCTATCTGGCCGCTCAGCAGGAAAGGCACAATGCCTTCCATAACGCTATCGATATGCCTCTCTGTCGACTTGCGGTATTCTTCTTCCGCATAGAAAAGCGAATGGGGCATCCAGTATCCGTAAAGGTATGTAAAAAGCAGTGCCCCGAAAAAGAAAAGAGGCAGAAATATCTTTAACCTTAGACTCATGGAAGATCAGTCCTCCTTCCAGAAAGGGTCCCAGTAGGCATCGAGCCCCCAGTCCTGCATCGGGTTGTAATCTTCGACCGTTGTGCTTGTGATGTTCTTTATCGGTATTGCCGACAATAATTTCCTGCCGTGCTCCGTCTTGGCCATGTCTATAAAGGCGCGTCTGATTTTTTCCCTGTCTTCTTTCGATACCCTAGGGTGCGCTGCAACCGGATGCGAGGGTATGTCCCGGGTCGTGTACAGCACCTTCAGTGAATCGCGGACCGCAGCGTCCTGCTCCTGCAGGGATTTTTCGACCCCGCCTCCGGCCGAAGCAAGGCCTTGCGCCACATGAATATACACTGAGCTGTGCGTCTTGACGTAAAGCGGTTTGACTTTAGTTTTATAAAGCCTTTCAAGGTCGGCGCGCATCAGCACCGAAGCCCCTATCGCGTTGGGGGAGGGAAATGCGACCGTCTTTCCATTGAGTTCCGATATCTTTTTTATGGGGCTGTCTTTGTGCACCACGAGTATTCCGCGCAGAGGGGCCTTGTCCCTTACGAGCGGTATGTAGCGATTGGACTCGTCGCCGAGCAAAATAAAGTAAGGGTTCATATACACAAAATCAAAGTTGCCCTTGATGTATTCCTTCTCGAAGCCCTCGATATTAAGGGTCGTGATCAGTTTGATTGAAAGCCCCGTCCGTCTTTCCAGTTCTTCTATCACGGGTTTCCATATGGAATAGAGCTTGCGCTGTTCGAATTGCGGCACTACCCCGAAATTGTAGCCCTCGGCGGCAAGGGCATGGTCATCTGAAAATGCTCCGGCAAAATACAGTCCGATGAGCAATAAGGTCAGCAACAGCATATTCCGTGAACGTCCGTTTTGTATTGTCATAGCAGGCTCCTTAAGCAGAGATCGGTTTCAGCTTTTTTTATAATCGAGTGAAAATCTTACGGTCGGCGCTCTTTTGCATATTTAAAATTAGCATATCATGTCATTTCACATATCCAAAGCATTTTGTCGTCATATTGAATTCGGGATGTTGCGAAAAGGGTATTGCCTGTTGTTTAATAGCAGGAAATGGACAGCGGTGGGTGGCGATGATGACCGAAAAGAACAAGAAAAATAAGGGGACCGTACTCGTCGTTGACGACGACCGGGACGTGCTCCGGATAACGGCATGGCGGCTGTCCGAAGACGGCTACGATGTCACTCCGTGCGGCAAGGCCGCGGACGCCTTGACAGCGCTGCAGAACATGAAATGTGACGTGGTGGTCACCGATATCGTCATGCCGGAAATGACAGGCATAGAACTGCTCGAAAAGATCCACGAGACCACCCCCGACATGCCGGTCATCCTGATGACCGGATATGTCGATTTCGAGAAGGCCGTGAATGCCGTAAAGTTCAAGGCCTTTGATTTCCTTATCAAGCCTTATACGCCTGAACAGATCGTGTTTTCGGTCGAGAAGGCAATCAAATACCGTAGGCTCATCGACCGGGAGAAAGAGTACAAGGCGATGCTCGAGGAGCTGAATCAGGAACTCGACACTCTGCTTTCCGAGCGCACAATGGGCCTGATGGCGCTTACGATAGCGGACAAGGTCAGAAACCCTTCGACGGTCATCGGCTGGATATGCAAGCGTATTATGGAGCACGACAAGATATCCGACAGTCTCAGGTCCAATCTGAACGACATACTGTCCGAGTCGAGGAAGCTCGAGACCATCGTCAATGATTTTGAGGAACTCAACAAGAGCAAGCATTCGGTTTTCGTATATGACGATTTGAACGAGGTCATACGGCTGCTCGTTCCGATACTCGACAAGGAGGCCGGTATGAAGAACGTTGCTGTCGACTTGCAGCTTTCCTCCTCCCCCCTGAGGATCAATATGCAGCGTCATTTCATGGCTATGGCGATCCGGCATATTCTGAGGAACTCCATCGATGCGACCCCTCAGGGCGGGACGGTCAGGGTGACCACTTCGGAAGCGAACGACCGTGTGGTTGTTACGATCAGCGATACGGGACAGGGGATACCCGAAGATAGCATGAATAAGATATTCGAACCTTTCTACAGCACCAAGAGCCATCGTTTCGGAATGGGGCTTCCGCTGGTCAAGCAGATTATTTCGGAACATCTCGGAGAAATTTCCGTTGAGAGCGTTATCGGCAAGGGCAGCACCTTTACGATAACCCTGCCGGTGCGCTGGCTGAAGAGCACTCCGTAACCAGCCGGTAAGGGCTTGCTTTCAGCCCCGAATTCCCTATTCCGCCGGTAGAATGATTATTATGACGGTCCCACGCTCTATTTCCGAAATTACGTCTATGCCGCCGTTATGGTCCATAATTATTCTTCGTGCAATGGCCAGTCCCAAGCCTGTGCCCCCGGTCGAGGTCTTGGTCGAAAAAAACGGTTCGAAAATCCTATTTATGTTTGCGGACGGAATTCCGCTTCCGGTATCGCCGATCCTTATAATCGCTTTGCCTGTTCCGTTATTCTTCTCTTATGTAAAAGACGACAGGCTTTACAACCTTCTCGAAACGCTGAACCTCCTGACCGCTTTTAATGTAAAGAAGCTTTGAGAGGGCCGGACAATCCGTTTCGGGCTGTCGAAAAGTCCTTCAGATACTATTTGACCTTGGTGAGTATTTTTATGAACAGTTTCAGTATCTCAGGGTCATAATAATGCAGGTCTTTTCTTATGGCGGACAAGGCCTCAAAAGGCGTGTGGCGTTTTTGGTAGGGGCTGCCCGGGGTCATAAGATCGTATGCGTCCGCAATGGCGATGACCTTTCCGAAAACTGATATGTCGTTGCCCGACAGTCCGGAAGGGTATCCGGTGCCGTCCATGTTTTCATGGTGGTCCTGTACCGCTGACAGCGATTCAGGGGAAATACCATAGTGCCCGCGGATTATCTTCACCCCTTCCGTAACATGCGTCTTGAAAACCTCATATTCAAGCTTATTGAGTTTGCCCTGTTTGTTTACTATCTCGTCGTTGATAACACTGAGCCCTATGTCATGCAGCAGCGCGCCGACGCAAAGCTTCAGCACTGCCTCGTACTCTAATTTCATGGCAAGGCCCACTGCCGCAGACATGACAGCCACATTGAGCGAATGCACATAAAGGTAAAAGTCGTTACAGTCCAGCGAAAGCAGCGTATATACGGACCCCGGATGTCTGAGAATGCATTCTACGATCCTTTCCGCTATCCCGACGGCCTCAGCCATGTTTTCCCTGTTCGACGGGTCGGTAAAAAGCTCCCGCATGATTATCTTTATATGCTCTTTCAGGACAATGATTTTGAGACGGTCCGCTTCGGGCTTCGAAGGCGGCATGTCGAGAGAATTCAGATAGGTGCGATAAAGGGGCAGATCGAATCTCCTTATGAATAAGCCTTTTTCGAGCTTGCCTACGGTTTCGGCGATTGTCACAGGCTCTTCGGTAGATGCCTTGACGACCGTTTCAAACACATAATTGTTTTCGGTAAACAGGCTGAAATTTATCTCGGTATGCGGGACCGTTACGGCACGGTCGATATAATGATAATACCCTTTATTGAACGAATAATCCCTGAAAGATACCAAGCTTTCACGATCGAACAGCTTTGGTTTTGCCCTGAATCTCGACAGGTAATTATCGAACAACGGCTTGTCATCGTGTCTTATCAATACGGAGCCGATATTCTTTTCTTCGAAAAACTCCTGCGTTAAGCTGTTGAACGGCAGACCGTCTCCGAACAGATATTTTATTTCGCCCCTGTCTTTGATGAATATGTCAAACGGCAGCTTAGTGTCAAAGATGAGCTTGCTGACCTGAAGCGCGTAGAACCCGAGCTTCTGACTTATCTGCGTGTTAAAGAGCACCCTCCTTTGCCACTGGAAAATATAGGTCTCGATAAGTTCGCTTATTTTTTCCGGCATGTTTATAAATTCTGCAACGACTTGATAATGGTTCCCCTTTGTCTTCCATACCTTCCGGACCTCTCCGTAAACGCACAGGGTCGTCTCGATAGGCGTAGGTATCTTGAATATGATTTCGAGTATGTCGTCCTGAGCGTATTTTTTGTAGGATTTAAAAGATATGTCGGCTGCGCTGATATTTATAACTACAGGCTTCAGGCCTGTTTCCTTGGTGATGTGCGCTTTGAGACCCTTGCGCATTATCGAGGATACGGCATTTATCTTCACCGGCAGGAATGTATCGATCCTGAAATATTCTATTTTATCGACGATTTGTTCCGACATCTTTTGAACTCCTCCGCATATTTTTATATTAACAAAAAACCTGCCATATAAACATTTTGCAGACGAATCTGTTTTGTCCGTAAATGCCTATTGACAGATGTCTAACATAGTTGATACCGTATCGTATCAATAAAATCATACCGGAGGTAATTGTTCATGACCAAGGCAGAACTCATCGAGAAAGTCGCAAAGGACGCAGGTTTATCCAAGGCAGCAGCAGGCAAGGCCATCGACGCCGCTACCGACGCAATCAAAGCCTCTCTTAAGAAAGGGCAGGCTGTGGTGCTCGTAGGATTCGGATCTTTCAAGATCTCCAAGAGAAAGGCGAGAAAGGGCCGCAATCCCCGCACAGGCAAAGAGATCAAGATTGCAGCATGCAAGGTGCCTAAATTCACAGCAGGCAAGACGCTCAAGGATGCAGTGAACAAATAGGCGCAGCGGACACATTAGATCGCAGGCCAAGGAGTCATGCAGAAATGTATGGCTCCTTTTTTTTGGGGCGGAATTAAAATACGTGTTAGGGAAACAGATCGAAACGGGAGAGCGTAATGGAAAAGAAACGCAGGGAGTTGAAAGAGATTGTAGCGACAAGGATCGAGCTTTTCAAAAAGAAACCTGAGGCGGCCGTATACAGACCGAAGGTGTCATCCAGACATGTAAGCGCTCTTTATACCGAAACTAAGGTCAGGGAGCATACTGTAAAATCCGACTACGCTGAGGCTGCCGGCGGCACTGACCTTGCTCCTAACCCCATAGAGCTTCTGCTTGCGGCCTTTGGAGCATGCGTGGAGGCCGCTTTTTACGAATTTGCGGAGCATGAGGGGCTTTCGGTAAAGGGGCTCTCTGTGGACGTGGAGGGAACGCTCGACCTCAGGGGATTGTTCATGGTTGACGATACCGTTCCTCCCGGATTTCAGGATTTGAAATACGTCTTTACCATAGAAACCGGGGACAATGAGGCTGAAATAATCGAGCTCGCAAAAAAAGTAATCGCGCACTGTCCTGTGGTAGACAGCCTTGTCAGGCCGGTAAAGATTTCAGGAGATATTAAAGTGTTGGCATCGAAAAAATGAAGATAGCATAAAGATAGTAAGAATCGAGTTTTCTATTCCAACATGTCTTGAATTATGGACAAAGAGGCTATGGCCGCTGTTTCGGCCCTGAGCGTGCGTTTGCCGAGAGTGGCTTTTATAATGCCGTGTCTTTCGGCTTCGAGCGCCTCATCGGCGCTGAAGCCGCCTTCAGGCCCTATAAAGATATAGAGTTCATTTCCTGAAAAGCCCGAAAGTATTTTGCGTACAGCGGCCCCGCCTTGCTCCCAGAAGATCAGTCCTGTGATGTTGCCGCGTTTTTCAAAAAAACTCTCGAATGTCTCCGGTCCTGAAACCTCAGGTATGTAAGCCCTGCCGCATTGTTCGGCAGCCTCTTCGGCTATCTTGTTCCAGCGCGAAGTCTTGCGTGTGTCTTTTACGAGACACCGCTCCGAAATTATAGGTATGATTTTTTTTGCTCCCAGTTCTACGGCCTTTTGCACAACCATGTCCATGTTGCTGCCTTTAAGTATCGACTGGCAGAGGACTATATCGACCACGGATTCGTTATCTATTGTCAATTCCGATTTGATCATAAGCGAAACGTTTTTTTTCAGTACGGACATTACTTCTGCATCATATGCCTTGCCCTTGCCGTTTATTATGGTTATCCGGTCGCCGACATTGCAGCGCATAACAGAGATCAGATAATGGGATTTTTCTTTATCGAGCGTTACCGGCGAGCCGGGGCTGATCTTATCGGGTGGAACGTAGATTCTCAATTCTCATGCAGAGAAAAGGTCTTTTAATTTACTTTTAAAGCCCTTTCCATACTCGGGGTTGTCGTCTCCGCTGATGCGCGCAAACTCTTCGAGCAGCTCTTTCTGGCGCGCCGTAAGCTTTTTCGGAACATCTATATAGACCGTAACTATCTGGTCTCCACGCTGGTGGCTCCCCAATTTCGGCATTCCCCTGCCTTTTACATGAAAGGTCTTGCCTGACGGCGTGCCTGCCGGGATTTTTATTTTTGTGCTGCCGTCCAAGGTGTCCACTTCGATCTCTCCGCCGAATACTGCCTTGTGGAACTGTATCGGCGCCTGACAATAAATGTCGAGACCGTCGCGCACAAAGAACCGGTGATCGTCAACCGAAAGAACGACATAGAGGTCCCCTGCGGGGCCCCCGTAGCTTCCGAAATCCCCTTCGCCGCTTACCCTCAGGCGCGAGTTGTTATCGACGCCTGCCGGAATTTTAAGGGATATCTCTTTTTTGACTTTCATCTTGCCGCTGCCTTTGCAGGCCTTGCAGGGATGGGTTATGACCTTGCCTGCGCCGTTGCATTTGCCGCAGGTCTTTGCAACGCTGAAGAACCCCTGCTGGAAGCGCACCTGTCCCGCGCCTTTGCAGTTAGGGCAGGTTGAGGCTGCTTTGTCAGGCTCGGAGCCCGAGCCGCTGCATGTTTCGCAGGTCTGCCATTTGGGGATGGTAATGTTCTTTTCAACGCCGAAGGCTGCTTCTTCAAGGGTGATGTTCATGTTGTAGCGGAGGTCGGACCCTTTGGTCGAGCGTGTCTTGTTGAATCCGCCGAAACCGCCGAAGAAGTCGTCGAATATGTTTTCGAAGATGTCCCCGAAGCCCGCTCCTGCTCCGAATCCGCCCGCTCCCGCGCCCCCGAAGCCGTTGGACGTGCCGAACCTGTCGTAATGCGCCCGCTTGGACTCGTCGGAAAGGCAGGTGTAGGCCTCGTTTATCTCCTTGAACTTTTCTTCGGACTCTTTATCGCCCAAGTTTCTGTCAGGATGATATTTGAGGGCAAGCTGCCGGAATGCCTTTTTGATATCTTCCTGTGAGGCATCCCGGCTTACTCCTAACGTGCTGTAATAATCGGCCATCTACTGCTTTTTCTTGTCCACGTCTTCAAATTCCGCTTCGACAACATCCTCCTCAGGAGACTTCTTTGCCGAATCGCCTGCTGCGCCTGCGCCTGCAGCCTGTTCCTGAGAAGCTTTGTAGATATGTTCGGCCAACTTGTGCGAAACCTTTGTAAGCTCTTCGGTTGCCGACTTTATCTCGTTGACGTCGCTGCTGCTCTCTTTTGCCTTCTTGCATTTTTCGAGCGCGGATTCTATGTCCTTCTTCTCTCCTTCGGAAACCTTATCGCCGTAATCCTTCAGAGATTTTTCTACCGAATATATCAGTGTGTCGGCATGGTTGCGCGCCTCTATAAGCTCTTTTTTCTTCTTGTCTTCATCGGCATGTGCCTCGGCATCGCGCACCATATTCTTTATCTCGTCTTCGCTAAGGCCGCTCGATGCGGTGATCCTTATCGACTGCTCCTTGCCTGTCCCCATATCTTTTGCGGAAACGTGCAGTATGCCGTTGGCGTCGATATCGAATGTCACCTCTATCTGCGGCACGCCTCTCGGTGCAGGGGGTATCCCGACAAGTTCGAATAGGCCGAGGAGTTTGTTGTCGGCCGCCATCTCCCTTTCTCCCTGATGGATCTTGATAGTCACGGCAGGCTGGCTGTCGGATGCGGTCGAGAAGACCTGTGATTTTTTTGTAGGGATGGTGGTGTTCCTGTCGATTATCTTTGTGAAGACGCCGCCGAGCGTTTCTATGCCTAGCGAAAGCGGGGTAACGTCAAGCAACAGCACCTCTTTTACGTCGCCCTTAAGCACGGCAGCCTGTATTGCTGCGCCTACGGCCACCACTTCGTCAGGGTTTACGCTTCTGTTAGGCTCTTTGCCGAAATAGTTCTGGACCACCTGCTGGACCTTGGGGGTCCTTATCTGTCCGCCTACCAGAATAACCTCATCTATGTTCGATGCGCCGAGCCCTGAATCCGAAATCGCCTTTTTGCAAGGGTCGATGGTCCTATTTACAAGGTCGTCCGTAAGCTGTTCGAACTTCGACCTCGAAAGTTTCATCAGCAGATGCTTGGGGCCTGTGGCGTCGGCTGTTATGAACGGCAGGTTTATCTCTGTCTCGGACGCGGTCGAAAGCTCTATCTTCGCCCTTTCTGCCGCTTCTTTGAGTCTCTGCAGAGACATTTTATCGTTCTTGAGATCGATGCCCTGTTCCTTTCTGAACTCGTCAATCAGCAGGTCCATTATCTTGAGATCGAAGTCGTCGCCGCCAAGATATGTGTCGCCGTTTGTGGCCTTTACCTCTATTACGCCTTCGCCTATTTCCAATACCGAAACATCGAAGGTGCCACCGCCGAGATCGTATACAACCACCTTTTCCTCTTTTTTCTTGTCGAGGCCGTAGGCGAGAGCGGCAGCGGTAGGCTCGTTGATGATCCTGAGCACATTGAGGCCGGCTATCTTGCCCGCGTCTTTTGTGGCCTGCCTCTGGCTGTCATCAAAATATGCCGGAACGGTAATTACCGCTTCCGTGACCGGCTCTCCAAGATAATCCTCAGCCGCCTGTTTCAGTTTCTGAAGTATCATGGCCGAAACTTCGGGAGGAGAATAACGCTTGCCGCGTATCTCTACATGGGCATCGTTGTTGTCAGCCGATACTATGTGATAAGGCAGCCTCTTTTTCGCATGATCGACTTCGGGCGTATTGTATTTTCTGCCCATGAGCCTCTTTATCGAAAATATCGTGTTCTCGGGGTTCGTTATAGACTGACGCTTTGCGATCTGTCCTACGAGCCTCTCCCCTTTATCGCTTATTGCGACTACCGACGGCGTTGTCCGCGTGCCTTCCTGATTGGGGATGACCACCGGCTCTCCGCCTACCACTACGGCAACTACCGAGTTTGTAGTGCCTAAATCTATTCCTATTGCCTTTCCCATAATGAACCTCCTGTATTTTTTTGTTTAGTTTAGTCGCCGTTATTTTGCGATGCTTTTTTGCTGACCGTTACAAGCGTTGCCCTGAGCACCTTTTCTTTGTACATATAGCCCTTTCTTAACTCCTGCACCACCATATTCTCGTCCATGTCGTTTCGCTCCACTTGTGACATTGCGTGGTGGACCGAAGGATCGAAGGCCTTGCCTGCGGCCTCGATCTGCGTCAAGCCGAACTTTTCGAGCGTCCTGTTCATCTCTCTCAAGGTGTTCTCCACGCCTTTGGCCAGAGCTGTCAACGCGTCCGAATTGCCTGTCGAAGCGTGCTGGAGCGCCATATCCAAGCTGTCCATGACAGGCAGCAGCTCGTAGATCATCGACTCGTTGGCATACTTGAGCACCTCGTCCTTGTCCTTTAAGGCCTTCTTTCTGTAGTTCTCGAACTCTGCGTAGAGTCTTAAATGCTTGTCCCTGTATTCGTCACGCTCTGCGCGAAGAGATTCGCATGTCTCTTGCTGGATTTCGACATCCGCGCTTGTTTCTGCCGTTTGTGTGTTTTCTTCCATCATTGCACCTCCTTATCAGCCCTTGAGGGTCCTGCTTATGCAGCCGGCAACGGTCTCGACCATGAAGATCGCCTTGGAATAATCCATGCGGGTGGGGCCGATGAGCGCTATCAATCCCATATGACTGTCGCCCTCTTTGTAGGTCGAGGTCACGATGCTCAGGTTCTTCATCTCGTCAACGGGGTTCTCATTGCCTATCATGACCTGTACCCCTTCGTTGTTCGAAAGCTGATCAAGCAGCCTCAAGATAGTGTGTTTGTCTTTTATGGCCTTTGATATCTCTTTTATCTTTGAAATGTCCGAAAAATCGGGCAGGTTCATCACATCATGCAGTCCCGAAAAGTATATGTCGCTCTCTGAAAACGAGAGTATCTCTTCGCAGAGCGTTATGGCCCTCGATATCAGCTTGTCCCACAACACCTTGTCCGCCTTCATTCTTCCTATAAGGACGCTTTTGATATCGTCAATCGTGCGGCCTGCATATTCGCTGTTAAGGTATTCCGCAATCCTGTTCAGGTCGTCCTGAGAAAGAAGAGGGTCTGTTTTTATTATCTTGTGCTTCATTACGCCTTCGTCCGTCAGGATTACGGCCACAACATGGTCGCCCTTGTATTTCATGAAATCTATTCTGTTGAAATGCGTCTTTTCCGGTTTGGGCGGAAGCGCTACGCCTACATAACTCGACATGGATGAAAGAGTGTTGGACACCTCCGAGAACATCCCGTTTATGTCGTTTTTTATGTCATCCAGTTTTCTTGAAAAGTTGTCGATGAATGCGGACTCTATGCCGCTAGTATCCGGATTCCTGTCCTGTCCGAGAAGCGAGTTCACATAAAACCTGTAGCCTTTGTCGGTGGGCACGCGTCCTGCTGAGGTATGCGGCTGACTGAGAAATCCCAATTCTTCAAGGTCCGCCATTATATTACGTATGGTGGCGGGGGAGAATCCGAATGCATATTTCTTGGTAACGAACCTAGACCCCACAGGATCAGGCTTGTTTATGTAGCTCTGTATTATGGCGTAAAGTATCTGTTTGCTTCGTTCATCAAGGGGTTCCATGATGTTAGCACTCTCCTTGTTCGAGTGCTAATAATTTAACAAGTAATTGGCAGGGCTGTCAAGATGAGATAGTTAACTTTTTGATTTTCAAGCTATTTTTAAAGTAGATAGCTGGTTCTCAAACTGCAGTGTTTCGTAAGTGTATTGCTCTTACAGCTCAACTCATAAACTTCTCAAGCCGTTCCTTTCTTTTTTCCCAATCCGGCATTAATTTCGATAAAAACTTGAAATAACTATTAGTATGAGTATGAATTTTCAAGTGACAGAGCTCATGCATTATTACGTAATCTATGCAGGATAAGGGCGCTTTAACGAGTGAAGTATTAAGCAGGATATCCCCGGATTTACTACAGCTACCCCATCGTCTGACCATTTTTCTAAGCCGGATTTCCGGATATGGGATACTCAATCTTTCGGCACGTTTATAACATTCTTCGAGACGACGAGAAAATATCAGGCGTGCGTGTTCCTTGTACCAGCTATCGAGAAGGTCTTTTATCTTCGGTGAATCTTTAGCATCCGGCGTTGTTATAAGAAAATAAGCCCCCTTCAGTTTAACAGTATTAGTTTTCTGTGACCTTATCTTCAATCGATATTGCCTGCCAAGGAACAAGTGAGTTTCGCCTCCAAGAAATTGGCGTGCTGGTGTGAGCGGCTCGAACTTACGAAAAAAATTAATCTGCTTTATGACCCAGCGCGCGCGTTTTGCAAGTCGGTCTCTAATCGTTTTCTGTGCCGTACCTTTTGGCGCCCTGATAGTTACACTACCGTTGGGGTGAACTGCAATCTCCATTGTCTTTCTATCTACATATGTAACATCGAAAGGGACTTTCTCTTTGCCATAAGTAACAAACCCGCTAAACTCCTTCATCTCTGCATTCTATGCCGCGCCAACTGCATTGACCGTTCGATGATTTCATCCATTTGCTCTGTGGTAAGAACAATGCCTCGCGCTCCTTTGATCTCATCGTAAAGGAAATCGTCGATTTCATTCTCTGTGCGTTTTTGTGAATCGGCATCATCCCAGAAATGTACTTTCCAATTGCGCTTTAGGATATTATGGATCGCTATTGCCGCATCTGCCGATATTTCATCACAAAGGCCTTCATCAAGCCCTTGCTGCTCAAAAAATGGTCTAAGTATCCCGAAAAAAGCTTGGGCATGCTCATCATCTGCCAATTTAGACGGTATATTTTCGTGCTCACGGGCAACTACCTTGTTGCGAATCTCCGACACCTTATGCAGGTATTCCAGATCGGATATCCTCTGGGCCCTGAATTCATCTATGGCTTGCTGGATAAGTTTTGAAAACTTTTCGTAGAGCGCGGGGTCTTCCTCCATCTTTTCGGTAATGACCTTTTTGGTGGCATGGGCGATAGCATCAGCCTGCGCAGCTGTTGTTTTTATGCCATATGCGCTCTGCTCTTCTTTCACCATGCCGAACATTTTGTCGTCAAAAATATTCACAGGCTCATTTAATCTGACAACTTGGTTTGCCTGAATATGGGTGTCTAACAACTTTTTGATTTTAGGTTCATAATCCCGATAGTCAATGGATTCTGCGTAGCGGAGTTTGACCGCGGCCTTCAGATTATGAAATTTCCTCAAGTCGTTTTTATATTGTGCGAGTTTTGCGTCCGGAGCATTCAAGATAAACTGCTCGGTTGATAGCGCCAATGCAAGGGTTTTGCTGAAATCGGCCAAACGCTGATAAAACTCCGCCCTTAGCGCATTATCTCCCAGTAGTACCTCATAGGCTTCTTCATCGTACTGATTTCTTACGGTCTTAAAAATATCCCAGAGGTCTGAGTAAAGCTGCGGCAGTTTCTCTACTTCGATTTGGACCGATGTGAGAGTTCCGGCAATGTCCTCCTCGTCAAAGTCTGCCAGACCGGCCTCCGCGTACATGGTCAGCGCCTGATCCAGTTCTCCGAGAATGCTTGCATAATCCACAATGTAGCCAAACTCTTTTTCTGCGCCCAGCGTTTCGTTTTCATAAAGCCGGTTCACACGCGCAATGGCCTGCAATAGTGTATGTTCACGAAGCTTGCGACAAAGATACATGACGGTGTTGCGAGGAGCATCAAAGCCGGTGATAAGCTTCTCAACCACAATCAGTATCTCCGGCTCATCTCCATATAAAAATTGATTTGTGATCTGCTTATTATAATTTTCCTCAGTGCCATACCTAACCAACATTTTTTTCCAAAATTTTACTACCTCATCAGATGGTTCGGCTTCAACCTCTTCGTATCCCTCCCGGGCGTCAGGAGGAGAAATAATGACTTCTGATGTAACGTGACCGAATTCGTTTAAGAATCCGTGATATCTAAGCGCAGCCGGCTTGCTCGGAGCAACAAGCTGTGCTTTAAAGGGCGTGTTTTGCCAGTTCATGCGATAATGTTCGCTTATATCAAACGCCCGCATATAGATTACTTTGTCGGCCTTGTTCAACATTTCGGCCCGTGAGTATTTTTTCTTCAGGTCGGCTTTTTGCTCCGGGGTCAGTCCCTGTGTATGTCGCTCAAACCAGAGGTCAATCGCTGCCTTGTCCTGCTCCATCTCCACATGTCGGCCTTCGTAAAGAAGGGGCACCACCTGCCTGTCTTGCACTGCCTGTTGGATTGAATAATGCGGCTCTATTAACCCACCGAACTTGATAAAGTTATTCTTTTCTGACTTCATCAGCGGCGTGCCGGTGAACCCCAGATAACATGCATTCGGAAACATCTGGCGCATCCGCGCATGGAGATTTTTGAATTGTGTGCGGTGCGCTTCATCAACGAGCATGAAAATGTCGGCAGATTCTTCCTGATGTTTCTTCACATTAAGCGCTTTATCAAACTTGTGGATGAGAGTCGTAACAATAGTCACCTTTTTTTCGGACACCAATTCAAGCAGGTCTCTCCCTGTTTTTGCCCTCTGTGGATCAAGTCCGCACGCCACAAAGGTATTCCCCAGCTGTTTATCCAGATCTATCCTGTCGGTAACCAGAACAATGCGTGGATTGGGGATATCAGGATCGAGCGCAAGGTTTCTGGCAAGCCAGATCATGCTGAGAGATTTCCCCGAGCCCTGAGTGTGCCAGATAATACCGCCTTTACGCCTTTCACCCTTTAGTCCCGGTTGAGATTCAAACTTTTTTACACGGTCAAGAGTTGATTTGACTACAAAATATTGTTGGTAGCGCGCAATCTTTCTTATGCCTCCGTCAAAGATGCTGAACTTATATGCAAGCTCAAGCAGCCGCTCAGGCCGGCACAGGCTAAAAATAGTCTTGTCCTGTTCCGTAACCTGCCGGTTGCCTTCGGCTTCGAGCTTATCAAAGAATTTCCGGGCAACCAAGAAATCACCGGAGAAGAGACTCTTTTTTTCTTCGGGCTCTAATTGTTTATGGATAGATGCCTCGACATCTTTTTCGTTGTCCCTTAACTCCTGCCATACGCTCCAGAATTTCTTCATAGTACCCGCAGTTGCGTACATGGCCTCATTCTTATTAATGCCCATAACAAGCTGCACATAAGAAAAAAGCTTGGGGATATATTCGTCCTGCTGATTACGAATCAGCTGTTCTACAGCCTTATCCACGCCAATCTTAGGCGACTTGCACTCGATTACAGCAAAGGGAATGCCGTTAACAAAAAGGACTATGTCAGGTCGGGCCGTTTCCGTGCTGCGAGTGCGCTCCACGCTGAATTCCGCAGTAACATGGAATTTGTTTTTGTCCGGTCTTTGCCAGTCGATATAGCGTAAGGTAAAGCTTCTGGAATCGCCCTCAATTGACTGCTCAAGCGCTGTCCCCAGAGTAAGGAGATCATAAACCGTCTCATTAGTCTTTTGCGGGCCATCCCATTTGAAGTTCTTTAATTTTTGAATAGCAGCCTGTATGTTTTCCTCGCTGAATAGATATTCCCGACCTCTGTACTGGATACGGTTTATCTCCTTGAGCTGTTTGCGCAGGATTTCTTCAAGCAGAACATTGCTATACTTTCCCTGCCTTTCCGCCAAAGCCTTTTCAGGTGTCAGGTATTCAAAGCCGAGATTTATAAGCTGCTGAATAGCAGGTATTTGTGAGAGGTATTTTTCGTTGAAGCGGAACCCTGTCATGAGCGTCTCCTCGATTGAGTGCGGGTTTTATACAACCGCTCGGTGAAGCCGCCTTCTTTTTCAAAGGTAGCGGCCTGCGCTGCCAACTGGCGATCAAGCAGACTGCAGGCAACAGCAATTAAAACAAGCGCGGCGTTGGCGGCGCTTTCAGGAAAAGTGGACGTTGTGGACGAAAAACATGAAGTGGACGACATGGACTTTGTGGACGGAGTGGACGTTTCATTGTGTCCATTCTTTTGTCCATGCAGTCCATGTCGTCCATGTCGTCCATGTTGTCGTTCTGTTTGTCCACTTTCTTCTTTCACCCACCCTGCCACATCATCCGCCGTTACCGGCCTCCGGGCGATCAACTCCGCCCGGCGCGGGTCTTGCCTGTCCCAAAGCGGCAGTCCTTTCTGCCGCAAAAAATCCTCATAATCAAGCCGCAGTTCTTCAAGGCTTGCGCGGGCCACATTCGTCAGTTTCAGTTCGGTTTTTTTCGAGGTGCCGGAAGCCTGACTGCCTTCGGCAATGTTCTGCACCCCGCTTCGAGCCGCCTGCACCATCTGGTCATGAGTCCGCGAACGCTTTTCAACGTAACGATCACAAAACCGCACAGTTACATCATAAACAAGCTGCGCTATCTGAAAGCTCTTGAGCTTGCGATAGCCGCCGTGCTTAGGAATCAGCCCTTCCTGATCAGCCATTCTTCTTTCTCTTTTTGTCCATTTCGTTGTCCATTAAGTCTATGTCGTCCATGCCATATTTTCTATTGTCCATTCCGTCCATGTCGTCAGTTTTCTATTTTGTCTTCACCCGCCACTGGCCGGTCAGCAGTTTCTGCATCAGTCCACGCTTTTGTTTGCGGTAGGCTTCCGCCTGTTTTTTCAGAAGATCGATTTCATGCCGGGCGGTGTTGAGAGTTGAGGCGATTTGTTTTTGATGTTGAACAGAAGGAATACGAAGTTGAAGATTGAGTATCTGTTTATCTGAAAGCTCTTTTTGACCTGTACCATCCATAATGTGACCAATACGCTTGTAGTAAGTTTCTCTTGAAAAAAAGTAAAAAAGAAATGTGGAAGATAATTTATCTTTATTGATTTTAAGGCTTGTAATGGCGTTTGATGCAATGAACCCATCAAACTCATCCGGGACAATGCCAAAACCACCATTATGAAAGTTCTGACGTCCGATTAAGAACTCGCCAGCATGCCGCTTATAGTATGGGCGGCCCCTTTCCGTTAGTCTTGGCGACATACGCGAGTTTTTTTCAATACCTTTGCAATGCAATTTTACTGTCAATAGGGTTTCATCATAAACCGTTTGTAGCTTCTCCTTTACGGCAATTTCCGCTACTTCCCCCAGCTTTACCCTCCGCCATTTAGCTGTTTCACTTGTCCGACCAAGAAACATTTTGAGCAGCCACTTAAACTGTTTCTTCTTCGCCTCAATCAGCTTTTCCGTTTTTTCAATGGCGGTGTCCCAAGCTGTATGAATTGCAGCAATTTTCTTTTGGTCATCCGGAGGCGGTAATAGGATTGGAATAGATTCGACTATAGATTGATTGATTTTTTTCATACTACCGCTTGTTCCCGTAGCATGACTTTGAATATATTTAACTGTCGCCTCACTTCTGAGATACACTTCAAGATAATCCGGATAAATTTTTGATGTATCAGGACGAAATCGCATCATCAAGTCTGGATAAGAACAGTTATCCAAGCCCCCTCGGAATACCCCAACACGCCCGACTTTATCTATTGTATTTGACCTGCTGATCAAAAAGTCGCCATGTCTAAGCAAGAAGCGATCAACAAGCGGATCATTTGCTGGTGCCGGCTTCGCCTCAGACAAATCAAGACATTGCTCACTGAGCGAAGACAAACCAAGAACCCATTTGCCTGTTGGTTCATTTGGACAGATTGGTGAATATCCATTTTGAGGTGAATTCTCTATTAAGGAAGCGAGGGGCACTATATTACGTTGGACGCCTTGTCTCACTTCGCCTCTATAATTTTTCTTCGTAATTATTTTTACCATACGCTTTCCTATATTCTCTCCTACTCCCCCACAATTTTTCCTATTCATTATTAAGCGTGTTACGCACAGTCGCTCTTGCTAAATTGCGTCGCTCAACCATACTCGCTATTGGATATTCACCACAAATTCATTGCTGCGGGCCACACAGATATTATTCTTGACGATATAGCACAATACACAATGACTACCTGTGTACAAAGTTGATTCTTTGTGGATTAACCCGCCCTTTCCAGTCGTTGATGCTGAAAAAATCCCTCCTCTTAACCCCGAAGCTCCCTGCATAGCAGCTTCCCTACCAGTATTGATGACTTGCCAATATACTTGAAAAGGGGGTGGGATTTTACATTCGGCTGAAAACCTGAGGGAACAATGCTTTGGCAGGGGAGCGCTATCGCTTTTGAAAGTATGCCACTGCCCATCACATGATATATGTCCTTTAATTGTTACCGGAAAATTGCGGTGAACTGGCCAAAGCGGCATCTGCCTGTGCTGAACCTCAAAGCGAGCAGGTAACGGTTGTACATGTTTAACGACCGCATTACGAGACACCTGATCATTGTAAGTCTTAAGCGCCTCGCTGACTGCTCGCTCCCCGAAGCTTGGTTCAAGGACTGTCTGAAGCTTTCCTATATCACCCGTTTCCAGCGCTTGAGTCAAATCTATAGTGACCATATTTACCCACTCAAAGAAAGCTCGCGCCCGCGCATGATTGTCTTCATGCCACCTATCGGCAAAATTCTCATCCGGATTTGCTGGATTCGGAATCTCCCATCTGCCATCAGCTCTTCTGCTTATAAGCCCCAAGCCCGCTATGCTCTCATGGAGTGTGATATATTGATTTTTTTGCAGTTCTGCGTAGAGGCCAAGCTTAGAGAGAATGTTTTTCAATGTATAATAAATATTCCCTTCGCCTTGGTAGAGCGACGCTGCAAGTGTTGTGATAATAATCGATATCGGCTTTATCTTATGTCGTTCTTCACTGATAAAGCGCATGTCTCTGTGTCTTTTGAAAATTTGAATGGCGCGCTGTAAGGGGGTACGTACAAGTTGATTCGGCACCTTATCAACACTCTCATAAATAGGTTGTAGCGTTTTGGGATTCTTTGCTCTCTCTAAAATGAGTTGTTTCTGTGACGGCAACAGTTCGTTAAATGTGATATTTTGACTCTCAAACCAAGTCGCGTATCCATTTGGATTACTTGACTTCCACTCGTATGATGGCTGAGCGCCGCTATGTCTATGTGTTAAGGCGATTGCTGTTTCAGCATAAGGTGACGCAGAGGCCTCATCTGGAATGCATGGTAAAACGTCGATATGAAATCCGCCTCCGTCCTGCCGTACGTAATCGAGCGTCCAACAGCGTCTCCCCTCCGGATCAAGTTTTTCTGCATATATCTTATTAGACTTCAAGCAATTACCGATCTGATGCTTCACCGCTCTTGCATTGTTTGGGGACGAATCAATACGACCGACTTGAAGTTCGCAGACCAAATCCACATCATAGTCAGCCTCTGTGCCGTTCTTTATAGGCCTGACAATAGTCCCGAGTCGAATTGACCCTTGAGGATATATTTCAGGCTTGGCCGTGCTGCCGTGATACATATCTTTAGCATATCCTTCTTCCAACCACTGCCCAACTGCCTGATAGCTTTGAACCGCCCGTTCGTAGTCGGTCGGAGTTACATCTAATAATTCTGCAATATTTTCAAGTATTGCGTTTAATCGATCTTCATTTCCTACAAACATTCAATGCCTCCTATGCCGCACTTAAGAATTCCTTAATCTTATGCGCACTATGCGTAAAATCACGGTCAGCTCTCGATGTCAAATCATCAAACAGGCTCGCATCATCCATTGCCATCTCAACGTCCGATTCAAAGTTCAGACGCAATATTTGGTCGTCTCTCAGCAACAAGCCGAGCATATTGCTTGCTGCCGCTGACTGAAGATATAAAAGTGTATTTATAAATTTTTCTCTCCTCCAGCGTGTCATGAACCCCCACCCAGCAAGTCGTGTCAACAATTTCACTCTTTGGGGATAATACTGCTTTACCGTCCCTGTGCCAACCGATAATATTTTAATATTATCCATGTCGACACGCAGCCGCTTCTTTGCGTCAATCGCCGCAACTAGTGCAGGATTATTAGCCCAAAGTCCTCCATCTACCAATAGATATTCGTTAGCCTTATATGGATTGAAAAATGTTGGGGCCGAACTGGAAGCAAGGACAGCCTCACTGACAAGCACTTCGGCATCGCGCACAAAGCTACCATCATATTTTGATTTGAACACATGGACACACCCATTGCCAATATCTGTAGAGGGAATGATCAGGTGCTTACTTAAATCCCCGAGCCTTCTATCTTCGAATGTTTCACGTAAAACTTTCTTCAGGTAGCTGTTTTTGTATTTGCTTGCAAATAGCCCTGAAATCAATGGTAATCTTGCATGGACTCGCTTGCAAAATATTTTTCGGCCATGTTCTTTATATAACTGGAGAATTTTAGAGATAGGAATACCACAGGCGATACCAGCAGCGATAATGGAGCCTGTACTTGTTCCTGCGATCAGATCGAAAGTATCGAGCAGGTTTATATTCAGTTTTGTTTCAATGCAGCTTAAAAGGTGAGCAGAGTATACACCTCGAAACCCGCCACCATCGATAGAGAGTATTCTGAACGTTTTGCTTGTCTTGTCAGTGCTCACTTCTTTCCCCGCTTTTTACCTTCCACCTTCGGCCTTTCATGCTCCAATTCCTTCACCTTCTTCACCGCCTCCTCAAAATGCCGCTCGACCGGGCTGGGTTCATTTAACACCTTTTGCCGGTATTTCTCGAACTCAATCTCGGCTTTTTGCAATGCTTCTTCGTGTGACACAGAACCTGCATTGTCAAGGATCTTCCGTTCGGAGACACGTAAAAAATCCTCTAGTTTAGCGATCCAGTCTTTCATATACATAGGCCTGCGGTTCAACGCCTGCAGTTCGGCAAATTCGAGATAGAGGTTGACGATACGGTTCAATACTTCCAGTTCGTCGGCTTTAAGATAATTTTTGGCAATGCCAGCATCCGTCTTTCTTGGTTTCTCGCCATCCCATGAGGTTAGGCCCATATAAGGTTGAGAGGCATCCGCTCTTTTGAAGACGATCTCAGCGGCCGTGTGGCCGTGGGCAGCCCAGTGCATTTTGTTTTGGACAATTGCAAAGAAGCGCTGCGAAGCCTCGGCGTTAGGATCATAGTCAATACTTGTGGCATAAATATCCAACACTTTACGCCAAAAGACCTTTTCGCTGCTTCGAATGTCGCGTATGCGGGCAAGCAGTTCTTCAAAGTAATTGCCGCCCCCAGCTCGCTTGAAACGTTCATCGTCAAGGGTAAAACCTTTTACGAGGTACTCTTTAAGCCGCTGGGTAGCCCATATGCGGAACTGAGTACCTCGCAGGGATTTCACCCGATAGCCAACGGAAATAATAACGTCGAGATTATAATGCGTCACGTTATAGGTCTTGCCGTCAGCGGCAGTTGTTGCAAAATTTGCAATAACTCCTTCTAAGAGGAGTTCGCCCTCATCAAATATGTTTTTAATATGACGTGAAATTACAGATTTATCCCGTTGAAACAGCTCGGACATCTCATTAAGAGGCAGCCAGACACTTTCATTTTGAAGATGAACTTCCAGCTTTGTTTTTCCATCTTCAGTCGTATAGAGAATAAGTTCGCCTGCGGTCATTGCCCCTCCCCAACACCTTGTGCATGCCTATGAGGTTTAAATAAAAAATCCCCCGAATTACGCATGCTGAGCAGAGGCGCGGGGGATATGCTGTCCTTATCGTACCGACAACTTGCCACAAAGTCAATCAAGACCATTTTGTTGATGTCAACAAATTGGTATCCATATATTTCAGCGCAGACCACCATTTTCTTGGCCTCACGAAAATGGTGCCTCACTTCACCCCCAACTCTTCAAGATACTTATTCATCTTCCCACGGACCTCGACCAACTCACCCTCTATCTGATCTATTTCTTTCTGAACAGCAGCAATATCTATCTCCTCTTCTTCTTCAAAGGTGTCGACATACCGCGGAATATTGAGGTTAAAATCATTTTCTTTGATCTCTGCGAACTCTGCGACATGGGCGTATTTATCGACATCCTTTCGCGTCTTATATGTTGCAACAATCTTCTCGATATGTTCCTCAAGCAGCAGATTTCGTGTCTTTGCTGACTGATAATCCCGGCTGGCGTCTATGAAAAGCACATCACGCCGGTTTTCGTTAACTCCGTCTTTTTCCCTTGAACGGTCAAAAATAAGAATCGCAACCGGAATAGATGTTGTCGGGAATAAATTGGCAGGAAGCCCGATAACTGCATCAAGAAGATTTTCCTCGATAAGCTTTTGCCTGATACGCCCTTCGGCGCCCCCTCGGAAAAGCACACCGTGCGGCACTACAACAGCAACGCGGCCTTCTTTTTCCAAAGCTGCTTCTATCATATGACTGATAAAGGCATAGTCACCCTTGCTCTTCGGAGGAACACCTCGCCAAAAGCGGTTGAAACGGTCTTTTTCAGCAACGTCCGCTCCCCACTTGTCGAGCGAGAAAGGCGGATTTGCAACCACTATATTGAACTTCATCAGCCTGTCATTTTCCACAAGCGCCGGGCTGGTCAAGGCATTGCACCATTCAATGCGCGCTCCATCCATTCCATGAAGAAACATGTTCATTCTTGCAAGCGCCCATGTGCTGCCGTTTACTTCCATACCGAACAGCGCAAAGTCCTTGCTGCCCACCTCATGTCCCGCTTCTATGAGAAGCCCGGCAGAGCCGCAAGTAGGATCGCAGATTCTGTTGCCCGGTTTGGGCTGTACAAGTTTTGCAAGCAGCTCTGAAACTTTGTGTGGGGTATAAAACTCGCCTGCCTTCTTTCCGGCATCAGAGGCAAAGCGTTCGATGAGATAGATGTAGGTGTTCCCGATTACATCTTCTGAGACACGGCTTGGTCTCATATCGAGCTGAGGCTTGTTGAAGTCCTCCAAAATATGTTTGAGCCGATAGTTTCGGTCTTTGGTCTTGCCGAGATTTGACTCGCTGTTGAAGTCGATGTTTCTGAATACTCCTTCAAGTTTGGCCTTGTTCGATTCTTCTATCGAGTCCAGCACAATGTTAATGAGCTCTCCGATGTTGGCGCGTGTCCGGCGTTCGTATATGCTGTAAAAATCTGCGAGAAAGCGGTCTTTCTCCCCAGTATCAGGGTCCTCGTAGTCCACAAAGGGCAATAAAAAACGCTCTCGCTCAAGCTTCCGGCGAATGCGTTCATCATCAGCGCCGTACTGCTTTGTGTATTCCTCATAATGGTCTTTCCAGACATCCGAAATATACTTAAGGAACAGCATCACCAGTATGTAGTCCTTGTACTGCGCTGGATCAACGACTCCACGGAAGGTGTCGCATGCCGCCCATGCAATATTATTGATTTCGTCCTGAGATACTTTCGAAGTCATATTATTTCTCCTTATTTGTTGCTTTTAGGCAAATTGCATTTATTAATTGTGACCGTTTCTCTTGCAAGTATGAAAGAAGCCGTTTTTCTCTCTCACTGAGTTTGCTGAGTTCAACGATCTTTCTTTGGGTTTCAATGTTTGGTAAGGCGACAGGGAGTCCGCAAAAGGCAGAGAGGGGTATAAGGGGCATATGCGTACCGCGGCGCGCTATGTTGTGCAAGTATTCCTGAGCTGACGACTGATTGATATACCAAGCAAGGTACTCAGGCAATACAGCCTGTGACTTAGACCTGATCACAAAAAAATGGCTCACTGCAACAGTTCGTTCAATAGGATTTACAATCGGAGCAGCCCAGTTGCGGTTTCCACGGGAGAGAAAAAGCAGATCACCTTTTCTAATCAAAAATTTCTCTGCCGGTTTGTCGATATGCACACGGGAAAGGTTCTCTCTGTTCAGGATATGGTCCTCGTCAAAGTCCCTAATCTGGATGACCCGGTGAGTACCATTGTCAACAGGTTCGATCTTTTTTCTGAACTGGTATCCGAGCTGAATATCTGCAATTTCTGTTAGTTTCTTTTTCATTTGCGACCATTTATTTTGAATGATATTGAATTCCGCATTAGATAATTAATTGTACAATGGCTATCTGATTTTGTCAATAGTTATTTTTGATGTGTTGCAAATACTTCAAAATTTATGTTTGTTGTAGATATTTGAGCAAACCAAATAGATTAAGCCCCACCCTGAAAAATTTTTCAGGGTGGGGCTGGATGTTAAATGCGTAAAATACAAAAATTGACTATTAGGATATTCTGAATTATTTGGCTACCAGTTCAGCTTTCTCTGCATCAGTTTTTCGTACATTTTAGGGGGCATAAACGCCTGCTGATGGATTTCGTCGCTGTAATATCTGGTATCGACCTTGAATTCCCGCCTCATTTTCCGCATATCGTGCTTCTTGGAGGCTGCCGAGAAGGTCCACCAGTTGCCGGCATATGTGGCTATGTTTGCGGTGTAGAGATCCACTGTCGGGAAGATCAGTTTCATCGCCTCTTGGACCTCGATTACCATGTCTTTGTGAAAATGCAGCGATTCCGAGAGCGTTACGAGCATTCCCTCGTCGGTCAGGCAGTCTTTAACGGACTTGAAGAACTCTACAGTGAAAAGGCTTTTTGCAAAGCCCACTATGTCGGTCGAGTCAACTATTACAACGTCGATGTCGCCGTCGCGGCCTTTAACGAACTCGGCCCCGTCCATGCATTTTATCTCTACGCGCTTGTCGTCAACGCCGCAGGCCACCGACGGGAAATATTTCTTCGACACATTGATAACATCTTCGTCTATCTCGATGAAATATACCTTTTCAACGCTGTCGTGGCGCAGCACTTCCCTTACTGTGCCGCCGTCTCCGCCGCCGATTACGATCACGTTTTTAGGGTTCGGGTGGGCGTGCATCGCTATGTGGACCAGCATCTCATGGTAAAAGAGCTCGTCCCGCTCCGTTATCTGAACAACGCCGTCGAGTATAAGCATCTTGCCGAAGTGTTTGTTCTCGATGACCATAATATCCTGAAATGGGCTGGTGCTCTTGTGCAGCACATTCTCCACCTCGTAAACATACTGTATCGGCGCATAAGGGTCTTTTTCGAAAAATTTGATCATAACTCCTCCTAAACTCTATATGATAATTGTCTTTGGTATCGAAAAACCGTTGAATTCCGAGGCGTAAGAGATGGTGTAAGCCC
This sequence comes from Nitrospirota bacterium, assembly GCA_004321915.1. Lineage (GTDB taxonomy): Bacteria > Nitrospirota > Thermodesulfovibrionia > Thermodesulfovibrionales > Dissulfurispiraceae > MYbin3. The sequence goes on from SCQE01000012.1 coordinate 40,890, forward strand.
CGCTCGAAAGTATCAATATCCGGTTGCCTAACTCGGGTTCGGGCAGCACAACGTCTTTATCGATGACATCGAAGCTGTCGCAGCTCGGGCCTGAGATGGTCCATTTCATGGGATCGTTCCTGCTGCCGACAACGTATGTGTATTTGATGCCGCCGATGCTTTCCATCAGGCCGTTGAAAACGCCTACATCGATATGCAGCCAGTTCTCGTCCCCGCGTTTTGTCTTGCCGATGACGGTCGAGACGAATATTCCAGCATCGCCCACCACCGCCCTTCCGGGTTCTATAAAGACCTCTACATCGTCGGAGAATTTCTGCTTCAACGCCTTGTTTATTTTTTTCTCGATGGTCTCGATGTCCGCCACGTTCTTGGTGTATCTGATAGGGTAGCCCCCGCCGATATTCAGTATCCTTAGCGATATGCCTTTCTGTGCAAGGCTTTCCCATAGTTCCCTCGCCTTGTCGATTGCGGTATTCCAGTTGTAAACGTTGTTGCACTGCGAGCCTACATGAAAGGTTATTCCCACAGGCTCCAAGCCTTTTTCTTTTGCATAAATGAGCAGCTGTTCCGCCTCTTCCATCTCGACCCCGAACTTCTTGCTGAGCGGCCACTCGCTGCCTTCGTTCGGCACGGTCAGTCTGATATAGACCTTGCAGCCGGGCGCGTATTTTGCCAGCTTGTCAACTTCGGTTATCGAATCAAAGGCATAGTAACTTACGCCGTAATCAACCGCGTGTTCGAGAAATCTGAAGGTCTTGACCGGATTGCTCGTGATTATTTTTTCGGGAGGAACGCTCAGGGTCGAGAGCAGCGCGAGTTCTCCCTCGGAGGCGATCTCGAACCCGGTGCCGAGAGAGTGCATAAGTTTTATTACCGAGATGTCCGGGTTTGCCTTCACAGCATAAAAGACCTTCGAGTTCCTGATGCCCTTACCGATAAGAGAGACCTTGTCCGCCACCATCTGTCTGTCCATCAGAAGATAAGGCGGCGCTTCGTCGCTGAGCGCGATGTAATTAAGCACCTTGTTCCAAGTCTCTTTGCTTATGAATCCGGAAGGCAGTTCCAATGTATTATCTCCTTAAAAAAATCAGATGAAAATTATACAACATGTAGAGCGGTAAAATCATGCGGGGCGAACGTAACGATATGTATGAATAGCCGGTGATAGGGATAAATTTCCTTCGTTCAGGGCTGCGTTTTGACGCTTGTTCTGCTACAGCCGCAAAACTCGCTCTTTGAGCTCAGACACTTGCGGCTGTTTTACGCTTCACTTGGCAAAGAGTTGTTGCCAAAACTTCGCATTCACTCCAGAAACTTATCCATATCTCTGAAATGGGTATGTAGTGCATTTGCGCCTCTTATAAGTTTGAAGAAAAAGAACTGTCCGGTTAACATATATGAATGGACACGATGGATAAACTCAAGATCCTTTCTGCGGATTCACAGTATGATCTTGCCTGCGCTTGCGGCACAGGCAAGGATGACCGCAGGCGCAGGGGGCTCGACGGCAAATGGCTGTATCCTGTGTCTCTGCCGCAGGGCGGATATTCGGTGCTATTGAAGACCCTCATGTCGAATGCGTGTTCCAATGACTGCAAATACTGTCCGCTGCGTTCAGAGACCAATGTGCGTCGCTGCACGCTTCAACCTGAAGAGACAGCGAATGTTTTTATGGAATATGCCCGGAAGAAAATAGTCTTCGGCCTTTTTCTGAGTTCGGGCGTAATAGGCAATCCCGACAATACGATGGACAAATTGAACGCGGTCGCCCGGATACTCAGGCATAAACATGCGTATAAAGGATATATCCATCTGAAAGTCATTCCGGGGGCTTCCGATGCGGCCATCGAGGACTCCATTTCCTTGTCGAATGCGGTATCTCTCAATATCGAAACGCCCGGCAAAGAACATTTTGAACTTCTTTCGTCGAAGAAAAACTACATGGACGATATTATAAGGCCGCTAAAGCTTATGGCAAAACTTACGGGGCAGGGCATGAAACGCTCTAAGGTCAAATGCACCACACAGTTTATTGTGGGCGCATCGAATGAGACCGACTCGGAAATCATACGTTACATGCTCACCTTGTATGACCGCTTAAAATTTCAGCGCGTCTATTTTTCGGCTTACCAAAAAGGGTTGGGGCACCCCGACATCCCCGGAGAAAGAGTGCTGCAGCCGGACCCCGAAAGAATGTTTATGCGCGAACATCGTTTGTATCAAACCGACTTTCTTGTAAGAAGGTACGGCTTTTCGCAGAACGATATCATATTGGACGGCTCAGGCAATCTTGATCTCGATAAAGACCCGAAGGAAATCTGGGCCGAAAGCCACCCTGAATTTTATCCGGTAGCGGTCAACAGGGCGGAGAAGGAAGACCTGCTTAAAGTGCCCGGACTCGGCCCGCAAACGGTCGATGTAATACTGAAACAGCGGCGTTTCACTAAAATCGGCAATTTTAAGGATATCGGCCTAAAGGGCAAGAGGCTCGAAAAGGCGAATAGATATGTGATTTTTGAGTGACGCCCGAATTGTTTTCATATTTATCGTTTGGGTATAATTAAAACCCTGAAAACAAATTTTATGGAACTTATTACCGAATATAAATTCAAAAACAGGACATTAAGGCTGGTCAAAGGCGACCTTACCGAGAGGGACGTTGACGCCATAGTGAATGCCGCCAACACATCGCTCCAGCACGGCGGCGGGGTTGCAGGCGCAATCGTCAGAAGGGGAGGCCGTATTATTCAGGACGAGAGCGACAAAATCGGTTATGTGCCTGTGGGCGGCGCAGCGGCAACTATAGCGGGCAAACTTCCGGCAAAGCTGGTGATACACACAGTCGGGCCGCGTATGGGCGAGGGCGACGAAGACAACAAACTTAAGAATGCGGTCAAAAGCAGTTTGAAGCTTGCATCCGAAAAAGGCCTGAATTCGGTGTCCATGCCCGCGATAAGCTCGGGCATATTCGGTTTTCCTAAAGACAGGTGCGCGGCGATTCTCGTTTCTGAATCGTTCAGTTTTTTTGAGGAGAACCCCCATAGTACGCTCGAAACCGTTGAATTCTGTATCCATGACGACCTTACGCTAGGACATTTCAAAAACGAATTCGACAAGCTGAAGCATTAGGTCGTATAATTATAGGTTGTTTTTACGCCGAGATAGCACAGTGGTAGTGCAGCTGATTCGTAATCAGCAGGTCGAGGGTTCAAATCCCTTTCTCGGCTTTTTTCTTTTTTAAAAACATACTGCAATATATACAGCTCAAAAACATTCAACGTGAAAATTAGCTGAATGTTCCATCTTGTCAATAGGCATTGAATTTTGCCCCGGCATCGGCATCCAATTTTGACCCACCCCAGCGATTAGTTTTTCTTTGAATTTCTTGTTTTCATCCTCCAACTTTCGTTGCTTCTGGATATATTGATTCTCTTTGTATTTTTTACTGTGTTGGGAATGCCTAGAGCGTATTTTTATTTTGAAGACATTAAAGAAAGCACTGGTGAAATTAACCCATTTAAAATGGCTGAACACATATATTATAATTCTGTGTTTGCCTTATTCCTTGGCATTTTGGGATTAATCCTTGGGAGGATACAGTGACCCGTCCCATAGCTTTAGGTTAGTAACCGGCTGCAAATTTGGTCGTTTAACTCCAGCGCAGCTAAACATACTGTCCGGCAACAAAGCCTGAGGCCCAAGCCCAATGCAGGTTGTAGCCTCCCAACTGTCCGGTAACATCTATGACCTCACCCGCGAAATATAGTCCCGGAGCTTTTTTGGCCTCCATGGTCTTTGATGACAGCTCGTCAGTTTCAACGCCGCCGCGAGTAACCTCTGCTGTTTTGTAGCCTTCGATACCGTCAGGGCATATTTCCCAATTTTGCAGGCTCTCGGCCGCTCGGCTGAGTTCTCTTTCGTTAAATTGGCAGAGCGGTTTTGACGGCAAGTGAATTTCAGACCACCTCTCCGCAAAACGGGCAGGCAGATGTTTTGACAGCAGGTTTTTCATTTCCATTCTGCTTTGGCGCTTTGAGAGCAGAAGCTCATGCGCATCCATATCAGGCAGCAGGTTAATGCTTATAGTATCGCCTTTGTTCCAGTAAGAGGATATCTGGAGTATTGCAGGACCGCTCAAGCCGCGGTAGGTAAAAAGAACAGAACCTCTGAAGGCCTTGTTATTGCATTGGACTACGGCGTTGATGGAAACGCCGGCCAGTTCGCTGAATGCCTTTCTATCGGCCTGTCCGAATGATAGAGGTGCAAGGGCAGGCCTTGCAGATATGACATTAAGGCCGAACTGCCGGGCCACCCTGTGTCCGATATCTGTCGCACCGAGATTCGGGTATGAAAGCCCGCCTGTTGCGATAACCAGAGATTTCGATTCAAAAATACCCTTGTCTGTTGAGATAATATATCGTTCCGTCTTCTTAATGTTTTCTATGTTGCAATTAAAAAGCGTTTTCACGCCGGAAGCTTTGCATTCAGACTGAAGCATTAGCAGAATTTCTTTTGAGCCGCTTTTACAGAACATCTGGCCGTCCTCTTTTTCGTAATATCCGATGCCATGTTTTTCGAGCATCCTGATAAAGTCATTGGGAGAAAGTCTCGAAAGGGCTGACTTGCAGAAATGCGGGTTGTTAGAAAGGTAATTGTCCGAACTTAGATTGATGTTTGTGAAGTTGCAGCGGCCTCCGCCTGAAGCCCGTATCTTCCGTCCCGCATTTGGCGAGTGGTCGAGGATGAGCACAGACCTCTTGCGCTTTCCCGCTTCTATAGCGCACATCAGACCTGCAGCACCGGCGCCGACTATAATAACGTCGGTGCCGGGATTATCTGCCTGCATCAAGTTCTCTCAGTTTTTCTGCCGGGATGTCTTGATTGTGGAGTACAGCGCCTTTTATTTCCTTGAATCGTTTCTTGGTTTTTTTATCGGCATTTTTAACGAAGCGCTCCATTGACGCAATTTCCAGATCTATTTTCTTTGAGAGACTAAGATACTTGGCATACTTTTCTTTTTCCGCACCTATCGAAAAGTCTCCGGGCGCCTGCCATTTATCCTTAAAAGAGAGCCATGAGGCGAAGTCGTCAATCTTGTAGCCTTTAAGCGGTCTTATCGGAGTGGTGTTTTTTATGTCTGCGATCCTTAGTCCTTCCTTATCGGCGATGATTTTGTGTCCGCCTTTGAACGGCTCTGCGCCCTGATCGTCCATAAACTCCCAGTTCGAAACAGCGATCTGTTTTTCTTTGTGGCAACTGTCGCAGCCGCGCGCTTTTCCGTAGGGATGGGCGGCTTGTTCTATTTCGAGCCAGAGCAGGTGGTTGTTGTTCGATCCGGATTTTTGCGTGCCGACCACATAGTATGCGTCTCTGGTCTCTCCGTTCGGCCATCTGAACATTATTTTTTCGGAAGGCTTCACCTCGGGCTTGATGTTTCCTGCTGCGTGAGGCCAGACCTTCACAGGCATCCAGATGCCTTTCTGGTCTTTCATAAGTATTGGGGGTGACTGGATGCCGTAATAGAGCGAATATTTTTTGAACGGGTTTTCTCCTCCTGCAATCTTTCCGGGGCCCCAGACCGTCACCTGATAGCCGCGCAGTTCGCTTATGTGGCATGAGGCGCAGTCTAATTTTTTATGGATGCTATTTGCGTGCGCCTCTTCTATCTCTATGTGGCAGTCCTGACAGTTCGCCTTTCTCTGCATATCGCCCATGCCTTTGGGGCCGGTGGTATGGCAGTCGACGCAATGGATCTTTTTTGTGTAGTGGATGTCAGGCTTCATACCGGTCGGTATCGAGTAGTCTCCGCCCATGTATGTCTCGCCGCGCCTGCTCTGCATTGCGCCCGGGTGGCAGATGCTTGTGCCCCGTCCGTATCCGCCGCAGCTTTCGGAGGAGGGTTTTGCAGTGAAGTTATGAACGCCTTTCTCCCTGTCCGGTTCATAGTGGCAGTCGAGGCATCCGGCGTGGCAGGCATTGCAGAACCTCTGCTTATGTTCGGCCTGTTTTTTCGAAAAAGGCACGTTGAGTTCTCTTGCGATGTCCTCCGTGTTTTTGAACGAAAAATCCGAATTGCGCAAAATTTCGGAAGGGGCGACATCGGCAAAGGAGGGGCCGCAGTTGTGCGGGCCGTAAGGCTCAAGCCATGTTTTCATGGTGCGCTGCCTGAAGTTTGTAGCCATTATAGTTGTTTTGAACTGTTTGAGCTGGTCCGGATGGCAGTTCGTCTTCCCGCAGGTCTTTGCCGCGATTTCAGGATCGAAATTCAGGGTCTCACGGTTTCTGTCGTGCCATAGGACTGTCCTCACCTCAGGGTGCGGTTCATCGTTAATTTTAGGCAGCATCATTCTTATCCTGTCGCTGCCTGACGGCAGAAGGGCATGCGGATAAACTCTTTTTCTGTCGAGAATGTTCCCGTTTTCACCGACCAGCAGCGCCGAAAGCATTCCTTTGTGGGCTTTTGCAACATCTTTTGCCCTGCCGTCTCCGAGGTGGCATTCATGGCATTTAACGTTCGGGTGCCTGCTTTCCTTCTCTGCCGACTTGGGCGACACATAAAGATCGGGGGAACCGAGTTCTGTCATCCTGTTTTTGTCAGAGTGGCATTTTATGCATTCAACGCTCGAATCCTGCCATACCCGATAGCCTAAAAATAGTACGACAAGAATGAACTGAAGAAAAAATAGAAAGACCGTCTTTGGACTTATGTAATCGCTTAGTGTGCCGACCTTCACGGGGATTTTAAGCCCCTTTTAGTTGACAGGGGAAGTTGCAGCAGATGATGTCGATTGTCCGCTTGGGCTTGCGTTTTGGGGCAGGATGAGTGTTACCACCTGTCCGCTGCCGCCTAAGTTGGAAATAGGTTTTCCGTTATAAGTCAGTTTCACTCCGGCAGCGTTGCCTATTTTCAGGAAGAAGGATTTTTCGGCAGAATAACTCTGTTTTTCGCCGGACTTCATGATCATCGAGTCTTTTTCAACCCCGTCGCGTATTACGAGGACCCAAACTTCATCGGTAGCGGTTATATCGACGTTATGTTTTTTCTTTACGACGGCAGCCGGTCTGTCTTTTTTGGTGTTGTTGTCGACGACGGCTTGAGGTTTTTGCGCCGTAACAGCTGTCTGAATGACCGCCGCAGGGGTCTGGTTGGCAGCAGGAGTGGTCTGTTCGGCTGATGCGGGAGTTTCCTGCTGTTGAGCTGCGACCGGGGATTGTGCAGGGACAGTCTGATAAGTTTTAACAGGCATCTCAGGCTCTTTTTCATTGAAAAGATAGAAATAAGATATGACCACGCTGAATAAAAATGGGACTATCAGTATTGCGCGATAGGCTGTGTTCTTGGCCTGCGTGGATGTATAAACGGGGATACCTGTGGTATGGTAAGGTTCTGTCTTCGGCTCTTGCGCCGGTGCGGTCGCGACAGCGTCCTGTAAATTCGTTTTTTCCGGGACCTCTTTTTTCTTGCCGCCCCGTTTGGTTTCGAGATAATCGTTGTATTCGGAAAGTATCTTGTCAGCGGAAATATCTAGGGACTTAGCGTATTCCCGGATGTATCCTTTTGAGTAAACCTCGACAGGCAGTTTGTCGAAGTCACTGTTTTCGATCGCGTCAAGGTAGCTCGTCTTGACTCTCGTTAATTTAGAGACCTCTTTCAGGCTAAGTTTAAGCGCTTCTCTCTTTTCTTTGAATTCCTTTGACATAGATTTATTTATTCTAATACAAGCGTATTCTATTTACAACGAAAAAAATATGCGCGAAAAAAACGTATTTATTGGGCTGTATCGGCTTGTGTTACTATATTTTACGCTATGAACAGGGTTGTAATTACAGGAATCGGCGCGATCACTCCGCTCGGCAACGACTTTAAAACCTCGTGGACCAGCATAAAACAAGGCTTTCAGGGCGTAAGCCGTTTGGAGAGGTTCGATGCCTCGGGATTGCCTTGGAAGGTTGCCGGAGAGATAAAAGAGTTCGGCCCCGGCATTTTTTTAAATGCAAAAGAGGCCCTTCGTCTCGACCCTTTTATCCGGTACGCCGCTGCTGCCGCGCATATGGCGATCGAAGATGCCGGATTAATGACAGCCGTGCCCGCCAATGCGGGAGTAATCGCGGGTTCGAGCCGGGGCGGGATAACTACTCTCGAAAGAGAGATGCGTAAGATAATATCTAAAAACGGCAGACCTGCGGCCTCTCCATATCTAATGCCTTCATCCACGGTCAGCATGGCCGCCTCGTTTATAGCCCAGAAAAACGGTATGAAAGGTGAATGTATAGGAATATCCAATGCTTGTGCGTCAGGCTCGAACGCCATAGGCGAAGCCTTCAGGCGTATTAAACACGGTTATTCGAGCATGGTTTTGGCAGGCGGCACGGAAGCCCCGTTATGCAGGCTTTGCGTCGAGGGGTACGGCGCATCCGGCGCGTTGTCGCAAGACGGGGGGGAGGGCGCAAGCAAGCCGTTCGACAGGAACAGGGACGGATTTGTGCTCTCCGAAGGCGCATGTATACTGGCGCTTGAAGAATACGAAGCCGCAAAACAGAGAGGCGCGAGGATTTACGCAGAGGTGTCGGGGTATTCCGCAATGAGTGACGCGTTTCACATAACAAAGCCCGATGCAGAGGGTGAGGCGGTCTCGATAAAGCGCGCTCTCGCGGATGCGGGCATAGATAGAGAAAGGGTGGGCCATGTAAATGCTCACGGCACATCCACTATGCTCGGAGATCTGGCCGAAGCGAAGGCTATTGTCGAAGTTTTTGGAAAAGATACGCCGGTTACGGCCCTGAAGTCTATGACAGGCCATATGCTGGCAGCGTCGGGGGCGTTCGAGGCAGCTTGCACAGTCATGAGCCTATATGAAAGCGTGATTCCGGCTACCGTTAATATCGTAGAACAGGATCCTCTCTGCCCTATAAATTTAGTCGTTCGGTCCGCTGAGAGCGATTCGGAATTTGCCGTGTCGAACTCTTTCGGCTTTGGAGGGGTGAACGCAGTGCTTGTGTTTAAAAGCAGTGACGGCGCGGATTGACGCCGTCACTGCTTTGTTTTTCAGCATTCTGTTTTTGCCGCCACCGGGACCGGAGCGACTTTTTTTATTTCACGCCGCAGCGCGTCCTTCTCGTCTTTTATAAGCATGGTCAAGGCAATCCCTGTGATGAGCATGGCCCCGGCCAATATGAATGACGACTTGAATGTGCCTGTGTCGGCGCTTAGGGACTGGGAAATCTTTGTCATCACGAATCCCCCTACACCCCACGCGGAAAATAAGACACCGTAATTCACCCCGAAGTGTTTGATTCCCCAAAGGTCTTTTGTGTAAGACGGGAAGAGCGCAAGATTAGAGCCGTAATTGAAGCCGATAAAGGTGGCAAGCAGTAAAAGAAGAAGCGTATTCGATTCCCCGGAGCCTGTTATCGGGATAGCGGCAAACATAAGCAGGGCCTGCGCCGTGAACATCAGCGCGAGGGTCCGTTTTCTGCCGATCTTGTCCGAGAGAGTACCGGCAGCCACCCTGCCTGCCGCATTTCCTATCGCCAGTATGGCCACTGCAAGGAACGCCTTTTCGGCAAGGCTCTTTTTTGCCAGTTCGGCCACGCTGCCTATGACCATAAGTCCTGCGCCCGCACCGATAAAAAACAACACCCATAAAATCCAGAACGCCGGTGAGACCAACATTTCGCGCACCGTGTGTTCGTTGTCAACGAACTTGGCCCTTATCTCGCACTCTCCCGCAGGGGTGCGGCGGCGCTCCACAAAACCTTTAGGCACAAAACCCGAAGGCGGGTTTACCAGAAAAAGAGAGAGGCCGCATACTACGATCAAAAAAGCTATGCCTAAAAAAAACATTGCCTGCTGCAGCCCCCACGAACCTACGAGGTATTGGGCCAAAGGCGCAATATAGACGGATGCGAGTCCGAATCCTGACACCACAATGCCTGCGATTTTACCTGTCTTGTTAGGCGGAAACCATTTGAGCGCGGGCGGCGTGGCAGCCGAATAGCCGAAGGCTATTCCCGCCCCGGCAAAAAAGCCGAAGCCGATTATCCAGCTGATGTATTCCCTGCTTTGCGAAGCCCAGATGAAACCTGCGCCGACGAGCAGGCCTCCGATTATCGCGGTGATGCGGGGGCCGAATTTGTCCTGACATTTGCCGGCCAATATCATGGTGAAGGCGAACACCAGACAACAGACAGCATAGGGGTCGTTCAATTGGGTCATGTCCCATTTGAAGGCATCGGTCCCCCCGGTTGTGATGGACTGCTTGATAGCGACCTTGAAGATGCTCCAAGCGTAAAGCACGCCGAGGGCCAAGTTTATGCCTGTGCCTGCCGCTGCAACCAGTTTGCCTTTATCAACCGTATCCTGAGTCATTTTTTTCCTTTCATTTTGGCTGGAGTTATTGTGATTAGATAATTGTATTCCGGAAATAGGCGATAGTCAAATTATTATGCAGTTCTTTTAACAGGAGGACATACGCAATATGTATAAAGGCTTATGATAAGGCCGTGCCCCTTCCGTTTAGCGCTGCGTCTTGTTCTCGCCCTTTTTGACAAATAAGTTTTTCTTATGCTTTAATAATTCACCTTTAATGATAGCCCGGTGAGGCTAAAAGGTCAGGAGAGAGAGTGAAACATTTATCGCATATATCAGGCCTTCCCCTCGTAAGGGGGGAAGGCCTTTTTTGTGGGGCCTGAATCTATGCCGAAAGAGCTGCTTAACACTAAAGATTTCGAGCGGATCATATCTAGGATCGCACACGAGATAATCGAGAAGAACAAGGGCACAGACGACCTTTGCCTCGTAGGCATCCAGCGCGGGGGAGTGCATATCGCCGAAAGGATCGCAGCCAAGATAAAAAGTATCGAGGATATTTCCCTCTCCGTAGGCTCGCTCGACATCTCTCTTTACAGGGACGATATAGGCATGAAGAAATCACAGCCCACGGTCCGCCGGACCGATATACCTTTCAACATAACCGACCAAAAAGTCATATTGGTGGACGACGTGCTTTTTACGGGCCGTTCGATAAGGGCCGCTATGGACGCCCTGATGGACTTCGGCAGACCGGCGCAGATACAGCTTGCGGTGCTTGTTGACAGGGGCCACAGGGAACTGCCTATCAGGGCCGATTATGCCGGCAAAAACATACCGACCGCGCTCGATGAAAACATCGAGGTGCAGTTCAAAGAGGACGGGTTAGAAGACAAGGTGCTGCTGATAGAGAACGCCGGATAACGACAATGCAAAAAGACTTGGTAAGCATAAGCGAAATCTCGAAAGACGACATCGAGTTGATACTCGACACGGCATCGTCCTTCAGGGATGTCTTGAGGAGGGACATAAAGAAAGTCCCTACCTTGAGGGGCAAGACGGTCGTGAATCTCTTCTTCGAGCCGTCAACCCGCACCAGGACCTCTTTCGAGCTTGCGGAAAAAAGGTTGAGCACCGACGTGTTCAACTTCTCCGTGCCTACGAGCAGTGTGGTCAAGGGAGAGAGCCTTCTCGACACGGTAAGGACAATTCAATCCTACGGCGCGGATTATATAGTGATAAGACATTCCGCAAGCGGGGTCCCTCACTTCATAGCGCAAAACGTCGACGCCTCGGTAATCAATGCGGGCGACGGCATCAACGAACATCCTACTCAGGCCTTGCTCGACGCCTTTACGATAAGAGAGCGGAAAAAAGATATCAAGGGACTCGAGATCGCCCTTGTGGGAGACATAGTGCACAGCAGGGTCGCAAGGTCGAATATTCTATGTCTTTTGAAATTGGGAGCAAACCTCCGGCTTATAGGGCCTCCGACGCTGATACCGAATACGCTGCCCGAAGGCATCAGGGTGTTTCACGATATGGACGAAGGGCTTAAGGGCGTGGATGTGATAATGATGCTCAGGATACAGATGGAGCGGATGGGCAAAGGTTTCTTTCCTTCGACGCGCGAGTATTTCAAGCTGTGGGGCATAAACTGTGAGAGGCTCTCAATCGCGCGTAAAGACGCGATAGTCATGCATCCGGGCCCTATGAACAGGGGCATAGAAATATCGTCCGAAGTGGCTGACGGCGCTCAGTCGGTCATACTGGACCAAGTCACTAACGGCATCGCCGTAAGAATGGCGGTGCTTTATCTCCTCGGAGGAAGTCGGAATGCCGAATAGCGCGTTCATAATCAAAAACGGTTTTATCATAGACCCGTCGCAGAATATCGAGGGCGTTGGGGACCTGCTTGTCGAGAACGGTAAGATAGCCGGAATATATTTTAAAAACGGCAAAAAGGACCCGAAAAAAAACGGGGCGGCAAATAAAGAAATAAAGACGATCGATGCTTCCGGGCGGTATGTGCTTCCGGGGCTTATAGACATGCATGTGCATCTGCGCGAGCCGGGGTTTGAGCACAAAGAAAATATAAATACCGGCACGCGCGCTGCGGTCAACGGCGGTTTTACATCGGTCTGCTGCATGCCTAATACGGACCCTGTGAACGACAACGCTACGGTCACAAGTTACATAATAAAGAAGGCCCGCGAACAGGGCATATGCAATGTCTACCCTATCGGCGCTATAACCAAAGCGCAAAAAGGAGAGGAGCTTGCCGAATTCGGCATGATGAGAGAGGCCGGGTGCATAGGTTTTTCGGATGACGGGCATCCTGTGACGAACAGTCTTATGATGCGAAGGGCCTTGGAGTATTCGAAGATATTCGACTCCCCGATAATATCTCACTGCGAAGACCTGTTGCTGGCCGATTCGGGCGTTATGAACGAAGGCGCGGTATCGTCGATGCTCGGATTGAAGGGAATACCTTCCGGGGCTGAAGACATAATGGTTGCGAGGGACATACTGCTTGCCAAGCTGACGGGCGGCAGACTGCACATAGCGCATGTTTCGACAAAGTGTTCCGTGGCGTTGATACGCAGGGCAAAGGAGCAGGGTATCCGCGTTACCGCCGAGACCTGCCCGCACTATTTTACCATCACCGACAAAGCGGTAATCGGGTACAATACGAGCGCCAAGGTCAATCCCCCTCTAAGGACTGAGGAGGACATCGAGGCGATAAAAGAAGGGCTGAGGGACGGGACGATCGATGTGATCGCAACAGACCACGCGCCGCACCATAAAGACGAGAAGCTTCAGGAGTTCGACAAGGCCCCTTCAGGCATATCCGGCCTCGAAACGGCCTTGGGCCTGAGCCTTGCGCTTGTGAGGAACGGAGTAATATCCATGAAGCAGCTTGCGGAAAAGATGTGTCTGAACCCTTCTTTGATAACCGGGGTCCGGGCCGGGAACCTGAAACAGGGCTCTGACGCGGATATTGTGATCATCGATCAGGATGCCGAATTTACAGTCGACGCAGACAAGCTTTTGTCAAAGGGCAAGAATACGCCTTTTTGCGGCGTTAAGCTCAAGGGACTGCCTGTAATAACAATAGTAAAGGGGAATATTTATGAACGGCAGCATTGATCTTTTCGGACATTCGATCGGCATAGAGCATCTCTATTACGCCGGAGCGCTCTTGGCTGTAATAATCATCCTCTTGATCTACAGGGCGACAAGAAAAAAGAAGATGGAAGAGGAAACGGACGAAAGTCAGGTCGCCGAACCTAAGCAGCAGAAGTCTGCCGAACCGGTCAGTGAACCCGAACAAACCGATGTGCCGGTAAAAGCCGAAGCATTGCCTGAACCTGTTAAAAATATCGTACCTGTAAACAGCAATCCCAAGCCGCCCGAACTTACGGAAGACCGGAGGTTGTCGGCTGTTATAAGGCTCTTCCCTCAGATAGAGCATATAGAAAGGCTCGAAAATTACGAATCGCTTTATCTCAGCGCCGAAGAGATAAAGAAAAGCGTCTCTGCCCTGTTGCACAGCGTGCGCATGACTGACGGAGCCATAGACCCCCGCTCCGATGAAAAAAACGACAATATCGGCGATGATCTCGACCACCGCGTGCTTTTGTTCGTCTCGGAATGCATAGAAAAGATAGACTCACGCTACGGAAAGCCGGTCTTCGACTATAAAGACTACCTTATACTGGGGAACGCCGGGTTCTATGCAAAGAAATACGAGAAAGCGGTCGAATATTACGATAAAGCCGTTAAGGTAAGGCCTGACAGCATATACGCGCTGAACAATCTCGGTGTGGCGCTCGATGATGTCGGGAGGAGCGATGATGCCTTGAGTTCCTTTGATGCGGCCATCGAAATATCTTCGTCATTCGCCGAGGCTTGGTACGGGAAGGGCTATGCGCTGGCAGGGCTCGAAAGATTCGAAGAAGCGGCTGTCTGCTATGACAAGGCGCTCGAAATAAAGGCCCTTTATGCGGATGTCTGGTACGACAGGGGTGTTGCGATGAGCAGTCTGGGACGGCATGAAGACGCCCTGAAATGTTTCGAAACAGCGGCCATTCTGCAACCTGCGGATGCAAAGGCATGGCACGGCAAGGCCATCGCGTTGAGCGTATTGGGGCATCATGAAGAAGCATACAAATCCTATGACTCAGCTATAAACATCAAGTCTGACGATGGAGAGGCTTGGTACGGCAAAGGCATCGCATTGAACTATCTGGAATCTTACGAAGAGGCGCTTCGATGTTTTGATTTTGCGCTTGCAATAGACAGCGGCGATGCAAAATCGTGGTTCGGCAGGGGGACCTCCCTGAGAAGCTTGGGGCTGCTCGAAGAAGCGCTGCAGAATTTTGACAGGGCTGTCTCCATCGACCCGCTTTATGCTAAGGCATGGTTTGCCATGGCCCGGATATGCTCGAAAAAACGTGACAGAGAAAAAGCTGTAAGCTATCTTACAAAAGCTGTGGCCATCGACAGAAAACATGCTGAAAAGGCCGCTGTAAATGAAGACTTCAGATACATCAGGGAAGACGATGAATTCAAGAACCTGCTTAGAGCTATTGAACCGGAGGGTTAATGGATAAGGCTTTGCTTGTGCTTGCTGACGGAACGGTGTTCGAGGGAAAGAACTTCGGCGCTTCCGGCGAAACTATCGGCGAGGTGGTATTCAATACCTCGATGACAGGATATCAGGAGATACTTACGGACCCGTCGTATAAGGGGCAGATCGTGACGATGACATATTCTCAGATGGGCAACTACGGCATAAGCCCCGAGGACATGGAATCGGCCGGAGGCCCGAAGACGGAAGGCTTTGTGGTCAAGGAGTACCTCGACTTTCCGAGCAACTGGCGCTCGAAGATGCCTCTGGGACAGTATCTTAAAGAGTCTTCCATTGTAGGCATAGAAGGGATAGATACGAGAGCGCTGACACGCCATTTGAGGAATAACGGCGCGCAGATGGGAATCATATCGAGCGTTGACGCAAACCCCGAAAGCCTGCTCGAAAAGGTAAGGAGACATCCGGGAATGTCAGCTGTTGATTTTGTAAAAGAGGTCACTACGAAAAGTAATTACAAATGGGAAGAGAAGCGCTGGAAGTGGGGTAGTCAACAGTCAGCAGTCAACAGTCAACAGTCAAAAGTCAAAAGATATTCTGTGGTCGTTTATGACTTCGGGATAAAATTCAATATCCTCAGGAACCTCGTGGATTCAGGTTTCGATGTGACTGTTGTGCCTGCTCAAACCCCGGCGGAACAAGTCCTCTCGATGGACCCGGACGGCATAATGCTTAGCAACGGCCCCGGAGACCCCCAGACTGTGACTTACGGCATCGAAAATGCGAAAAAACTGTTCGGCAAAAAACCTATATTCGGGATCTGCCTGGGACATCAGATATTGGGCCTTGCAATGGGCGGGAATACTTACAAACTGAAATTCGGTCACCACGGAGGGAACCATCCTGTAATGGACATATCCACCGGCAAGGTCGAGATTACCTCGCAAAACCACAACTACTGTGTGGATTTCGAGAGCTTGAGCGGCAAGGTCGAGCTTACGCATAAAAACCTTTTTGACGGCTCGGAGGAAGGCATGCGGCATGTTGAGCTGCCTGTATTCTCGGTGCAGTATCATCCTGAAGCAGGCCCGGGGCCGAACGACTCGGCTTATCTGTTCGAAAGATTCAGGAAGCTGATAGAGGGTAGAAACTGATTTGTCATCAGAGTACGGTTTAGCTTCGGACGGAACTGCCGTTAAATTCAGCACAGCCCATTTTACCGCGGAAAAGGGCAGCATCCTCCACAGCGGGATATACAACAAGGAACTTACCGCAAGCCTTGCCGCAGGAGCGGTGATATTCATATCAGCCTTTTTCTTTGCGGATAAAATAAAGATAAACCTTGGCAGTTCGCTTATTATCCTGCTTTGCTTTACAGCTCTGTTTTTGTTTATCAGGACCCTCATCCTTAAAGACCCGATGCTGATTGCGGTTTTCGACCGTTCCGCAAACTCGTTAAATATCTCTCTGAGAAGCGTGTTCGGAGAAAAACAACAGGCTTACGCTTTAAGCGACATTGCGGGGATATCGAAAAAAACGGTTTCGCTTGCTCCCGAAAATCCTGATGGAATTAAGGTTGTAGAAAAAATCGCGCTCCAGCATTATACCGTCATTCCCGGCTTCGGCAAGACGGCGGAATTTCATACGGTTTTGTTGGACATGAAGGACGGAAATCAGCTGATGCTGTTTTCATCAAAGAACAAAAAAAGCGCTGACGAAGTTTTCGATGGACTGAACAGGATATTGAAACTCACTGCGGGCGACGCTTAATGAAACAGCACAATCAGCACAAAGCCTGCAAGCATCAGCGTTGCCCCCAATAAACGTTCTCTTATACCGCTCTCTTTGAAGAGCCAGTATCCGTATAGAACGCCTATGAGCAGACTGAACCGTTTTATGGATATCATGTAAGCCACGTTCGCGATCCCGAGCGCAAGCATTCCTGTGATTAGAGAAATCCCGTCAAAGACCCCCGGCAGGACAGTGGCCTTTACATAATTGCTTGCCGTGCTGTAGCACTTAAGTTGCATTCTGCATCTGAAGAAAACATACGGAGTCAGGGAGATAAGCAGCGCCGCATTATAAACAAAGGCAGAAAAAATGCCTGACGAATGTTCTATGACCTTTTTTGCCAGCGCGGCCGTGATGCTGTAAATCAACGCGACGATTATCATATAGACCGCTCCGCGTTCTTTGGTAATAGCTTTAATGGGCTCGAACAACCCCTTTTTTAGATCTTTTACATTCAGGGTGTAGCTTCCTGCTGCTATTAATAGTATTCCAATCGCTCCGTGAATGGAGACGCTCTCTCCTAATATTATTGTCGGCACAACTATCAGGAATATGGGCGTCAGGGCAAGAAACGGAAGGGTGAGGCTGAGCGGCGATATCTGCAGCGCCTTCATGTAGAGCACAAAGGATATTACTTCGAGCGGAAGCGCTATTAAAAAGGTCTTAAAAAAAACAGCATCCAGCTGTGGCAATGGAACAAAGAACTGCGCCGCAAGGACCACAGGAAATGTAAAGAAGAGCCTCAGCCATGCGATAAGATATACGTCGTTGCCTTCGAGGGCTTTCTTTGTCAGGGCATCGCTTGTCGCCAGCGTGAATGCGCAGGCGAGAGATAAAGGTATCCAGAGATTCTCCATCGGATAAGTTTACAGCAAAACAGCGGAAAATATTGACCGGATGTACTATAATAAACATTCACCGGCGTACAAAATAAAAAAATATAAAATCAATTCAGGAGGAAGAAGGATGATAAAAATTTATTACGACAAAGACGCAAAACTTAAGTTGCTTAAGGGCAAAAAGATCGTGGTAATGGGGTACGGCAGCCAAGGGCATGCGCATGCAAACAACCTGAAGGAAAGCGGTATGGACGTTACTATCGGCATCAGAAAAGGTTCGAGCTGGGACAAGGCCGCAGCTGCCGGGTTCAAGGTGAAGACGCCGTCGGAAGCGGCCAAGATCGCCGATGTGATAATGATCCTGCTGCCTGACGAGTTTCAGGGAGATTTCTACAAGACCGAGATTGCGCCCAATATGAAGAAAGGCGTTTATATCGCCTTTGCGCACGGTTTCAATATCCACTTCGGCCAGATAGTGCCGCCTGCGGACGCCAATGTCTTTATGGCGGCGCCAAAAGGCCCCGGACATCTCGTAAGGTCCGAATATACAAAAGGCAGCGGCGTGCCGTGCCTTATAGCCGTGCATCAGGACCCGTCCGGCAACACTAAAGATGTTGCGCTAGCTTACGCTTCGGCCATCGGCGGCGGCAGGGCGGGCATCATCGAAACCAACTTCAGGGAAGAGACCGAGACCGATCTTTTCGGCGAGCAGGTGGTCCTTTGCGGAGGCCTGACCGCATTGATTCAGGCAGGATTCGAAACTCTCGTGGAAGCCGGCTACGCGCCTGAAATGGCCTATTTCGAATGCATGCACGAGGTCAAGCTGATTGTTGACCTTCTCTACGAAGGCGGGATCTCGAACATGAGATATTCCATAAGCAACACCGCGCAGTACGGCGACCTGACAAGGGGCCCGAGAGTCATAACCGAAGACACCAAGAAAGAGATGAAAAAGATTCTTGGAGAGATTCAGGACGGAGTGTTTGCCCGCGAGTGGATGCTCGAATGCAAGGCCAACAAACCGGTATTCAACGCGCTCACAAGAAAGGGCGATGAGCATCTTATCGAGGACGTTGGAGGAAAGCTCCGCGCAATGATGCCGTGGCTGAAGAAAGGCAAGTTGGTGGATAAATCCAAGGCCTAATGAAGTTCGCGCCGGAGGGCTACCCATTCATCGGCTTTTTCGCATTGGCTGCTTTTGCGGCTTATGCCATAGCCGGAAGCGCGGCAGCCCTTCTGTTTTTTATAGTGACCCTGTTTATGGCCTATTTCTTCAGGGACCCCGAGAGGATTGCTCCTGAGGGCGATAATATATTCGTCTCTCCGGCGGACGGCAAGGTGATAGTCGCCCGGATAGCGCGCGAGGAGCAGCTCCTGAAAGACGAGGCGGTCATGATAAGCATATTCATGTCTCCGCTGAATGTGCATGTGAATAGGGCGCCGTGCGACGGGACCGTGGAGCAGGTTGTGCATACCCCCGGAAGCTTTATTTCCGCGTTCAAGCCTGAGGCGTCGTTAAAGAACGAGAACATCGCCATGCTGATGAACACGAAGCTCGGAAAGGTGCTCGTAAGGCAGATTGCCGGATTTGTGGCGCGACGGGCGGTCTGCAGGGTCAGGCCCGGGGCCGAACTTAAAAAGGGCGAACGTTACGGCATGATCAAATTCAGCTCTAGGCTCGATATCTTTTTACCGAAAGATACCGAAATAAAAGTAAAACTCGGCGATATCGTTAAGGCAGGAGAGACCGTAATTGCATACAGAAGCTGAACACGAAGGCCACAGGCACGAAAAGAAACCTAAAAAAGGCGTCTACCTTTTGCCGAACACGCTTACGCTCTGCAGCCTCTTCTGCGGTTTTTTCGCGATACTTTCGGCCATAAACGGCCAGTATGTCAATGCGGCGTGGGCGATAGTCCTTGCCAACATATTCGACGGCCTCGACGGCTGGATAGCTAGGCTCACCAACACTACGACCAAATTCGGGCTTGAACTCGATTCTCTGTCCGACCTTGTGGCGTTCGGCGTCGCGCCTTCCGTTATGCTGTATAAATGGGCGTTGATGCCGTTCGGAAGGCTCGGATGGGCTGCGGCCTTTTTGTTCGTGGCATGCGGGGCCTTGCGGCTTGCGCGGTTCAATATACAGACCGGGACCCCCGGTTCGAAATCGTTCAAAGGCATGCCTATCCCCGGCGCGGCCACGGTCGTATCTTCGATCGTTATTTTTTATTACGAGTTTTGGGACGGACTGCCGGAGAGGAATATCTTTCTGCTGTCGATGACCATTCTGCTGTCGCTGTTGATGGTCAGCACGCTGCGTTTCCATGGGGTGAAAGAGATAAACTTCAGCGAGCGCAAGCCTTTCTGGTTTCTTATAGTTTTTGTGCTTGTGCTGTTCGTGCTTCTTATCCATCCTTCGACCGCGATATTCATTTTTGCAATGCTCTATATTCTGTGGGGTATAATTGAAAATGTATATTTGATCTGGAGAAGAAGGAAACAGAAATTGGCCGGACAACATTCGATGATAGAGGAGAAAAAGACATGAGAGTCGTAAAGATTTTCGACACCACGCTGAGGGACGGGGAACAATCTCCGGGCGCCTCGATGAACACGGACGAGAAACTGCAGGTCGCAAAACAGCTCGTCAAGCTTGGTGTGGACATTATAGAGGCAGGGTTCCCGATAGCGTCTCCGGGCGATTTCGACGCGGTCCGGAGGATCGCAAACGAGGTCAAGGGGGCCACTATCGCCGGTCTTGCGCGCGCAAAAGAGGCGGACATCAGGAGCGCATACGAAGCAGTAAAAGACGCGCCTTTGAGAAGGATACACACGTTCCATTCGACATCCGACATACACCTTAAATATCAGTTCAGGGTAAGCCGCGAAGAGGCCTTGAAGCGGTCTGCCGAGATGGTCAAATTAGCGAGAAGCCTGACCGAAGATGTCGAGTTTTCGCCGATGGACGCCACTCGCACGGAAATCCCGTATCTGCTCGATGTGGTAGAGGCCGTCATCGAAGCCGGTGCGTCAACGGTGAACATACCCGATACTGTGGGCTACACGACCCCCGTGGAGTTCGGCGAGGTGATAAGGCGGATAAAAGAGAGGATCGGCGATCGGGCGGTGATATCCGTCCATTGTCACAACGACTTGGGACTTGCTGTGGCCAATTCCCTTGCGGCCATTTATAACGGCGCAGGGCAGGTTGAGTGCACCATAAACGGCATAGGAGAAAGGGCGGGCAACTGCTCTATGGAGGAGATAGTTATGTCGCTCCGCACTCGCCGCGATTTCTACAATGCGACGACAAACATAAACACTAAAGAGATAATCCGCACGAGTCGCCTTATTACTAGGATAACCGGCATGCAGGTCCAGCCGAACAAGGCCATAGTGGGCGCTAACGCGTTCGCTCATGAGTCCGGCATACATCAGGACGGGCTTTTGAAAGAGAAGATGACCTACGAGATAATCAAACCCGAAGATATAGGCCTGAACAAAACCGAACTTGTGTTGGGCAAACATTCCGGCAGACACGCGTTCAAGACGAGGCTGACAGAGCTCGGTTACGAACTTTCTGCGGATGAAATAGAACTGGCGTTCAACAAGTTCAAGCATCTGGCCGACCAGAAAAAGAACATCTTCGACGAAGACATAGAAGCCCTTGTTTCGGAGGAAGTCTCCAAGACCCCCGAGACTTACGGCCTTGTTGACCTCTCTATATCCTGCGGCACGAGCGTAAAACCTACCGCTGCGTTGAAAATCAGGATCAACGGCGAGGTTTTGGACAAGGTCGAGCATGGGGACGGCCCTGTTGATGCTGTGTACAAGGCCATAGTGTCGGCAACAGGCACGCAGAGCAGCCTGCTGAAGTTCGAGGTCAAAAGCATCACAGGCGGCACCGACGCGCTCGGAGAGGTTGCCATATCGCTTAAAGAGGATGACAAAACCGTGCGCGGACACGGCGCGGACACCGACATAATAGTGGCTGCCGCCAAGGCCTACATAAACGCCCTTAACAAGCTCGCGGCAAGAAAAAAACAGTCATAGGTATCTTCCGGAAAAACGCAAGAATGTCTATATATGGCATTTTAAGATGTTCGGTTGCAAATCCGTAGAATTTTCGAGATTAAATAGTCTTTAAACGCGTCAGTTATCGATGCTCATAACCTATACCGCTCATACATAGTGATAAATATTTATCATTATGCCGAATAATATTCTCTCAGATAATAGATAATTGGGACTAAAAGCGGTATTTTATCCCAAAGACCTTGAATCTTCAGGGGCATAAGCATATAATCTTATTAAAATGAAGGATAGATATAAAAATAAATGTTCTGCCACAAAGGAAATCCGACAAAGGAGAAAAATATGAGCAGATTTGAAGACATTCAGACGAAGTTAGAGAATTTAAGCCCAATACCCGTCAATATGCCAAAATTGTATCTTTTAGGTGATACCGGGGCAGGCAAAACAACAATCGTCAGAAATATTATCGGAACGAATGCTTATAAATTTCCGTCAGTGCTACAGAAGCGCTGCACAGTCGCAGTTACCGAATATGTGCTTAGTAAAGACCTACCATACAAGGCAACGTACATATTCAAAAAGGAAGAGCAGGTAAATGAATTCGTAAAGGAAATATTGGAAATATCAATTGAAAAAGCTTATTTGAGTTTTCGCAAAAAAGAGTTGAGCCCTGTTAATGTTGCAGAGGATATCGAAGAAACTCCTGATGAACGGTTTAGACTGAAATACATTCTATCAACTGAGCAATTAGAAGACGTTGTCAAATCAATAGTTGAATTGCTCCCAAACCTGGACAAGGCAGTAGATTCATTGAAAATCGAGCTTCAAAGTAAGGAGGAAGAGATAGGGGTAGTTGTTGACCTCGCGTTGGAGCAAAATGAGGAAATAAAGGAAATATTAGACAAGATAAAAGCCAAAATACTTGACTGTATAAAAAACAAAGTGTCAGAACTGTGTGAAGGGTTCACACTATTTTCTGACGATGATTTCTATCAACATTCCTCTACTGACATTGAAAATTTTGTAGAACAAGCGAAGAAACTTCTTTCCAGCGGGAAAAACTCCATTTCTCCGGTTGTGGAATATGCAAGACTTCAGGGCAATCTTTTGGCAGACTGGTTGCCAGCAGACACCGAGCTTGTAATAATTGATGGGGAAGGTATCGGGCACGACACGCGGGAAGCGAGCAGGCTTTCAGCACGGCATTTGGATTATTTCCACTTTGCGGATTTTATTGGCTTGGTGGAGGAATGCAAGAAACCATTTGCATCCGGCGGGAAGAGTGCAATCGATGGAATTGTAAGAAACGGTTATTCAGAGAAATTTAATCTAATTTTCGCGAAGCTGGATGAAGTAGAAGTTGGAGACGATGTAGGTGCAAACCGTGAAGAAAAAGTCAGGGCTGTAAAGAAAGGCTTTGCGAATGTTATAAATGCCTTAAAAGAAGACGGTGTTGAAATTAGTATAGGAAATGACCACTTATATTATCTTTCAAACATGAAAGACAAGGAAACAAATGCAGAGAGCATATCGGAAATTGATAGGCTGCTTACAAATATTAAGAAAAAATTCCACGAAGAAAGGCCGCAATTTGTAGAGCCAGTTTATGACTATGAAATGCTATCATCTTATTTAACTAAATCATCTGGAAACTTTACAGACAAATGGGTTTCAATGCTTAATTCGAGGCACTGGCAAACAGTAAAAGCATTCAATAGGCGCATGTGCTGGGAGTGGGATGAATTCAGAGATATGAAACCCGTCTCGGATTTTCATGGTGAAGTTACGATGGAGATAGAGTATTTCATTTCACATCCAAGTGCTTGGAAGGAATCAGCCACTGCATCAATGCAGCGAAAAAGCGTTGACAGGATTAAACAATCGTTTTCAAAACAACTTCTTGCCTTTGCAAGGCTTGTTATCCTGAAAAACTATGACACTGATTGGGATGACGCGATGGCACTTAGTGGTACAGGCTCAACAACATTTAGAAAGACTAAAATACAAAGCATTATTCAAGAAGTACTGCCAGACCATCGAAAGCCAGAAGCCATAAAAATAAAAGACTCCATAAAGAAGCTGTTAATTGAGGCAATTGAAGTATCTATGGCATAACAAGCGGGTCAAGCGGACGGCGAAAAGACCGCCGCCGCTTACCCTTAACGTTCTGCGTGCTGAATATATGAAATTATGATTGGGAAAATTGGGATTGTTATTGAGCGATGTGCGCCAGAAGGATTGGTTCGCATTGGACAAGAAATATGGAAATGCAAATCGCTCACTGGCACAATTTTTAATCAAGGGGAAGAAATAGTGGTAGTTTCAAGAGATGGTTTTTCTTTAACCGTAGACGCAGTGGTTTCTCACGGACAAAATGAAATTAAGTCGGTATCAAAAGAAACTAAAATCAAAAAGGTAACAAAAGCGATATTAGATAAAACAGCCCTAATACTTATGATACTAAGGAATACATTTACAATGCCACATGATTTGTCATTCCCGCGAAGGCGGGAATCCAGAAATATCTTGAAAATACTGGATCCCCGGGTCAAGCCCGAGGATGACAGATATGAGGCTT
>SCQE01000091.1 GCA_004321915.1 Nitrospirota bacterium
AGAAAAAAGATGTCGGCTTGATTCTGCTTAAACCGATATGCTAAAAATCTAACACAGGGTGCTACACCTGAGGAATGCACCTGAAAAAGAAACTGGGGAATGCACCTGAAAAATGACAAAAAACAACTATTAAGAGAAAGGATATGAGGGTCAAGTCTTGGGATCAGTGTTATTAAAAACTCATATTAAAGGACTGACCTCGTCGTTAGAGTTTTGTATTGCATAATCATTTCATCTGGCTTGAGGAGGCTTAATGAGAACCTTTATTCTTTTGGCAAGATGCTTTCTTCTGATTTTATTCTTATTCAGCACAGCAACGGCTGGAACCGGTGACTTGCAAGTTACTTGCGAATCTGGCGTGAAGATTTATGTGGATGGGAAATACAAAGGCACTACGAATGCAGCTGATGGTGGCCTTGCTATTGATAATTTAGCTCCCGGACAGCATACATTAAAAGCTGTCAAACAAGGGTATGAGCCATTTATCAAAAATTTCAATATACAGGAATATAAGGGCACCAAAATTGAAGTGAACTTCAAAGATGTGGGAGAAAATATTTATCAACTCCGCCCCGAAAGCGGTGAAACAACTGTTCAGGTAGGAACTATAGAGTTAATGAGTCTGCCAATGGGGGCGACCGTATTTATTGATGGGGAAAAGAAACAAGGCAAAACAGATATGGGCATAAGAAATATAAAAGCAGGACAGCGCAAGGTAACATTTGAAAGAGCTAACCAACGCTTGGCGGGTACTTTTACACTGGACCCCAATGAAGTTCTGAAATTAAAGGCAGATTTCAAAAAAGGGAAAATAATAAATATTTCAGACCTTGAAAAGGCTGAACTGAGAGAGCAAAGAGAAGCGCAAAGAATTGAGGAAGAAAGAAAAAGACAAGAGGAAAGAGAAGAAAGAAAACAAAGACAAGCATATCTTGAGGAAAAAAGAAGAGAAATAGAAGGAAAAACAAGAATAGCTCGGGCAGGAGGGAAAAGGTTTGAACAGGAAGATGGTTTTATTGAGGATTTTAAATTAGGGCTTCAGTGGGTACCTGCTACCGGAGAGCTAATATATGGCTCTAAAGCAGAAGAGTATGCACAGAATAGAAGTCTCGCGGGAGGAGAATGGCGTTTGCCGACACTGGCAGAACTTAAAAGCTTGTATGATAGATCCAAGCCTGGCAATGTAGACCCTATATTACGTGTAGGGAACAAAAAAGTATGGACGTCTGAGTCTGGTCCCCAAGACTATTTGAACCCAATTGCGTTCGCAATGATTTTCGATTTCAGCAATGGTAGTGAAGACGTTGCTGCTCGATATCTCAGAAACGAGACCATTCTCATTTTGCTAGTGCGGTCCAGACGGTGATGTGGGTCATTTGATTCTTTGATGATTTTCTTTGAACCCCATCTTGCGATGGGGCTTCGATTTTTTAAACAGATTTCTCAGGTAATTCGTAGAATGAGCGGGTGGCTCAAAGTAAGTGTTAGTAGAAGCAACCAATACGCACACGGCTATAAATAACTCCTTAGTGTCCTCTCACTAGTGTGCAAGCATGAGCGAACGGGAACGGTTTTTCCGGTTAAAGGGCAAGGCGTAAATCATTGTAATTTTTGGTGGCGGTGCAGGGAATCGAACCCCGGACACTGCGGATATGAGCCGCATGCTCTAACCGTCTGAGCTACACCGCCTCTTGAAGGGAAATATAAGTATAACAGACGCAGAATTTTCATGGCAATACGTCTGCATAGCAGTTAAAGGTGTGACCTGCCCCGACCAATCTAAAAGACGGCGCCCGGTGTTATTATATTTTCAGCATGCAATCTCGATATATGAATTATTTCGGAATTGAAATTATGTTTTTAATCGGTTGTTGCCTTTTGCCGGTCTCTGATGCCCTTTCTTCAGAAACCGCCCGGCAGTGCGACTATTTTTACGGTAAACTCGTGAATATCTCTCACCAAAAAATATTATTCGAAAAAGATGCCGCTGTTCAGGACATTTCGGGAGAAGAGTTCAAGGGATGCAGAATTGTTTTTAACAGCAATATGAAGTTAATGAAAGGCAGCATCCATCTGCCCTCTTTTTGGGCAGATGAGGGGACTGAATTATATAAACAGGGATGGAGAAATGAGCATAATTATACTGCTGACGGGCCGGGTTCGGGTAAATATGCGATTATCAATAACGGCTTTATTTGTATTATAGATTGGGACCAGCATTCATGGATAGACGATAAAACAGGCGAGATAATGAGTAGTGAGCTGATAAACATGGAGGTGCAATGTTTTGATAAAAAATTGTCCGGGAAAGAGCCGCCCAAAGGGGCTGCTAATCCTCGACGCTGATTTTCAGCATGACCGCTTCGATTAATAGCAATACCATTCCTTTTTTGTTTTCTTTGTCGCTCAAAGATAACAAAGACCGCATTGCGTTTAATTATTTCGAGGATTCATGGAAAACCATGACCTATGCGGAACTCCATTCTCTTATAGAGCGTTTCGAATGCACACTTCATTTATCAGGGATAAACAAGGGCGACAGGGTCGCTGTAGTTTCAGAAAACAGGCCTGAATGGTGCGCCTCTTACATGGCGACTGTAAGGCTTGGCGCGATAGCCGTTCCGATAGACGCGCAACTCGGAGCGGAAGAGGTCAACAATCTTTTAATGGATTCGGAAGCAAAGGTCGTATTTTTCAGTGCGAGGACCGGAAATGCCGTGCTTGCTGCCGTAAAAGAGACGAACACTAAAGCTGTGCCGATAGAAAAAGAATCGCTGGCGCCTGTGCCTGAAGGATTCAAGTCTTCTCTATTCAATTCTCTTTCGGCTGATGGTATTGCATCTATAATCTACACTTCCGGTACGACAGGCAAACCTAAAGGCGTAGTTCTCACGCACGGAAATTTCTGTGCGGATGCCGATGCGGTGATAGCTGCGGGCGTGCTCACAGTGGATGATACGGTACTCTCTGTTTTGCCGCTGCATCACACATATCCATTTATGTGCACGTTTTTAGTTCCGCTTTTTCTGGGCAGTTCGATAACCTTCAGTCCGGGGATAAAATCGGCCGAGATCGTATCGGCCATAAAAAATACCGGCGTAACGGTTGTGGTCTGTGTGCCGAGATTGTTAGACATGATAAGGAACGGCATCATCTCACGCATAAAGGAACGCAAGGGCATTTCAGGATTTTTGCTGCGCATTATGAAACTCTGCGGTATGGTGCGAAAAAATAGCGGGTTGAATCCGGGGAAGGCCATTTTTAAATCGGTCCACTCGAATTTCGGGAAACTCAGGTTTTTTGCGAGCGGCGGAGCCCGGCTCGAACCGGATGTTATGCGTGATCTCGAAGCCCTAGGCTTCACTATACTCGAAGGCTATGGGCTTACCGAAACATCTCCCGTAATAACCTTCAATCCGCCCAAAAAAAGAAAACCCGGCTCGGCAGGCAGACCTCTTGCCGGGGCCGATATAAAAATATCGGATGACGGCGAGATCACCGTGAAAGGGCCGATGGTCATGGCCGGCTATTACAATAATCGGTCCGGAACCGAAGCGGTGCTTAAAGACGGCCGGTTTTTTACAGGGGACATAGGACATCTGGATGATGAAGGATATTTGTTTATTACTGCCCGGAAAAAAGAGGTGATCGTATTAAGCTCGGGTAAAAATATCTATCCCGAGGATATAGAAAAGGCGTATGCTGCTATCCCGCTCGTAAAAGAGGTGTGTGTGGTCGGTATTGAAAAAAAGGGGGCGACGGACGCTATTCAGGCAGTAATAGTTCCTGATCTGGAATATGCGAAAAAAATAAAGGTCGGAAATATTTCTGAGTCGTTGAAATGGGAGATCGGCGCAGTATCCATGAAGCTGCCGGAATATATGCGCGTAAAGGGTTTTACCTTCAGTCAGGAACCGCTTCCGCGTACTCCGCTCGGAAAGCTGCGCAGGTTTATGGTCGCGGAAGCGCTGAAAGCTTCTTCCGAGGCAAAAGCCGGCAAGGGTATCGATGAAACCCTGCTTGACGACAGTGTGGGGCGCGAGGTGGCCCGCTGCATAAATTCGCTCGGCGACGGGGAGGTTTCGATACAATGGGATTCGAACATAGAACTCGATCTAGGTTTTGATTCGTTAAAGCGGGTGGAGTTCGTATCGATGCTCGAAGAGACTTTTTCTATAAATATTCCGGAGGCTTTTACTTCAAGGGTGCAGACCGTAAAGGATGCGGTAATCCTTATAAAAGAATGTTTGACGGACCAAAGAAACGACACGGGGGGGAAACAGTCTTTTGAAAAATCGGAATGGAAGGCGATCCTCGACAAGCAGCCGTCTGCAGAGGACTTAAAACGTATCGAAAGCAGGTTGGGCCTTTTCGAAAAGGCGCTCGTTGCCGGTTTGTTCTTTGCGCAAAAGTTGATTTTTAAAACAGTTTTTCTTTTGAATGTCAAGGGGATTGAAAATATTCCTGCCAAAGGTCCTTATGTGATAGCCCCCAACCATACAAGTTATCTGGATGCCTTTATCATTGCCGCAGCAGTGCCTTTCGATGTTTTCAAGAGGCTTTATTTTTTAGGATTGCAGCATTTTTTTACGGGCGAACTCAGGTCGTGGCTTGCAAGGCTGGGGCATGTAATCCCGATAGATCAAGAGACTTATTTGAACAGGGCGCTCCAGATGTCGGCGTTTGCGATAAAAAAATCCTGTTCTCTCTGCATATTCCCCGAAGGCGGCCGGTCTTTTGACGGTAAGCTTATGGCCTTTAAGAAAGGTATAGGGGTGCTTGCCGTTGAACTGGGGGTCCCTGTAATACCCGTATATATCGAAGGCGCATTCAAGGCGCTCCCGAAAGGTTCCTTTTTAATAAGGCCGTATAAGATATCTGTTTCGTTCGGCAGGCCGCTTGCCCTGAGCGGGGATGATATTAAGCGTACGGCGAAAGGGGCCGATCCGTATCAGTATTTTGCCGACGAGCTTAAGAAAAGAGTGGAGACGCTTGCTATGTAGATGCTGCTGGCGGAGAGGGGGGGATTCGAACCCGTGTTTTAGCCTTGAGAGGGCTATTACGAGGAACCGTACAAGTGCTTGAAAATACCATAAAAGCCTTGATAGTCAAGCCGTTGAAGCCATTTTTTGTCATGCCAGCCCTGCAAGTGACCGCAATCCTTCCCTGCCGGTCAGGAATGCTCATGCCAAAGCAAGCCCGTGCCTTCGCTCCTCCAATCTTGTCCTGCGCCTTGCAAGGAATGGAAGTTTTCGCACGCCGCCCTTATGCTATTTAGAGTCTGTCCATAAACTCTGTTCTTTTGTCTGTCATTCCCGAAGTTCTTAATCGGGAATCCAGTGTTTTCAAGGTGTTCTGGATCCCCGGGTCAAGCCCGAGGATGACGACTGCTTACTTTATGGACAGACTCTA
>SCQE01000092.1 GCA_004321915.1 Nitrospirota bacterium
TGCCTTTCATGTCGGGGCCTTTGCCTTTCATGTCGGGGCCTTTGCCTTTCATGTCGGGGCCTTTGCCTTTCATGTCGGGGCCTTTGCCTTTCATGTCGGGGCCTTTGCCTTTCATGTCAGGGCCGGGGCCTTTCATGTCGGGGCCGGGGCCTTTGTGAGGCGGCATCGGCTTAGGCGGCATCGGGCCTTTTGGACCTCCGGGGCCTTTAGGCTCAGGGCCTTTACCCTTCATGTCAGGGCCGGGGCCTTTTGCCGGGGGCATCGGTCCTTTCGGCATCGGGCCTTTGCCTTTTTCGTCCGGCGCTGCAAAAGCAAGGCCGAAGGTTAGGCTTGTGGAAATCATCATTACTAGAAGCACTAAAAACAGTTTTCTCATACATCCTCCTTCTTTAAAGAATGAATTCCTCAGAAAATTTTTTATTTCCGAGCTTATCTATACGATAGAAGCATTCTTTCCAAATGTCAAGGTACTTTTCACATTTTTGGTTTTCAATATTTTGGGCCCGAAACAGTCTCAATATTCTTGACTTTTTACAGCCAATAATACGACACTTTTAATTGAGCCTGAGAGTTTCATATGGTGTCAAAACCGGGTTTATTACGACAAAGCTCTTTAGTCTCAATAATCATTACAACGGAGGATTCTTTGGCAAAACGTGCGGGTGCATACAAAAGCGATAAGAGGAAAAAAGAACTGATGCGTCAGAAAAAACAGGAAGAAAAGCGGCAGAAGCGGTTTGGGAAACCGGGCGCTGAGGTCCCTGCCGGAACACAGCCTCAAGCCGAAGGCGTATCTTCCGATGTTAAAGCCGTAGCCGGCAGTGTCGTAAAAGTGCATTACACTGGAAGACTCGATGACGGGTCTGTCTTTGACTCCTCGCGAGAGCGTGGACCGCTTGAGTTTACAGTGGGTGCGGGGCAGATGATCCAAGGTTTTGACAGGGCTGTCAGCGGCATGTCCGTCGGTGAATCCAAGACGGTCAGGATCCCTTCCGACGAGGCATACGGCCCATACAAAGAAGACCTTATTTTCGAAATGCCGAAGGCACATTTTCCTGAAGGCACAAAAGAAGGTTTTGCTTTTACGTTAAAGCATCCTGACGGCAGCTCTCTCGAAGCGGTGGTCACAGACATTGCAGGGGACACGGTCACGCTGAATGCCAACCATTCCCTTGCAGGAAAAGACCTTATTTTCGATATAGAGCTTGTTGAAGTTGAAATAGATTAGGGAAACCGCATATTGCCCAAACGTTGGCGTTACCTGAAAATCACGTGCTAAGATATTGCTAATGTTCAGTTTAAATGTTCTAATAATGGCGACGAACTATTCACACGATATTGCGACCGCATTCCTTGCGGTGAGCGGTGTCGCGATGTGGATACTGTCGGCTTCTCACCCTGCCGTGGGGGCCCGTTCGTCCGATGAGTTTTTTATAGCGAGTTGCCGCTCGGTCACGCGAATCGCAAAATATTCCCTGATATGGATTCTGGCTGCCGGCTTCCCGCGTATCGTTTTTTACGAGACCTATGAATGGAACGACAGCGCCGGAGATCTGCAGATTGCGGCAATAATCGTTAAGCATATAGTGATGTTTGCGCTTGTAGGCGCCGGGATTTATCATTGGGCAAGGCTCGAAAGAAAAACAAAAAAACCGGCGCTGTTGCACGGCAGTATTGGAAACTGAGTTCAGCGGGAGGCTTGAATGGCAAGAACGATAGTAATGGGCGCGGTATTGGGTCTGGTCGGCGGAATGATATTCGGAATACTGTATTTCGGTACGGGACAGATGACCTCTCCGATGGCTTATATACACGATATTTCGGGGCTCGGACTCGGAATTCTGATCGCGTGGATAGTCTCGCTGCAGAGAAGGCAGTCGTCCGGTAAATGAAAAAAATCTTTCTGTTTGCAGCGCTTGTTCTGCTGCCTGTCCTGCTTTCATGCGGGGAGGGCTTTCCCCCTGAGTTCCCTGCCGCCGACTTTATGCTCAACGGCCCGCAGAGCGGAAAGACCGTGAGTTTTGCGGAGTTAAAGGGCAGGCCGGTGATCATTTATTGGTTCACCAGTTGGTGAACCCGTTGCGCCGAGGAGATCCCGTTGGTCAAGCGGGCGGAGCAGAAATACAGCAACGAAAAACTTACAATACTCTGGATAGGCCATCAGGACCGTGTTAACAAGCTGAACGACTATGCTAACAGGAACAATATCCCCGACTATCTTTTTGACCCCGACGAAGTCATGTCCAAGAAATTCGGCATGACGTACGGTGGAGGCGTAGTTTTCATAAACAGGGAAGGCATCGTAAAATCACGCATTCCCAAAGGCGTATCACCTTCCACGCTTGAGTCCGAGATCAATAAAATACTCTGACGCGGCGGATGTCCGCTGAGTATGTCCTTCAATGCTTGAGACCTTCATCGCATCGTCAAGGGAAGCTTTCCAATGTTCATTCATAATCACTCTGCTGCTGCTTTACCCTGAGCTCAAAAACAGGCCCGGATACGTAAGGAGCTTGGTTGCCGGAGTGGCGTCTGCATTTATCGCAGGCTTTGCGGTCGGATACTTGCCTGCGCTCGGCCCGAATGTTATCGGCAACGAAACATGGGTTTTCTGGAGGCTTTTTTTTGATTCACTGGTCTTTTATATTTCGGTTTTCATGGCTATAACCAGCCCCGGTTTCAGTGGACGGCCGCTGTCCGCAGCTTTGTGCCTGCTCGGGTTCTCGGCCTTTTTTTTCGAAGCGCGGGCCCTCGGTTTTCTTGCACGCGATATCGGTATTATGCAAGAGAAGGTTGCCGGAACTGCGCTGGCAGGCATATCAGGGGCTGTCTTGGGATTTGTGCCCTTGTTTTGCGTGAAGGGCATTCTTAACAGAATACCGGTCGAGAAGGCCTTTACCTCGGCAAGTCTCGTAATGACTTTCGGGGCGCTCAGATTTATGCTCGGGGGGGTAAGCGAGCTTGAGAAAGGAAATATAGTTTCCGAATTGCAGCGCGGGATTCTGGTTTTCATGGAGGCTGCGGTAAGGAAGCTTCAGGCGGCGCTTCTTATGTCAGGGCATGCTTTTATAAAAGTGCCTTTTGCCGCTTTGGCTGATTTTATTGCAGGGGACAGGACGGCGCTTACGTTGACGGTCATTTTCATAATGACACCGCCGCTTTTCATCCTTCTGACGCTTTTTGCGAGGCCTGACCCTCTGTTGCACGATCTGGAGGCCGGGGCACAAAAAAGACGCGAGATATCGTTTTTCAGGAAGGATCTCGTCAACCATTCGATACCGGCGCTGTCGGTGTTTATAATGCTTACCGTTATGCTCCATGAAGGAAATATGGCGATGAATCCGCTCTACGATCCGCCGCCGTCGCCAGTCAGAGAGCTTGAAGGCGAGAAGGTTGTCCGTGTCCCCTTTTCCGATATATCCGACAAGAAACTGAAAAAATATGTTTATTACCAGATACTCTTTCTGATCGCCCTAAAGCCTGACGGCACTGCCGGTGTGGCGCTCGATCAGTGCGAGATATGCAGGCCTGCCAAATGGAACAAAGACGCGCTGGGATACGCGCAAAAGGGCGAAAACCTTATCTGTAAATACTGCATGACTCCCATAGCCATGCATACTTTGAACAACCCCGGCGGATGCAACCCGATACCCGTTCCATTCAAACTCGAGGACGGACAGATAGTAATCGAAGTAGAGGAGTTGATCACCACATATAAAAAAGCCGAGGCGCTCGAAAAGAAGGGGACCCATTTGTGAGCAGGAACATTGTTTTGAGATATGCGTCTTCATGGCGGGCCTTCACGGTCTTATGTCTGGCCGTCTGCGCCCTTTACATGCATTTCTGCTTTGGCGAGGACCCTTACGCAAAGTGGTCTTCATTTTTGTTGAGCAGCGCGGTCGGGACCATGCTTTACCTCTGTCTCGCCGCAAATCTCTTTTTTATAACGCTCAGGGCCATACTGGAGAGGTTTGGCAAGACCGCAGCAGGCTTGGATGAGATCAGGTCTATGGACACATTTATTGAACTGCGTTCAAGCGGAGAAAACGATCTCGAGGCAATAAGCGAATGGTTCAAGACAAAAGGCTTCAGGCCGGACATCCTCAAGCAGGGCATGACGGCGACAAAAAACAGCTTTTCGATCATACCCGGGACCGTGTTGCGCCTCGGACTTGTTATTTTTATGGCCGCGCTTCTGATAAGCGTAAATTATAGAAAAACAGATGAAAGGGTCCTGCATAAAAACGCGCCTTCGGTATTGTTCGATAAGGACCTTGAACTGATGTCCATCGAACATAAAATACCCGACGAGTTCCTTCAGGTGGGAGAGGAGAGCATTTTCAGGCTCGACCGTGTTGCGGCTAGGCTAAGGGCGAAGGACGGCGTCTTTGTTGTTTCGTCCGGATATCCTGTACGGCATGAGGGCGTTTATTACCGTATTTCGGACATAGGTATCGCTCAACAGGCGGCGATAACCATAGACCATGCGAAGATAGCGGACAATCTGGATTTGAAGATCCTGCCGCCCGGCAAAACCGATACTGTTACGTCCGGCCTTGACGGGACAGCTCTTGTTGTAAGCCTCGATCCCGAGAAGACTTCGCGGAAAGGGCTTGTTTCCGGAAGTTTGTATGATCTTAAAAATCCAAAGTACAAAATAGATGTGCAAAAAAACAAGAAAAAGGTTTCGGAATTTGTTCTAAAACCGTATGAAAAAGCCGCCTTGGGCAATACGTCGGTCAATCTGGGCGGACACTCGTTTTTTGTAAAGGTGACGGCGGTGTCGGACCCCGCGCTTCCGTGGCTCTATGCGGGCTTCGTTTTGATAATATCCGGTTCAGGCTTGATGTTGAGCAGGTTTTTCTGGTACGAGAAGAAAGTTTGCGCATTGGCCCATGAAGGCAGGATCTTTGTCGGGTACAGCGAAGAGTTTTTCAAAAAATGGGGCATAATGAAGTTCCACAACCGGCGTGAAGATATCGAATCTCTGCTTCAAAAAGGGACAACGTCCGATGTCGTGCTATAATCGTTCTTAAGATGAAAAAGGATATTTACAGGCTTGGTGTCCACACCTCTATTGCAGGCGGGGTCCATCTCTCGCTCGAAAGGGCGAAGGCGCTAGGTTGCAATACCATGCAGATATTCTCGCACAATCCGAGGCAGTGGTTTGTAAATAATCTGTCCGCCGATTCGGTCGGGACGTTCAAAGGGCTAAGCAGGGCTTACGATATAAGGCCTGTATTTATCCATGTTTCATATCTGATAAACCTTTGCGCTTCGGCCCCGGCTGTTTTGGAAAAATCCATTGGGCTGCTTATAAAAGAGCTTGATATGGCGGATGTTCTCGATGTCGAGTACGTTGTTCTTCATACAGGCAGCGCGTCTGCGGAAGAGGCCGGTCCTGCCAAGGCAAAGGCCGTAAAGGCGCTCAAGCGCATATCGTCGGAAAAGGAATGGAAAACAAGGCTGCTGCTCGAAAATACGGCCGGAGAGAGGGGAGACATATCGTCGTCGGTCGGCGATCTCAAAGAGATAATGAACGGGGCCGGAACTTCTTTGATAGGGGGCGTTTGCATAGACACCTGCCACGCCTTTGCCGCGGGCTACGACATCTCCTCAAAAGGGGGCGTCGATTCGTTTGTCGAGGAGCTGCGTAAGCTCCAAATGCTTGAACATATAAAACTCATACATCTCAATGACTCGAAAAAAGGCCGCAACTCAAGGGTCGACAGGCATGAGCATATAGGAGAAGGGCAGATAGGCAGGGCCGGAATAAAGTATTTTATAAATCATTCCGCATTTAAAAATGTCCCAATGATACTCGAAACGCCCAAGAAGGATGAAGAGGACGATCCCAGAAATCTTAAGCTTGTGCGTGAACTGATCAGCCGCTGATTATCTCCGTTCCTATTCCTTCTTTCGTAAATATTTCGAGCAGAAGGCTGTGCGGAATACGGCCGTCGATTATGTGTGTTTTCTTCACGCCTTTTTCGATGGCCTTCATACAGGCCTGAACTTTAGGGAGCATGCCGCCCGATATGGTCCCGTCCGCGATCAGTTTATGGACATCGGCCTTGCTGAGTGTCGAGAGCGTGTTGTCTTTTTTGTCCTTTATGCCCGGGACATCCGTAAGAAACAGGAATTTTTCGGCATTAAGCGCGGCCGCAATCGAAGCGGCGACATAGTCTGCATTGATATTGTAGGTGTCGCCGTTGCTTCCTACGCCTATGGGCGAGATTATGGGGATAAAACCGTCTTTGTCCACGGAGTTCAGTATTTCAGGGTTTATGGAATCGACTTCTCCCACCAATCCTATATCTATCAAGTCGTCGCCGTTTCCGGGCGAAGTTTTTTTGAGCATCTTTTTCTTTGCCTTTATAAGGTTGCCGTCCTTGCCGCTCAACCCGACCGCCTTCCCGCCGTGGCTGTTTATCAGCGCGACTATCTGTTTGTTTATGAGCCCTCCAAGCACCATCTCGACTATATCCATGGTGTCTTTGTCCGTTACCCGCTGTCCCTGAACAAAGGTAGGCTCTTTGCCCATCCGCTTCATTGTAGAACTTATTTTAGGCCCCCCTCCGTGGACGATGACCGTTTTTATACCGATGAAGTTTAACAACACTACGTCCTGAGCGAATGAATCCTTCAGCGCCTCTTCGACTTGGGCCGCTCCGCCGTATTTGATCACGAAGGTCTTTCCGTAAAAGGTGCGCATGTAAGGCAGCGACTCTATGAGAATATTGGCTTTTTCTATAAGTTTTTTCATTGCGGCCTCCTATCGGCGGTGTTTCTGCTTTGTTGATGTTTATTATATTAGATGTCGTCCGGTTCCCACAATAAAGTTTTTGGTATGATATAATATTCAGTGTTTATTCTTATGTTAGGAGATGACCTTGCCTAAAGTTTCTGTGGAAAATCTCAAACCCGGAATGAAGCTTGCGAAGCCGGTCATGAACGAAGGCGGTATGGTGCTGCTCGGACCGGGCACCGAACTGACGGCCGCTTCCATATCGAGGCTCGTAAATATGAGCATAGGCAGTGTGACTGTCGAAGGCTCGTCAAAACCCGCGAAACCGAAGGAAGAGCTGTTTGCGGAGATCGATGCGAGATTTAAAAAGACCGAGTCAGAACCCAACATGTCCTTGCTGAAAAAAATCTTACAGGAGCATACGGAAGCCTTATACAAATGATATGGACCTTCAAAACCTGCGTTTTCAGATAGAGAGAATAGACACCTTGCCTACGATCCCCAAGGTGCTGCAAAAGCTCCTCAAGGTGATCGAGAACCCGAAGGCTTCGATGTCCGAGATAGGGGATTTTGTGGCGAGCGATCCCGTGCTTACTTCAAGGGTGCTGAAGGTCGTGAACTCTCCTGTTTACGGTTTCCCCGGACGCATATCCTCCGTAAGTCAGGCGTTGATATTGCTGGGTCTTAATGTCGTCAGAGGAATGCTTCTCGGAGTTTCGGTGTTTGAAGTCATGGAAAAGGCGATGACGGGGCTTTGGGAACATTCCATGGGCTGTGCCGTTACGGCCCGGATCATCGCGAGGCGCAAAGAGATAAAAGAACCCGAAGAGGTCTCCATCGCGGCCCTGCTGCACGATATAGGAAAGGTCGCGATGAGTCTTAAGTTTCACGACGAATACCAGAAGATACTTTTTGCGGCGGAGAGAAACTCGTTGTTCATAGGAGAGTCCGAGAAGAACTTCTTCACGGTCAGCCATGCCGAAGCAGGGGCTTGGATAGCCCAGAGATGGAACTTCCCCAAAGGGCTGATCGAAGCGATAGAGTACCACCACAAACCGCACCTTTCGAGAAATGTCCCTCTATTGACCGCAATAGTCCATTTTTCCGACATAATGATACGCGCTAAGGGTTTTGGTTTTGCGGGAGACACGTTTGTTCCTGCGGTGCATCCCTCGGTATGGACGCTGTTGAATTTCTCGGATTCGGAGATACGCGAGATTTTTGATGAGATCGAAGACGCCCTCGGGCAATCCGAAAACATGCTTTTCAAGGAAGAATAAAGATTGAAGACGGTCGTAGCCGTATCCAAAGATATGGTCTTGTCCGGCATAGTAGACCGGATGCTTAAAGACCACTTCAATATAATCAACTTCTCCGATATCGAATCCTCCTTGGACTATATCTATAACTCGATGCCGGACATGCTTGTTTTCGACGGCATAAGCGCTTCTCCCAACGCGGTCAGGATGCTTAACGAGCTTAAGAACGACCCGATTTTCGGACAGCTTCCGGTATTGATGCTGGTTCCGGACGATTTTTTCGTGGCGGATTGGGAATTGTTTTTTGCCGAAGATTATTTGAGGACGAGAGATGTCGAAAAAGATTTGCTGGACAGGATAAGGCTATGTCTGCACAGGGCCGAAAGGGTGGTGGAAGTCAATCCCCTTACAAGGCTCCCCGGCAACATAGCGATAAGCAAGCAGGTACAGGCGAGGCTGGACAAAGGCGATGCGTTTGCCCTTGCGTATGCGGACCTCGATTATTTCAAGCCCTACAACGACAAGTACGGTTTCAGCAGGGGCGACGAGGTGCTCAAAATGGTGGGCCGCCTTGTGATGAATATGGTCAAGGGGAGACAGCCCTCAGGCAGCTTTGTCGGACATATCGGAGGCGACGATTTCACATTTATGATGGACTCAAACCTCGTGGAGCAGGTGGCCATAGATATTCTAGACAACTTCGACAGGATAATCACCACTTTTTACGACCCTGAGGACAGGGCCAAGAATAACATCGTGTCTATAGACAGGGAGGGGCAGGTCAAGACCTTTCCCTTCATAAGTCTGTCAATCGGGATTGCGCATAACTCCGGGGCCAAGTTCACACATTACGGAGAGATCATAGAAGTGGCCTCGGAGATGAAAAAATACGCCAAACACGCCGATGGAAGCTGCTTCAGGGTTGACCGGAGACACTACGCAAAAACCAACTAATCGAACAGCCGTATAATCGTGTCCGCTTTGTCTTCTATGTCCTTCAAGCCTTTGGAAACCGACTTGAGGTCCTTTTTCGTCTTATGCAATTCGTCCGCTATCGTCAGCGAAGCGAGTATGGATGCCCTGAGCGGAGTTATCCCCGGCGCGTTTGAATAGACTTCCCTGAGTTTTCCGTCGACGTAATCCGCAAGCTGCTTTATGTATTCCGGCTGCTCGTCGCCCTTTATTACATAATTCTGGCCGAGTATATGGACTTCTATGCTTCCCATTACTTAAGTTACTTGATGTCGAGGGTTTCCAGAAGCGTAAGGATGCTCTCTACCTGACCTTTTGCCGAGGCCTTTTCGGAGTTCAGTTTTTCCACTTCCTGATTCTTCGCATCGAGCTGTGCCTCAAGCTCGCCGATCCTTTTTTCGAGTATCGTCTTTTCTTCTTTAAGGGACTTAACTTTTTCGATCGCAAGCGCGATCTTTTCATCGAACGACTTAAACATCAGGCAAGACCTCCTGTTGTGGTATTGTTATGAATAACAAGATAATACAGGATTCGGCAGTTAAAAATAAACCTTGACGACTTGGTAAAAAGTTTGTGCGCGTTGTAAACTGTTTTTCAGGCCGTTTCATTTACAGGAGGCGAGATGACAGCAGGCATTTTATCCGATAGTCATGACCACATGGACAACCTCAAAAAAGCCCTTGATATTTTTGAGGCAAGAGGTGTGGAACACATAATCCATGCCGGAGATTTCAGTTCGCCGTTCACGCGGAGGGTTTTAAAAAACTTCAAAGGCGGCATTACCGCCGTTTTCGGCAATAATGACGGAGAGCGTCTTCTCTTGCGCAAACTATACGGAGACGCTATCCACACGCAGCCGCACAAATTCACCCTGAACGAAAAAAGAATAGTGCTTATGCACGAGCCTGACGTAGTCGATGCCCTTGCCGACAGCGGGCATTTTGATCTCGTGGTCTTCGGTCATACTCACGAGCCGGTCATAAAAAAAATCAAGAACACACTTGTCATAAATCCCGGAGAGACCTGCGGCTGGCTCTACGGCAAGCCTACGGTTGCGGTGGTCAACCTTAACACGATGGATGCAGAGATTGTTCCGTTGAGTTAAAAAAATATGAGCGGGCAAGACAATATCGACTTTAGGGCTGCAGCCGAGGAGTCCGGTCAGATACTAAGACTGGCAGGGGTGATCATGAACTTCTCACCTCCCAGTCTTTTGGCCATTGACATCTGGTTCGATACCCTTCTGGGGCGAGGGCTGGCAACTCCGGAGAAGCGAAAGAACCATCAATATCTGGAGTGGGAAGTCGGATGCTACCTTGGCGAAGTTTTATGCCAAAGACTCGGCGGACAGTGGCGTCCGGGGGAGAAAGACCGGCTGCTGGGCCATGTGGTCTGGCCGTCAGGCTTTGCCACCTGTCCTTTTGCCTATATAACCAAAAGGCTGGATAACGGTTCGGCCTCTTCTCTTTATGCGCAGTTTGAACAATGCAGGCAGCTGCTTGTGCAAAGGAAAGATATTAGCGATGCTCCTGACGACCCTATTGAATGGCTTAAACAGGGAGAGGTCTATGGCCATGATTTCAACCGCATAAAAGAGGCCTTGCGGTTTACTCAAAAGGCTTTGCAGATAGACCCTAAGCTGGCTGTCGGCTGGCTTCGCTTTGCGCAGTATTATTCCCGTTCAAAGGAAGGTTATGCGATAGCGCTGGAGTATTACGGCAAGGCGCTGCTGCTGGATAATTCATTGGAGGAGGCATGGGCCGGAAGGTGCTGCCTACTGCTCGCATCGGGCGCAAAGGATAAAGCCCGGACCTGCGTTAAAGACGCGCTTGCCAAGTTCCCGGAGAATACAGAGCTGAACGAGATCTTCGGCGATATGCTTTTGGAGCAGGAAGATTATAAAGGAGCGTCTGTCGCATATACAAAAGCGGTCGGCAAGGCCGGAACGGCCAAGGCATGGGAGTCTCTCGGTCTATGCAGGCAGGCGCTCGGAGATGTTGCCGGTGCGATAGATGCATGGGACAGGGCGCTTCAGCAGGATGGCAGCCGGTATAGGGCGGCATTCGAACTTGCGGCCGCTAAAGAACAGCTTGGAGCAAAACAGGAAGCTGTTCAATTGTACCAGTACATTGTGGACAGGAACATCCCGGAACCGCTGCTTCTGGCAAGGGCCGTTGCCAAGATAAAGGAGATCGAGAACGACCCTGCCCTGCTGCGTGAGAAAGCGGGCAGACTTGCGTCTTCCAACGACCCCAAGGGGGCCGTCGAACTTTATGAGAAGCTGGTTGCGATAAACCCTAAAGACGCTGATGCGTGGCGGGAGGCGGGTGTCGGCCACGCTATGATGCAAGAGTTCGACCGCGCTCTGTCTTGTTTTGACAAGGCGATAAAACTGGATCCGAAGGACTATCGAGGTTACGATCACAAGGCGGTCACCCTAGGCAGGATGGGAAGATTTCCTGCAGGACTTGATGTTATCGAGCAGGGACTGTTCAGCTGTCTTAACTCTGCCCAGCTTTGGTCAAGGCAGTCGTTCTTTCTGGGCAAGACAGGACGTTGGAAGCAATCGCTTCAGAGCGCGAAAAAAGCTCTGGAGATTGACCCTGAAGAATCACAGGTGCTTATCTTCAAGGCCGAGGCGGAAAAGCAGCTCGGTATGACCG
Source organism: Nitrospirota bacterium (assembly GCA_004321915.1). Taxonomy (GTDB): domain Bacteria; phylum Nitrospirota; class Thermodesulfovibrionia; order Thermodesulfovibrionales; family Dissulfurispiraceae; genus MYbin3. The sequence goes on from SCQE01000092.1 coordinate 11,643, forward strand.
CCGAAGCCATAGCTACGCTCGACAGCTTTATCAGTATCAGGCGTGATAACAATCCGCAGTCTGCTATAGAGGGGATGAGAAGAAGGTGGGAACTGCAGAATCCGGGCAAGAGTTTGGACCCGCAGCGCGCGATGCAGTTGCAGGACTATGCGTTTCAGTTGTGGGACGCCGGCCAGCCTGATAAGGCGCTGCAAGCCTTCAAAGAGGCTACTCAGAATGACCCCTTCAGCTTTGAGATATGGAACAATTACGGCAGTTATCTTTCAGGCGCGGGGCAGGTCCAAGAGGCCCTGTCATGTTTCGAAAAGGCGGCGGAGCTGTTTCCGGGCATACCAACATTCATCCAGAACAAGGCGCGTATGCTTTTCAGGCTTGGACGTTATGAGGAAGCGCTGGCATGTCATGACGAAGCCCTTAAAAAAGAGCCGGGCAACAGGGACAGCCTCCTCGAAAAATCGCATATCTTTACGACGCTTAACCGCTTTGAAGATGCGTTGGCAGCCTTGAATTCGCTGGAGGCTGTCGATCAGCGGGACCCAAAATTATTCTCGCGCAAAGGTTGGTGTCTATGCAGCATGAAACGTTATGACGAAGCGTTGTCGGCTTACGACAAGGCCATTTCCCTTAGCCCGAACGACCGCAACCTCTGGATGGACAAATCGGTATGTCTTTCGGACATGGGCAGGACAGAGGAATCTCTGGAGCTGCAGGCCAAGGCGTTTGAAGACCCCGAGTTTGCGGAAAAGTATTATCAGGAGGGTTTAAGAATGTTCGATTTCCTGACCGGAGGGGACAAATCTTAAATCCGATAAATCCTATTTTATATTGTTACATCCGATCCGATAGATTTACTAAGGAATACATTTACAATGCCACACGATTTGTCATTCCCGCGAAGGCGGGAATCCAGAAATATCTTGAAAATACTGGATCCCCGGGTCAAGCCCGAGGATGACAGATATGAGGCTTTGTCATGTTAGTTCTTAGTAAGTTGACAACCGGTCTATTCTCAATTATCATTTTCTAATCAAGGCTTGCTGTAAATTCCCCACCAACGGCGAGGACGGCATGAAAGACCTGCAATATTTGATCTTAAAAAAAGAGAACCTCGACGGGTTCGTTTCGCGCTTGTCGAGGCTGAGAAAAGTTTCGGCCCCTGTCTCTAAGGGTAACGGAGAGTTTGCATTCGAGGAAGTCGGTTCCGCCGGACGGATCGAGCTCAATTATAAACCTACGATAATGCCTCCGAAGAAATATTTAATGCCGCAGGAAGAGACGCTCTTGGAGTTCAGTACGGCAAAAGGGTTCGAGACAAGGCCTGTGGTCGAATACGAGAAGATGGCCCTCTTCGGCGTGCATACCTGCGATCTCGCCGGAATTCAGTGCCTTAACGCTGTCTTCTCGGTAAGGCCCCGCGATTACAACTATCTGACCCGGAAAAGACAGATAGACATAATCGGTCTCGAATGCGGGGATTACTGCGACGAGCATGCAAGCTGCACCGTAGTAAGCGCCCATATGCCGAGCGGCGGATACGACCTGTTCTTTACGGATTTGGGCGGTTATTTTATGGTGCATACGAATACTCAGGCCGGAGAAGAGATGATCGAGGCCACAAAATGTTTCGAAAGCGCGGCAGAAGCCCAGTTCGAAGACTTGGAAGCCTTCAGGAAGAAGAAGCGTGACACGTTTAAAAACGAAGTGCCGATAGAGCCGAGGTTTATCCCCGGACTTTTCGACGCCTGCTTTGAAAGCCCCGTATGGAAAGAGCTTGAGGCCAAATGCCTCGCATGCGGCAACTGCACCAATGTCTGTCCGACATGCTACTGCTTCGACATAATAGATGAGGTGGGGCTTGATCTTAAAAGCGGCAGGCGCTATCGCAAATGGGATTCCTGCCAGCTCGAACCCTTTGCCAAAGTGGCCGGCGGCGAGAATTTCAGGAAAGAACGTTCGGCAAGACAGAGGCACAGGTACTACAGGAAGTTCAGGTATCCGGTGGCCAAGTATTCGAAGTTTTTTTGCACGGGCTGCGGCAGGTGCAGCCGTACGTGCATGGCCGGCATACATCTAAAAGACACGCTGAACGCGCTTATCAAGGAGAGTGATTCTAGAATATGGAAAAAGTGGTTATAAAAGATTCCAACTACAGAATAAGAAAAGCCAAGATACTCAGGACCAAGCAGCTTACCAAAATGGAGAAGCTCTTCGAGATCGCGCTCGACGGCGGCGAAAGCCTCGATCAGGAGCCGGGCCAGTTCGTGATGGTCTCTCTTTTCGGCGTAGGCGAGGCCCCGATCTCCGTCTGCTCATCACCGACCAACAGAGGTTCTTTTGAGCTCTGCGTAAGGGCGGCAGGCAAGGTCACAGGCGCTATGCACAGGCTCGAAGCGGGCGATGAGATAGGCATAAGAGGGCCTTACGGCAAGGGTTTTCCGATAAGGATACTCGAGGGCAACGACCTTTTGATGGTTGCGGGCGGTCTCGGCATAGCCCCGCTAAGGTCGCTTATTAAATACGCTTTTGATAACCGCCGGGATTTCGGCAAGATACATATAATGCTCGGTTGCAAGAGCTCCGAAGACCTGCTGTTCGAGGATGAACTGAACCAGTGGTTCAAGAGAATGGATGTGCATTACGAATGCACTGTCGACCGCGCGGCCTCCGATTGGGCGGGCCATGTAGGGCAGATAACGACCCTTCTGCCGGGCGTGCATCTCGAGACCGAAAGGACTTTTGCGATAGTGGTGGGGCCCCCGGTCATGTACAAATTCGTATTGAGGGAACTGCTCAAAAAGAATATTCCCGAAAACCAGATCATACTTTCTTTCGAAAGGCACATGAAATGCGGTATGGGCAAATGCGGCCGCTGCCAGATACAGAACTTATACTGTTGTCAGGACGGGCCTGTATTCAATTACGCCGACATAAAAAATATGAGCGAGGCATTATGATGAAACGACCCAAGGTTGGATTTTTCGATTTTGCCTGCTGTGAGGGCTGCCAGCTGCAGGTGGCCAATTTCGGAGAGGAGTTGCTGGACATTTTAGGCGCGATAGACGTTGTGGAGTTCCGCGAGGTGATGTCCGAAAAGTGGGACGGTGATTTCGATGTGGCCATAGTCGAGGGCAGCATTACGGACAAGCATGCTGTCGAGCGCATCAACCGCATAAGGGAACGGTCTAAAGTCCTCATCGCTTACGGCTCGTGCGCCACTATCGGCGGGGTCAACGGCATGAAGAACGCCTTTGACCTTACGGACATCAGAAAGTACGTTTACGGCAGCGACTACAAATTCTTTCATACGGAGATGACCAAGGCCCTGCATCAAGTCGTGAAGGTCGATTATTTCGTGAACGGATGCCCTGTGTATCCGCCCGAGCTTGTGAAGGTGTTGAAGGCCGCTTTGCAGGGAATCCCCTACTATGTGCCTGATTACGCGGTCTGCGTCGACTGCAGGCTCAATGAAAACGTCTGCATGTACGAGAAGGGCGTCGCCTGTTTCGGGCCTGTGACAAGGGCCGGATGCAATTCATGGTGCGTGAACAACGGGAACATCTGCTACGGCTGTCGCGGTATAGTAAGCAATCCCAATGAGAAGGGCATGAAAGAAGTGCTGACAAAATACAATATACCGATCGAGTTTGTCCTGAATAAAGTGAATATGTACAACAAATGCAGGGAACTGGTGGAAGGCGGCGAAGATGACGAATAAGAAGACTCTGAACATCAATGTGGAATATATTACGAGGGTCGAGGGCCACGGCAACATCGTCGTTAACGTAAAGGACGGCAGTCTCGAAAAATGCCGGCTCGACATAGTGGAGTCGCCGCGCTTTTTTGAAGGCATGCTTAGGGGCCGATCTGTTTTCGAGGCGCAGCATATCACATCGAGGATATGCGGCATCTGTTCATGCGGCCACACGCTCGCATCCATTCAGGCGGCCGAAGACGCGCTCGGCTTTGTGCCGTCGGAGCAGACTATAAAGCTCAGGAAGCTTCTGCTCCATTACGAAACCCTCGACAGCCACATACTGCATATCTATCTGCTTGCTGCGCCTGACCTTCTCGGCGTTAAGAGTTTTGTCCCACTGATAGAGACCCACAACAAGGTCGTCAGAAGGGCGCTCAGGATGAAGAAGACCTGTAACGAGGTCTGCGAAACACTTGTGGGCAGGCACGTTCATCCGATATCCGCTATAGCCGGAGGCTTTACAAAGCTGCCGCGTGAAAAAGACCTCGACGACATGCTGGGTAAGCTTGAGGGCATGAGGCCTGACATGGAGGCCACCGTAGAGCTTGCGCTCACGCTTAAATTCCCTGACTTCGAACGCGATACCGAGTATGTCGCTTTGGTCAGCGATGACAACGAATATCCGATGCTTATGGGAGATGTCGGCTCGACCGACGGCGTTAGGATGAACAAGAAGGACTACAGAAAGATCACGAATGAATTCATAGTCCCGCATTCGTCGGCAAAACATACAAAGCTGAGTCGGGAGGCTTACGCTGTAGGCGCCTTGGCCCGCTTTAATCTCAATTCCGAAAAACTGCATCCAAAGGCAAAGGAAGTGGCGACTGTTGCGGGTTTGAAGCCTGTATGCAAGAACCCTTTCTTGAATACGGCCGCCCAGCTTATCGAGAGCGTGCATTGTCTTGAAGAATGTATAAGAATAATCACCGGGTTGAAAAACAGCGGCGTGAATTATAACGAAGAAATTGTCGTAGGGCTGAACGAGCAGGGCAGGATACCTGTGAAAGCCGGCAACGGCGCGGGCGCAGTAGAGGTGCCGCGCGGAATCCTCTTCCATAATTACGAGATCGACGACAAGGGTGTAATCCAGAACGCCAACTGCATAATACCTACGAACCAGAACCTGAACAACATCGAATACGACATGAAGAAACTTGTCCCTGAAATGCTGGACAAGACCGAAGCCGAAATAACCCTCGGTCTCGAAATGCTGGTGCGCGCTTACGACCCATGCATATCCTGCTCAACTCATTTTCTGAACGTGAAGTTTGTCAACAGATGAACTATTAAGGGTAACCAAATCTTTGTCATTCCCGCAGTTTGTTGAGCGGGAATCCAGAAGTTTTTTTGTTTTTTACTGGATGCCCGATTGAGGACTTCGGGCATGACAGAAATGGTTCTATGATGAGACCTTTAATAAAAGATCTTTTTGAGCCCGTTCCCGGCGGTGTCACTCTCGTCATTACCGTCGGGAACGGGCTCCGTTCAGACGACGGTGCAGGGCCTTATATCGCTGCAAAAGCCGCTGAGCCCCACCCGGGCGTCGCCCTTCTTGACGCGGGAGACAAACCGGAGAACGTGCTCGATAAGGCTGTCAGTTTCAAACCGGCCAGAACTATAATTATTGATGCCGCCGATTTCGGAGGACAGCCGGGTGATATCCGCCTGCTGCCTGAGGACGCGATACCCTCCAACACCCTGACCACCCATACCTTTCCTCTGCCTGTTGTTGCGAAAATGATCGCGGAGGATACAGGCTCAGAGATATTCTTCATCGGGATACAGCCGAAAAGCATGGCTTTCGGCGAGGGGCTTTCTGATGAGGTGAGGGCGGCGGCGGATTTGATAGTACAGTACATTTCTGCCTAATAAAAGTCTCAAGCTTCTCTTATGACCTGATAAAAATATGTTATAGTATTAAATGGAGCTCATACCTATAAAGATCGACAACGGCGAGGAGAAGGCATGGGGAAATGTATGCGGCCTTCCGCGCAAGGATGTATGCCGGAAGACCGGCGCGCTCTTTGACGAAAAGGCGGGCGCATACAGAATCAAATGTTTTGGCCGCGATTTTCTCGTAAATCCCTGCGAGATGGGCATTAAGGGCGCATCCGACAACTGCGGCCTGTTTTTAGGCAAGCTCAAGGATTTTTTCAGGGTCGCCACCCTTTGGTATATGAGCAGCGCGCGGGACATTCCCCAGACAGGCAGGCTTGTTCGTCCTGTCGACGTTAAGGGCGGTCACAGGTTTACGGTCGGCACGCATGTCCTTCCTCTTGATGCTATAGCCGCAAGGTTCAAGAAAGACCCGGAGGGGTTTATTAAAAAGGGGCAGGAATACGGGGCCGAAGTTTTGTCCGGTTATGGCGACGCCTATATAAAACTTTACCCGTTTCCTAGGGTCCCGGTTACAATGCTGCTTTGGCTTGAGGATGAGGAGTTCCCTGCAAAGGTGGATCTGTTCTTTGATTCAACCTGCGAACTGCAGTTGTCTCTTTCTGATGTGATATGGGCAGTTTCGATGATGTGCTGTCTCGTAATGCTCGAAGACTAACTGACGGCTTGTTAAAAAGTCCGCCGTAAACCGCATTAATCAATATGTGACAATATGTGAAAAGTACCTTTACACCCTGATTCCAAAATGCTATTATTCGTAATGTTTCAGGGGAGGTTCTGGTTGAGGCGTTTTAAAATACTGCTTGCTGTTTCTGCTATTCTGGCATTATGTTTTTCTTCAATATATGCCGCAGAGAGGAGCGTTTCGGTCAAAAAAAAGAAAGGCGCAGAAACAGCAGCAACGGCCGTTAACTCAAACTACTATGCCATAATCATAGGCAATAACAACTACAAGCACCTTAGGAAATTGCAGACCGCCGTAACAGACGCCACCGAAGTAGAAAAACTGTTGAAAGAGAGGTACGGCTTCAAAACCAAACTTCTATTGAATGCCACCCGGAGCGACATACTTGACGGCATCAACGAGATAAGGGAAAAGCTCGGTAAGAACGACAACCTTCTCGTCTATTATGCGGGGCATGGCGAATACAAAAAGGAAGCTGACAAGGCATATTGGCTTCCTGTGGACGCCCACAAAGACAGGACAACAAACTGGATAATAGCGGACGACATCACCTCAAACATCAAGATCATAACCGCAAGGCATGTGCTGGTGGTATCTGACAGCTGCTATTCCGGTACGCTGACAAGGGCGGCGGCCACCGAACTAAGGGACACGGGCGAAAGGCAGGAGTATCTGAAAAAGATGCAGGAGCGGCCATCAAGAACGCTGATGGCAAGCGGAGGCAATGAGCCGGTGGCTGACGGTGGCGGGGGAAAGCACTCGGTATTTGCGGCAGCTTTTCTGAAAGCTCTTAAAGAGGCTGACAAGCCGGTATTCACAGCGGATGAGATATTTCATGGTCGCGTGAAAGCGATAGTTGCCGGAAAGTCAGATCAGGTGCCTGAATATAACAGCATCAAAAATTCCGGCGATGAAGGCGGCGACTTTGTGTTTCAAGTCGTAGGGGAAAGTTATCTTGAGTCATCTAAACAAGATTCTTTAGATCAGCTGTCTGAAGAAGTCAAGAAAATTCAGGAAGAAAAAGAGAAACTAAAAAAAGAAAGAGAATATCTAGAGCAGGCACAGTCCTTAATCGAAGAAAGAAAGAAACTTGAAGAAGATCGTAAACATCTTGATAAAGAGAAGAAAGAGTTTGATCAAAGAACCATGTTGCCAAATAAAAAGCGAATAGGCAACACCAATGGCCCCGTTTTATATGCGTCCGGCATGGGCGGCCATATTGCGAAGATTAAAATTGTGATTGACGCTAACAACGAATACAATCCAATTAGGATAACAAAACTTGATCGATTAGTTATTGGTGCCAAGAGAGACTATCCAATTCAGGATGTCAGAATAGATTATCAAGATAGCAATATCATTTTCTGGTCAACTTATGTTTTAGACTCAATTGGAAAGCAACATATTGGGAAAACAGACCTTGCTACCGGAAATATTATTTTGGATGCTGCTATAGATCCTGATTATCGGGCTCCAGCTAAGAGACCGCCAATGTTTAAAGCGTCTGGACAAAGCACATCTTCATATCTACCTGTTTTTATGGGGGTTGAAGGATATGTGGATGTCTTTGATAAAAAAACTTTGCGACATGTGAGAAGAATGTTTATTAGCGATATTGGTTATTCAGTTGGAGCGTATCAATTCTTGCATGGTACCAGTTCAAATGATGGCAAAAAATTTCTCATAGTAATAAATGAAGTGAGTAACGGAAAAGGAAACGGGAATGTAGATTTTATATTAGTTGACTTACCTGCATTAGAAAGAGGTGAATGGAAAGTTATTTTAAAGAAGAGACATACTGGCGTGGCTGGAAGAACGATACCGTTCAGGCAATATTTTAGCGTGGATGATAGATACATATTTCAATCAGCGGGTGACAGAATATGGATTCTTGATGCTTTTTCACTTCAACTAGTTGACGAGAAAATGGTTGATGGTCAGATACATGACTTAATGCCTTCACCAGATAACAAGTATGCTATTATGGCAATGAGGCAGGCAACGGATGCCCGTGACGATTCTGGTAATACGATTCGCGGTAAGGTTATAACTGACGGTGCTATACAGTTATATGATTTCAATAAAAGAAAAATTATTGGAAACCAAGTTTCTGTTTGTCTTGGATGCCATATCGGTATGGGAGTAGGTGATAAAAGTGCTGTTCTTGGCGGCATAGATGCCGCTTGGTAATAGGTTTTTAAACAAATTTGAGGAATTTGAAATAATGGTACGGTTCTATTTTTGCCTCGAACTGGATGCCCAATAGAAGCACTCGGTCATGACTAAAGCGCGGGGTAGGATAAAAAGGCGGTCTGAATATTCTCATCTTCATGCAGGACGAACTCCTCGAAATAGTTGACCAGAACGGCAATGTGATAGCAACGGCGCCGCGCTGCGAGATCCACGGCAATCCGGCGTTATTGCATAGGGTTGTTCATGTGCTTGTGTTCAACGATGCCGGAGACTTATTGCTTCAGAAACGTTCCATGAAAAAAGATGTGGCTCCCGGGAAATGGGACACTTCCGTAGGCGGCCATATGTCTCCGGGAGAGGATTTGATAACGGCCGCAATGCGTGAGATGGAGGAGGAACTCGGTGTAGTTCCTGATAATACGGAGTTGCTGTATTCGTACATACATTCAAACGTATATGAAAGCGAGCTTGTTAATACCTACTCCTGCGTGCATAACGGGCCGTTTTCGTTCAACGGGGACGAGATTGACGAGGTGAGGTTCTGGCGGCTTGACGATATAAGGAATGCGTTCGGCAGCGGAAGCCTGAGCGATAACTTTGAGCATGAGATAAAGATGTATCTTGGTTCTGTCCATAAATTTTAAAGTTGTCATCCTCGGGCTTGACCCGGGGATCTATAACCAATTGAAAGAACTGGATTGCCCGATCAAGTCGGGCAATGAGTGCGCCTGAGAGTGTGCGAGGTCGGAAGGGTGAAAGTCCCTTTCAGGCAAACGCTCTCCGGCCTGTAGTCGAACGTAACTGCGTCACTGTGAAGTGGGGTGGAGAGCAACGGGA
>SCQE01000093.1 GCA_004321915.1 Nitrospirota bacterium
CGAAGGCGACACCAAGAAGACCATCGGAAAGCCGTGTGCGGGAAATCCGCACGCACGGTTTGAAAGGGGGACTTGGGAACGGAGCGGTTTAAACCGCCACCGCACCAGATTCTACCAATGGATTTATATTTAAATCATGGAGTTCTAGTTTTATGAAAAGCATAGATGAAATAAAAATAGATACATCAAAAAGCACTCTGAAAACTTTGAAGATCGATGATAGCCAAATAAATCCTGTAACTGAAGCTACAGGCGATAAAATACATAGAGTCATGCGTGGAGCGCTATCTGCAATTCCTAGCTTTGGTGGCACGGCCGTAGAACTATTTAATACTCTGATTTCGCCACCTCTTGAAAAGAGAAAACAAGAATGGATGATTGAAGTTACAAATGCGCTTAACATTCTTCTCGAAAGGCATGACATTAATATAGAATCTCTGTTGGATAACCAAGAATTTACAACTATTTTAATTCAGGCAAGTACCTCAGCAATAAAAAATCACCAAAAAGAGAAGCTTGATGCGTTACTTAATGCAGTCATAAATTCTACATTGCCAGAACCGCTGCCTTTTTCGATGCGAACAATTTTTATAGATATGATAGACAGAATTTCGGAGTGGCATTTACGGTTATTGTTTTTCTTTGAATCCCATAATGGCCCCGGTTATTTAGAACCTACTGTTGAAAATGCGTTAGAAAAATGGATAGAAGGATGGTTTATTGATTTAAAAGGCCATGAAATAATCTACAAATATATTTTGCAAGATCTAGTGGCAATGGGACTTATCCCAGAACAGCCGCATAAACATGGTCAGTCATTGGTTTTCGGTGACGTAACAGAACTTGGAAGGCAATTTGTACACTTTGTAAAAAATAAAGAACTGACCAAGTAGTTACTACGGGCGATATTAGGGTATCACAACCTAAAAAGCAGTTTTTATTGACTTTAATAAACAATTTGTTTATATTATTTCATGATCTGCTCATTCAAGTGCAAAGAGACCAAGCTACTATTTAGCGGCAAGAAATCACGGAAGCTTCCAGCAGACATTCAGCAAAGAGCGTTTATAAAGCTCGCACAACTTGACGCGGCTGTAATAGTTGAAGACCTGATGCTACCGCTATCCAATAGGCTAGAGGCACTGAGCGGTAACCGTAAGGGAAATTGGAGTATCCGCATCAATAACCAATGGCGGATATGTTTCAGATTTGAGCCTGACGGTGCTCATGATGTCGAAATTACTGATTATCACTAAATAAAGGAGGAAATGTTATGAAGCGTAACTTCAGGCCTGTACATCCCGGAATTATACTTGGTGAAATTATAGAAGAGCTTGGCATCTCTCAGGCGCGCCTCGCGCACGATATTGGGGTGTCTCCAATGAGGATAAGTCACATCATCCACGGCACAAGGCCTGTGACAGGAGAGATAGCGCTTCTGCTTGGACGGTATCTCAGCCAGACACCGCAATTTTGGATAAACCTTCAGGCGAACTATGATATGCAGACCGCAGAAGAAAAGATAGGCAGGGAAGTAAAAGCTATTAAGCCCTATAAGCTCGCCCATGCCGTATAAAGGAACATTCAAAAAACATCTTGCCGAACGCATGAAAGCCCCTGAATTCCAAAAGGCATGGCACAACCTTGACCCCGAATTTGAACTATTGGAGAGCTTTATAAAAGCCCGTGAAAAAAAAGGAATCACTCAGGCAGAACTTGCAAAGAAAATGGGTACAAAACAGCCCGCCTTATCAAGACTTGAACGGGGCGGATTTTCCGGCGCAACCGTAGAAACTTTAAAAAAGATCGCCGATGCCCTCGATATGCGGCTTGTCGTGAAGCTGCAGAATAAAAGAGCATAAAGTTTTTCGTGTTTTCGCTATATCGTGTTACATTTTTTCTGCAACGAAAAAGCAGTTTTTCCAATATCGATAAATGCTATAATTCAATAAAGTTTATTTTTTAGAAGGAGCGATTAATGAAAGCACAAGGGATCATAAGAGGCGCAAACATTGTTCTTAAAAAAGCTCCGGCAGGCGAAAAATTTCATGAAGGCGACAGGGTTGAAGTAATAATACTGCCTTTAGAAAAAAAGCCGCATCGTTTCAGGACATTTAAATTGGATGTAAAAAAAGGACATCTTAACAGAGAAAAGATATATGCAAAAAGTTAGTGTCTTTTTTTGACACTAATGTTCTCGTCTATGCTCACGATGAACTATCCCCGTTTCATGAAAACTCTGTGTTATTGTTAGACCTGACACTCACAAAATAAATTACAGGCATTATTTCAGAACAGAACATAATGGAACTTTATAGGATATTGACCAACTCAACCGCAATGCGTGGCAAATATTTATCCCCGCCCGAAGCAAGACAGCTGATAGAAGAAACCTATCTTTCGGGACACCTTAAAGTTGTATTCCCCACAAAAGAGACAACGAGAAAGGCACTTGAACTGGCCGATAAGAACAAGATTAGTTCTGCAAGGATATTTGATATCAAGCTATACGCGCTTGCATTGCAGCAAAAACCTACATATTTTACAACTTATAATATTGCTGATTTCAAAAACCTCGGCGACATCCCCTTAAAAACCCCTGACGAAATAATATAAACTGCTACATTTTTCCTGTTCAGCTTCCCTATTGACGCGGAAACCTCTGACAGGGTATAACAAAACTGCTTAGGGGAAGCGTTGTTAGACAGAAAACTCGATAACATCACAAAAGTAATACTAGACAGACTTGATAGCGCAACAAATCAAGCAATTATGCGGATAGCAATATTTATGGAAGATTGTGGATATGAAATATTCCGGTGATAGCGAGAAACTATCTAATAAGTGGTTAGGCGGAGGAATAAAAATGAACTGGAAGATTTCTGACAAAACATATGAATTTGATGTCCCTATTGAATATCAGGAAAAACTTATTGAGTCCATTCTTGAGACCGGCAATCCACCAACACCACTTTCGAAGGTCAATTGGGTTGGGAATCCCCCGATTAATCTCTTTGTGATGCCTGGATACATATTTCCCAATAACGACATAAGGTGTTCTGGTAGGGTAGTCGTCAAGACTGGCAGCATGGTGCCAAATTCTATGGCAGTTGAGTTTAGCTATAGGTTTTCAGGCACAAAGCTTCAATTGTGGCAAGTCCAAACATGGGGACCAATTGAAGTTGATGATGCTATTCGGGAGATAAAGGCATTTCTTGTCCGTGGTCAAATTATAATATAGTTACTGCTATACTACAATAACGCTTAACGGAGGTTGAGAATATGGCTATTATTTCAATGTTTTACGGCATCATTGTGTCCCTATATTTCTTTGATAACAGGCAGCATAAATTGCCGCATATTCATGTTCGTTATCAAGAGCATGAAGCAGTTTTTTCTATTCCGGACGGTGAGCTGATAGACGGGGAGATGCCGTCAAACAAAGCACGACTTGTTCAAGCGTGGATAGAAATCCATAAAGAAGACTTAATCGCAGATTGGGAACTTGCGTCATCAGGGCAGGAAATATTCAAGATAGAACCTCTCAGATAAGAGGAGGGAAAATGAATCCGAGAATTAAAGAAGTTTATCCAAACGAAAATTATACCTTGAGCATTATTTTTGAAAATGACGAAAAGAGAATTTTTGATGTTAAACCATATCTCGATAAAGGCATTTTCAATCAATTGAAAGACCGACGCATATTTAATTCTGTTAAGCCATTTTTGGGAAGCATCCAATGGGTGAACGGATTAGACTTTTGTCCGGACACATTATATTTGGAGAGCGAAACGCCTAACAAGGCGCTCAAGACGGATGCGGCATAAAACCGCCGCACCGCTTAGCTTTAGCGTTAATACAATAGTAATATAGCCTCTTTCCCATAGTGTTCCTTAAAGAGCATGCAGGAATTTTGCACAACTATTTTCACCGCTTTGCTACACTCGGCGAAACCGAAAAAAAAAGGCGGTTGCCTGTGCCGGCTGACCGCCTGATTTCATTGGTAAGAAATGGTAGGCACGAGGGGTATCGAACCCCTGACCTCTACCGTGTCAAGGTAGCGCTCTCCCACTGAGCTACGCGCCTTTTTGCTTTACCATAAACGAGTTGCTGAACTGCTTTTTCGTTTTTTCAACCGATGTGGAAAAAGACCAGATAATCTACCATTTTCTTTCAGGTATGGGCAAGGCTGCTCTGAAAAAAAAGTTGTTGTCAGTCGAGGTCTTCACTGAGAATTTATTCGGATAACTTTTAAAGTTCAGGTTGTATGAATTAAAATACCGGTCATGGATATTGTCCCGGCCAAGAGAAGCAAGAGAAAAACCGAAGCGCACGAAAGCCCGAAGATGAGCATATTGTTCGTGGCTTCGGAGGCTGTGCCCTTTGCGAAGGAGGGCGGGCTTGGCGATGTGGTCGGCACTCTGCCTAAGTTTCTTCACGCTATGGGGCATGATGTTCGGATAGTAATCCCTCGATACTACAGGGTGGACAAAGAGAAATACGGACTTAAGATGATTGCCGGGCCTATGGGTGTATGGATGGGTGTTATAGGCATGATGTGGTGCGCGGTATACGAAGCTAGGCTTCCGGGTTCCGGGGTTCCGGTATATTTTATAGAACATGAGAATTTTTTCGGCAGGGACAGCGGTCTGTATTCAAAAGACGGCAAGGGATTTCTGGACAACGACAACCGTTTTGTTTTTCTGTCACGGGCCGCGCTCGAACTCTGCAAAACCCTCTTCTTTAAGCCCGATGTAATACATGTGCATGACTGGCACACCGCGATAGTTCCGGTTTTTCTTAATACCGCATACCGTTACGAACCCTTGCTCGGCGATTCCGCGACCCTGCTTACGATCCACAATATGCAGCATCAGGGTGATTTCTATCGGGGGTTGATGGATGTTCTCGACATAGGCAGGGAGCATTTCAATCCGCGCGGACTTGAGTTTTACGGAAGGACGAACCTGCTTAAGGGCGGGCTCTATCACGCAACTTTGCTTAATGCCGTCAGTCCGACATATTCTCAGGAAATAAGGACCCCGGCGCATGACTGGCGTCTCGGCGGAGTTCTGCGGGAAAGGGCTTCGGACCTGTACGGGATTTTAAACGGGGTGGATTACGAAGAGTGGGACCCGGAAACAGACAGGCTTATAGCCGCAAATTATTCCGAAAGCGATCTGTCAGACAAGGCGATATGCAAGCAGGACCTTCAAAAAGAGTTCAAATTACATGAAAGGCCCGAAGTCCCTGTAATTGGAATGGTGTCGAGACTTGTCAGGCAGAAAGGCATCGATATTCTGGCAGGCGCGATCCACAGGATGATGAGTTGGGATGTGCAGTTTGTTTTGCTCGGCAACGGCGAACCTTGGGCCCATCATTTTTTCAGCGATTTGTGCTCCAAGTATCCGGGCAGGTTCGGATGTTATATAGGATACAGCAATCCTCTTGCGCATAAAATAGAAGCCGGTTCCGATTTTTTTCTTATGCCTTCGCGTTTCGAGCCTTGCGGGCTCAACCAGATGTTCAGTCTGAGATACGGGGCCGTCCCTATTGTCAGGGCTGTCGGCGGGCTCAACGATACGGTCGAAAATTATGACGATCAGACGGGTGATGGGACAGGTTTTAAGTTTAACGACCCTACGCCGGAGGCCATTATCGGTACGACCGGTTGGGCCGTACATCTGTATTACAATCGCAGAGAGGCGATAGAAGGGATTGTCAGAAGGGGCATGCGGAAGCGGTTCACTTGGGAAGGGTCGGCGAAAAAATATGAGGAGCTTTACCTGCGTGCAGTCAAAAAGCGTATAGGGGATGCAAGGTTTAACGAGCGGTTTAAGTAGGACAGGGACGGAATTAACGGAGGTAGAACTTTATGCCGTATGTAAATATCAAGATCACGAAAGACGGGGCAACAGCAGAAAAAAAGGCAGAGCTTATTGAAGGGGTGACCCGGCTTCTGGCGGATGTCATGGGCAAAAACCCGCAGACCACGTTCGTTGTTATCGATGAGGTCGAGACGGACAACTGGGGAGTAGGGGGAGAAACGGTCACAGTAAGAAGACAGAGAGGCCAATAAAAATTCCTTGCATAGACGGCGTTAAAGATATATGATTTATACAAACAGTTTTTATATAAGAAGGTGAAATGCTTAAAGACAGATATTCAAGAACGATTTTCCTGATTTTTATATTGTTGGCCGCAAGTCTTCCAGTTATCAATTTCTATGTCATATATCCTTCCTTTTCCCAGCTTATAGTAAAGAACAGCGAGAATGAGGCCGTAAGGCTCGCAAGCAGGCTCAGGGATTCCGTGGTGACCGCCGATTATAAAATGAAAAGCGCGTCGGATATAAGGCAGGACATGGACACGCTTATGATGCAGTTCGGCATAATGAAGCTCAAAACGTTTAATTCTACGGGAGAAGTTGTGTACTCGTCCGACAGTAAAGAGATCGGCGAGATAAACCAAAAGACTTACTTTCACAGCATAGTTGCCAAAGGCAGACCTTATACTAAGCTGATAAAAAAAGACTCGAAATCTCTCGAAGACCAGTATGTTGTGATGGATGTGGTAGAGACCTATGTTCCTATAATGAGCAAGAACCAGTTTGTAGGGGCGTTTGAAATATATTACGATGTGACAAAGAGGATCAAGGACCTGAACAGCGTGCTTACGAACGCCACAATAATACCGGCGGCGGTCTTCTTTTTATTTTTCATAGCGCTTATTATTACCCTTGGACGCCAGAACGCCTATGTATCCCGCGTCAGAGAAAAAGAAGAGGCCTTAAAAAATGTCTGCGATTCCACAAGAAAGGTCTTTGACAGCATCACATATCCGATATGCGTTATAGACGCGGAAGATTATAGGATATTAAGCGCTAACAGGACGTTTATCGAAGAGTTCGGAACTGGGGACCAAGATATTATAGGGAAAACCTGTTATGCTGTGACCCATAGAAGAAGCGATATCTGTACGGCGCCTGATGACGCCTGTCCCCTTATCGATTCAAAGCTCACCGGCAAGCCGGTTTCGATAGAGCATGTACATTACAACAAGAACAAGCAGAAGAAGTTTGTCGAGGTTTCCGTATACCCCATTAAAGACGAGAACGGCAGATTAACCCGGGTCGTCCATATCGAAAAAGACATTACCGGCATTAAGAGCGGGGCTTTAGATGCCGATAAATCTGGCCCTGAATAGAAGGTCTGTCAGGCTTTTATTTCTTTAAGGGCCCTTTTAGAAGCCGTAATTCCTCTGTACTGCGCCTCTTCGAAAATGGATATGCCGCTCATATCGGAGTGGGCGAAAAATATCTTGCCGTGCGGTCTTAAGACCTCGCGCCTCGCTTCTCCCCAGATCAGTCCCGGCAAAGGCCTCACCATAGCGTGTCCCCAGACCCACACATCGATTTTTTCTATGGCGCTTTCGATACCCTGATGCATAAGTGAAAGGTTTTTTATGATTTTTCCGGCCCACGCTTCATAAGTGGTCTTGAGCGCCTTGCGTCTTTCTTCGGCAGGATTGTCCTCAGTAAGGGGATGGTAATAAGTTATGACTGTTTTGTCCCTGTGCAGGGTTATGTTCTGATGGTTTGCAACAATGTATCCGAGGCCGTCGCTTTTATAATTGACATTGTCCCAAGCGAGCGGAGCTCCTTTGCCGTCAAGATTGGCTTTGAGCGTTATATTGGCGATCATCCAAGGGGCATAGGAAAGCTTGTCGGAATATGAGGGCAACCCTGATCTGAAGTCTGCTATGGCTTTATAAGCGGTGAACCTCGGCGCTGCGTAAATGACCGCTTTTGCGATTATGCGGGTAATGGTTTTACTTTTAAGGTCATAGTAATCCACAGCCACGTTATCGCCGGTGTTTTCTATGTTCACGACGCAGGCATTACAGCGTATAAGGTCTTTTATACCGGCCCTTATTTTGTTGACAAGCCATCCGTTGCCTTCGGGCCATGTAAGGACTGCGGAAGGATCGGCGTTGGACGCCCTGCCGTATCTCGATGCAAAGTAATGGATACCTGCCCACGCGGATGTGTTGCGCATTGTACATCCGTAATCGTCGCGGCAGCAGTAGTCAACGTACCAGTTCAGATATTCGGAGTTCCAGCCGTTGTCGGACATGAACCTGCTCATGGTGATCGTGTCGTATTTTATAAACCTGTTGTCTTTCGAACTTAGTTCTAAAGGTATCGAAAAGGCGCGTCTACCGTCCCGTCCCTTCGAATTCCTGAATTTTTTCATTGCGCCGAAAAACTCGTCATACTGTCGCCTGTCTTTTTCCGGTATCCCCAGTTGAGGGACCAGCCCCTCCTGCCACCTGCCGTGGATAAAGAGCCTCTCCTGAGGGTCTGCGCAGAGATAAAACTCGTTATAGATCGGGAGCCCTTTTCGGTCATAACCTTCGATGATGCCGAACTCTTCGAACAACTCCCTTACAAAAACCGCATCTTCCCCGGGTAACGGTATATAGTGGGCCCCCCACGGATAAGCGGAAACCGTATTCGCCCCGCTTATCGAGTTGCCGCCGACAGCACCTTCGAGTTCAAGCATTACAAAATCTTCGAAGCGGTTTTTTTTCAGTTCCCGCGCGGCCGAGAGCCCGGCTATCCCCCCGCCTACTATAACGATGCCTGTTTTTTCGGCAGCGCCTGAAGGTAAAATCTTCCGTTCCAGCAGCATATGTCCGGCTTTGATGTTAGCGCCGACTATGCCCCCGGTAAAAGTCCTCCCTCTTAACGTCGGCATTTCTTTGCATGAGAGAATTCCCGTAGACGCTGCGGCAAGGAGAAAGCTTTTTTTGAGGAATGAACGGCGTGAAAGCGGACCGCCCTTGTTATCAGCGGACATACCGCGCCCATTCCTCCTCGAAGTATCTGACCAGCGATTGATTGTTGAGCCTGTTTATTTCGGTATCGACGCGGTCCATGTCGGGTGGAAAACCGGTCATGGATTTCACGGATTCAGGCGTAACGAACCTGAGTCCTGCGATGAATTGCGACGGAACGGTGAAGCTTTTTTTTGTTGCGATAATATAGCCCCATTCTCCGAATGACGGAAGATAGGCATGGTAAGGCGTTGTTTCAAAACCCACCGACTTCAGCGTATTCACCACGCACCAGAAAGATTTCCTCGCAACGAGCGGAGAGGTGCTCTGGATGACTATAACGCCGTCGTTGTTCAGTGCCTTATAGAGAAGCCTGTAGAAGGTGTTGGTATAAAGTTTTCCGAGCGAAAAATTGGAAGGGTCCGGAAAATCGACCGCAATGAAATCGAACTTCCTGTCGTTGTCTCTCATCCATACGAAGGCGTCGGCATTGATAACATTTACTTTGGGTGAATTTAATGAGTTGTCGTTCAGCTTCAGCAGCAGCTCATTATTTTTGAAAAGCTTTGTAATGTCCGGGTCCAAGTCGACAAGGGTGACCGACTGCACCGGTCCGTACTTTAAAATTTCCCTCACGGCAAGTCCGTCGCCGCCCCCGAGTACGAGGACCTGTTTGGGGGCTTTGAGCGATTGCAGTCCGGGATGTATGAGCGCTTCGTGATAGCGGTATTCATCATGAGAATTGAATTGCAGGTTGCCGTTTATGAACATCTGCAGACTGTCGCCCTCCCTTGCCAGCACTACGCGTTGATACGGCGTTGAGCGGGCATAAATGATGCTTCCTCTATAGCTCAGGGTCTCTGCAAAATGCAGGATATTGTCGGAATATACGAAGCCGGTCCCGAGCAATGCAAGAAGTGCGAAACCTGCTGCAGCCAGCTCTTTATGCCGTGCTGTTTCATTCTTAAAAAGATATGTGGCCCACAGCGCTACAAGAACGTTTATTATGCCGAACATGAAAGACGACCTTATAAGACCGAGATGCGGCACGAGCAGGATCGGGAACAGGAGGGATGCGAACAGCGCGCCTATATAATCGAATGTGAATACCTTAGAGACGAGGTCCTTAAATTCGAACCTGTTCTTCAGTACCCTCATTATGAGCGGTATCTCGACGCCGACAAGGACGCCGGTTACGGATATTACCGAATAGAGGACAGGCCTGAAATGGACCGCCATCTCGAATACCGTGAACAGGAGCGCTGCAGAGCATCCGCCTACAAGCCCGATAAGCAGTTCGATCTTGATGAAAACCGGGATGAGGTTTTTTACTATATATTTTGACAGATATGATCCCAATCCCATGGCCGACAGGTATATGCCGATTATGATCGAGAATTGGGTAACGGAGTCCCCTAAAAGATAGCTTGCAAGCGCGCCTGCGGTCAGTTCATAAACAAGACCGCAGGTGGAGATTATGAATACCGAAAAAAGGAGAGCATAAGCCATAAAGCGCGGCTCTCTGCTTAGTGTATAGCGAGCCCCACGATGATCGAAATGCCGATTGTCAGGGCTGCCACAACAATGGCTGCCGCTAGGTTCTGCTTCTCCAGAATCTCGTGCCAAAGCTCGCCGGGGGTAAGCTTATCGAAGAGCCAAAAAGATATGCCCAGCATTACGAGACCGAGAAAAGAAAACACAACCGAAGAAAACAACGCTTTAAAACTGATAAAATTTTCCATACTCTCCTCCTGAGATGTTAGTTGTATTGCTCCTTTTGTACTGAGACTTTGCTCATTTTATCATTTAATGGAACAGTCCCGCTTATCGGTCTTGTTTGTATTCTTTGTCTCTGTCTTTGCCTTTCTGTTTGATCTTTGTGGGCAGAGACTGCAGCAGTCTGTATATCCGATCATAGTAGTCCTGTCTCTTGTCTGTTTCTTCTTCCGTTCACGCTCATTTCCGATTAAAATCAACGTGCAACATTTTGAAAAGTGTAGTATCTCCAGTCACAGCAATGAATATAATCACCACTGGTATTACAATCGAGCTTAATAACAGAAACCTTTCCCTTATTGTACTTGCGTGATATATTTGTCTAATTGTCAGAATGAGAACTATGAAGCCAAGTAACGGCATAATGATAAAGTGAAAAGTTATATACAAGAAAGCGCCAAACTCACCACCTAACTTCACAAATCCTATTTCTGCGAAAAGATACACGCAGAAGAGCCCTACTGAGCTATGCCCCCCACTAAACAACGCTTTTTTAGTCAAAGATAGAGTCATTGTCGGCTAATTTCCTTCGGCCAGCGGCTCGTCTATGCCGAGGCAGTGAGTGTATCTTGCGATGATTTTGCCTTTGCCGTTGTACTCTACAATGATGTCTTCGTTGTCGTAAGCATAGTATGTGGTTCGTGGCTTTTCGTAATAATGATCGTCTTTTTCTCTGTCGTCATCATCTGAGATTGCTTCGGCTTCGCCTCGCAATGACTGATACTGAAGCGATTTTGAAATTCTTCTGCCGAACGGATCATAGCTGAAGGTGACAATTTTCTTTTCGTCTTCTTTCTGTATTGCAACTTTGATTAGCCGGTTCTCATAATCGTAAGTGTAAACGGTGACTTTGGTCTTTCCATCATCATCAAGTTCAGTCTTCTTTACCAGATTTCCGTTCTTATCGTATTCATACTGATGCTTCTTGTCGTTTGTGAGCTGATTGCCCCTGTTGTAGCTGTAAAATTCAATAGGCTTAGGGCCGAATAGTCTGTTGCCAACAGGGTCGTAGCTGTAGTTCTCTTCTTTTTGTTCGTATTCTTTGTCTCGGTCTTTGTCCTTGCCTTTGTTTTTTATATTTGTAGGCAGAGACTGAAGCAGTCTGTATGTTTGGTCATAGTGGTAGTCCTGTCTCTTGTCTGATTCTTCTTTTGAAAGTCTGTTGCCGACTTTGTCGTGGGTGTAGGCAAATGAGCTTATGGTCTGTAGTCTACTGTTTTGGGTCTGGATGTTTGTCAGGCGGTTCGAGGTGTCGTAGCTGTATGTTGTGGTGTTGCCGTTAGGGTCTGTTTTTGAGGTGAGGTTGCCTTTGGCCTGAATCTTTTGCAGATATTGAATGCACCTCAGCACAAGCAGACAGGCAGTAAGCCTCTGTATTAGCAGATAGCCGAGGATTTTGTTACTGTTTGGCAATGTAATCATCTTTTAATAGAACCGTCCCATTTATCACGTTTATCAGTCATTAATTGCAAGTCCTCATCTGCCTCAATGTAGTGAATTAAACCAGCCTTATCGGTCTTAATTACGACACCCGATTTTAGATACCCCCATTCCTCCTTTGTGTAGGTCGTAGTGTATTCGTCAGTATCAATGGAACAGACTACTACACCATAGCAGCCGCTCCAGAGCTGCACTTTATCACCAACTTTCACTTCTTGGCCATCCAAGTATTTCATGATATAGATCACTCACCTGTTGTCATAACGGTATCGCACCTAGCGGAGGCGGTGGGGCAGTCACACCGATAGGTTGCCAGAAGCATTGGCAATTATTAGGATTCTGATTCATCTTGTATAAATGAACGTGGTCACCTGTATATGTTTTATGCGGTCTGCTAGGAGGCACTAAATCATATCTATATCCAATCGTACCAACAGGCGGAATGCAAGGAGGACAATCATTAGCTTTCTTGCATTCCTTGGAAATCTCGTTGCCAGAAATTAAACCTGCGATAAAGGCACCCGCACGAGCAATATACTGTTCAAGTTTGGTCAAGAAGCCTTCTGCAATTGCAATTGCATTCAGTCCTGTGGGATCAACAAGGTTCACCGGATTATTCCCCACATATAAGTAAAAGTTTATCCCACCCTCAAACCCAATCGGATCCTTGCTTATGAACCTTCCAACCTTCGCATCATAATATCTCGCTCTGTAATAATAGAGTTTGATTTCAGAATCATATTCTCTTGCCGTATATGTATAAGGTTGTTTGATTTTTTGCTCGTACTTCTTCATATTTCCGAACGCGTCATAATCATAAGTCTGAACCACTTTACCGTACTTGTCAGACAGCACCGTAATCGAACCCAGCCCGTCAGCGTGATAATAGTGGGTGTTGTCTTTCTTTTTGACAACTAAAGGTTCGTCAATGCCGAGACCATGCGTATAGCGCGCAGTGATTTTACCTTTCTGACTAT
>SCQE01000094.1 GCA_004321915.1 Nitrospirota bacterium
TGTCTGTAATTCAATTCTACGAACAAAAGTTTTTTGTAACAGTCCAGTCAACGACTTTAAGCCGCTTGATTCACTTTAAAAAGGCTCCCAGCGATAGGGATAAATTCCTTCCGTTCAGGGTGTACCCGACTGATATAAAGAGAAGGGTACAATTGTGATAGTTCACTTCCGAAAGGCGGGAAGGGACGGGAAAACCCGTCGAGAAGTGGGTAAAAATTAAATTTAGTTTGATTATACAAAACACAGTGATCCTTTCAATCTTATTAAGGCGTTTTTTGACGACAACTTTACAAATCTAGGCTATATTAACACAAGCGAATTTCAAAATTTATAAACGCCGCCGATCTTTTATTAATAATAATCAAGTCTTGTTTGATTTTTGCGGCTACCGCGATTTTTTTACTTTGGGTTGTTTCTTTTCAGTGGTCGCGGATTTCGAAATCTTTCAGGTAAAGCATCGTCTATAGACTTCAGTAGCTTATCCTTTTTCTTAGGGGAAAGATTAAGCAGTTCGTTAGACATTCTTTCTACAGCAGATATTGCTAATTTAGGAGACAACCCCTCAGATACTTTCATTATCTGTATCATTGAATAAACACCTATCAGCATAAAACGCTCATCCATATCTTTTCTGCACTGTCCACAATTATGGTTATCGTCCTTTGCTCTCATTCCCTCTCCTAATATCATCTTTCTATAGTCTTTGTTGCATCTGCATTAAAATTAGGGCACCAATCAACATTTAATTCTACAGCTCTTGCTTGAACCTGATCAATTATCTTAGACGGATGGTGTTTGGATAAATAAGTAATTTCAAGCTGCTTACATGGCCTCGGTAATAAAGGTATTTTAAAAGGTTGTTCCTTTATCTCTTTTTCTTGAAGATTTAAAGTTATAACCATACCACCAACAGAATATTTGTCTTCTCTATAAAATGGATGCTCTATAATATCCCAGCAGTATGCCTCGTGTTTTCTGCAAAACAAGCTTAATAAAAAGCAATTCAGTGTTTTAATACAGGCATACGCATCTGTTATTGGTCGTCCCCCTGCAAAATAACTCGTGCCTTTCCAGCCGCCAATAAGACCTTGTAGGGTTGTAAACTTCGAAATTTCTTTATGTGATTTTCCAAAGCCAACAAGATTAATCTGCTTGCCTTCAATTATAATTTGCTGAAAATAAGAACAGCTACCCGAAATAGAGACAGCTTCTTTGTAGTTCGATGATGACGATTGTAAGAACATAGCCACAATAAGCCATTTTTTTGATAATTCACATGGATCAAAGGGCAAATCGTCTGTTTTTATAGAAAGATTGTTCATTAGAAATTCATCATTATTTCTTTATCTATCAATAGGTCTCCGTCTTTAGTTTTTCCACGCGACAAGAGGATGGAATAAGATTGTATAGATCTGATTTCTTTGCCATCATTGGCTTCTTTAATTTTTTCTTTTAAAATGTTTCTAGCATCAGACTTGTCTTTATCGCTGAATTTTAACCATAGCTTTTCAAGAATAAGAAAACTCAGTCGTGGATTGGTAGTAAATTCACCAAAAGGCATAAAAATACAGTCTTTGTTTTTTAGACAGTTACTAATTTTTTCATTATGTGCATCGTGATCAACCGGTGAGCTCTTGGTAAAATAAGGCTGTGTATTTCCATCGGTAGCTTTGACCGCAGGCTTATTATTTAAAACCCAAGGCAGCAAGAGAATAATAAAGATTACAAGAGACACAAGGCTGTGCTTTCTGATCGCCTTCCACAACTTTGCTGCTAATCGGCCAGCTATTGCAGGTACTTCACTAGTGCTATAATCTCCCATCGCCCCTCCTACCTACGTTACCTTTTATCTCTCTATCTCCCGCCCGAACCAGATCACTTTGCCGTTAATCGTAAGCTGATCCGATTCTGCCTCCAGATAAGAATACTTCGCATTATCGCTTATAACGCGTACAGTTTTAGACGGATAAATCGCCTGCAACCTTTTAATCATTATAGTACCGTTCATCGCAATTGCATAGATGCCGCCCTGCGGGTCGATAAAATTTCTGTTGTGATCTATTAACACTAGATCTCCGGACATTAAGGTCGGCTCCATGCTATCGCCGCTTACGCGAATAAGAGACATGTTATTCGGATCGCCTCTGCGCTGAATCCAATCACGCCTAAAGGCAACTCTCATTTCTATATTATTATTGGGCAGCAGCCCTCCACCGGCGCTGATCTCTCCACTCACTATAGGAACAAAAACGAAATTACTAATATTTTTCTGCGGCGCAGCATCATAACCAGCTCGGGGATTAGCTATCGTCTGAGTTTTATTCTGTTCAGCAACGCGTTTATCAAATTCCAGAACAGGTATTCCCCAAAATTTGCAGATATCAGAAATGACCATAGGACCGCGATTCGTCATATATGTCATTTCATCGTCCTCGCCCATAGAGGCTGGAGCTAAGCCATAAACAACTAAATTGTCTTCTTCCTTTGTTTTGCCCAATAAGAGCTTATCTAAAGATAAACCCTCTTGTTCACAAAACGAAACAATTAAATCAAACGGAATGGTACCTCTTTGTTTCCAATTTGATACAGTACCTCGCTCAATATTCAGCATCTCCGCGAGCGCCATATCAGTCTTCAGGCCTTTTAGTTCCTTGATTGTATCCAATATTTCAGCTATCGTTTTCATGTTTTCGGATTGATTAACTTTTCTCTTGACTTGTTTTCAAATATATGTTTTAATGTATTCATAATGATAACAGGTGTTAATAATGACAGCCAAAAATAAAGCAACAAAACGAATCAGGATTCTCATCTGGGAGAAAGACCTTAATGTTGCCGCGCTTGCACGGCGCATCGGTAAGTCTCGCACATGGACCAGCCAAGTTTTATACGGTCGCATGAGAAGCGAGGCAACTCGCAGAGCAATTGCCGACACTCTGGGTGTTAGCGTTGTCGAACTTTGGCCTGAGAATAATCGCAAGGCGGCATAGGATAATGACATATTTAATTTTATATTTTTTTACCCTTTTAGGCAATGTCAATTCTATCGGTTTTTTCAGGTGTGCATGTGAATAGATTCTCACACTTCAAAAACCCACACGAAATCCTTGATACCGTAATAGACGAATGGTGCGACCGCGAGCGCGAGCGCCGGAAGCAAGAAGGCATTCCTCCATTGTCAAAACTCGAACTTAAAAATGAACTCGGACATGCCGTTGGTCTCGGCAACGGCGGCGATGACAACTCAGCCGGAAAAGGCATCTACAGATATTGCAGCGGCGAGACGCTTATATCTATAGATAAAGCCCTCCAGATATGTCACTACATCAGAAACTATGAGCTCATCCAGTGGCAGGGTTATCAATGCGGCATGCTCATGACCCATCGCAGCGTCCTTGATCACATAGACGAGATTGAAGAGGAAGACATGCTGGATGAGATTGTGAAATGCCTTAAAGACACAACAAAGTTTGTGGAGACTCTCTCCAGCACCTATCAACAGAAAGCCAGCTTTGAAGCCATCAGGATTATCGAGGATGTATTTATGAAGGCGATCCTTCAAATGGAAAAGACGAGGCTGATGCTCAAAAAACTTGTAGAGCGCATGCTGAAGCCGGGGACACAGGGAACTCTATGGTGCATGCCGGAAAAGAAAAACAAGAAGCGGGGAGGTCTTAAATGAGACGTGTAACGGCAGTGGATCTCGCGCAGGGTGTGATCGATAATTGCCGGATATCCGGCAGCACGGCATCGCTGGACGGCGTGAAAGATGAGCGCGTGCTTATAGCAATGGCGCGGCTTTGCGGCATAGAGAGCATAGTCGCCGGTGAAAACATTAAAGACGCGGTGCGTACTGCGATAGCTCAGAAATACAACATTAAGGAGGGGTGAGTGGCAAAGACTTATTCAAGGATCGATGCAGTTAGAAAGACCGCTAACATTCTTAAATTTTTGGGTGATCAACGCGAGCCGGTGAGTCCCGCAGAAGTATCTAAGGCCGTTGAGATGCCGACTGGCACGGTTATGTGTCACCTCGTAACGCTTGAGGAATGCGGTTTTGCCGAGATGATCGGAGAGAAGTACCGCATCGGCATGGGCGCGGCAATGCTCTGGGCGCGCTACAAAAGCCTGATGGAATCTGACAGAGCAAGAATCGACAGGAATCTAAATCAACTGGACGGAGGAGAATAAATGGCAAAGAAACAAGACCCGGTATCGACAGCAGCGCTTGAAATAGTCGGCGCAGAGAAAATGCAGGAAAGCTTAAAGCAGAGCGAACAACAATTAAAGGAAAAGAGCATGGTAATAGCTGCCGAACTGGTAGGGACAATAAAGGCTATGAATTTTATGCGCTCGCTTTCTGATATTACCGTCCTCGTGAAGCTCAAAGAATTAAAGGAGAGCAATCACTATAAGGCATCTTTTTCCACATGGGAAGAAACCTGCGAGGCGATGGGTCTAAAACGCAGGACCGTGGATGAAAAACTTGCAGACCTCGAACCCTTCAGAGATGACTTTCTCGGCAATTTCGCCAGTTTCTTTAGCAACGATTTCAGGAAAATCAAATACTTAGGCAAAGCAGTTTCGGCGGAATCCGCCAAAATTGAAGATAATGCCATCCTTTATAACGGCGAAACTATCCCTGTTACTCCAGAGCATGCCGACGAAATACAGGCCCTGATCGAGAAGCTCGAAGACGACTACAAAGCCAAAATCTCAGACAAGGAGTCCGAGCTTAAAGCTCAGAAGCGCATCGCCTCCTCCAAAGAAGATGTTATCAAGAAGATGGAAAAGGAGATCAAGCGTCTTGAGCGCACTGCAACAATCGACGATCTGTCTCCTGAAGAGCGCGAGTCTTTTGACCTCATGGCCCGTGTGCAGGGCGATATTGTTTCGCTCTTTAGCGCGCTTAAGCAGCAGATTGATTATCACAAGGCACCCGCATCCGTGCTGCGCTCGCTGTATTTCCTTTATATCTTCGGTTCCAAAATATTCAGCGACGAACGCATGGCACTGAATGAAGTGTATAAGGATGCCGAAATGGTTCCGTGGGAAATTGACGAATGCGAACTTCCACCTTCTGCCGTGCTGGCAAAAGAGATGCCCTTAACCAAGGGCTTAAAGCACAAAAAAGGAAAGAAGTAATTATTATGCCGGTCTCTGAAGTCATACTCCAGCACGTATATCAGTCCATGTCCGGTCTTGCCGAAGGCGAGGCCGGACGCAAGGCTTTAGAACTCGCCGAACATTACGGCGTGACGCGCCAGACCATATTCCGTTATGCGGCGATCAAGGGCCTCCGCTGGAGAAAAGAAAAAAACACCAAAGGTTCGACGCGAGTATCGGAGGATACGCTCAAGGCAGCGGGTGCATTGCTCCTTGCCTCGCGCCGCACCAGCAACGAAATCCCTCTGCCTGCATGCGATGCAAAAGAGATGCTCGAAGACTCGGGTGTGGACACAGGGGTTTCGACCTCCCGCTTTTTAACTTTAATGCGTGAGCGCGAAATCAACAAAGATGCGCTTTTGCAGCCCTCACCCCATCAAACAATGCTCAGCGAGCATCCCAATCATGTCTGGCAGTTCGACGTGACCAACTGTTTGCAATACTTCCTTGACGATAAAGGCATGGGCGAGCGCGATGCAGACATGACACTGTACAAAAACAAGATCGTGCAGACCGCCAAGTCTATTAAAAAAGAACTGCTGAGATACGCCGTTGTTGACCACTGCACCGGCGCGTTCTTTTTGTGGTACTACTACGCCTCCGGCGAGCGTGCTATAGACGGCGCGGATTTTCTGTATAAGGCCATGCGACCCAAGAACGAAATTATCGAGCAGACATGGAACGGCTCCAGTGGCAGCAAGCTCGGCAAATATCACTTTCACGGCGTGCCGTTTATGCTCATCCCTGACAGAGGCTCCATTATCACCAATAAGGCCAACGAAAACTTATTAAAGGCGCTCCGCATAAAGGTAGAACCGCACATGCCGGGCAATCCAAGGGCAAAAGGCTCGATAGAAGGATTGATGCATATCATCAACCGCTTTGAAGCGAATCTGAAATTTAAGCGCCCCCGGGATCTGGCAGAGCTTAACGCATGGGCGCTGGACTGGTGCATTAAATTCAACGGCGTCAACCTTATGCGTGGCGTGGCTCCTCGATCCGCCATGTGGTCAACCATACGCGCCGAGCATTTACGACTTTGCCCCGAATGGCATATATACAAAATGCTGATCAGGAGGCCGGAAATAGACAAGCGTGTTGACGGTGCGCTGCACTTCGCTCTTGACGGCAAGACGTATCAGGTGCCTAATCCAAACGCGGCACGCAAGACCGTTAAGGTCGTCATACAGCCGTATGAATACCCGAACGTGGAAGTCCACTTTAACGGTGAGGTGTGGCTGCTGCAACCGATTCCAAAAGACCAGTACGGCAGGCTCACACAGGGTACAACCTTCGGAGAATACAAGAGCCACAAATATACAGAAACGCAGAAAGCAAAAGCGGAGATGGAGAAGATCGCATCCGAACAGTGGGGACTCACATGGAAGGGCACAGGCGACAAGCGCAGGGCTGTTGCGCCTCCTGTGGGTGCAGAGACTCCCTTACAGGTCTTCGGGCATCAGGCAGAGAAGGTCAAGGTCGAGTTTTTGAACAGGCAGGGCACGGAGCTTGAGTACATAAAGCCCGTAGAGCTGACCGAGCCAATGCAGCCTCATGCAGTGGAAGTCTCCCGCGCAATAGTTGATCGCAAGGTCCCCATTCTTGAGCTCATCAAAGAGCTGCGTGACGTTATGACTCCCGCGCTCAATCAGGCATTGCGCGAAACCTATGGGCAGGGCATCGAGAAATCCAAGATAGAGGAGGTGGTGAGTCAGATCAAGGCCGGAATATGGAATCCCGGCAGCAGTGAAGAGCAAAAATTGGCCGCAGCAGGCGGCCTGTAAAAAGGGGGTGTGAAGAGTGCCTACAGCAGCAGCGTATATAACACCGTTTAAGCCGATGACTATCAAGCGGTTATTGCTCCAGTTGGGAATTGATCAGGCAACGGTAAGCAGGTCTCTGGACGTATCCCGCGCGCTCGTGAGTTTGGTTATTAATCGCGGATATATTCCTCCGAGCATGCGCGATATCAGGGAAAGGATAGAGCAATTATTGGTAATACGTCCGGATGTCGATGAATGGCTTAAAAAAAATCAAACAAACATCACGGCTATCTGGCAGATAGAGGGCGAGGATCTGCGCGACAGGAAACCCTCCGGGGCCAACAGGCGCGGACGAGAAACGAACAAGATGCCCGCAATAGTGATCTGCAATCCCAATACTGACGCATCTAAAATCAAGGAGGAAGACTACATGCTATCGCAGGAAGCAAAAAAGCATTTCAAGATGTTCAGACATCCATTCTTAAACGACATGGAAAAAGACGGCGACACCTATATGGGAGAAGACCACCGGTACATACTCGAGGTGATGGACTTCGCCGCAAATCACGGCGGCATGGTCGCGGTGATCGGCGAGGTCGGCAGCGGTAAGACCAGCATGCGCCGCGAGCTCGAAAAGCGCATCAGGCGCTCAGGCGATATACGCATTGTGTATCCGCGCATCATAGACAAATCAAGGGCAACCGCATCCTCATTATGCGATGCCATTGTCTATGACCTGACTGATGGCAAGGGCACGCCGAAGTCGCGGCTGGAAGCCAAGTCGCGGCAGGTAGAGCAGCATCTAAAGGATCACTGCCGCAGCGGCATGAAAGTCGCAATGATCATCGAAGAGGCGCAGGACCTTATAGCCAACAGCCATACGATCAAGATGCTCAAACGCTTTAACGAGATCGAGTTCGAGGGCAAAAAGACCATAGGCATTATCCTGATCGGCCAGAGCGAGCTTTCAAGCGTGTTTGATGAGACTGTGAACTACCACATGCGCGAAGTTATCAGACGCTTTGAGGTTGCCATAATACGCGGACTTAACGGCGACCTCAAAACATACCTTGATCATAAGTTCAAGCGCGTCGGAGTTGACCTAAAAACAATCATCACCGATGAGGGCATTAAGGCGCTGTCCGACAGGCTCACTACAAAAGAAGGCAGGCGCAAGGTGAGCATAGCCTATCCGCTTACGGTCAACCGCTGGATGGTGCGTGCCATGAACGAGGCCGTAGAACTCGGGGAACGCATAGTCACTCCTGAGATCATCAACAGTCTGCAGGGCTTGGAGGCGCTATGAAACTTAGGGACGCCGTTATCTGCGTGGATTGCGAAGAGGTTTACGACATTGTCAGAGAAGAAGGCTGCTGCCCTGCCTGCACATGCAGCGCATCGGTGTTTGTTTGTCGCTGGGTGCCGACAGTCGCGGAGGTGTCAAGCGGAAAGGCAAGCGTGCAGGAACTGAAACAGGCTATATGCAGAGTAATAAAAAGGGGCGGTGATGTTGACGCATCAACCGCCCTCGCGCCCGTTAGGGCAGCGTAACAACGCACTGACAGTATATCAGAGGAGATGCGATGGGAAACAGATCTAATAGAAAGCAGACACTCAAAGTAAAGATGCAGGCCAGTAGTTTGGTTACTGCCTGCAAAGCGAGGGAGGGACAGCAGGTTGATCCCTCCACATGCGAAATAATCCAAATCCGCACGCCTCACGACTGTGTAGGCTGCAATAAATTCAGGGGGTGAAATATGACGACTACAACAATGGAAGAATGCCTTAACAAATCCTGTATCGGCTGCACATGCACGGTAAGTGCCTCGTCAGAAAAACCGGACGTTTTGTCCGGATACAAAACCGAACTGTGGGACCTGTATGCAGAGTTTTTGAAGTCTGTGCAGAACTGTCTCGGCGATTATTGCGATGAGTTTATTACGGCAGAAGCATGGGTTACAGAAAGGGTCGTTGTTGTACGACAGAAAGCCTTCTCGTTCTCGGACTGTGCGGAGGACTATTTTGATTTGGCGCTCGTCTTCACCGTGCTCATGGACCACGCGATTTCATGGGGCTACGTCGAGGCCTCGCGTAGGCTCGAAGCGCTTGCCGAGCGCGCAAAAGTATTGAACGAAAAAATGTACAGAAAGGAGATAGGAGGATGAGGCTGGGAGATATCGAACAACTGGCAAAGCGGTACCATGCAACCGAAGCGGATCTGGCAGAGAAGATCGTGGCTATGGATAGGGAACTCAAGTCTATCGAGGCGCGGTACCTGCCGCTGATCAAGCGGCGCTTCGAGGCAGCGGTTGAGGCCCACGCATCATTGCATGCCGGGGTATTACAGAGCCCTGAACTTTTCAAACAGCCCAAGACGATAGTTATTCACGGCGTGAAGTGCGGCTTCGGTAAGGGCAAGGGCAAGATCATCATCGAGAACGCAGACAACACAGTGCGCCTGATCGAAAAGCATCTGCCTGAACAAGCCGAGGCGCTCATTGAGACGACAAAGAAGCCCATGAAAAACGCCCTCCAAAACCTAAGCGGCGCGGAACTTAAAAAAGTAGGAGTCACGGTACAGGAGGCCGGAGAGCAGGTCGTTATCAGGCTCGTAGCCAACGTAGTGGAGAAGATCGTAGCGGCTTTCAGGAAGCAATACATGAAAAACGGCGAAGCGGAGATGGAGGAGGCGGCATGAGTGAGCAGCCCGAAGAGTACTACTGCCCGGTCCATAAATACAATCCTCCGGCTAACTCTGGATTTTTGTTATGCCCGTTTTGTGAAAAAGAAGCGGTGATCAAGAGAGACCAAACAAATGCTTTGGTTGAACATCCCCTTAATCCTCTACACGATATGGGCTTGCTGGATGGTTAGTAAGTGACCGAAGGCCGAAACGGCGGGGCAGTAATCCCGCCGTCGCTCCGTTAAGCGGAGACTGATGAGGCCATGAAAAAAACATGTATGAACTATCACTCTTTACAGGCGCGGGGGGGGGCATCCTCGGATCAAAAATCCTTGGATGGAAAACCCTCGGATACGTCGAGGTCAACGCTTACAGACAGCGAATCCTCGCGCAGCGCATTGCAGATGGAATTCTTGATGCCGGGCCTATATTCGGCGATATCCGTGCATTCATCAGTGAAGGGTACGCCCTCAGTTATCAAGGCATGGTTGATGTCGTATCGGCAGGTTTCCCCTGCCAACCCTTTAGCGTTGCCGGCAAAGGACTCGCCGAAAACGATCCCCGCAATATGTGGCCTGAAACTATCGAAGTCATTCGCATCGTTCGACCGAGGCACATCCTCTTGGAAAACGTCCCCGGACTTCTCTCAAAGCCATACGTTAGGCGAATTCTCGGAGACTTGGCCGAAATCTTTCCTTATATTCGAGGGGGCTGCTTATCGGCTTGCACCGTTGGAGCAAATCACCGGAGGACGCGACTCTGGCTTATTGCCGACACCGAACGCCGGGGATGGTGTGAGAGGTGCTCGACCGGCGGACGGCAAGAGAGGGAAGTTGCTGACGGATTATGCGGGACCGAATCCCACTCGGCGTTGGCCGACGCCAACGGTGATGGATGCGGCAGGCTTTTGCGGCAAGCCGGACAAAGGGCGGACATCGCCAAATTCGGGGAGGACACTGACAGGCAAGGTATTGGAGATAGAAGGCGTAGGGCCCCACGCGAAAAAAATGTGGCCGACGCCGAGGGCATCTGCGAGCGGTCCGGACTTTGCCCGAATAAACAGAATTACGAAAAACGGGAACAAGCCGGGCGGGGACGATCTCGTGACGGCCGTAGTAAAAGAAATGGGTCCGACGACTGGTGGGAGATTGAACCCCGACTGGGTCGAGTGGCTCATGGGGTGGCCGCTCGGCTGGACAGACTTGAGGCCATTGGACTTGGACAGGTACCAAGAGTGGTGGCGGAAGTATGGCGATTATTGAACGATGAGTGAACAACTGCAAATAGGATTTGAGCTGACGGCGCGGGAGCGATTGATCCTGTCGCTGATTCCGACGGGTAAAAAGAATGCCCGGCTAGTCGGCACGATAGCCGAACAATCTTTATTGCATTGGCGAGAGGTTCAGCAGGTAGTGGAGACTTTAATACATAAACACGATTACTGCATCGGCAGCTCAAGCGGCAAGCCGTGCGGCTACTACATCATAACAGACGAACAAGAGCTTGAGACGGTCTATCAATCGCTCAGACGACGAGGCATAAAAATATTGCAAAGGGCGTCTAAGCTCAAGCGGATAGCCATTGAAGACGTATTCCAACAGGGAAGACTGGAGGTAATGTGAATAGGATTCCAGATTACTGCGATAACCAGCAGAAAAAAATAATCCACATGCTGAAAAACCAGCTTGTTAAAAACGGTGAGTTGAGCGAGGACGGATACAGAGATCTGATGGAGAGACATTATGGTGTTCGGTCATGCGTTTATTTGACCTACAAACAAGCCACGGCCTTCATCACCGATCTGACGGCCATGGGCGGCGTGATAACCGCTAAACGCAAGACCCGCCGTCCGAGTGCTCCGAACATTATAGCGTTGGTCAGCCCGCAGGAACTGGCAAAAATAGAGCATCTAAAAAAAGACGTCCAGTGGAGGTATCCGGGCGGATACTGGGGATTAATGAAAAAGGTGCTGCGCGGCAAGGACCGCATTATTACAAGCGCGGATGCCATGCGAGTTATCGAGGCATTGAAGGCGATAAGAAATCGGCAGCAGGCCGCTGCGCCTGCTGTGGAAAAAGTAGGAGATCCATTTTGAGCTGGAGAGAGCAGGCAAGCAAAGTCATTGGCGATGTAGTAGCCCAATATGGCAAAACCGACATGAAATTAATACGTTCGAAACTGCGCGAAGCATATCCATTCGGAGAGCGTAAATATCACCCATACAAAATAGGTGCGTCGGCAATTGGGAATAAAAAAGCCAAGGACTGTAAAAGGCGATAGTTCATTGTCTTTATTTAACTGAGAAGAAAGGAGAATACATGGTGACTACACATTACAATAATTTGTCACCAGCGGAGGCTGAGCGGTTGGCCCTTTTGCTGGAAGAGCTTGGCGAGGCACAACAAGCGATAGGGAAAATACTCCGTCACGGTTACGAATCATATCACCCTCTGGCCCCCAGCCCTACGAACAGAGAAATGTTAGAGCGTGAAATTGGAGATATTATTTTTGCGCTTGGATTTATGGAGGATGCCGGAGATTTAAACAGGCAGTCAATTTGCGACCACAAAAATAATAAAGCGGTGAATGTGAGGAAATACCTTCACCATCAGGGAGCATAATTTTGAACTGGCTTGAAAACCTGACAATCGAAGACCTGCCTGAAAGCTATCAGGAGATGGCCTGCATAATCGGCTTAGAGAACACGCTGAAGCTGTCGGAGCATTACGGCAAACAAAGCTTGTATTTCCGTAGCCTTGATGAGCTGATCGCTGAAAAGAAACGCAGGTTTATACTCGATAAATTCACCGGCGCAAACCACGCAGAGCTTGCGCGTGCCACCGAATACAGCGAGCGGTGGGTGTATGAGGTATTAAAAAATGCACGGGATGAAAAACAACCGGCGTTATTGTAAAATTAAACGGAAAAAGGAGGCTATATGGAAACATTGAAGTATGTGAGTCTGACGGAGCACGACGATAAAAAAACGTTTGATCTGACTATTCTATCAGGTTGGTCCGTCCGCACGAATACGAGCGGGAAAAGTAGCACACAACACAGCGTTAAAAAGAGGGAAGGTTGAACGTGCCGGAAGGTTTGTTATACGTTTTTATTAATTTTGGGAGGTTGATTTTTATGAACATTTTGTGGATGGCAAAGGGTAAATTTGAAGGTAAGGACGTTTACTTGACTCATCGTGTCAGAGAAACAAAAGCTGACCTACTCTCAGATATTATGCATAAAGCAAGGGAAGAAGGCTTTAAAGGCACTATAGATGAAAGATTAAAAGAACTGGATTGGGAAATAGTACAAGTTGAATTTCATGAGGTCAAGATAGGCCAATAAATTCTCTGCAAGCACATCAAGTACATCTCCGAAGGCTGTGAGGATAACACCCCACAGCCTTTTACTTTTTGAACCACTTCAATATTTTTTCAGAGTAACTCTTCCTTAAAATTGAATCTGATGAAAGCATCAGATTCAATTTATCTATCTTTTGAAAACCCGGTGGGGACTGGCGTGAAGAGCGCCACGACCGTTGGAAGGCTCGCAAGAGACTTAGCGGCGACAGAGCCCCTTATGATGTTTCACTCCCCGTCCTGCGGCGTGTGGAAACGCCGCAGGACAACCCCCTTTTGAAAGGAGAAATTCATGGGTAAGCGTGGCAAGTATTTTACGGATGAAGAGTTCGCATGTAAATGCGGATGCGGCAAGGCGGATGTAAGTTCAGACCTCGTAAACAGGCTGGACCAGTTAAGAGAGGATATCGGCAGGCCGATTACCATAGCTTCCGGCTTCAGGTGCGACAAGCACAATGCGTCCGAAGGTGGTGTCTCCGGCAGCGCGCATACGCTGGGCCTCGCGGTGGATATAAAAATCAGTTCAGGGCAGGAGCGGTTCGAGGTGCTCGCAAAAGTGCTTCGCGGTTTTCTGTTCAAGCGCATAGGCGTAGCAAAGACCTTTATCCATGTGGACATAGACGAAAGCAAGCCCCAGACAGTGGTCTGGACATACTGAATCTATGGCGTCCGCAAATCCGATAGCGGAAGCTTGGGAGCAAAACCCTGAGCATCGAGTGGGGTTTTTAAAAAAGCTGATGAAGGACTACGACGTTAGAGTGCTGGAAAAAATTGCCGACGAAGAGCGGCAGGAAAATAAGGGGAGGACATCATGCTCATAGTTTTAATTATTCTCATAGCAGCTCTCAACTTCGCGGACATTTACCTTACTAAAAAAGCCTTGGCACTCGGAGGCAGAGAACTAAACCCTATCATGCGCTGGTTCATTGAGCGCAAGCTCTTTATTCCCGCTAAGTTCGTATTAATCAACCTCTGCATTTTTGGGCTGTTGTACATCAGAGAATCCGAACTCGCGCCGTGGGTGGCTGCTGTCGTTGCAGCGCTTTACTCAGCCGTGGTGCTCAATAACTATTTACAGACAAGGGAGAGGTAGCCATGGCCGATGATCTGTGGAGCAAAGTCAAAGCAACCGTTGCAGGCATCGCACCGATTCTCGGCAATGCAATACTTCCGGGTGTTGGAGGAGTTGCAGGCGCATTAGTGGCCTCCGCTCTCGGCACGGATAATAAGCCTGAAGCAATAAATTCCGCGCTTTTGACTGCAACACCTGAGCAGTATGCAGCCTTAAAAAAGGTCGAGGCAGATAACAGGGAGCGCTTGGCAGCAATAGCCGCAGATCTCGATAAAGCATATTTACTGGATCGTCAGAATGCAAGGCAGCGTGAAATCGAGGTTACTAAAGCTACCGGAATCCGTGATTGGGACACTGTGCTGCTCGGATGGTTTATCACCTGCGCTTATGTAGGAGTCGTGCTGTTGCTGATCTTTTACAGCCTGCCTAAAATGACGCCCGAAATAGCGTTAATGGTCGGAAATCTAATCGGGATTATAGGGTCCAAGATGACAACGGTTTTTGATTATAAGTTCGGCTCCTCCAAATCCAGCGCAGACAAAACCAATCTGCTTGCGCAAGCGCAGCCGATAAGCCAGCAGGGAGATAAGTAGTGAGCGCTGAAGCTGTCGCGAAAATCTTAGAGTCTATCGGCACATGGCCTGTATTGACCGTGCTTCTTATTCTCACAGTTGTCGTCGTGCTTGCTCCGTGGTGTGCGCTTGTATATCTCAAAAGAAACGACAGCAAACAGATCGCCGACATTCTCTCCGCTATACGTGCGCAGATGGATGCTCAGGGAAAAAAACACGATGAGGTTGTTAGGTTCTACGAAAACAACGTCGAACTCGTCAAGAACTTCGACAAGCTGGCAAAAGACCTTAAGGATGTAATTGTGTTGAATACCTCAAAGTGGGCAACCGCAATAAGCCTGATAGTGGATGCGCAGTACTGCCCTCTCATGAAGAAGGATATCAGAGACTTAAAAAACAAGGAGGTTACCGGATGAATGCAGCAAGAGCGATGAAACAGGCGGAGCGGCAGTCTTTAAGTTTTGAGGACAGCGACGTCATAACAGAGATCAACAGGTATGTGGAAGCGATAACAATGAAGCTGGCTCTTGCATCGACAACCGCCCCGGAGAATCTCGATACAAAAGGCATTCTGTTTGACGCCCGCAGACTCAATGAACTGAACGAGCGGCATAAAGCCCTGTTAGCAAAAATTAACACCCTCGATGAGGAGCTCGGCTAATGGGCCGTCGCAGGCACGGCTCCATACAGGGGCTTGATGAATCTATACGCAAGGAAGTCAATGCGCTTCTTTTGGCGAATAAAACCTACGCAGAAATTGTCGCCTTCATAAAACAAAAACACGCCTTAGACCTTAGCGATTCAAGCCTTAGCCGCTATAACGCGGCATTTATGGAAGAGGTCCGCGAGACCGAAATACTCAGGGACAATGCGCTTTGGCTAAACGACGATCCCGACAAGGCTTTAATCTTGGAAAAACTTACCGCCACGATGATAACCCGCAGACTTGCTACTGCGCTGAAGGACGGTGGATTCGATGTTACAAGCAAAGGCGCATCTTGTTTAATTGATGCCTTTGCGAAGCTTCAGGCCAGCAGCACAAAGCGGGCTGAGTTTGAAGGCCGCATGAAAGACAAAACAGAGAAGGCAGCGACCGCTGTTGCGAAGATCGCCAAGAAGGGCGGACTCTCGGACGATACGGTCAACGACATAAAAGCGAAGATACTGGGAATAGCGAAATGAATACAGCGCTTGCGCCTGACATATTAAAAGACCTGCCGAAAGACGGAGTGTTACTGCAGTATCAGAAAAACTGGATTGCCGA
Organism: Nitrospirota bacterium; assembly: GCA_004321915.1. Taxonomy (GTDB): domain Bacteria; phylum Nitrospirota; class Thermodesulfovibrionia; order Thermodesulfovibrionales; family Dissulfurispiraceae; genus MYbin3. The sequence goes on from SCQE01000094.1 coordinate 15,880, forward strand.
CAACTCCGACGTTAAAATCGCAGACAAGTCCCGACGCGTTGGTCTTACATGGGCCGAGTCTGCAGACGATGCCCTGACTGCGGCCAGCGCCAACGGAGACGACGTTTTCTATATCGGATACAACCAAGACATGACGCGTGAGTTTATCGATTCCTGCGCTTTCTGGGCGCGCTATTACAGTCTGGCCGCATCCGAGGTTGAGGAGTTTATATTCAAGGACAAAACCGAGGAAGGCGAAAAAGACATCAAGGCCTTTCGTATAGACTTTGCATCAGGCTATAAGATTCTCGCACTCTCCAGCCGTCCTTCTAACCTGCGCGGCAAGCAGGGCATTGTCGTAATTGACGAGGCCGCATTCCATGAGGACCTGCAGGGGCTTATAAAGGCGGCAATCGCGCTCCTGATGTGGGGCGGCAAGGTCAGGATCATCTCTACACACTTCGGCGTTGAGAACCCTTTTAACGAGCTGATAGAGGATGTCAGAAAAGGCAAGTTCCCGTATTCGATCCACCGCATCACACTTGACGATGCTCTTGCGGACGGTCTCTATAAAAGGATATGTCTGGTCCTTCAGCACAAGAAACCGGATATCCAGTGGAGCCCGGCCAATGAGGAGGCATGGCGTACAAAATTGATCACGTCTTACGGCGACCATGCCGACGAGGAACTTTTCTGCATCCCGTCAAAAGGTAGCGGCATATATTTCACCGGTGCGCTGATTGAGTCCTGCATGGAAGACGGCATCCCTGTTTTTCGATGGAGAGGCAAGGACCAGTTCGACCAAGAGCCGGACGATGTGCGACAGACTGTTTGCCAAGCGTGGCTTGATGATAATATCGGCCCGGCGCTTAAGGCGCTTGACCCGGCGCTCGTTCACTATTTCGGCGAGGACTTCGCGCGAGATATCGATCTCACTGTAATCAAGCCTGCAGCACGATTGCACAACCTCACTCTCCGCGTGCCTTTTATTGTAGAACTCGCCAATATGCCGTTTCGGCAGCAGGAACAAATTCTCTTTTATATAGTCGACCGCCTTCCGAATTTCAGGGGCGGCGCTCTCGATGCCCGCGGCAACGGTCAGTACTTGGCCGAAGTCGCCATGCAGCGGTACGGCAAAAACCGGATAGAGCAGATTATGCTTACCCGCCAGTTCTATCAGGACAATATGCCGAAATATAAAGTCCGCTTTGAAGATAAGACAATCATTCTCCCGAAAGATGCTGACGTGCTGGACGATCACCGCGTGGTCAGGCTTGAAAAAGGTGTGCCGGTAATTTCCGATACGCGCAGGGCCAGCGGTGAAGGCGGCAAGAGACACGGCGACGCAGCGGTCGCAGGAATGCTGCTCGTTTATGCAGCGGAGAATTCCACATCCGGTCCTATCGAATACGAAACGGTATCCATTCGCTCCACTGAACATCGAGGCAGCGACGATTCCGGACGGAAAGATCACGACCGGAGTTTAAATCTCGGCAAGGGGGCATATTGATGAAGGCCTTTAAAACGCAATTGTGGGCAAAACCGGCCTCTATGTCCGGACTGTATGCCTTTACCCAGTTTATAAACAACTTGGCGGGCTCACAGGAGGGTTTTTAATGGCGCTCCTTGATCAATATGGCAGGGAAATCAGGTCGAACAAGCCAATAACCGACGAAATCGCGGTTCAGACGATCCGTGATCGCTACTATTCTTATCCCTCAGCCGGACTCACACCCGATCGTCTCGCGCTTATTTTAAGAGAAGCGGATAACGGCGATGTGTTCAGGCAGTCCGAACTTTTTGAGGAGATGGAAGAGAAGGACTGTCACCTCGGCTCTGAACTGGGCAAGCGCAAGGCAGCGGTTACAGGGCTTGATTGGGAAGTATTGCCTGCCTCGACTTCGACTGAGGATATAAAAATTGCTGCTGCCGCAAAAGAGATGATCGAGTATATGGAAGAATTCGACGGCGCGCTGCTGGATATTCTTGATGCCGTAGGCAAAGGCTTTTCGGTTAATGAAATAATGTGGGACATTTCCGAAGGCCACGTATGGGCGAAGAAAATAGAGTGGGTGCATCAGAAGCGCTTTACCTTCAACTCACCGGATAAGCTTCTGAAAACCCCGCGCCTGATCACCGATGCTGAAATGGTATGGGGCGAGGAACTTCTGCCGAACAAGTTTATCTACTTCAGGCATAAGGCGCGCTCCGGCGCTGCGTCGCGCAGTGGGCTGTCAAGGCCTTGCGCTTTCATGTACCTCTTTAAAAACTTTGACCTCAAGTCATGGATTATTTTTAATGAACTTTACTCGGTACCTATGCGGGTCGGCAAATATCCAGCAGGAACCGGCGACAAGGAAAAGGACGCGCTCAAGCGCGCTGTCTTTAATCTCGGTGTTGACGCGGCAGCGGTGATCTCCGATTCAACCGTTATAGAGTTTGTCGAGAGCAAATCCCGTGGAGATGTGCAGGCGTTTGAAAAGCTTGCCGCCTTCTGTGATCGCGCGATGAGCAAAGTAATTGTTGGTCACACCGGCAGCTCTGAAAGCACGGCAGGAAGACTTGGCGGCGAGGATGAGGCTAAGGAAGTGCGGCAGGACTTGCTCGAGGCGGATGCTAAAGCTCTTCAATCCGTTATTAAATCGCAACTGCTCGCACCGTGGACTCTGTTTAATTACGGACCAAAGGCCGGAGTCCCCAAGTTCAAGCTGCATTTTGAAGAGCCGGAAGATTTACAGACCAAGGCCACGGTTTATGGCACTCTTGTCAGGGATGCCGGATTTAAAGGCATTGGCGAGGAGCATGTATATGAAGCCTTTGGTATTCCAAAACCCAAAGCAGGGGAGAGGACGCTGGGCAGTGATTTCTCATCCTCATCCTTCGGATTTTCTGAAAAGACTGCGAAGCCGGTATCAAACAAACTTAAACTCATGATCAATACGGCAGGTTCACACGGAGGGGACTCCCTCGATAGCGAGATTGCCGATTACCTTAAAAAGATACTGCCCTCTCTCACCGCAGGTAGGCAGGATGCGCTGCAGGAAATTCAAAGCTGGCTTGACGGACTTGATCAGCCTCCGACTGCCGACGAACTGGCCCAGAAAATACAGATCACTCTCGGGGCGTCTTTCTCCGCAGCGCTCGACAAAAAAGCCATATCTGATTCTCTTGCGCAGCTCTTCGCATTTCACAAGCTTGAAGATCTCGTGAAGCCGGGTATAGAGATCGCCTTCGGCGGAGCCGATGTGAGGACAGTGGATTTTCTGACAAAGCTGGACAGCTACTATATGTCCAAGTTTATTCAGAATCCCGACACCGTTGCCGCATTGAATACTTTCATACGCGAGCAGTTCCTTGAAAACGGGGCCGGACTCTTTGGCAATACTCCCAACTCAACCATACAGGCTTTTAAAGATCTGCTGGACCAGAAAGTCGGCGAGCTTACCGACAGTCAGGTTCGCCGCATTATCGATACCTCGGTGACGCGCGTTTCAAACTGGGCGCATGTTTCTCAGCTCAATGACGGAGGAGTGAAAAGGCTGAGAATTTTCGAGCCCACGAGGGACTGCGCGTTTTGCAAAGAGATGAACGGCAAGGTCATAGATGTATCGACCGCCTATGCGCTGATGCAGGATCACATTAATATGTCGCCCGATGAGTACGACGCCCAGTTTTCAGCTCCTGAAAACAAGCCGACGATCGACAATATCGGAGGCCTCGTTAATAGAGGCTATCTACCGCCCTATCATCCGCACTGCCGGGGCGTAATAGTGGTGGCTTGATGGAAACAAAAATCGAATTCAGACCCCGGCTCGAAGAAGCTGTGCGGAAAGCCGGGGGAGATATATCGGAGGCCAAGCGACACGGACTGATCTATGCGGTTGAAAGAGTCGAAGGTGCGCTCAGGCAAGAGGTTCCCGTAAGGTCGGGCAATCTGGCAAGCCACGGCATATCCAGTTATGTGACCGACAATGAGGGCGTGATCAATATCACTGCACGCAATGCAGCGGGCGATAATTACGCGGTCTATCTGCGCTATGGCACGGGTATATACGGTCCGAAGGGCAGGCCAATCAGACCTACAACAAAGAAGGCTCTTTATTTTCCGGGCGCAAAGCATCCTGTTAAATCCGTCAAGGGCATTAAGCCCAATGACTTCGATGATCGTGCGCTCAGGAAGGCGAACGTTCAAAACTCGTTTGAAACTGGGGTTCGTAACTACCTCGATAAGATTGGAGGCTGATGATATGAAAATCAAAAACAATTTGATGCTGCTTATCTGCAAAGACATGAATGGTGAGCCGCCTGCCGAAATTCAGGTGATCCCTTCCGGTTTCCATAAGACGCCGAAAGGCGATTTCATATGCGATGCCGAATCTGTTGTGTCCGTGCTGAATGCCTTTAACGCAACCGCAAACGACATGGTCATAGATTATGAGCACCAGAGCCTTGAAAGCGGAGCAGCCCCTGCTGCGGGATGGATTAAAAAACTCATAAACAAAGGCACCGAAGGCATATGGGCCGTTGTGGACTGGACCGAAAAGGCGCGGCAATTCATCGTGAACAAAGAATACCGCTATGTCTCGCCGGTATTTCTCAAAAGAGTGTCAGACGGAAAGGTTTTATCGCTTCTCAATGTGGCGCTTACGAACATGCCGAATATCGACGGCATGGTGCCGCTAATAAACAAGCTGTCAGTAGGCAGCTATCAACAAGCAACAAAGGAGGAACCTATGTACAAGGAATTGGCAAAACTCCTCGGCCTGTCTGAAACAGTAACCGAGGCGGACGTGATCGCAGCAATCAACAAGCTCAACCTCAAGGTATCAGCGGCTGAGCAGGCTACTGCGCAGATTGTGGCGAACAAGGCTGTACTGGAGGCGCTCGGATGCAAGGAGGGCGATTCTCTCTCCGCAGTCACCGGCACGATAATGGCGATGAAACAAGGCGCGACCTCGCTGGAAGGGCTTCAGCTTCAGGTGAACAAGCTCACCGAAGAGTTGAGAAAACGCGAGAAGGTTGACATTGATGCAATGGTCAACAAGGGCATTGAGGACGGCAAGATAACGCCCGCCCAGAAAGACTCGATGTTGAGTTATGCGCAGAAAGACCTTGAGGGTTTTAAGGTCTTTATCGGTAAGGCTCCCGTAGTCGTGCCGACAGAGAAAGTCGCAGGCGATGAAAAAGGCGGTGCGGATGCAGTTGATGCCGTCCAGATTCAGGTCAACAAACTGATGGGGATTGATACCGAGACATTTAAAAAATTCAATCCTAAAAAGGAGGGATAGGATAATGACAAGGAACGGTTTTGCTTCAATAATGAGCATAGTTTTTATGGCGCTGATTGCATTGGCGCTGGTCTTTGGGTCGGTGCTTGATGCGACAGCCGCACTCACTGCAGGCAGGACTACATCTGCCCGCATAGGCGCGCAGGTGAGCATGGGGGTGGCAGCAGGCAAGAAGATTTACAGCGGCGCATTGGTGGCGCGCGATTCAGGCGGATATGCAACTCCGGGCGCGGTGTCGTCGACAATCATCGGCATAGGCCGCGCGGAAGAGACTGTGGATAACACTGCAGGGGACAATGGAACGCTTACCATAAGAGTGAGCAAGGGGACATTTCAGTACGGCAACTACTCCGGAGATCCCATCACCATAGCCGACATCGGATATATCTGCTACATCTATGACGACTACCGTGTAGCGAAGACTTCCAACGGTGGAACGCGCGGCGTGGCCGGCCGCATCTTCGATGTTGACAGCTCCGGCGTGTGGGTGCAGTTCGATTTTGCCGCTGCGCCTTCAACAATCACCTCAGCCGAGATTTCAAACGGAGCGATTGTGGATGCCGATGTGAACGACAACGCAAGCATAGCAGGCACCAAAATACTCGGACCCGTCTATCGCGTGATGACCGTCACTACGGACAGCACGACCGACAACGTGACCTATTCGGCAGCTTCTCTTATAGGCGGGCTGGTACTGAGAAACGGCAACGACAATCGTACAGATACAACGCCTGCAGCCAGCGCGATTGTTTCGGCCATCACCAACGCCAAGGCAGGGACATCCTTTGAGTTTGAGATAAGAAATACTGATCCCGCTGCCAATACTATTACTCTGGCCGCAGGGTCCGGCGTAACTCTCAGTGGGACTATGACCATAGCGCAGAATTATACGCGGCGCTTTGTCGCAGTAATAACCAATGTAGGAACTCCGGCCGTGACGATTTACAGTCTCGGTACGGTAGTCCATTAATAAAAAAGGAGGAACAACCATGATAATAAATCAGGCAACACTGGCAGCGGTTTTTCAGAGCTTTCAGACAATCTACAATCAGGCATTTCAGGGGGTGCCGTCCGAATGGAACCGCATAGCTATGCGCGTGCCCTCGATGACCAGCGAGGAAATTTACGCATGGCTTAACGCATTTGCAAAAATGCGGGAATGGGTCGGAGATCGTGTTCTCAAGGACCTTTCGGCCTCGGATTTTGCGATCAAAAACAAAGATTGGGAGGATACAATCTCTGTTGATCGGAACCAGATCGAAGACGACAAGATAGGTCTGCTCACGCCGATCCTTCAGATGATGGGTCAGTCGGCGAAAGAGCAGCCGGACGAAGTTGTGTTTGGCGCCCTTGTAGCAGGGTTCAATTCGCTCTGCTATGACGGACAATATTTCTTCGATACGGACCATCCTGTCGGAGATGGCACTGTCAGCAATTACGCAGCGGGCGCAGGGGTGGCATGGTACCTCATGGATACCACAAGAGCCATCAAGCCCATAGTGTTTCAGGACAGGCGGGCGTTGGAGTTCGTTTCTATGACTGCGCCTACCGATGCAAACGTGTTCATGCAGAAAAAGTACATCTACGGGGTCGACTGTAGAAACAACGCAGGGTTTGGCTTATGGCAACTCTGTTATGCCTCCAAGCTGGAACTGACTGCTACCAACTACGCTACGGCGCGTGCGGCCATGATGGATTTCAAAAACGACATGGGTAAACCGCTAGGTGTCCGTCCCAATCTGCTGGTGACGACATCTGCCAATGAAGGCAAGGCGCGGTCAGTAGTTATGATGCAAAAAGACGCGGCCGGCGCGGACAATCCGTGGTACAACACCGCCGAGGTGTTTATCCCCAGATTCTTGGCTGCTGCATAAGGAAGGAGGACATAAATCATGGCAAAAGAACCTGAGAAAATCAAAGTAACCGTCAAAGCGGTGCCCGAGAAGGGATTCTGCCGCTGCGGAATGAAGTTCACCCGCGAGGGCAAAGATGTTGAGGTAACTCCCGCACAGTTGGAGATACTGAAAAACGAGAAGCTGCTCGTAGTGAGCGAACCGAAATAGGGAGATGAAGGGGCGCGGTACGCCGCGCCCCTCATTAAACAATGGCATATTGCACGCTTGACGATATCAAAGGACTTTTGAATACAGAGATCATCATGCAGCTCACGGACGATGAGAACGCCGGAGCGATTGTTGAATCGCGCGTTATCGCAGCTATCGTCGATGCCGATGCCGAGATTGACGGGTATTGCGGTGTGCGTTATACGGTTCCGTTCAGTTCCGTCCCGGCGCTCATAAAAAAGCTCTCTGTGGATATTGCGATCTATAACCTTTACTCCCGCAAGGTGGACGAAGTTCCTGAGGCGCGCAAAGACCGCTACAACGCTGCGATAGTAAAACTCAAGGACATATCCAAAGGCATTGTCAGGCTGGATGCAACAGAAGAAAAGACAGAATCCAGCAATGAAGTTATTTCCAATAAAGACGACGATGATCGCATCTTTACAAGCGACAGCATGGGAGGCTTTTAAGTGGGCTACGACATCAAGACTATAGAGGACGCAATATTGGCCGCGCTCAAGGCAGAGCCGCTGCTGACATCGGCTAAGACTATAGATACATACCATGGCGAGATCGAGGATTTTATACAACAGATCCCTCAGCTCACGATCCCTCTACCTGCAGTGCTGGTGCATTATACCGGATCTGTTTATGAAGCCGTGTCCATCGAGGAGTACGATGAGACGCCGACATTCACACTCATTCTTATTGCACAGGACCGGCGCGGTAAAGCAAAACTGCGTACCGGCATATACGACCTTCTCACTGCCTGCAAGAGTATTCTCAGGGGAAACAATCTGGGCTTGCAAATAGGCAAACTCAAGCCCGTTCGCACATACATTATTACTACTACCAAGACTATAAGCGCATACGGTTTCGATCTATCAACTTATTTTGCAGACGCATAAAAAAGGAGGACGCTATGGTTTACAGGCTTAGATCAGGGATTGAAAACTTTCAGGTCGTGGACGGGCCGTTCAAAGGCCGCAGATACGAGAAAGGAAAGAATTACGATGCTGCGGAGATCCCTCCGCAGGAAAAAAACAAGTTTGAGGCTGTAAAGGAAAAGGTCTCGGAGCCTTCATCCGCGCCAGTTTCTTCTGAAACGCAGCCCACGACAAAAAAAGAAAGAATAGGGAGGTAACAAATTATGAAGAATTTCATAGCTGAACAAAATCTATTTGCGGTGTCGGCCGGTTCGGCCGAGGCTGACATAAACACCGAGGCGGCGCTTGACCTGTCGCTAGTTTTGGGGCTGACTGATGTTCCAATGGCGCTGGAATTCAGGAGCGAGGATAATTCGGATGAGGCGCACGGCAAGGAAGAGCCCGACACTATCTATCGCAGAGGCGCGACGGCCGGCGGAACTTATTCGGCCAAACGCGCACAGGCGCAACACTTTGGACTGATGCTGTCTTATGGTTTGGGTGCATGCGCTCCGTCCGCTTACGGGACCGGATATAAGAATGTGATAACTCCGCTTGAGAGCATGTTCATGCCATCCATGACCGGAGCATTCAGGCTGGGAGATACCGTCCTTAAGCGCAGGTTTGCCAGCATATTCGTGGATACGCTCAAAGCGACTTTTGCAAAGGACTCTTGGGCTGCTATCGAGGCAGGGCTCAAAGCCACCGGCAAATATACTGACAACATGTTCAAAGAGACCGTTGCGGGTTTTATGGATGACGTCTCGATAACTCTGGCTGCAAACGCAGTGCAGGGAGCCGACGCTGCAGCAAGGCTCGATAACGTGCATCAGATCAGGGTAACGGTTCCGGTAACAGGTGAAAAGCAGGAAGTTGTCTATTCCGCAGTGTCAGGCGCTACGCCTGCAGTAATAACGATAGCGGCCCCGGGCGGCGCTCATACAGCCTGTACGTTCGAAGTTCTGTATGTACCCACAGAAGATGCATGGTGTACCTTTCCTGCCAGAGTTATAGAGCCGCCGCTTATGGTGTCGGATCTAGTGATCAAGGTAGGAGGTAAATGGAACGGCGCTGCTTTCCTTGGCGGTCGCACATATGCAGGTGAAGTAAAGAGCCTTGAGTACAGCATGAATAATCAGATGGCGATTGAATTCCGTCCGGGCGGCTCCGGCGATTATGCAAGCTATGCAATGCGAGGCGGACGCACACAGACCATAGCGTTCAACCGCGAGTTCCGCGATTTCATTCTGCAGCAGAGGATGGCGGACAATGAATACTTCGGCGTATACGTCAAGGCCACGGGCGATGAATTTGAGACCGGCAAGAACTACTATGCCGAGGGCATATTCCCGCGCTGTGCAGTGTTGAAAGCTCCGCTTTCAGTGGATGGCAAGCTGTTGGCCGAAGCCGGGGATATACGCATCCTCGAGGATGACACCTACGGATCATGCATATGGACTGTGGCTAACAAACAAAACGGATATGCGCAGTAAAAATATATAAACAAACAGGAGGCTTCATGCTTTGCATAAAGACGAACATCGATGAGAACACCGAGGGAACGTGGCGTGAGTATACGCTTTTAGGGCAAAAGATACGGCTGAAAATCCGTCCTGATTCCGACGCGGTTGATAAAAAGATTAGAGAGCGGCACAAGAAAATCAAGAAAGTAAGCGGTATGCCGTTTACCGAATACGCTGACGAGAAGATCACGGAGGACCGCATAGATTATCTCCTTGAAGACTTTGAAGGGGTTGGAGATGAGAATGGAAAGCCTCTGGAGCCTACACTCAAAAACAAACTGATCCTCATGAACATGAATGTGCCGAGCGGGGAGATCTCCATCGCGTATTTCGTGAACGAGGAATCAAAGAAGTTGGCGTTTGATCTTAAAGAGGACGAAGAAAAAAACTGATCGGCCTCGTTCGCTGGAGATACGGCGACGGGGCTAAAACGGAAATGCTGCCCGGGAACGAGGAGATATGCAATCTCCTCTCTCTGGCGGCAAACCAGTGGAGGGTCGGCTTTGGCGGAGCTTATGGGCTGGATCTCAACACAATCATCGCAATGGCCGACTGCCTTGGCATCGAAAAGAATCAAAGCTTTTTTGAAAAGATCAGGATATGGGAACGAGAAGTATTGAAGATATGGGAAGAGCAAAGAAAAACAGGCGACAATGAGCGTTGCAATGAGAAAAAGAAATCTCAGTGCAAACTTGAATTTGGAGAGTTCTTTGAATGGGCCTGTTCTAAGTGTAAGAAAAAATTAACAAAGGAGTCCGGTGATGATGCAGATGATACCTAAAAGCGGATGGCCGAATAAGAGCGCTCCGATTCCTGCGAGCAATAATAGCCCCTTAAAAGAACCTACGGACATAGAGCTTATCAATCCTGCGCATCCCATAATTAAATTATAGCAATGCCACAGAACGAAGTCAAAATAATACTTATAACCGATGCCAGCGGCACCGTGATAGGATTTAAAACAGCCTCCGGTGCGGCTGTAAAGTTTGGTCAGGAAGCTACCGATGCGGCAAATCAAGCGTCCAGCGGCTTTAAAGACCTTGAGCGCTGCATCCAGACCACCATAGCTCCTCTGTACATCCTAACAAAAGGTCTCGGCACGCTTAAGGATAACGCTATGGCATCGCTTGAGTATCTGGGAAAGATAGAAACCGCAAGCCTCGGCATCGCTTCGTCTTATATGGTTGGCGGGAAATATATCGATCAAATGTCAGGCAAAGCGCTCACTGGACAACAGGCGCTTGCCGCTGCCCAGCAGGATTCAAAAGACATAATGGAAGAATTGCAGGTGGCCAACTTCCAGACGATTGCGACTTTAGACCAGTTGATCCGTGCGTATCAGGAAACCCTGCCGGTTGCTCAGGCGAAAGGTTTTAATCGCCAACAGATAAAGGAATATACGGTAGCAATGGTGCAGGCGGCTGGGGCTATAGGATTAAGCCTTGATCAGATGGCCGAAGAAACAAGATCTCTACTGACAGGTACGATCAATCCTCGTACATCAAGAATAGGCGTTATACTCGGTTTAACAAATGAGGATATACGTCAGCACTCTCAAAGTGCACAACAATTGTTCGACTTTTTAATGAGTAAACTTGAGGCCTACAAGATCGCGGGCCTCGAATCGCAAAAAACATGGGCAGGGATAATGTCCAACACAAAGGATATAGCCAAGCAAGTTGGAGGCATGGCTTTTCAGCCGCTTTTTGAATCCGTTAAATACGAACTCCTTCAGATGGCTGACAGGATACTCAAGATTGACGAGAAGACAAAGAGAATCAAATGGGACCCGCAGTTCCTTGAAGGCATTAATAGTTTTAAATCGGGGCTTACAGATGTCATTGCTGAACTGTACAGAATGGGGATGTTTATCGATAAGATTGCAGGGTCATCTACACGTCTGGGGTCTTTAGTCCCCGGACAAATAGGGGAGTACTACAGGGGATTAAACAAATACTGGGAAGATCGCTATAAGGCTTCCGATAAGGCGCTTCAAGATATGGCCATGCGCAGAGAGGGCTATAGACCGATTACTCCTGCGGACATGGAAGCTGTACATAAATCCGGCAAGCGTTTCGACACAAGAACTATTGAAGGGCATGGAGTATATGTAAAAGATCCGCGTATCAATGCTCAATATGAAGGCGATCCTTCTAAGCCTGATGACGATGATAAAAAAGCCAAAGAGCATTACAACGCCATAGCAGCGGCAAAAAAAGAATCCTTTGACGCTCATCTTGCAATAGAGAAAAGTTACTGGACAACATCTCTGGCTATAGAAAAGAGCAATGAAGCGCTTGCCCTTGCGCAACTCGATAATCGGCACAAGATGGGGTTGCTGGGAGATGAGGCGTATTATGATCGGCGGCTGTCTCTGCTTAACGAATACGCAAAAAGTGAAGTCGAGTCGCTTCGTAATGCGGCCAGAACTGAAAAGGATAAATTGTGGGCCCAGAAAAAACAGTTGACGGACGATTACGAGAAAGCGCTGCCGGAAGTAAATAAGGAGATATCAAAATTGCCAAAGGGGCAGCAAGCTAAAGCTCGGGAGGCATTTGATACAAAACATGTAGCAGAGCAGGCAAAGCTCTATCAGAAGATTGTAGAGATAGACAATACGGCACAGCAAAAGATCACCGAGGTGGAAAACAAACACGAACAGTCAAGGCTTGACAATGCCGAGCAAAAAGCAAATCGAAGAATTTCCCTGACTATTGAGACATTGCAGTTTCAGCTTGAGTTAACAAAAATGTCCGGTGAACAGGAACTGCAGGCGCAACTTAATCGAAGCAAACAAGAAGAAGAGACTATAAAACACCTTTATGGGATAGGCCTATTAACGGCTGAACAGTATTCTACGAGGCTGATCGAACTATCCAATGCAGAAACTGAAACAAAGAAAAGAGCGTTGGACATTCAACTTAGAGACCTGATAATAGAAAAAAACAAAGAGTTGGCTGTAGTAGGCATCTCCGAGGATCAGAAAAGAAAAATCTCCGAGGATCTGGAAAGAGCGCGCCTAAAATATGCGGGTGACTCCCAGCAGCTTGCTATGGAAAGTGCGGATAAAATCAGGTCTTTGACATGGGAGATGAACGAACTCACCGGTTCTTTCTCCGAAGGCGCATCGAGAGGCTTCAGCAAATACTCACAGGACGCAGGCAATGCATTCAAGCGGGGTGAGGCGTTCGCTCAGTCCTCGATAAAGGCCATGGAAAAAGGCATGGAAGACTTTTTCGATTCCTCTTCTCAGGGCTTTTTAAACTGGGGCAATCTCGCCATAAACGTCATACACGAAGTCTCGATGGCAATGTTCCGCGCGCAGCTCATTCAACCAGCAGCGGCCTCGGCCTCGGGGTTCCTTGGCATGGGCATGGGAAATATCGCGGGACGGCTGGCTCCCGACTCTTCTGTCTATAACGCAGCAGCGGGCAACGCTCCTTCAGACATATTGGCAGGCAGTCAATCATTTGCGGACAGAGTGACGCAGGCATATTACGGCGGAGGCTTTGCCATGGGCGGAGTGATAAAGGGCGGCTTTGTGCCTTTCCGTGCGTTTGCAAATGGCGGCATCGCAGATCGTCCGACTTTTGGACTTATCGGCGAGGGAGACTATAACGAAGCGGTCATTCCCTTGCCGGACGGCAAGCGCGTCCCTGTATCGCTGAGCGGCAACACGGGCGGCAGCAATACGATTCTGCTCATGCCCATTACGATAAATGCGGTAGATGCAAAGAGCTTTTATGATATGTGCAAGCGCAGCCCCGGTGCGATAATGGAGCCGGTTCTAAATGGCCTAAAAGGTAACGGGGTATTGCGCCAAGCTATAAGGAGTTCGTAATGGATGTATTCCCTTCAATAACCTTCAAATACGATATTGAGACAAAGGCGGTGTGGCGGACTCTTTTAACCGAGTTTGAGACGGGCAAGGAGCAAGCACGCAAGACAAGAACTTTCCCCTTAAGGACGCTCAACCTGCCGTCCGGATCGCTGCACGAAACCAAGATCAAGGACCTATGGCAGTTCTACCAGAAACAAAGCGGAGCATACGGCTCATTCTGGTTTGTATTTCCGGAGATGAGGCACTGGTATAAAGAATATATTGGCCGCGGTGATGCAAGTCAAACCACGTTTGATATTCCGAGTATTGGTACAGATCCTGATCAGCTCGTCGTATATGTTGATAACGTTGAAACATCGGTAACCTTTATTTCGGGAGGCGGGCAGGCATCGAGCGACAGGATTTTATTTGCGGCGCCGCCAGCCTTGGGCGCGATGCTAACAAGCGATGTCTACGGCAAGCTCCGCATCCCTGCGCGCTTTGAAAAAGACGAATTGACCGACAAGCTCTTTCACTTCATGCTTTACACGGTTGGTATCGGCATTAAGGAGAAAAGGCTGTGAGAAGCATACCTACCGCTTTGAGCGTCGAACTGCTCAAGGATGCGAATTTTCTTTGCCATCTGATTGAACTCAATTTCAGTACGCCTTTGTATTTTACCGACCTCGATGTAGATGTCTATCACAACGGGCATCAGTATATGGCCCGGGGCATGGAGTTGGCCAATGTGTCGACCTCAATGTCCATGGAGGTCGATAATACATCGTTTGTGATCGATAACGTAAGCCGGGACATCTCTACGACCATTCTTAACGAAGAGGTGCGCGGCAAGCGTTGCACTATAAGGCTGGCCGCGCTTACAGACCATGCGAGCGTAATCGGCGAAATGGTAAAGTTTGCAGGCATTATAGACAGCTTCCCTAATATGGATGAAAAGAAGGTCCCGCTCGAAATCTACTCTCCCTTTGTATTTTGGAAGCGTAAAACCCCGCGCAGGATACATCAGGCAACCTGTCCATGGATATTTAAAGACTCAGAGACATGCAGGTATGCAGGCACCTCGGCATGTGATTTGAGCTGGGACAATTGCGCCACGCTTAATAACACCATTAATTTCGGAGGCTTCCGCTGGATACTATCGCTTCAGAATAAACAGATATGGTGGGGGCGGGCTCCGAAATGATAGATAAGGTTCTCTTTGCGGATACTGTTGGCAATTTTCTCGGTAAAAAATATCGTTTAGGCGCTCAGGGGCCGGACGCTTACGATTGTTTTAGTTTTAAGTATTGCTTCTATCGGGAACTAGGTTTCGAGATCCCTTTGCCGTTTGAAGGCTACACGCTCGATAACTATCCCGACCGCTACAAACAAGAACCAGCCGCGGCTACCGATGCTATGCTTCGCCTTTTGAGATCCTGCGGCACGCCGGTCGAACGGAACTATATGCTGCCCGGGGACTTGGCGATCTGTCATGCCTCGGATGCGACAGATGGCTTTATGGGCGCTATTTATATGGGAAGAGGTAATTTCCTTGCGATGCACACGTCTCACGGCAGTATAGTTCTGCCTATGAAGGATGTCCGTTTTACGGATATAGAGGTTCGCAGGCTATGTCCGACGTAATCAATGTTGTAGCCTCAATACTTCCTGCAGCGGTTGGTATTACCGTAGGGATGTTTGTCCCGGGTGCAGCGGGCGTATTTTTGGGACTCTTGGCTGCAACAGCGACCAGCTATGCAGAATCCGCGCTAATGCCGGGACCGGAACAGCCAAAAGCTCCGAATTTCGAGATGCCGAGCATCCAGAATAACGGACACCTCCTTAACTTCAGTAGCTCTCAGAATTCGATATCCATTATTTATGGAGAGGTTCAGGTAGGTGGCACAAGGGTTTATGTCAATTCTTCCGGGGACACTAACGAGAAAATTCATCTCGTAATATCCATAGCGGAAGGTGAAATTGAGGGATATATGACCGGGTCTGAAAATGACAGTATCTATCTTGATGATAAAACGCTGCAAAACTATGTGGAGTATGCCTCGGCAGAATTGTTCAGAGGCACACCGGATCAGGTTGTGTCGAGTTCGTTTCAGGCTCTCTTTCCGGAGTGGTCAGATGCCATGCGCCACACAGCCTATATCATTTTATCTCTCAAATACAGCATGGATAAGTACAGCCAATTGCCCGACATGACTGTTAAGTTGAAGGGCCGAAAGGTTTATGATCCGCGCACCGGCATAACCGCTTACTCTCAGAATCCGGCCGTCTGCTTTTACGATTATATCCGTAACAAGCGTTTCGGCGCCGGTATAGGTGAGGAGTGGTGGGATATTCAATCCATAATTGATTGCGCCAACTGGTGTGATCTGAAAGGTTATAAAATGAATGCGATTATCTATGATCGTGAGTTTTCTATAGATACTGCAAAAAAACTCCTTTCAGGCTTCAGAACTGCAATTGTACCTTCAGGGGACAAATTTAAAATGGTGCCTCTTGAATACGATGCTCCGGTAATGCCTACATTAACCGAAGACGATATCGTTGTTGGCTCCTTGAAATGCCTGAGCTCAAGCATACAGTCTCTGCCGTCCGGCATCCGCGTGCGTTATCCAAACAAAGACAAGGGATATGCTTACGACGAATTTCTCATCCCGGCCGGAGATGCCACTACACTGAACGAGGACAATCCTGTGCTCGAGTTGACGCTGCCCGGTGTCACTGAATATGCCACAGCCTACAAAATAGGCGTCTATTATCTTAAGAGGGCGCGTATCGGCAATCCGTGGACATTTGTTGCAGGGTCAAAGGCGATACCTCTGGAGCCATGCGATATGATTCGATTAACTCATAGCTTCCCCGGCTGGGTTGATAAGCCGCTGCGCGTTCAAAAGATGGCGATATCCGGGCAGAATGAAGTGGTCTTAATAGTAACAGAGGAAGATTCTATCCTTTACGACGATGTAGTTCATATCGTCACCCAAACCGAGTATAAAACGAGCCTCCCTGATCCTCAGCAGCCGCCTTCGGATGTTACGGACGTGGTGTTTCTTGAGCAGATATTCTACGTAGGCGGCGCTTATTTTACGCGTCTATCATGCCAATACAACACGTCACCTTTCACCCAGTCGGTGGAAGTCTGGATATCGCAGCAGAGCGGAGAAAATTATACACATTACACCAATGCTGTAGGTGGATCATTCACTATCGAGCCGTTGGGAGACAAAGAGACATGGTATATCAAGCTGCTGCCGGTTTCGATTCTCGGCGCAAAGAAAAGCCTTGCAGAGATCCACGAATACACACGATATATCTTTGGCAACACTGTAGAGCCCGCAGATGTAACAAATATAAGGAGCGAATTCGGCAACGGCGCTATGACAGTTCAGTGGGACAAAAATCCGGAGATCAATATTTTGGGATATGAAATCAGGTACCACCCTGATCCTATAAATGGTTCTTTTAATAACTCCGTATTCGTGGATTTCGTACCGGGAACGGCCAAGACGGTCTCGGCTCCGCTATCGGGCATTTACTTTGTGAAGGCTGTGAATGTGGCGCAAAAATACAGCAAAAACGCCGCCGGGCTAATCACCGATATACCCCTCGTGCAGACATACAACGCACAGGTTACTCTTATTGAAGAGCCTGCCTTTACAGGCACAAAAACCAATATGTACGTAACCGATGATGCCAAACTCGTGCCTGCAGCGGACGGGACGATAGATAGCGTAACGGATGTGGATTCTGTTTTAAGTATTGATCGAATAGGATCAACAATAAGCCCTGCTTATTACGAATGTCCTGTCGTAGATCTCGGAAGCGTTCAGATAGCCCGGTGCAGTGCATTTGTGACCTTTGTCGTGCAATCGCCAGCCCAGACTGTGGACGACATTGCGGATGTTGACGCTGTGGTAGATTGGGATAACATCGGCGGCGTGAGGGTAGAAACTCAAATCCGTCTGTCTCAAAACGGCAGCACATGGGGTAGCTGGCGAACCTATATATCAGGCGACTTCAAGGCACAGGCTTTCCAGACCCGGGTTGCAGCATACAGCACCGATGCGATGGCTTATGCCGAGATAAGCAACATCAAATGCACCGTGGATATGCCGGAAAGATACGAATTACACAAAAATCTATCTGTCGATGCAGCAGGCACAACTATCACATGGGATAAGCCGTTCATGGAGGCTCCGCACGTTGGCATAACTATACTAGATGCCCAGTCTGGAGACACACCTAAGATAACGAACATAACCACAACAGGCGCGACCGTCCAGATCCTTAATGCAGGGGTCGGCGTCGCTCGAAACGTAAATCTACAGCCTATAGGCTATTAACAAAGGAGGACTCACAATGAAAAAGAAATGGTTGTCAGGGATTCTCTTAGCTGTACTGCTGCTGAGCACGCCGGTCTTTGCAGGACAGGACGATTATGTATTTCCGAATACGGATGGACATACTTTTCGGCTTAAGCTGCAGACCTCTTCGCAAGCCGCTCAAACGCTTAACAGCGGGGCTACAGCCCCCACTACAACTTATCCTTACATGTTCTGGCAGGATACCTCCACAGGGCTGCTGAAACGTCGCGCGTCGGATAATAACAGTTGGCATCTGTTTGTTGATGACATTAAGCCGACTACAACGCAGGGCGATATGCTGTATGACAACGGCTCAAACCTGACACGCTTGCCCAAGGGCACGGAGGGACAAGCCCTGAGAATGAACCCCGGCGCAACAGCTCCGGAATGGGGAACACTGGGCGTGTCTGCAGGCGGAACGGGCGCAGACAACAAAACAGCAGCATTTGATAACTTATCTCCTACAACAACTGCCGGAGATTTAATCGTCCGCGGCGCATTGAACAATGAGCGTTTGGGAATTGGGACCTTGGGGCAGGTTCTTACGGTCACAGGTGCGACTACTATAGGATATTCAACTCCTGCAACGGTACAAAACCCCGTAACATCTGTTGGCTGGCAGAACTCATCAAACTTGAAAGCTGTTTATACATCGGCCACCACAGTAACCGTAACCGCTGACCAAATAGTTATGCCGGAGGGATTTTCAACCACAGGCAGTAACCTTGCTTTGGGCGACAATTCTTCATTTACATCAACCGTCGGCTCATGGAGCGGAGTGAACGCTACGATCGCAAGTGTCGCAGGGGGCCAAGCAGGAAATGCGCTTGAGGTAACGAGAACTGTCGGTAGTAATCAATACACTCGGCTTGCTCTGAGCTCTTTCGGTTTAACAGCAGGGAAGTTTTACGAAGCAAGGGTCTATGTGAAAAGTGGCACCTCAGGGAATGAGACATTCTATTTTTCGGCTGGGGAGTCGTCCCCCAGCTATACCCCAAATAAATTTGTAGCTGGAACATCCTCTGGGGCGTGGGTGCAGTACAAATTTCAGTTCAAATGTCCTGCTTCCCCGGGAAGTAGCTACCTATTTTTGGGGAAAGAAACGGCAACCGCGGGAACAATGCTTTTTGATTCGGTTGAAGTTTACGAACTCACAAGTACATTTGCCGGCAAACTATTTACCAATGTAAATAAAGCTGCAGTCATTACGACTGCAGGTGCTGGAGGCCTGAGTAACGGTTCTGAGCAGGCCTCGATGATGTATCACATTTATTTAATAGGTAAAACGGATGGAACTATCGATGCCATATTAGACACCTCTCCCGATGGCGTAGCATTACCAGCAGGGTACACATATGCGAGCTATATAGGGGCTGTGTATAACAACTCAAGCGGCAATTTTGATTTGTTTAAACAGGTCGGCAGAGATATATCGAACGGAGCATCGCCAACTGTAGCAACAGGCTTTAATAATACTGCTTTTACTGCAATTAACTTGGGCACGAGTGGTGGAGTTCCGGTGACGGCCAAAAGCGTCAGAGTGATATTTTATGCTCAATCTGCAAATTACTACTACACTTTCAATGAAGGTAATTTTGGATCGGCGTATACAACATATACTTATGCACACACGGCCCCCAAATATTATACTGTTCCACCTCTACCTCTACATGACGCTCAAACAATATATGCGGCAGTGGATAGCGGGGCACAAATGAATGTTCTTGTAGTTGGTTGGTCGTTATAAGTTTTAGCGGACAGCATTTCGGGGAGTTTGAGCCTCCCTAAAACATGTGTAAGAGCACATGACGGGATAACCCGCTGCCATCCGCACCTCGGCCAGAGGCGGTTAAAGTGTAGCAATGGTATCCCTAAAAAATCAAAACTTAGGGAGGCTCAAAATGAACAGTTTCATCGGTTGGGTAGGCGGCAAAAGACTTTTAAGGAAAACCATTATCGCATTGATGCCGGAGCACAAGACATATGTTGAGGTTTTTGGCGGCGGCGGATGGGTACTCTTCGGTAAGGATCAGTCGGATGTCGAAGTCTATAACGACTTTAATCCTGAACTGGTAAATCTCTTCAGAACCGTTCGGGATCGGCTGCCGGACTTTAAAACTCGTTTGATTTTCCTGTTAAGCAGCAGGGAGGAATACGTCAGGTTTCAGCGGATTGCTCGGACCGGCGGCGAATTTAAAAGCGAGGTGGACAGAGCGATTGCTTTCTACTACCTTATAAGGAACAGCTTCGGCAGCGGCATTCTTACCGGATGGGGTTTTAGTCCGTCACAACCGCCCCGACCGCTCATGACGAAGGATCTGGAAACAGCCGCCGACAGGCTGAGGAACGTCTACATTGACAACCTTTCCTTCGAGCGACTCATCACCAACTGGGATAGAAAAGAAACTCTGTTTTACTGCGATCCGCCTTACCGGATGCTCCTAGATAAGAAAGGACGGTCGTATTACCAATGCACCTTCAGCTTAGAAGATCACACGAGGCTGAGGGACGTCCTTCGGGGAGTCGCCGGAAGGGTCATTATCTCATACGATGATCACCCGGAAGTCCGAGAGCTTTACAAGGGATTTAATATAACAGAAACGAAGCCGGTACTTTACACCATGAACCGACGACCCGGGGCAGCCGAAAGGAGAGTCTCGGAGCTGATCATAACTAACTTCGAGGTGAAAAACCGACTTAAATCATGATAAAATCAAATCTAATTTGATACGGTCAAACTATTTTCGGAAGCGACTTATCACAATTTTCGCAGCGAATTGTCTCGCGCGGCTACATCAGGGCTGCGTTTTGACAGCTCTAAATGCTCGTTACGCTACAGCCGCAAAACTCGGCCTTCGACCTCAGACACTTGCGGCTGTTTTACGCTTCACTTCGCAAAGAGCTGTTTCC
>SCQE01000095.1 GCA_004321915.1 Nitrospirota bacterium
AGGCCGTCCCTTATATCAGGAAGCGCCCTGCCTACAATTACGCTCATAGCGTAATTAATGTAGGAGGTCTTCATCTCATCTTCTATGTTTACTATGGTCTTTTTTTCTTCGGTTATCAAAACTATCTCCTTTGTATGTCATTGCGAGGCTGGCAAAGTCAGCCGAAGCAATCTCAAGGCAGGCTCGGAACAGGCTCCGCAATCCCAAATTCGTAATGCGTAATCCGTGATGAGTATTTTTAAACTCTTTACCCATTACGCATCACTCATGACGAGCGATAGATTGCTTCCTGTCTGCCGACAGGCAGGCGCTTCGTTCGCAACAACGGCTTTTTCAGCAACCTGCTATATTTTTTTATATTATCTATGAAAATGAGAAAAAAGTAAAGGTGAAAAAACAGAGGCAGCAGAAAGCAAACAGGAGGGATTGCTCTGCCAGTGTCTACAGTTGGAAAATATGAAAAGCGCCCCCATGAAAAAATATATATGTTATTCCCGAATGCTTCCATCGGGAATCCAGTTTTTATAGCCCCAGACTGTATCTATCAGGTGCGATACCTTATGGATACCCGCCTGAGGCATCCGGGAACGACAGGAAATAGGAATGCGTCAACATTAAGCCCAAAACCTACAGCCCTTTGTCAGGCAAAATGCAATGTAGGTAACAACGTCCCGAAAGTCCGCGCTGAGAAATAATATTTGGCATTGTCATCGTTTCCCAGAACGGCTACACGGAATTTATTACAAAAAAATTTAGTCAACTTATCTTTAGCGTTAATCATTTATTCCTAATCATAGCATAACGTGATAGTAACCGGCGCGGGTTATCTGCGCGCGTCCGATTGAGCAGATGATTAGCTGTTCTTCTTGCTCGTACCATATTTACCAGCTGCATAGTCTGCTTTAAGTTTCTTGACCTGTTTTTTCGGGACCTTCCACACGCGCCCGATAGAATCTATAGCCGTTAGACGCTTCAGTTCTGGGCCAAGCACGCTAAGATCGTGAGTAAATTCCAACGTGTACTCTCCCGGCTGAAGCATGCGAGGAAGGGGCTGGCGAGTTTTTACCATGAAGTCTTTTTCTTTCATCTCGCCGCCAATATGCGTCAGCATGACTGGTTCTTTGCCAATGTTCGTGACATTGTATACAAGGTAGTCAGTGGGGTCTATTCCACCTGGATCACCAATAAGTTCGCCTATGTAACATGAGACCCTGAGCCTGCCGCGTTGAATAATATCACGAAAAAATTGCCAGCCTACGGCGAAGCTCGATACTACCGCGCCCCAAATTGCGAGGATGGTTGTTATCGTTTCTTTGTCCATAAACAGCTAATAAGTTATTAAACAGCTTCTGTCTTTTGTAAATATATAATAACGGAAGCCCTCATGCTTCGCATATTATCTTTAGCTCCCCGCTCTGAGATTCTGCGTGAATGTTCGCCATAACCGACAGTAAAAAGTGGCGCGACGAAGGAGCGATGCTTTTTCTGTCCGTGTTGATGGCATGGTTAGGGGTCATTGTTCCTCTACCAAGCTCGCCAGACGCTTCACAAAAGTACGGTCGTATTCCGGAAGAAGCACTTCGGACAGCTTCAATGACTGCTGAAGGTCTGTGAGTATATTCCATGCGGCATCTACAGCCCAGGACAATTCTTTTCCCTTCAAATCTGCCTCGCGCCACACAACTTTCGCATCGAGTGCCCCGGTTACATCGATATGAAAATGCGTTTTATCGCGAATATGTTTCAACTTTTCACTAACTGTTTCAAGTGTCTTGATACTGACCTTCCTGCGACGCGCACACGCATCAATTGGTTTTTGATTTGTGCGATAGATATACCAAAAAGACGCAGCCTGTTTTCGGGTTTCAAATACTTTTATGCAATGCGCAATATAGTCATTAAATAGCGCGTAGTATGTGAGCTTTAGGAAAAGTTGACTTACACCGGTATCTTCA
>SCQE01000096.1 GCA_004321915.1 Nitrospirota bacterium
CGCACCGCTCAGCATGCTGCATCTCTGCTGCATACCGGTGCCTGCTTCATGGCGCTACGGCGCTTTCCATGTCCGGACTTCCACCGGCGGGCTCAGTACAGTTTTCAGGACGCACCATCTCTTATTATAGTTTTTCCGGCAGCTCTAAGGTAACAACGGCGCCGCTGTCTGCCTTGCTCTCTATCGTTATCGATCCGGACAGCGCTGTCGTCAGTTTCCGGACGATGGTCAGGCCGAGTCCGGTGCCTTTTGTCTTTGTGGTGAAGAACGGCTCGAACGCCTTAGATGCCGTCTCGCTGTCCATTCCTTGGCCGTTGTCTTTGACCGAGACTAAAATTTTGCCGCCTGAAAGTTTTGCGCTTATATTCAGGACACCGTTGTCCGATGCGGCATCAGCGGCGTTTTGAATAAGGTTCGAAATTATCTGCCTCAGTTTGTCCCTATCGGTTGTAATGCGGATGCCTTCCGGAATGGAGAGCGATAAATCCGTGTTGCCGGTTTTACCCATCGCCCTGACCGCTTCATCGACAAGGGACCTTAGATCGAACTCTTCCGGCCTGACCTCGACAGGACGCGCATAAAGGAGAAGGTCTTCGGTCAGCTTTTCGAGCCTTCCCGACTCATCCACAACAATCCCGAGCTGCTCTTTCAATATGCCCCGGTAATGCTCCGGATTCTCGCGATTGCCCGGATTTTCGGCTTCTTCGAGCAAATACTGCGCAAAACCTTTTATGCTGCCGAGAGGGTTTCTTATCTCATGGGCGAGCACCGAGGCCATTTCCCCAAGCATGGCAAGCCTTTCTTTTTGTCTCAGGTCGGCCTCCAGCCTTTCGGAGCGTTCCGCCGCCTTGATAAAGAGAAAGCCCGCTATCCAGAGCGCGATTATTATGCCTGCAATGCCGACTATCTGCAGATTCGCCTGTCGCACTGCGGCCTCGGCAGGGTAAGTGTGGAGCGCTATTCTGAGTGTAAGAATGTCCATTTTAATATGGACGGGAAAATCCATTATAAAAACTTCCTCTCCTGTGGCAAGCGCGGAATGGCGAAAAAAAGGTTTGCCGCTCAATATCGCTTCCGCCAATGTGTTGTCAACGACTATTCGCCCCGCCAATCTTTCGTTGGAGTGTGCGAGTGTTGTGCCTTTATTATCATACAGGGCTATATATGCTATTCCCGTCCGGCTTTCATCCGCTATCACTTCGCTGAAGATATTTTTCTTGAGCGCAAAATCATGACCGTCTTTCAATGCTGCCTCAATGCTCACGCCTATGCCGAGCGCCTGAAGCTTCAAAGAGTCTTCGGCAGAAGACCGCGCATTTGTGTAGGTAAAGTAAGCGCTGACAAGCGAAACAAAAGTTGCGATAGCGCAGAGCAGAATAATATAGGTCCGGGGTTTGGCATTTGACCGAAGCGCAGGCATATTAAACCTTCCTGAGCGGCCCCTGTCAGGAGCCTGAGCCTGTCAGATTTTTGGGGGAGAAAATTTTATCGAGTTCGGCTTCCGGCAATCCGGATATTTCGGCCGCAACCTCCCTGAAAGAACGGCCTTCCGCCCTCGCCTTTTCGACAATCTCGGCCGTCATCTCATGACCGACTATGGGGCCCAACGCTGTCGCCAGAATAGGGTTCAGTTCGAGCAAAGAAGCGAGCCTGCGGCTGTTCACCGTAAAGCCTTCGACAACCTTTTCCGAAAGCATCTCCGCGCTGTTTCCGAGAAGCGCCAACGACTCTAAAAGGTTGTGCGCTATAAGGGGCATCATCGTGTTCAGTTGGAAATTCCCGAAAGAGTTTGCGATTGCCACAGCCGTGTCGTTTGCAATTATCTGCACGCAAGCCATCATAACGGCCTCGCAGGCCACAGGATTCATCTTGCCGCCCATTATGCTCGACCCCGGCTGAAGCGCAGGCAGGCTTATTTCGTTCAATCCCGCAATCGGGCCGCTGGACATCCACCTGAGGTCATTGGCTATTTTAAGCAGGCATGACGCGGAAACCTTCAAGTGCCCGCTCAGTTCTGACGCCGCATCCATGGAAGACTGGGCCGCAAAATGGTCAGGACTCTCGACTAACGGCAGTCCGGTCATTGCCGAAAGTCTTGCGGCGGTCCTTTTCCCGAACTCAGGGTGAGCGTTCATTCCAGTGCCTACGGCAGTGCCGCCGATTGCGAGCATGGCAAGGCGGGGCAGACAGGACGAAATTCTTTCTATGCATTGTGAGACCTGAAAAGCCCACCCGCCTATCTCCTGCCCCATCGTCAGAGGAACGGCATCCATGAGATGTGTCCGGCCCGTCTTTATAACATCCTTAAGCTCTCCCGACCTCTTATCTAAAGATAGAGAGAGGGTCTTCAATGCGGGCATAAGTTTGTCCCTTACCTCTAAATAAGCGCCTATGCTAACCGCCGAAGGGACCACGTCGTTGGAAGACTGGCATCTGTTCACATGATCATTCGGATGGACCTTGGTAACTCCGCCGAGCACCTGCATGGCCCTGTTTGCGATAACTTCATTTGCATTCATGTTTGTGCTGGTGCCGGAGCCTGTCTGGAAGACATCGACCGGGAATTGATCGTCCCACAAACCTGCGGCCGTTTCATCGGCTGCGGCCTTTATTGCCGAGGCAAGACCGCTTTCGATCAGGCCCAGCTCCGAATTGACCTCAGCGGCAGCGGCTTTAATTAAACTTATCGAGCGGATAAAAACGCGCGGGAATTTTATGCCGCTTATCCTGAAATTGTCCATGGCCCTCCGTGTTTGCGCCCCGTAAAGAGCGCCTGATGGGACCCTCACTTCGCCGAGAGAATCGTACTCCTTACGGAAATCGTCCAAGTTCGCTCCTTTGTTCAAGAGGGTCTATGTTCCGTTTGCGTCCAAGCGGTCCGCCTTAGATAACTATACAAAAAAGAATTCGCGTCTGCAAGGTGCAATAATTGCACGTCAAACGCAATAATTGCACACATTTTAAAGGCCTCTCCTTGCAAAGCGCCGGAATACAACGTGTTCGAACGGGCATGCATCTTGCAATCAATAAATTCAGAGGACAAAACAATTTTTGAAAGGAGGTGAAAGATATGAGGAAAACGACAATTATAGGTTTGGCCGTGGTCCTGTCCATAGCTTTAGTCACAGGCGCTATGGCGGTAGGTCCGTACGGAGGCATGGGCATGAGCTCGGGCCCGCGCTGCGCCACACAAGCTGACCAGACCCCTGAACAGGCGCAGAAGTTTGCAAAGTTTCAGAAAGAGACGCTCCGGTTAAGGCAGCAAATGATGGAAATAAGAACGGAAATCTCGGAACTCAGCGCTCAGACCAATCCTGATTGGAAAGCGATAGCAGAGAAAGAAAAGCAGCTGGTCGATATACGCACCGAAATGCAGAAGAAGGCCAAAGAATCGGGAGTTCAGGGCATCGGACAGGGTTATTACGGCAAGGGTTGCGGCTCATGCGGCAGTTGTTGCGATATGGGCGGCTATGGCAAGCCGGGTAAAAACACAAGAGGCAAAGGGCAGAGATAGTTATTATTAACACTGAAGAGGCAGGGCGATGCGATAATCGCATGCTCTGTCTCGCTCTTTCTGTTTTTTATAAAGGAGGCTTAATATGAATGTTTTTACAATTCTTGTGCTGATTGTTCTAATATCATCTCTAAGCGGATGTATAGGTCCGGGCATGGTTTTAGGAGGCGGGGGCGGGATGAAAAATTTATTCAGTTCTGCGCAAAAAGCAGACCTTTCAGAATGCGAAACAATAAAACCGGGACAGACAACCCGGGAAGAACTCGAAAAAAAATTCGGGAAGCCCGTAGGATTAAGCAATGACGGCAGCGTGAACACTATAAGATACAAGAAAGAGGCGCTTTCTCTTGAGGCTTTGCTTGACAATTCAAGCATTGTGATTTCATATTCCTGTTCGGGCGATGATGCCCCAAAAGGCATGCGTGGCGCAAGATGAAACCCCGAAATAAGCTGTTCGTCTTCTTTGCGGCAACGCTGGTAACGGTTGTTTTCCTGATAGCGACAGCCGGCCTGCTGTTTGCGGAAAACATTCAGGGCGAAGGCTACGATGAAAATACAGAGATAACCCTGAAAGGCAAGATAAAAGAGACCTTGAGCAGGTCCAGAGGGCCTGTAATCCTTATCGTTGCTGCCGAAGGGAAAACTTATCAGGTGATTACGGGCCCGCCTTGGTATCTGGCGGAACAGGACATTTCCTTCAAGCCTGACACTGCCGTAGAGGTCACAGGATCAAGATATCTAAGCAAAGACGGGGTCCTTTACATAATCGCTAAACAGATAAAATATCTCGATTCGGATAAAACAGCGCAGTTCAGGGATTCGTCCCTGAAACCTCTATGGAAACATCAGGGCATGCATCGCCGCATGCATTGACCCGCACTCCTCGATCTCAAAAATAAGAGCTTTGGTCCGGATCGTCATACAGAGGCGAGGACTTCGAATAATAACCGATTTTGTCATTGTCTTTGGATATAAGGGCATAAGTGCCTGCTCCCACAGCGCAGGCAAGCGTTCCTGCGGCCATTCCTAAAAAGACCCCTTCTTTAGGCTTTTTCGGTTTTGCGAGCATTCCCGCAATGCCGCCTATAGCCGAACCTATCGCCATTATCAAAATGCAGTTTTTTCCGTTCATCTCAGCCAGACCTCCGAATAGAGGGGAGTATTTAAATTCGACGTGTTTATTATAAAATACATTCATGCGATTTATCCCGATAAAATTCAGTCCCGGCAACCTGACGGTATATCTTGCCGGGGCGATTTTAACAACGATATTTTTCGTAACAGCATACGCGCAAGCTAAAGATTCATGCGTCACCGACATGTGCCATTCGGATATGGGACGCGAAAAATTCGTACACGGCCCGGTTGCGGTGGGTGAATGCACCGTATGTCACAAAAAAACCGGCAAACACAAATTTACAATACCGCAAAGCGCCGAGGCGCTTTGCTATAAATGCCATCCGGACAAGGTAGACATGGAAAAAGGCGCCCACGCCAAATCCAAGGAAGTCTTGTGTATAAAATGCCATGACCCGCACCAGTCGCAGCAAAAATTTCAGCTTAAAACCGGCATTAAATAACATGCGTGAACGCTCTGAAAACAAGGCGTTGCTTGACATTCCACCGTTGGTTAATTTATAAAATCCTATTTCGCTTTTGAAGGAGCTCCTTTAATAATGGACAGGTGGGACCCGCTTAAAGATGTGTTTACCCTAAAGGAGCGCATAAATAAACTCTTTGAAGACGCCCATATCAGGCATGACAATACCGATTCATCCGCGTGGGCCCCGGCGATCGACATATACGAAATGGAAGGGGAATATATGGTAAGGGCGGACCTGCCGGAGGTGTCCGACGCAGACATCAATATTACGGTTGAAGAGAACATGCTGCGGATATCGGGCCGGCGCAAACTTGTAAGGGAAGGACGGAACTATTATCAGGTCGAGAGGGCCTTCGGGAACTTCTACAGGTCCTTTATGCTCCCTTCGATTATCGATAAAAACAGCATTAAGGCCGCCCTGCATGACGGGGTCCTCAAGATTGTTCTGCCGAAAAAAGCCGTTGGGACGGAAGATATACCCAAGCACATAGAAATAAAATGATAACGAGGGGAAAAGCTTAAATGGGGAAAGTGCGTATTGCGATTGCCGGAATAGGCAACTGTGCCAGTTCTTTGCTTCAGGGAATAGATTATTACAGGAAATCGTCGGGAAACACACATGCATCAACCGGACTGATGCATTATGATATCGGAGGATATGCGCCGTCCGACATAGAGGTCGTGGCCGCTTTCGACATAGACAAGAGGAAGGTCGGCAAGCCCCTGAAAGAGGCCCTGTTTGCAAAACCTAACTGCACCATGACGTTCAACGCGGCCTTGCCTGAATACCCGGTCACAGTTTTGATGGGTGACGTGCTCGACGGCATATCTCCCCACATGGCAGAGTATCCGGAGGACAGACGTTTTATTGCGGCCGATGAAAAACCTTGCGACATAGCGCAGACATTGAGGGACTCCAAAGCTGACATACTTCTGAGCTATCTTCCCGTAGGCTCTCAAAAAGCGACCGAGTACTATGCTTCGGCCTGTCTTGACGCAAACGTGGCGTTTATAAACTGCGTGCCTGTTTTTATTGCCTCCAACGATATCTGGGCAAAGCGCTTCGAAGAAAAGAATATACCTGTAATAGGCGACGATGTGAAGTCACAGGTCGGCGCCACGATAATTCACAGGACCCTAGCCAAACTTTTTATGGACAGGGGCGTAAAGATAGACCACACATACCAGCTCAATGTGGGGGGCAACACCGATTTTCTGAATATGCTGAACCAGAGCAGGCTCAAATCGAAGAAGATATCGAAGACCGAGGCTGTTTCGTCACAGGTCACGCATGATCTCACCGGAGACGATATACACATAGGCCCTTCGGATTATGTGCCTTGGATGAACGACAACAAAGTATGCTTTCTAAGGATCGAAGGCCACGGGTTCGGGAACGTGCCTATGCACCTCGAATTGAGGCTTTCGGTCGAGGACTCCCCAAACAGCGCAGGGGTCGTTATAGACGCCATAAGGTGCTGCAAAATAGCCAAAGACAGGGGTATCGGAGGAGTGCTTGCATCTCCCTCCGCGTACTTTATGAAGCACCCGATGGCCCAATATTCCGACGAGGACGCGAGAAAAATGGTGGAGGAATTCATATCGGGCAAGAGGGACCGCTAATTGTTCGGGGCAAAGCTCGGACACATCTTAGATAAACCCCTAGAACCCTTCGCAAAAAAAATCCAGTTAAGCCCGAACACCATAACACTTGCAGGTTTTGTTCTTAGCGCGTTGGCCGCAGCAGCCATTTTGTTCGATGCCCATGCAGGGGGTCTGCTCATACTCTTCAGCGGATTTTTCGACATGCTTGACGGAGTGGTCGCCCGGGTCAACAGGAAAAACACGGCCTTTGGAGCGTTTCTTG
The DNA here is from genome assembly GCA_004321915.1 of Nitrospirota bacterium. Classification (GTDB taxonomy): domain Bacteria; phylum Nitrospirota; class Thermodesulfovibrionia; order Thermodesulfovibrionales; family Dissulfurispiraceae; genus MYbin3. The sequence goes on from SCQE01000096.1 coordinate 6,985, forward strand.
ATTCCACACTGGACCGGTATTCGGATTCTTTCTTTTTCATGGCCATTGCGTGGCTGTTTTACGGGCAGAATGATATTGCAGGCTCCCTGCTGAGCTTGGGCGGACTTGCCGGAGCGCTGCTTACAAGCTATGTCAGGGCGAGAGCGGAAGGGCTTGGCATACAATGCAAAGTCGGACTTATGGAAAGACCCGAAAGACTTGTCCTGCTCGCTTTGGGGTGCATCACCGGCTTTATTTTTCCGGTGATTGCAGCGCTTTTTGTCCTTACACACCTGACGGTAATTCAAAGGATCATGCATGTTTACCGCGTGAGCCGTATGCAGTAAATTCAGAGTGCAAAGTATGATATACTTACGAAATGAGGTGCGGACATGATAGTTAGCGAGACTTGGATCATTTTTATCGGCATCGGTCTTTTCCTGTTGCTTATAGGGTTCTTGTGCGCTATAGTATTCCTTATTTATGCCGCGCTCGAAATACGAAAAACAGCCGCTTCCATAACTGATTTTCTCAAGAGAACGGATGAGCGGCTTGCCCCCGTGCTTTTCGAGGCGGAACAAACGCTCAAAAGTTTCAGGGTTGTCAGCGACGATGCCGGTGTCGTGACAGGGAATGTAAAAAAACTTTCTTACTCCATTTATGAGGTGGCGGAGAATGTCAGGGCGATAAGCGCGGTCATAAGCGGTTTCAGGTCGGGTATGACCCTCAGGGCTTCCGGACTGAGGGCAGGGCTGAAAGCCGCGTTTGCAGTGTTGTTGAATGAGATAAAAGAAAGGAGGTTTTAATATGAGAAATGACGAATGTGGTTTCAGTTCAGGTTCCGTGCTTTTGTCTTTTTTATTGGGGGGTATGGTAGGCGCGGGTCTAGCCCTGCTTCTGGCCCCTCAATCAGGAACAGAGACGAGAAGAAGAATACGCGAACTCGCCGATGACCTGAAGGAAAGGGGAGAGCATTATATCGACGATGCCAAGGTAAAGGTCCACGAATCGGTCGAAAAGAGCAAAGGTTTTTACGAAAAAGAGAAGTCCGCTATAAACGCAGCTCTAGAAGCAGGCAAAGAGGCCTATTCAAAAGAAGTCCATAAGTAATTTATGCATGAAGTTTCGATCGCCGAAGGCCTTTTGGCGACCGCAGTAAATGAGTGTAAAAAGAGCGGATACGGCAGAATAGAAAAGGTTTCGATAAAGATAGGCAAGGCCTCAGGCGTCATGCCTGAGGCCTTGCTTTTTGCGTTTGACGCTATGAAATCCGACACAATAGCCGGCGCCGCCGTACTCGACATAGAGGAGGTCCCTTTGGCAGGGACATGCCTGACCTGCAAAAAGGATTTCGAAACCGAAGAAAGCTATCTGCTTTGCTGTCCTCACTGCGACAGTTCCTCGTTTAAGATCATATCCGGACGAGAACTCGATATAACAGAACTGGAGGTTTTTTGAAATGAAACTTAAAGTAGCTTCCAAAATACTCGGGGCCAACGACAGGCTTGCTGAGGAAAACCGGAGGATTTTCACCGAAAATAACGTATATGTGATTAATCTGATGAGTTCGCCCGGCGCAGGCAAGACATCGTTGCTTGAAAGCACAATAAAGGCATTGAACGGCAACCTAAGAATAGGCGTGATCGAAGGCGATATTACAGGTACGGACGACGCCGCAAGAATAGACAGGCTCGGAGTGCCTGTCGTGCAGATAAACACCGGCGGCGCCTGCCATTTGGACGCTAACATGATATACGAGACGCTTGGCGACCTTGATTTAAAAGGGCTTGACCTGCTTTTTATAGAGAATGTCGGCAACCTCGTCTGTCCGGCCGAGTTTAAGGTCGGTGAAGACCTGAAAGTGATGATACTGAGTCTGACCGAAGGGCATGACAAACCGCTTAAGTACCCGCTGATGTTTCAGGAATCGGCCGCCCTGCTGATAAATAAAACAGACCTGAAGCCATACCTTGACGTAGACGTTGAAAAAATACGAAAAGATGCGCTTTCACTGAACCCTGCAACAAAGATTTTCGAGGTTTCATGCAAAACCGGACAGGGCATTGACGACTGGACAGGATGGCTTCGGACGCTGATTTCATGAGCCTTGCCCTCGAAGGGGCCAAAGCCGCCTTCGAGGAGGGGGAAGTGCCTGTAGGCGCGGTGGTCGTGTTCGACGGGAAAATAATCGCCCAAGCGCATAACAAGAGGGAATCGACATTCGATCCGACTGCGCATGCCGAAATACTTGCCTTAAGAGAAGCCTCGCAGAAAGTCCGCAACTGGCGTTTGAGCGAAGCCTCTCTATATGTCACCAAAGAGCCCTGCATTATGTGCGCAGGGGCAATGCTCAACTCAAGACTCGGCCGCGTTGTATATGGATGTTCGGACCCCAAAGGCGGCGGGGTCAGAAGTCTTTATCGCCTGCTGTCCGACAGCAGGCTTAACCATAGGGTGGAGATCGTTACGGGAGTGCTTGAAGAAGAATGCTCGGGGTTGTTGAAAAGTTTTTTTGCAGGGCTCAGGCATAAAACCTGAGCCCTGCAAAAAGGGTCATTTTATTTTAAGATTTTCTATTTCCTGTTTTACTTGGACCGCATCAGGGGCGTTCGGAGCGAGTTGCAGATATTTTTCGAATTCCTTTATAGCATTCTGCTTGTCCTTCAAGTCGAACGCAAGCACAACACCCAAGTTTTTACGACCGTTCAAATGGTTCGGGTTGATCTTCAAAGCCTTTCTGTATTCTTCCACAGCCTTGTCCGCCCTGCCGCTGTTACGGTAACAGGTGCCGAGGTCCACCCTGACATCCACGTTTTTACCGTCAATCTCAAGCGCCTTGCTGTAAGCGTTTACGGCTTCGTTAAAGCGCGCCGAGTCCATAAAAATATTGCCGAGCTTGATCCATGCCCCGACATTCTTGGGGTCTGATTTTACCGCGCCCTCAAGTATCTTGATCTCTTGGTCCATTTGCATGTTGACCATAGGCATTTGCTGCCCTGTGTACTGTTGTTGCTGCTGTTGCGGTTGCGGCGGTCCTTTGGGCTCGTCCTTAGGCTGGCACGAAACAGCTAATATCATCGGAACGGCAAAGACTAATGCGGTTTTTCTCATGTTTACCTCCGAATATTTTTGGGCTCTATTTTAGCAAATATCGTACACATTTAGACAAAGGATATGATACAATGTTTGCAAAACATAACAACTCAGGGAGAACAAACGGATAATGTATCATCGCGGTATCTCTAAGATAGACGGTTCTCAGCAAACCGAACTTATAAAGCTGCCGAAGTCTCCCGGCAAATTACCCGACAACCCCGGCTCTTTCAACAATATCCTGAACGAATCCCTGAATATCATTGAAGCCGCGAAACCCGAACCCCGTAAAGAAATTTCGAACAAGCTCCTTTCGGTCCCTTATCCGGTAATGGAACGCGCCGACAATGCCCGGCAAGACAGCTCGAAATTCAAGGAAATATTCAAAGTAGTCATGAAACATGAGGGCAAGGCGTATGTGAAAGAGGACGGGGCGAGAGGCGCATCCAAATACGGGATACTGGAGACCACCGCGAGGGCCTACGGCTACAAAGGCAGCATAAAAAATCTGACCCTGACCGAAGCCGAAGGCATTTATAAAAAAATATGGGAAAAATCCGGAGCAGCGTCCCTGCCTTATCCGATGAGCCTCGTTCATTTCGATTCTTATGTGAACAGCCCGAATGCGGCCAAGAAATTTCTCGAAAAATCCGAGGGCGATATCGATTCGTATATAAAGCTAAGGGAGCAGCGATACAAAAGACTCGCTTCCGTAAGGCCCCAACTTTATGCAAAATACCTGAAGGGCTGGATGAACAGGATAAACGGGCTTAAAGGCATAGTAACGGATTACGACTTGGCGCAGAACAAACAAGACGCTTCCGTCCCCAAAACTGCAGCAGTGGTTTCCGGCTTTACAAACATCACCACCTAAAATTACTTTCAAAAAGCTTTTAACGGCAGATTGCCGTTCTTCTCTAAATACAAATTGACAAAATTTCAATCGCCATAGTAAATTATACATTCTCGTAGTTCGAGGGCCGCTAGCTCAGTTGGTAGAGCAACGCCCTTTTAAGGCGTGGGTCGTTGGTTCGAATCCAACGCGGCTCATGTCCCTATCGTCTAGCCCGGCCTAGGACATCGCCCTTTCAAGGCGGTAACGCGGGTTCGAATCCCGCTGGGGACGCCATTGAAATCAAGGGGTTGCGCAAGCAATCCCTTTTTCTTTTACCCCGACTGTCGTAGAATTGTCGTAGTTCCTTTCCCCTCGATAAAATTTACCACGTTCTGATTCTTCCTGAGTGGTTCGCTTAAAACGGTAAAGCAGATTGTTTGGGAGTCGCGCAATAAGCTGATTGAAAGCGATTTGCAGGCTTTTCAACTAAGGTTTTAACTAATGCCTTTGCAAGAAATTCCACAACCGGAACGGCAACACTGTTTCCGAACTGTTTATAAGCCTGCGTATCGGAAACAGGTATTTTAAATGTATCCGGGAATCCCTGAAGCCTTGCACATTCTCTTGGGGTCAGGCGTCTCGGATTTTTGTTTTTCTGTGGGATAAGAATTTCACTGCCATCTTTGTAGTATCTCGCTGACAATGTTCTTGAATAGCTGTTCAGATTAACAAGACCAAAACCAAAGCCGTTCCCCTTTTGCCTGTGCTTCTCTGCATAGTCTCTAAGGTACTGCCAGAGATGGTCTGTTAATGTGTATTTGTCAGAAAAATTTTCTTCGAGAATACTTCTCACAACAGGTTTTGCATCAGGAATATCAGGGAATCTGAAATGAATGGCAGGATTTTTAAAACCAACCATATAGATGCGTTCTCTGTTCTGTGGGACAAGAATGTTTGCATTAATAACTTTATAGAAAAAGGAATAGCCTGCTTCTTCTATCGCGCCTTTTATAATTTCAAATGTCTTGCCTTTGTCATGTCGTTCAAGGTTTTTCACATTCTCAAGAAAAAAAGCATCCGGTTTCTTATCTTTTAGTATTCGTATTATTTCATAAAATAAAGTTCCCTGAGTTTCATCCTCAAAACCATGCGGCTTGTCCAGACTTTTTTTCTTTGAAACACCTGCGATAGAAAATGGCTGACATGGAAAGCCCGCACATAATATATTGAATTCCGGCAGTTCTGCAGAAGATATATCGCGAATATCACCTACAGGCGTATCCCCGAAATTAGAGCAATAAGTTTCCTGAGCATACTTGTTCCATTCGGAAGAGAAAACACATTTGCAGCCTGCTTTCTCAAATGCAAGCCTTATTCCGCCGATACCAGCAAACAAGTCAGTAAAAGTCAGGCTGTTTTTAGAGAGTGTATTCCCCATAGGCTAACGATAGAATTTTGACAAAAGCTCTGTCCCAAATTGCCGGGCAATCGTTTTAACATCTTTGGGCAGATTGCCGATATTTTTAAGATTATCTTCTGTAATCTCGCTGGCAGTAAAGTCTTTAAAATGATCATAAGGCAGGCGTATTGTCTGAGTGCTCTGCCCACCCATTCCGGGGCCGCCTGCCTGAAGGTTCCAGCTTGAAGTCATAACAATATCGCTTAGAGTCATATACTTCCATCCAATAAACTTCCCTGATTCATCAAGTTCCCTGATAAGATAAACCGAATTTGCGTCATTAGGCAGACATACCCTTAGCAACATCATAATCCTGCCTGCATCTATCCCGAAAAATTTATCCCTGCTGTTTTGTGCGGGAAATTTCTCCTTAATTTCCATCGGGAAAATATGCTTTTGCGAAATGCTTATAAGAAATGAGTCAACATCATAAGGGTCATTAAGCGGCTTGCGAAGAATTGTTTTGACAAAGCCTGAATAGAAGAGTTCATTTAGCAGAAGTTCTGTTAATATCGGCTCGCTAAGGTCTGTTATTTTATTTTTTGTTTGCAAATCCCATTCTGTTCCGGAAGACGCCCTTCCTCTATTGCCGTCCCATCGTGTAAAAAAATCTTGTGCTTCCCGCGAAATAAATTCTCCATTTGAAAAAGAGAACAGATGCCATGTAAGCCCTGAAAAATTGCGAATTTTTAAATCTTGAAATGGAAGTTTCCCATCATCGGTCGTTGGAACGGCATAGACCGTGCCAATGCCTGCATTATCCATAAATTCAGCAATAGCATGAAAAGGCCTGTATTTGTCACCAAGAATTGATTTAGGAGCAATATCAGAATCGTTGAGTTTTAAAACAGACGGATGCACAAAAAAACAGAATCTGAATTTATAAAAATCAGTGCTCTTCGGGGCTAAAAGCCAGCAACCGGAAAATATTTTTTCTCCGGCGTCTTCTCCAAAAACACCTTTATTGACTTCCTGCATTAATACGGCTTGTGCTAACAGACCTTTTGCCTTGTTTTTGGGCCATAAACTTTCAAGAACATCTATTATTATTGCTTTTGTTTCCATCGTTGGCTTTTATTATAAACCAAATTGTGTTTTCCAAGCGAAATATCTTAATCCCCTTGGTCTATACCATTTTCAAAGCACATCTCTTGGTAACTGAGGTAGGATAGAAAAAGTGGACACCAAAGTCAGATAAAATAAAAGACGGAGGTGTTCAGTATGAAAAAGACAGGGATACCGCAAGGAAGATACACAAAGGAGTTCAGAGAAGAGGCAGTAAAAATGGTATCAGATGGAAACATATCATTACCAGAGGCAGCCCGGCGATTGTCGTTGCCGCCATCGACCTTAGGGAACTGGGTCAAGGCATATAAAGCCGGTAAGCTCTCAGAAGTGGGCAAGACGCAGAGGCCGCTAACCGAGGTAGAGATAGAGAATTACAGGCTTAAAAGAGAACTGGCGGAAATGAAAATGGAGCGCGACATATTAAAAAAAGCAGCCGCGTACTTTGCGAAGGAGTCGCTGCCCGGTACGCGTGGATGAGAGATATGCGGCTTCAATATCCTATACCCGTGATGAGCCGTGTATTGAGTGTATCCACAAGCGGATACTACGCATGGCTTAAGAGGCCGCTGTCGAAACGGGCCAAAGAGGAGGCGCGGCTGGAGGTGGAGATCATTGCAGCGCATAACCGCACACGGCAGACATATGGCCCTGAGCGCCTGCAGCATGAGCTTGCGGCGCACGGTGTTAGGGCTGGTGTTTGTCGGATCAAAAGGATTCGGAGAAAGCTTGGCATCCGCTGTAAACAGGCGAAGAAATTCAAGGTGACAACCGACTCGAAGCATTCGCTGCCTGTAGCGGAGAACATATTACAGCAGCAGTTTGAAGCAACGGAGCCGAAGCAGGTTTATGTAACAGACATAACCTATATCCCGACAGAGGAAGGCTGGCTGTATCTGGCCGGGCACAAAGACCTTTTCACAAAGGAGATCGTAGGATATGCAATGGGAGAGAGACTGACAAAAAGTCTGGTCAGCGAATCTCTGTTCAGAGCTGTGGCAGCAAACGGTCTGGGTGACGGGCTGATTCACCATTCAGACCGCGGCAGCCAGTACTGCTCTTATGAGTATGGGAAACTTCTGAAACAGTTTGAGATGGAAGTATCAATGAGCGGAAAAGGGAACTGTTATGACAATGCGCCGATGGAGAGCTTCTGGGGAACGCTCAAGCAGGAGCTTGTTCACTATCGTCGCTATAAGAGCAGACAGGAGGCCGTACAGGACATTACCGAGTATATTGAGATTTTCTACAATCGGCAGCGCATACAAGCAAAGCTGGGGTTTCTATCACCAGCAGCTTATAAACAAAAATTCTATGCTGAACGGAAGGCAGCATGAATGGTTTGGTGT
>SCQE01000097.1 GCA_004321915.1 Nitrospirota bacterium
GAGATTTGAAATTCAGAGCCCCGGTGCTCCGCACCGGCCCGTTCGACTTGCATGTGTTAGGCACGCCGCCAGCGTTCGTTCTGAGCCAGGATCAAACTCTCATGAGTTTTCCTATAGACTTTAAAATCTGAAACTGACTGTTCACGCACGCACGTATTTAGCTGTTTTCAAAGAACGAGGGATAAACTAACCTATATAAACTTTGTTTGTCAAGCCTGATGGACAAATTTTGTTGCTTCGCCATAACTTGAAACTTCAAGTAATGATAAGTTATTGTGGAAAGATGAATTTTACAAAAATAATCGGCTCGTTCAAAAATAAGCGCATACTAATTATCGGAGACCTGATACTTGACCGCTACGTCTTGGGCAGGGTCAACAGAATATCGCCGGAAGCCCCTGTGCCTATAGTCGAAGTGGTCAACGAGACAAACCTGCTCGGAGGGTCCGCAAACGTTGCAAACAACATAAAGGCGCTCGGCGGTTCCGTTTCTATTGCCGGCATAGTAGGACGGGACGGGGCGGGGAAAGTAATGAGGGAACTGTTCGGGCAAAAGGGCATTTGCTGTGACGGCGTCGTGGAAGACAAAAGACCTACGACGATAAAAACGCGTGTCATAGCCCACAGCCAACAGGTTGTACGGTTTGACTGGGAAGACAGGAAAAGGCTTGATGGGAAAAATCTTGAAATTATGATGGCATACCTTAAAAAAGCCGTTCCCGAGCATGACGGAATTATTATTTCGGATTATCACAAAGGCGTTATTTCCGCATCGCTGATAAAGACCGTTGTAAAGTACGCCAAGCAACGCAATATTTTCGTGGCGGTTGATCCCAAAGTCGGACATTTTCATTTTTATAAGCATGTTTCGATCATTACACCGAACCTGCATGAGGCATCTCAAGGTTCCGGCATCGATATCAAAGACAACGAAAGCCTCATCAAAGCAGGGCAGACAATTATAAACAGGCTCGCGATAAAGTCGCTTCTCATTACTCGCGGCGAAGGCGGGATGAGCCTTTTCGAGAAGAGTGAGCCGACTAAAAAAATAAAAGTTACGCATATTCCTACGGTTGCGCAGAAAGTTTTTGATGTGACCGGTGCTGGAGATACCGCGATAGCGGCTTTCACACTTGCCCATTGCGCAGGAGCTTCTCTTAAAGACGCTGCGGTGATAGCGAACCATGCTGCGGGGATTGTAGTCGGCGAGGTAGGCACCGCGGTTGCAACACCCGAAAAATTAATAGCCTCGCTTCATTCAACAGACGGCCAATAAGTTTTACCGATAAAAATTTATGCCCAAAGCCATCGCACTATATTCAGGCGGACTCGACAGTACGCTCGCAATACTCGTCGCAATGAAACAGGGTATAGAGGTGACCGCCGTCACGTTTTTGAACCATTTCGGTTGTGACATCTCGGACAAATCGTCATGCTCCAAAGACCCGTTTTCCGCTGCCGAAAAGTTCGGGTTCACAGTAAAACTCTGCCATCTCGCAGACAAATTTATCGATATAGTCAAAAATCCGAAATTCGGCCACGGCAAAAACATGAACCCCTGCATCGATTGCCGGATCCTCATGCTGAAAGAGGTAAAAGAATTTATGCTTATGACCGGCGCCGACTTTATAATAACCGGAGAAGTTTTATACCAGAGACCGATGAGCCAGAGAAGAGACACTTTCCCGAAAATAGACAGAGAGGCGGGATTAAAGGGTTATGTGCTCAGGCCGTTGAGCGCGAAACATCTGCCCTTGACCATTGCCGAACAAACGGGTCTTGTCGACAGGGAACGGCTGTACGGATTTCACGGCAGATCGAGAAAACCCCAGATAGCGCTTGCAAAAGAGTTGGGGTTGACCGAATATCCAGCCCCGGCCGGCGGATGCCTTTTGACCGACCCGCTTTATTCATATAGGCTGCACGAACTGCTCGAACACAACGAAACACCATCTATCAAAGACATAAACCTACTGCGTTTAGGCAGGCATTTCCGCCTGCCTTCAGGATTAAAAATAGTTGTAGGCCGGGACGAAAAAGAGAACGAAACACTTCAGTCCCTTAGAGACACCGGCGATGTTTTGCTGTGGGTCGAAGGGGTAGGAAGCCCGATAACAATCATATGCGGCGGAGCGGAAGAAGATGAGATCAAAACTGCGGCCGCTTTTTGCGCGCGCTATTCAGACGCAAAAAAACAGCCTTCCGTTGAGGTCACCGTTGAAAAAAATACGGGTAATACAACAGTCAATGCCGTTCCGGCAAACAACACGGTTCTGGAACAATACAGGGTTGTTCAGAAAGATATTAAAGGGGAAAAGTAGCATGAGCATACTTGCGGAGATACTTAAGAAGAAGCAGGAACGCCTTGCCGATGCGAAACGTCGTATGCCGTTTGCAGACCTGAAAAGCCGTTTGTCCGACATTAAGCCGTCCCTCGATTTTGCCGCAGCGATCAGAAAGCAGGACGGCAGGATAAGGCTGATAGCAGAATTAAAAAAAGCATCGCCTTCAAAAGGGCTTATCAGAAAGGATTTCGAACCGGCCCATATAGCTTCGATATATGAGGAGAAGGGCGCAAGCGCAATCTCGGTCCTTACAGAAGAAGACTATTTTCAAGGCCATCTGTCGTATATCGCAGCAGTGAAAAACGTTTCATCCCTTCCGGCGCTCCGCAAAGACTTTATCTTTGACGCCTATCAGATATACGAAGCTAGGGCAAATCATGCAGACGCAATACTGTTAATGGCTTCTGTCTTGGAAAGAGGGCAAGCGGCTGAATATCTCTGCCTTGCGCATGAAACCGGTTTGTCCGTTTTGTTTGAGGTCCATAACGAAGATGAGCTTGAGACGGCATTTTTGATAAAGACGCCGATAATCGGGATCAACAACAGGGACCTCAAGACCCTAAAAATAGATCTTTCGACCACCTTCAGACTTAAGGCCCAAATACCGGCAGGGATTACGGTTGTGGCCGAAAGCGGCATCAAAGGACGCGATGACGTTAGACTGCTCGAAAAAGCAAACGTTGATGCGGTGCTGATAGGCACAGCCATAATGTCTTCCCAAGATATCGGTAAAAAAATCGAAGAACTTTTAGGCTGACCCCGCTGTTTCGCAAAACCGCCCCGAGAAAAGAATCTTATTGAATGACAACATACAATAATCGAATTTTTCGAGGCCCGCACAAAGGCCAGTACAAAGTATTGACCGCCGCAATGAGCAGAAGTATAATAGACGGATGATAAAGAAACACAGCAGGCTTTCATACCTTTCTATAAAGCTGCTAAATATGCTCACGTTTAAAGACCTGCCGATCAGGCAGAAGTTCATGTCCTTCTCGGTAGGCACCGCCTTCTGGCTCGTGGTCATTGCGGCCATAGGCATGATCACCATGTATCAGGTCAATAAGGTTTCCAAACGCATGGTGGATGTAATAGAGCCCCAGCAAAAAGTGGGCCACATCCTGATAAGAAAGATCCGCGGCGCCAGCATCTCCGCCCATAAGATATTGCTCTCAAAAGACATGGACAAGGTGAACAACAACCGGCTAAAGGCGATGAGCAGGATAGAGGATTGCCGTTCATATCTAAACGTGCTTTTAAACGGCGGACAGATCAAGGACTACTCGCGGGGCACAGGACAATTCTATGCCGAATTCAGGGTCGTTGCGGTAACGGACCCTGTAAAGATCGAACTCATAAAAGACATCTCGACCAAGGTTGTCGAACTCGAAAAACTTATCGAAAAAATAGCGGAATCCCGGTTCAGGGCCAAGGCGGGCGAAGCCTCTTTGGCAGAGCTTGAGGAATATGACGCCCTCACACGCGATTCGGTCACCATAATCAACGAGTATACCAACAGCCTAGACAAAGAATGGCAAAGCTTTAAAGAAATGCTCCAGACCATGTTCCGGTTCTTTACATTGCTTACCGTGTTCGTTTTCGTTCTCTCTCTCGGGCTTTCGATATTTTTCGGCGCCCGCATTTCGGCCGCTCTGTCTCATCCTATACAGAACCTTATAAACCAGATACGGTCTCTGGCAAGCGGAGAACTCGATCTTACGAGAAAACTGGCTGTGAACACAACGGACGAGCTCGGCGAACTCTCGCAGGAATTCAATAAACTTATGGATACGATAAGCCATGTCACGTCCTTCAAAAAGGTCATCGAGGAAGACGAGACCATGGGAGACATCTACCTGCGGTTAGGCAGGGTCTTTGTCGAGTACCTGAAGATAGAAAATTTTGTCATCTACGAAGTCACCAACAGCAAAAACGCCATGCGGGTCGTTTACCCGCCCGAGGCCGAAGGGCTTGAGTTGAACTGCAAGCGAGAGATCCAGCTCGATTGCGAACTCTGCAGGGCCAAACGGACAGGACATATAGTTTCATCGATCGATTACCCGCAGGTCTGCAAATATTTCAATGACAACAGGATAAACTCCCATGTCTGCGTTCCCATAATAATCGGCGGCGCTGTGGGCGGAGTGGTACAGATTGTTTGCGACAAGCCCGAAAGGTGCGAGGTCGTCGACCTGAAAAACAAGATTTCGCGGGCGGAACAATATATCACGGAAGTCCAGCCTGTGCTGGAAGCCAAACGGTTGATGCGCACCCTGAAAGATTCGGCCGTAAAGGACGTGCTGACAGGTTTTTATAACAGGCGCTTCCTAGAAGAAAGCTTTGAAAACCTCGTTGCAGGACTTTTAAGAAGGGGCACCACATTGGGACTGCTGATGTGCGACTTGGATTTCTTCAAGCAGACGAACGATGTTTACGGACACGATGTCGGAGACATGGTGCTGAAAGAAACAGCGAACAATATCAGAAAAGGGGTAAGAAGTTCGGACATCGTGATTCGTTTCGGCGGCGAGGAATTTCTTGTCCTGCTGGTGGATATCAAATCCGGTGATTCTTTCGGTGTCGGCGACAAGATCAGGGAAATAATTCAGGACGCCAAGATCAAAATGGCCGGCGGATACATCCAGAAAACCATAAGCATCGGGGTCAGCGAGTTCCCGAACGACACCCAGAACTTCTGGGAAGCGATCAAATATGCGGACGTTGCCCTATACAAAGCCAAAGAGGCCGGAAGAAACAAGGTAATGCGCTTTGATATAAGCATGTGGACCGAAGAAAAATATTAATCAAAAGAAACCAAACCGCCTTAGCCTAACAACTGAAAACCCAAAACGGAAATTTGTCGAGGAGGCAATATGTTTAAAAATATGAAGATCGGGGCAAGGCTCTATGCGCTCGTTGCGTTAAGCGCGGTTTTGTTGATTATTGTGGGCGGCATTGGACTGAACGCCGCATCCAAGGCAAATCACGGGCTGCATGCTTTATACGAAGAGAACCTGACACCCTTGGCCCGCTTTGACCGTATAATCCGATGTAACCTTCGCAACCGCATCGAAATAGGACAGATACTCTTGAATCCTACAGCCGAAGAGATTAAAAAAAGAGTTCCCCGTATAGAAGAGAACATCGAAAACATCAATAAAGAATGGCAGGCGTACATGTTGGTCCCTCAGGTCCCGGAAGAAAAAAAGCTTGCCGAAAAATTTGCCGAGCTGAGAAAGGAATTCCGTGACAAAGGACTTGTCCCTATAATTGCGGCCTTACGCGAAGGCAGGATCGACGAGGCAAAGAAGATAAATCAGGAATTCATAAGTCCGTTCTTCCCCAAACTCGCAGACGCTACGGACGCACTGATCAAGTTCATGCTCGATGAAGCAAAAGAAGAGTTCGATGACGATACCCGGACCTATGTAATTGCCCGGAACGTTTCGATAGCGGCGATTGTTTTAGGATTGGCCCTCACCTTCTCTTTTGCGTGGTGGATCATAGGCAGTATCACAAAACCTCTGCATGTAGGCGTTAACGCTATGGAACGCATAGCACAAAAAGATATGACCGTGAGCATTGAATCTACGAGCACGGATGAGGTAGGCCAGCTCATGTCGTCAATAAAAAGCATGATAGGCAATCTAAAACAGATGATCGCCACCATTAAAACCTCGGCCGACAGCGTTGCTTCGGCGAGTGAACAGCTCAGCGCCAGCTCCGAACAGATGTCCAGAGGGGTCGCAGAGCAGTCCGGCAGATCGTCACAGATAGCAACAGCGTCCGAAGAAATGTCACAGACCGTAATAGACATTGCCAAAAACGCATCCGAAATTTCGGGCTCGGCAAACGACACCCTCGGCTCGGCCCATGACGGAGAAGTGGTTGTGAACAAGACAATAAGCGAAGTTCAGGATATAGCAAAAACGGTCTCCGACCTGTCGGCCGTAATGGTTTCTCTGGGTGACCGTTCCAAACAGATTGGCGAGATAGTGGGCGTTATCAAAGATATTGCCGACCAGACCAACCTTCTTGCGCTGAACGCGGCAATCGAGGCTGCCAGAGCGGGCGAGCAGGGCCGCGGCTTCGCTGTTGTTGCCGACGAGGTCAGGAAACTTGCAGAAAGGACCGCTAAGGCCACGTCCGAAATAAGCGACATGATAGGCGCAATCCAGACAGAGGTCGAACAGGCGCTCGGCTCTATGGAGCAGGCATCGGACAAGGTAATGGCAGGCGTTGACGAGGCCTCTAAAGCGGGAGCGGCTTTAAATACGATAGTCGGAAGTATCGAGGGGCTTAAGACGATGATCCACCAGATAGCCTCAGCCACGGAAGAGATGTCAACCGTATCCGAAACCATAAGCAAGGACATCGAAACCATTGCGGACGTATCCAAAGAAACTTCGTCCAGTTCGGAACAGATAGCGCAATCCGCGTCGGACTTGGCGCGACTCTCTTCGGACCTGCAGAGAATTGTGGCCGGTTTTAAAGTCTAAACTCAATAAAAAGAGGGGAACGGCTTGAGCCGTTCCCCTCTTTTTAAAATGCTTATTTTTCCTTTTCGGACTTTTAAATGGTGCCGAAGGCGGGACTCGAACCCGCATGGGTTTCCCCACACGCCCCTCAAACGTGCGTGTCTGCCAGTTCCACCACTTCGGCTTAAGATGAATATACTAACAGGAATTATAAACGCTTTTCAAGCTCTCTGAACAATGCTGACAATACCATCTTTAATCTTCGACGAAATGATGGCCCACTGTAAAGCGGGGCTGCCTGACGAGGCTTGCGGGATTCTGGCCGGGACCGGTTCCAAGGTTTCGAAACTATACGGTATGTCCAATACGGAACCTTCGCCCGTCAGCTATTTCATGGACCCGGCTGAACAGTTTGCGGCCATGAAAGATATGCGAAACAACGGCCTATCGATGCTTGCGATATTCCATTCCCATCCGGCATCCGAGGCCTTTCCCTCGGCAAAAGACGTGGGCCTTGCGTTTTATGACAACGCCGCTTATGTGATAGTCAGCCTTATGCGGGAACGTCCTGAAGTCAAGGCGTTTTCGATCAAAGAGAACAAGGTCAGGGAGATAGCGTTCAAAATAAGCTGATCCCTCATCTGTCAGTCAAAACAGTATAGTTCTTTTTCCCCTTTAAGGACGAAAGGTATGAAGGCCTTATAATTCTGCCCTGAACTATCTCCTCGATCCTATGGGCCGCCCATCCCGCCACCCTTGCCATCGCAAATATAGGGGTAAAGAGCTCCTGAGGTATGCCCATGCATTGGTAAACAAAGCCCGAGTAAAAATCGACATTTGTGCATACAACCTTGCCTTTCTTGTCTTTGACAAGCTGGGGCGCTATTGCGGCGATTTTTCTGTAAAGGGCGAACTCTTTTTCTCTTCCTGCTATTTTCGCAAGGTCGGCGGCCTTTTCTTCAAGAAAAACCGCACGGGGGTCGGACATGGTGTAAACAGCGTGCCCCAACCCGTAAATTTTTCCGGTCTTGTCCCCTGTCTTTTTGTCCAGAAGCATCCTGAGATAAGCGGCGATCTCTTCATCATCTTCCCAATCTCTGACCTTGTTCTTAACGTCGCTGATCATCTTGACCACAGCCTCGCTTGCGCCCCCGTGCAGGTGCCCGGAAAGAGAACCGATGCCGGCGCATATCGCCATGTAGGTGTTGGCCCCTGAAGAAGATACGCACCTCGTCGAAAAGGTCGAATTATTGCCTCCGCCGTGTTCTGCATGAAATATCAGCATCGTGTCGAACAGATCGGACACGAACGCTTCAGGCTTCCTCCCCGAAAGCATATAGAGGAAATTTTCTGCCGTACTGAAGCTTGGCTCAGGCTCTTTGAATTTTTTAAGGTCTTTCTTCTGCATCATCGAGGTTTGATAGTTGTAGGCTATTATCGTCGGGAATTTTGCTATCAGGTCTATGCATTGTCTCGTAACGTCTTTTATGTCCGTAGAGTTGGGGTTCTTGTCGAACAGATGCATTGCCGAGACTATGGTATGCAGCGACCCCATCTGGTCGTCATGCAGAGGTCTTTTGAGGATCATCTCTTTGACCTCTTTGGGAAGAGCCCGCCTCTTGCCCAACGCTTTCGAAAAGCTGTACAAATCTTCCTGCGCAGGAAGCTCTCCGGTCAGCAGAAGGTATATGGTCTCTTCAAAACCAAATCTGTTTTTCCCTTGTTTCCCGTCCACCAGATCGCCGACATCGTATCCGCAGTAGTAGAGCTTTCCATTTATGGGCTGCACCTTTTCCGAGCCGTCACCGCTTATGATCTTCTCGTATCCGATCACCTGCCCCTTGCTCGTAATGCCTACGAACACGCCTGTCCCGTCCTCGTTTCTCAACCCCAGTTTTATATTTTTTTCCTTGATGACTTTCGGACTTATCTTGTCATGCAGCAAAGCCAGCTCTTCGACTTTTTTTAATATCTTATCCATCGGCGTTTCTCCTAAAATAAATTTCAGTATTATACTTTATCGTCTTTTGCAGAATCATCCTTTTGAAACAAAACCTTCGGCCGCAATCACGAAAAAAATTTTTCCCCGGTTATTCTTCTGCCCGCTGCAAACGCTTTACCTGACATAGCTTTTTTGCCTTCGGGCTGAAGCTCCTCTATGAGCAGCAGGCCTTCCCCTGTCTCAACTGCCAGTTCTCCTGAAGGTCTTTGCTGAAGCCTGCCGGGGACTGATGACTGCCGACTGCCGGCTGTCGGCTGTTGACTTGCTTTTAGAATCTTTATCCTCTCTTTATCGAAATAACAGAAGGCGGAAGGCCACGGGGTCACGCCCCTGATGAGACATTCAAGGCCTTTAGCGGATTTGTTCCAGTCAATCCTGCCGTCCTCTTTTTTAAGCGGGGGGGCATAAGTCGGCTCTCCGTTTTGTAGGACCGGGTTTGCCGTCCCCTTCCGCATGCGGTTGACAGTCTCGACTATAAGCTGCCCGCCGAGTTTCGACAACCTTTCAAAAAGAGTAGCGGCATTGTCGTATTCCCTTATTTCCTCTTCCCTCTGCAAGAGAACATCTCCGCTGTCGAGGCCTTCGTCCATAAGCATCGTTGTCACGCCTGTAACGCTTTCGCCGTTTATCAGGGCCCATTGTATAGGCGCGGCCCCCCGGTATTTGGGCAGAAGCGAGGCATGCACATTCACGCACCCCCTTTGCGGAATATCAAGTATTCTGCGCGGCAGGATCTTTCCGTAAGCGACAACGATTATAAACTCAGGAGCGATCAAAGAAAGTTTCCCGGCAAACTCGTCGGTGCGGATGCTTTCGGGCTGAACAACTTCGGTCCCGTTTGCGAGCGCAAGTTGTTTGACCGGCGGGACCGAAAGTTTATGCCCCCTGCCCTTCAGCTTGTCCGGTTGTGTAACAACGAGTCTTACATCCTCTCCCGAGTCGAGCAGCGCCTGAAGAGAAGGGACCGCAAAATCGGGCGTTCCGAAAAAGATTACGGACATCTCTGCGGGCTATTCTCTGGCCGCATTGGCCAAAACTTTCTGAAAGCGTTTCTTGAAAAATTCCCTTTTGATGGAACTTATCCGGTCTATAAGCAAAAGCCCGTCAAGATGGTCTATCTCGTGTTGTAAGGCCCTTGCCAAAAGACCGTCGGCTTCTATGACAACCACCCTGCCTTCCCTGTCAAGCCCTTTAACAACAACCTTCTCTGCCCTCTTTACGACCGTGTTATATTTAGGCAGGCTAAGGCATCCCTCATCGGAGCTTACCAATCCGTCCGTGTCCGTGATCTCAGGATTGATAAGAACGATAAGCGGGAACTGCTCTTCCTTCGAACTGATATCGATCACTATGATTTTTTTCGAGACGCCGACCTGAGGGGCGGCAAGTCCGACGCCCGGCGCAGCATGCATTGTCTCTATCATATCGTCAATAAGCTTACGCACTTTGTCGTTCACTTTTTCGACCTGCAGGGCCTTTTTTTTGAGCACTTCGTCCGGATATTTCCTGATTTCCAGAATAGCCATAGCAGTAATTATAACACAGCCTTTTAAGCCCAAAAAAAGACCTTCTAAAAAAAGTGTTGCTTTTCAAGCGCATTTTAAGGATAATTTATAGGATATAAAAGATTCGGAGGCTTAATGGAGATCAAAGACTTAATACTGGGCAAGGCCAAGGAAGCGCGTCTTGGAGCAAAAAGCCTTGCCAAGGCATCGTCCGCAAAAAAAAATCTCGTCCTTACAAAAATGGCCGAAGCGCTTAAAGACAAAACCGCGGAACTGATAGCCGCAAACCAGAAAGATATAGAATACGCAAAGGGCAAGGGCCTTTCGCCGGCGATGATAGACAGGCTTACTCTGAATGAAAAACGTGTGGCCGAAATGTCTGAAGGGCTTCTGGAGGTGGCACAGCTTCCGGACCCTGTAGGCGAAGTGCTCAGGATGTGGCAGAGACCGAACGGGATGACCGTAGGCAAAATGCGCGTGCCCATCGGAACAATAGGCATCATCTACGAAGCGCGTCCGAATGTCACGGCGGACGCGACAAGCCTC
This sequence comes from Nitrospirota bacterium, assembly GCA_004321915.1. Classification (GTDB taxonomy): domain Bacteria; phylum Nitrospirota; class Thermodesulfovibrionia; order Thermodesulfovibrionales; family Dissulfurispiraceae; genus MYbin3. The sequence continues at coordinate 10,874 of SCQE01000097.1, forward strand.
TGCCTGAAGGCGGGCAACGCCGTGATACTGCGCGGCGGTTCCGAAGCCATAAATTCAAACAAGGCGATAGTCGAGATACTCAGGGAAGTCTCGAAGGCCCACGGTATCCATGAGGGGGCGATAACTTTCATAGACATACCCGACAGGGAAGCGGTAAACGAAATGCTCAAGCTTGAAGGCATTATAGACCTGATAATTCCACGCGGAGGCGAGGGGCTGATAAGGACCGTTACTGAAAATTCGCGCATTCCTGTGCTCAAGCATTACAAGGGCGTATGCCATGTGTTCGTTGACAGGGACGCGGACCTGAAGATGGCCGAGGACATCTGTTTTAACGCAAAGGTGCAGAGACCCGGGACCTGCAACGCCATGGAAACCATGCTCGTCGACGAGGCGATTGCGGACAGGTTTTTGCCCGAAGCCGTCAAACGGTTCAAAGATGCGGGCGTCGAGCTCAGGGGCTGCGCAAAAACTACGGCGAAATATCCGGACCTGAAAAAAGCATCGGACGAAGACTTTCACAACGAATATTTGGCGCTTGTGATGAATGTGAAAATTGTGGCGGACATGGACGAGGCGATAGAGCATATCGCGACCTACAGTTCAGCCCATTCCGACTCGATAGTCACTGCGAGCTACGAAAAAGCCATGCGTTTTTTAAGAGAGGTGGATTCTTCGGCAGTCCTTGTGAATGCCTCCACAAGATTGAATGACGGGTTTCAGTTCGGACTCGGCGCCGAAATAGGCATATCCACCGACAAGATTCATGCGCGCGGACCCATGGGACTTGAAGAACTGACCTGCACCAAGTTTATCGTGCTCGGAAGCGGTCAGCTCAGAGAATAAACCAGACCAACTTAAAGGGGGAGTTATGGCAGAAAATCTTACCAAGGAAGAGTTCATCAAAAAGGCGATAGTTACGCTCAGAAAGGGCAACTACAAAGGCATTCACACCGTCTATTCGGGCTTCAACGAGGCTTTTAAAAAACATTTCGCCAACGAAGACCCTATCAAGGTGACCACCCAACTTGCAACCGAGGGCAAGATCGTTATCAGACCGGTGCGCGGCGGAGTAATGCTTTATCTTCCTGAAGAGGCCCCCACATTCACATCTAGGGGAGATGACGCGCTCCAGCAGCTGAAACTCGACCCTTCCGTAAATATCAGTCCTGAAGAGTTCATCAAGAAAGCGATAGTCACGCTCAGAAAGGGCAACTACAAAGGCATTCACACCGTTTATTCGGGCTTTAACGAGGCTTTTAAAAAACGCTTTGAAGGCCAAGACCCTATTAAAGTCACCACCGCGCTTGCGAACGAAAAAAAGATCGTCATAAGGCCGGTCAAGGGCGGGGTCATGCTTTATCTTCCTGAAGAGGCCCCCCAGCTCACATCTAGGGGGGATGACGCGCTCCAGAAAATGGGCATCGGATCGTAGAGGACACTTTTTTTGCGTCTTGGTATTTTCGGCGGGACCTTCAACCCCATTCACTACGGGCACCTGAAGGCCGCCGGAGAGGCGAGAAGAAAATGCCGTCTCGATAAGATCATATTCGTACCTTCCGGAAACCCGCCTTTAAAATCCCACGATATTGCCGAGGCCGGACACCGCTACCGGATGGCCGCAATCGCCGCAGAAGAGGGCCGCTTCGAAGTGTCGGACGTCGAGACCGCAAGAAGCGACAAGTCGTACACCGTCGATACGTTGAACAGACTGCTGCGCCTCCATCAGAAGGACGAACTTTTTTTCATGCTCGGAACGGATGCGTTCTTGGATCTGCCAAACTGGAAACAGCCGGATAAAATCGTGTCCCTGATAGATTTAATCATCGTCACAAGGCCCGGATTCGATATCTCGGATATCAACAAATCGCCTTACCTGTCAGAGGCCGCACGGTCCGGAAAAAAGAAGCAGGAACATTTCGAGTTGGCCCTGAGAGGCGGCAGAACAGCGCAGGTAATCCGCGTTACGCCCTATGACATATCCTCTACGGTAATAAGAAAAAGAATTAAAGATAAAAAAACGCTCAGGGGGCTTGTTCCACCGAAGGTTGCAGCATACATAAAACAAAATGGCCTGTATCTCTAAATCTTAAACCCTAGCCGTATTTCGCCTTTAGTTGTCCGCAGGCCGCTAATATGTCCTGTCCTTTGCTCTTCCGTACCAGTACCGTTAAATTTGCCGCGGCAAGAACTTCCTGAAAGCTCCGCACGGTTTTTTCCGGAGGGCTCTCGAATTCGCAGCCTGCAAAGGTATTAAACGGGATAAGGTTCACCTTCGAAGGGACCCCCTTTAAAAGTTTTACAAGCCTGTGCGCGTCTTCAACAGAGTCGTTAACGCCTTTCAGCAGCACATATTCAAAGGTGATCCGCCTTCTTTGCTGCAGCGGAAACCTGCGGCATGCGTCGAGCAGATTTCTGATAGGATAGGTTTTGTTCACCGGCATTATGTAGTCCCGCACTGCATCGGTTGTGGCATTCAGAGAGATTGCAAGATTGACCCTCGGCCCTTTTTTCGGCAATTCGAGGATTTTAGGCGCAAGACCGGAGGTTGAAAGCGTGATCCTCCTCGGCGAGATTTTCATTAGATCAGCCATCCGCTGCAAGGCCTCGCATACATTGTCGAAATTGGCAAGGGGCTCGCCCATGCCCATCAGAACTATATTTGTTATGACCTTCGGTTTTACGGCCCTGCTCACGTTAATGATCTGGTCGGTTATTTCGTATGGAGCGAGGTTTCTCTTCAGCCCCATCGTTCCGGTCAGGCAGAACCTGCAGCCCATGGCACAGCCGACCTGAGATGATATGCATAGCGTCAGCCTGTCCTCATCGGGTATCAAAACGCTCTCTATGGATTCGCCGTCCTCGAGCCCGAAGAGAAATTTTTCGGTGCCGTCCTTTGACGTCCGTCTGTCTATGATGGAAAGATTTCCTATGTATGCCTTCTCCGAAAGCCTGTTTCTCAACTCCTTTGAAAGTTCGGTGATGTCCTGAATGGACGCGGCATGTTTTTCGTAGATCCAGTGCAGAAGCTGCTTTGCACGGTATTGCGGCAGTCCGGCCTCTGCGATGTATGCCGCAAATCCGGATGCGGACAGGGTTTTCAGGTTGGTTTTCATTGATCGAAGGTTATCGGCTCAGTTCAGAAACCGATCAGAACTGCAAACGCCATATAGATTTGGCTTCAACAGCTAATCTCTTTTGCCTTGCAGATATTGATTCTTCATTCCACTCGTTATAATAGTTGGCTATTGAGCGTGTCAATTGGATACTGCTTTTAGCAAAAACAACTTTTTTATCTGTAAAGCCGTCTATTCCTGTCTCCTTATTCAAGCTTTTCTCCAAGAGTGTCAGGTTTCCCAAACGATAAACGCATCTTTCAATGATCTCATATCCAAGATTATTCCATGCATCGCCAGAACTTTCAGGGAGTATGTGTTCAATAGTGTAAAGGTCACTGCCTTGATCAATATCAGTATGATATTTGTACCTCTCTATTTCCGCAAAGATATATTTTGCGATTCTGTGGTTTCCCTGAGTACTTTTGAATGTCTTGCTTGAAAACTCACTCTCAAAGCGCTCATCATCGGGGTAAATATCTCTCAAATCGCCTATATTAAATTGTTTGTTTCTTCGGATGCTCAAAGCAACTGTGTTATAAACATTTTCCTGTTCATTGGGATTTAGTCCACCAATAACATTGTAGCGGAATGAAATTACAGAACACGCTCTTAGAACACGCTTAAACTCGGATTCTTCTAAGGAGGTGTAAGCAGACATAAGAAGTGAAAAAGGCTGTTTAACTCGAAATAGTTTTAGCTCCCTTAGGTGATTTGAAATGTCCTGCTTGCCCTTCCAAAGATCATCATCAGGATTTTGCAGGGCCATATATACATCCGCGCTGTTATTCAACTCGCGAATCAGTGAAAAAGCATCCCCTTTTGTTTTAATTTCTTTCCTTATAGCCTTGAACAGATCATTCTTTCTGACTGTTTTGTTCAGACTATTCCAATAAAGCCTAAGGAATTCGGGAAACTTTTCACTCCCAAGATTACCTATCACCTTACTCCACAATTGCTCCATTTCATCTAATTCTGACCTATGCGGACTTGTAGCGTCTACCACTGAAAATAAATAATTTTTTAGCAAGTCCGATGATGAAAGTTTTACCCCTCTGGCATTCAGTGTTTCAAAGACTTTAAAAGCATTTAATTCATCCGAAACCTTGATCACAGTAAAAAAAAGTTTATCTACAATAGAATCTATAAATCCTGCCAGCGATTCACCGGTAGCATATGTTCTTTTGATCCTTTCATAAAGCCAGAAAAAACAGCCTCTCATTTGTTTTTCAGAAACATTGACGTTTCTGATGGGAAGACTTTGCAGCGGTGCCATGTAGTTCCTATAGTAATCATCATTGTTGCGATTCAGTTTAAGCTTGTTCTTTGAAATAAGGGTTACGGGATCAAGATAACCTATATAACTATTTCTTAATGCATCTTTGCGTTTGATATTCTGTTCTGCATCAATTCCCTTGTCAGCCAACTCCTGAAGACACTTTAAAACCGCAAGGACAAGAATGCTCAAAGTGGTAAGCCTTTGTTGCCCGTCAATTACTTGAAAATTTTTATTATCCGAACTCTGCAGAACAAGGTAGCCCATATAATGCTCATATTCATCCGTGTTTAAAGAGTACATGTCTTGCCACAAATCATCCCAGTGCTCCGTATCCCACGAATAATCCCTCTGGAATTTCGGGATTTCATATCCTAACCCGTTCCCCATCAACTGGCGATACGTTTCACTTGAAGTATCTCTTATCCCTTTCATTGTGTGTGCTCCTTTTCAGTTATTAGAATTTTTCAAATAACTAAATCTCTTTGTCGACTTACTTACTAAGGAATACATTTACAATGCCACATGATTTGTCATTCCCGCGAAGGCGGGAATCCAGAAATATCTTGAAAATACTGGATCCCCGGGTCAAGCCCGAGGATGACAGATATGAGG
>SCQE01000098.1 GCA_004321915.1 Nitrospirota bacterium
CAACTTATAGGCCGGACTGGAGGTCGGCCCAGGATTGGCGACATAGCCGCCGTAGAGCTGCCCGATAGGATCGACTTGCGCCAGCGCCATAGCGGGAATCGACAGGAGCGCCAGCAGAAAGATACTAAATCGCTTCATTCAGAATATCTCCTTTCGTTATGCTTCGTTACGGTGCGATCGTCCGTTGATCGCCGCCGATGATGTCAGCTTTCACGCTGTAGGTGAAGGTCGGCGTGCTTGTTCCGCCGATCGTATGATATTCCCGGATATATCGGCAGGCCACGTTCGGCACCAGCTTTACGTCAGTGCCGGTCGTGGTCTTCTGCGCGAAGGCCAGGCTGTCCCGGTTCGCTGCGGTCGAGGCCGGATCGAACCACGTGGTATTATCTGGGCTGCACTGGATTTTCACGTCCAGGGTCGGGTTGGTCCCCGTGACTGCCGTAATGTCGAGATAGATCGCCACCGTCGATCCCTCGTGTCGGTTGTCGGTCGAATAGACCGCCGTGACGAGATCCACGCCCGTCGAAGCCGCCGTTGCGGTGGTTGCGCTGGAGGCTTTCAGGGTGACTTGCTGGTAGAAGGTGGCCCCTGCCACCAAGGGAAACAGGCTGACGGCGAGGACAAGACTCAGCGCCAGCCCAGCAGACCATCGTCGAACCATATCGCCACTCCTTGTAAGTTGTTGATTCTACGGTGCGTATGACGTGACGTTCTTTATGATGCCGTGGGCCTTCTCATGCATGATTTCCAGGCCGCACACGGCTAGCCATTCATCGGTCTCCACGGTCTTGCCGTTGGCCTGGCGATCCGTCAAGTACTGGAGGTCAAGCCCCGGCGCATAGATGTAGCCGACCTTGTCCATGTCGATCGCAAAGCCCCACGAGGTCAGGGTGGGGTTTGAGGACAGCAGGGGATGGCTGTAGATCAGCAAGTCACCGCCTGGTGTGATGAGTCGGCGGAGCTTGAAGCCGAACACGCCCTCTTTGGTGGGTTCAAGCTGAATGGTGCCCATCTTCTCAGCCATCTGTGACAACACCATTGCGTGTGTCGAGCCACAGAGGTACAGCTTCTCCTTAGATCCATAGGCAAAGATGTCTTTCAAATAGCTGTCGAGTTCCGACTTCGAGAGCGCCCCGCCAGCATCCCACACGTTGGTGGTGACGAAGTGTTTGAAGCCACCAGTCGTGCGAGCGGGCTGTGAGCCGGTGAGGTCCTCATTGGGTGTGCCGAGGAGAAATTCCAACTCCATGCGCCGAGTGATCTTCTTGAAGGCGTCGTTCTTGAGTTCCGGCTTCGCCTTGCCCCACCGCAGCTTCATGGCCTTGGCGATCAAGGTCAGGTCAACCGACTCTCTGAAGGTCTCCAGGTAGTTGGTCTTCCATGTGGGGTCATAACTGACGGCAGTAGGGGTGGCCGCATCTTCAGTAAGTGACTGACCAATGACGGTCAGGCCGTCGCCGTCGACCATCGCTGCGGCTGTGGTGCCAAGCGCGCCACGGGTGACAACAATCTCGGTCGTCAGTGTGGGGTCGGACGACACCATGATCTTCTCGTCGGTGCGCTCATTCCAGAGCAAGTCCCTAGCGCGAACGGCTTTCGCCAGCGAGCCATTGACTTCAATCGTGGTGTCACCGGAGGTCTGCGCGCCGTTGACCGTCAGGCGCAGAGTCGGCTGATCTTTCTCCGACCACTTGTGTTCGGGGTCGCCGACCTGCTGCTTCTTGAGCTTGGAGGTAAAGGCGGTAAGAATCGCATCCCCGTTGGGATCGAGGTGGGAAATGAAATCGCGGTATGATTTGGGGCGGTCATCCGCCCCGTAGCTGGTGGACCCTCTGAGTCCGAGTACAGGCATTGCGGATACTCCTTTCGCGTGTCACGCGGGGGTAGCATCCGCTCGGCCCGTGTTGAAACTTGTTTGTGACTGTCCGGCGTGGCAGCAGCCCGTCCGGCACAGTCACCACTCGCTACGTGTAGGTCATCATCTCCTGCAATTCCTTGGTGAGTTTATCATTGGGCGCGGTCGCTGTGCGTGGCGCCCCGGTCTCCGCAAACCCGCGGGCCACGGTCGCTGCATGGGCTGTCTGGCTGGCTGACGCCTTGGCCGCCCACTGCTCGGCGAGTGCCGCTTCGTCGAAAACCAAATACATCCCGCGCAGATACTTGGGGTCGGCAATCTTCGCGCCGGGCTTCTGCTCATCCCACACCCAGCGCAAAAACGCTCCCCGGACCTCTGGGTTCTGCAATCGCGGGAAGTCCGTCATCATACTGTTTACGTTGTCGGCCGCCGTGCTGAGGATGTTCACGGCCTGCTCCTGCCGCTGGCGATTCTCTATCGCAGAGGTAAAACCGGTAAGCGATTCTTCAATCTTGGCGAATCGAGATTCCGCTGCCTGACGGGCCATGATTTCGGCTTTCAGGGTCGATGCGAACTGCGGGAAGGTCTCGGCAATCTCCTGATACCAGGGTTGTGATTCAAGGGTCTCCATCTGCGTCGGCGGAGCCGCCGGAGCCGCCGGCTGCAACTGCCCGGCAATCCAGGCCCGGAATTGCGGAACTTGATCTGGGGTAAGATTCAACTCCTGCATGAGGTCCAGATACGGCTTGGCCTCCTGGTGTCGCTGTTGTAAATGACTGAACTGCCGATAGGTCTGAAACAGCGCGTCTTTAGTGACCTTGCGGCCATCGACGTCAAACTCTTCGCCCGGCGGCGTCATTGTTGGTGCGGGCGGCTCAGGAGCGGGGGTCTCCTGTGCCGGCTCGCCTTCCGCAGTCGGAGTGGCCGCTGGTTCTGCGAGTGGGCTCGGCATCCCGCCCAGCATGTCGTTCAGTTCCGCGCTTAGGTCTGGTCCGGCGTCTGTGACTTGTTCTGTTCCGTCTTCAGGTGACATAATCGCTCCTTTTTGGACGGGGGAGTCAGCACGATGTGCTCATGCACCCCGCCGTCGGTTGCCGACACGAGCACCGAGCCCGTGTACTTCGTGGTCCGCATCCAATCTTCCAGCGCCGCGAGCTTGCTCATGCCCGCCGCTTCATCTCCTCAGCGGCCAACACGATCTGCTTCGGAACCTGGATGGCGTGCTTCACGCCCGCCAGAAATTGAGGATCTGTCGCCCCGATCATGTTCCAGACATACTCGCGCATCGAGCGTTCATATTCCTTCCAACCCTCATGCTCCATGAGGCCCTGCATCAGTCGCGCGCGATCCTGCGGGGTCATTGTGGCATCCCTCCGCTCTGCATCGCCATTTCCGGGGTCTGAGCCATGGGGGCCGAGGGCCAGACCGTCCCGGCAGGCGCGCCGTTCGTCCCGGCCCCAGGCGGCACGTAATTCCCGGCCCTCACCTGATCCATGACCTGCTGATCGGGCTGCACCTGCGGGACACCCACTTCAAAAAACTGATCGAAGTTGCGGACCCCCATCGTTTCGACAACGTGCTTGAACAGCATGTCGATGCGCAATTGCTTGCCCTGCTGTTGGAACGCCTGGAGAATCATCGGGTTCTGCACAAGACTCACAAAGATTTCCTTCCAGACTTCGGCAAATCGTGAGGGGTCCGGCGGCAGCGTCCCGTCTTGAATCTTGAGGTCAAACATGCCCTGGAGATCATAGGGGCTGACTTGGAGCAGGCCACCCTGTGCTCGCGCCATGAGTTCGGTACTCGCCGACCCCAAAATCCGGGTCCAGACCGGGGCCTGGAGGAGTTGCTGAGTGTGTTGAAGCATCATCCGTCCCAAAGGGCGAATCGCTTGTGCGGCTAACTGTGAGGCCAAGAGTTGCAAGCGGCGGCCGCTTTGCAGGAGGATGTTCTGGACCTCGCCAAGAGTTCGGCGCGTCTGGGTTTCCACCCCGGCCTGCGGGTCCGTCGCTGCCGTGATGAACTGGATCATTTCCCGGTGATAGGCCATGTCTTCAAAGTGACGGCTTGTAGCGTCTGTAAATTGTAGTGGGGCCTGTCCCTGCCTGATCGCATCGGGGCGCCCGTAGTATTCCGGTTTAAGCCGGATATACCCGCCGGGTTCGGGATGTTCAAGATCCTCCATCTCAAAAATCGAGGGGTCAATGAACATCGTGGGATTCATCGTCGCGCGAACGCTCTGCATCCGGGCATTATACAGCCATGAAGTCGCGGCTTGCAGGCCATCAATCAAACCAGAGAGCGAATCCGTGAGGAACGCATGGGGATCGTACCCAAAGGTTCCGACCACATAATTGAGCTTGCCATGCTGGTAGATCGAGGGTTCCGCGCGGACCAGGACCTCACGATTCGCCAGCGTCAGCCACCATGCCTCAAGATTCTCACCGTCGCCGAGCCCCCATTCTTTGGGAACCAGCATAAGATTGAGTTCATCAAGCCGCACGGCCCCTCGATCCAGGGCGTCTGCCGGGGATTGATCGGCGGTCGTCATCTTCAGGTATTCGTCGCGCCTAGATTCCTCGCCCTCGGTCGCTGGCTGCATCCAGGGCGTGATCTTCTCGACGTTCTCCCGCCAGTAGACGCCATCACGGGCGCGTTGGCGAATATCCGAGAGATTACGGGTAATGTGGTGACCAATAAATTCGGCGCGCTCAATCTGGCCCTGCGGCACGCTGGGGTCGGGAAAGTACGCAAACGGGTCGATCGGGGTGATCCGATTCCCAGCATACATTGTGACGGTCTCATGCTTTACCCGCTCAGCCCCCAATAGGGGTTGCAGTAGTACCGGCACGGACATCCGTTTGACGATGGTCGTCTGCTCCTCCTCCCACGTGACCTTCATCACGCCGAGCCCGTACCGAAGGACGTCCTGGAAGAAGGCATAGAGCATCAACATCCCGGTCATGCGATCCATCTGGTAAGCTAAGACGTGTTCGGCTGCCTCCGCAGACTTTGAATCCTCCGGGCCATACCCTTGGATGGGGAACGTCGGCTCTTTCGCCGTAAACACCGCCATCAGGTACGTCAGGTAAATCTGTTGCACGGCATAGCTGTAGGGAATCACGATGTCACGGGCGTAGGGCGACTGCTTGATCCCGTCATCGTCCACCTTGGTCTTATCGACATAGCACCGCAAGAGGGCATCGGCGTCGTTCCAGGCCGTGTAGCGATCCTTCATCCGGCGCCGGGAGCGATCAAGGCGCGTGAGAATGGCTTCTTGGAGTTTGCGGTGTTGAGGATCGTTGACCGCAATGGGCTCGGTCATGCCGACCTCCCTGCGAACCAATCACCCGCGAGACTCGCCCGCCGAATCGGCTTTGACGGGGTGCGCGCGACGGCGCGGGTCTGAAATCTGGGGTCGCGGTAGAACGTCAAGGCCAGGGCATCGGCTTCGTCGGGACTATGGCCGTCCTTGATGAGCTTCTTCAACTTCTTCTTGTCGAGCACCTTCATCTTCGACCCCACATATTCGACCTGTATGACGGACAACTGATCGATGAGATCAGAATCGTCGGGAATGCTGATGACGCCACGCTCGAAGGCTTCACGGACCCGGTCATACATCTCCGCACGTTTATTGAAATATTTGTCGTCGCGGTCGGCGGTGCGCCGCGCATCGGCGGCTTGGATCGCGGCCCCCTTGAGTTGCCGGAGTTGCCCCTCGACGGCCCAGCCAATGCCGACGGTATCGACGTAGACCTGATCGGGGTGGTCGGCGTCGATGTCTGTCCCGACCCAGTTCGTGAGGACCTGTGAATCCGGAGACACCAGGCGGTGAATCGGGTAGACATAATAGCCGCGTCGGCTCACGATAATACTCTTGTCGCCCCCGGCACCGCAGTCCACGCCCTTCACCAGCAGTTCGTTCTCATAGCCTTCGAGTTCGCGCTCCTTGGCTTCTTGAATCCAGTCCCACGGGATCAGCGTCTGGGCGTCCGTGATCGGCGGCAGGCCCAACACCCGAATGCGGTAGGGATTGGAGTCTCGGCCATACTTCTCCAGCAGCCGTTCCTGCACGGCCTTATTGCCGATCTCCGAGTCCTCGGCGTTCCAACGCATCGTCACCCAATACGGCGCATCTTCTTCGTGGGTGCGCACGGCATAGCCCGTGGCCCTTGTCGGATTGAAAATCATCACGAAGAAATTGCACATGCCGGTGAGCGTGGATTCAAACGGTTGGAATTCGGCGTCCGATAGCCCTGAGGCTTCGTCAACGGCCACCATCACGTAATTTTCGTGGATTCCAGCCGATCCTTCGGTCTGCTCCTGCTCGCCGGCCTTGGGGTTTGCCGTCTTGGGGAACGCGAACCACCGGCGACCCTGGACCTGCGCGGGCAAGTCCAGGTAGAAGAGCTTGTCGGCTTGGAGCTTGAAGAACGGCGCCACAAGACTGGTGTGCAGCCACTTCGCCAACTCCGACCATAACACCTTCTGGATTTGGTCGGCGGAGACCGACGTACAGGGCACCTTGGCATAGGGATGAAAGAGCGTGAACCACATGATAATCCACGACATCCAGGCATCTTTGCCGATCCCCTTGCCGGCCATGATCGACACGCCGAGCTTTTTGGCACGCTCCACGTGCTCCGGGGTCGCATCCCCGCGATGGACCGCAATCTTCGCCTCGACCAGCGCCCGGACGGCTTCTGTGGCCTCCCGCTGTTGCGTGGTCATGCGGTACGTCGTCTTATTGGCCGCGTTGTACGGGGCAAGAATGGCTTGGTCGATAAAATCGTGGGGGTGCAAACGCCAGTGGGCGAACAGATCGGCGGGACTTTGCGTGGCACGTGGGGCCTGGGGATCGTTATCGGGACGGGTACTGCGGCGCCGATTGCGGAACGTCCGGGGTTCCGTCGCCGTCGTCATGTGCGGGAGTCTCGTTTGGCTTTTGACAGACTGATCGCCACCGCTTGCTTCCTGGCCTTGGCCGTACTCTTGGGATGTGACGTGCCGATTGCCCCTCTGCGCTTGTAGTCCTCGATGAGGGTTTTGATGTTGTACGTGATCGCCGCCTTGCTCGCGCCGGGTTTCAGTGGCATCAGGCCGCCCTGCGCCGGTGAAGGGCCGCGTCGATCATCGCCATTGCCTCGTCCCACACCGAGTCGTCCGTCGGACATGAGAAGTCTTCCGAGAAATCCAAGAGGGTGTAGCCCTGGCGTTCGTAGAGGGCGCGATTCTGTCCGTAGATGCGGTAGGGGAAGTCTGGGCGGTCGTCGATGACGATAATCGTCTTGCTCTTGGCGTGGTAGAACGGCGCATACCAGACCGACGGCCGCTTGGAGAGCATGGCACCGATCCCCTGTGTCGGGATGATCGAAATATCCGAGTACCGCCTGAACCGCTGACCCGGCCATCGGGTGTGCGATTCATTCCAGAATCGCTGTTCGAGTGGGGTGAGAGAGAGCCGGGACCGGTGCGCGCGGTCACGAATTGAGGCTTGTGAAGGGGCCCATATCGTCGGGTTGGAGATTTCGCTAAAGGCGCATGTTGGGGTTGTGCGACTCACGGTTTTCCTCTCGTTCCCCTTTAAGAATTCCTCTTACTCTTCGTGTGCGTAGCAACCGTCGTGCCAACTCTTATCCACCCGTTCACGACAAGTCCGTCAGGAGTCGTTCTGGTGGGCTTATTCACCAACTACCACTCCTTGTAGGGTGTGTCAAGAGAAAAAATGCACACGCGAGGGTTTTCGAGTGGGCAAGAACCGTGCCAACTAAGGGAACCATGAGATTGGAGGTGATTATGCGAGATTGCGTGAGGAAAGAGGACCTTTTATGCGAGATCGGTGAGAAACGGGGATCGTCCATACGTTACGCGAGGTCATGTACGCCCATCCGGGGGTAGGAGGGGGGTGAGGCTGGAGGTATCGGAGGAGTCACGGCGCAGCCACAGCTAGACCATGAAAGAATTACACAACGTCTTATACATAGCCTTATGTAAACTATGATCTATATCTAGTATGAGCTAACTATATGATTATACAGGGATTGCTGGTAGGTGTAGCAATGAGTGGGATTATGTGGCAGGATCGACGGGCGGTGTACCACTAGATATGGTGCGTTGATCGATGAGGACGAGTATTTGCGTGAGATTGCCCGCATCTGTGCCCTTACTGGCCTGGGTTGCTCGCAGGTAGTGATCGTGAGCTATTCCGGCGCAAAGCATGGCTTGGTAGGGGTGGAGATCTTGTATGTTGTCCAGGCTGTGAGTCAAAAACCAGATCGGAAGAGC
>SCQE01000145.1 GCA_004321915.1 Nitrospirota bacterium
TGGATTTCCTGACAGATCGGCATGTCAACGGAGAAGCGGTGCGCAAGATCGACGGCGCCCTTCGAGGCGTTGACCCCCTCCTTCACCGTCGGGCTGCGCCGTAGCAGTTCGGAGAGCGATCCGCCCTTGCCCAGCGCCAGTCCGAGTTGCCGATTGCGCGAGAGGTCCCCGGTGCAGGTCAACACGAGATCGCCAAGCCCCGCCAGCCCGGCGAATGTGTCGGCGCGAGCGCCCATCGCCACACCCAGCCGGCTCATTTCGTGCAACCCTCGTGTGATGAGGGCGGCCAGCGCATTGTGGCCGAGTCCAAGGCCGTCCACTATTCCGGCCGCAATGGCAATCACGTTCTTGATCGCGCCTCCAAGCTCCACGCCCAACGGATCGCTTCCGGCGTATACGCGAAAGGTTGGGGTGCTCAGTACGCCTTGAACCTGTCGCGCGACGACAGCCTCCGCTGACGCAACAACCGCCGCTGCGGGCAGTCCTCGGCTCACCTCCTTCGCAAAGGTTGGACCCGAGAGCACAGCCGGCGTCCGCATGGATGGAGCCACCTCATGCAATACTTGCGACATAGTCATACAACTATCTGGTTCCAGACCTTTTGTTGCAATGACAAGAAACGTCGATTCTGTGATAAACGGACGTAGGTCTGCAGAGACGGAACGAAGGACATGAGAAGGGGTGACCAGCACAATGACCGAGCGACCTTTGGCGACCTCAGCGAGGGACGTCGTGATCTCGAGCGTCTCTGGTAGTGGGACTCCCGGTAGATAGAGGCTGTTCTCGTACTCCTTCACCATGGTCACGGCGAGATCACGTTCCCATGCCCAGAGACTGACCGCGTGGCCTTTCTCGGCTAAGAGCTTGGCCAGTGTGGTCCCCCAGGCCCCGGCTCCGACAACGCCGATCCGCTCCATCCCTCTCCCCTACCCGCGATGAGGCCGCGTCCGGCCGGCGCGCAGTCGCATGAGCCCGACGAGGGAGACGACGATGAGGACGAGACTCATGATCTGCGCGGCTCGGAATGGTCCCAGCATCAAACTGTCGATGCGGAGCCCCTCAACGAAGAACCGGCCGATCGAGTATAGCCCGACGTAACAGAGCACTAACGCCCCCGGTGTCCGTTGCAACCGCCGGCGAAGCAGGACGTAGAGGATCGCGAAGACCAGGAGGTTCCAGAGC
>SCQE01000124.1 GCA_004321915.1 Nitrospirota bacterium
TGTCAGTTTATATAAAATATGCAATCGTCTTATTCTAAAAATCTCCTTGACAAACATTGAAAATAGTTTTACTATTTGAATAGATGTTCAAATACCATGTCTAAGTATCGACAAATAAAAAAAGAGCTCAAAAATAAAAAGGAGCTTGTCGCCTGTGCCGAACAGTTGGGGGTTGTTGGTGATGGCACGCGACTGAAGATTTGTTACCTTCTTTGTCGTCATCCGGAATTTAATGTAACTGATATGGCAGAAATACTAGATACCTCTGTTTCTGTTGTTTCCCACAGCGTAAAGAAACTTTTAGAACTAGGACTTGTGGATAGAAGGAAAGAAGCACAGACTGTCTATTACTCTTTGAAAAAGAACGATTTTACTAAAACATTAAAAGATTTCATTACCTAAACTATGCACAAAGATGAACACAAATTAAGCATGTGGATAATTGGGGGTGCAATAGTATGTTGCGGGCTTCCATTACTGCTCCTCGCAGGCGGTGGATCTGTACTCGCCTTAGGTACAAGTTTTTTGACAAATAACGCTTTTTTGTTGGTATTAGGATTAATTTTTGCCCTAGTATTTGTCTGGTTATTTTTAAAAAGGAGAAATCGTGAATAACTCAAATACTATAAAGATTATTGTGGCTGTGGTTATTATAGGAGGGATAGGTTTATTTGCTGTTGTCAGTAACCGGAATAACCAACCTAATAGCATTAATTCTATCTCACAAAGTAATAAGATTTCTCCTACAACCTCACAAACCGATGCAACTGGTATAAAGATAGGAGATGCTGCACCTGATTTTACCGTTACAGATGTCAATGGTAAAACATTTAGCCTTTCTTCTGAATCCAAACCTATGGCCATTTTCTTTTTTGCCGGGTGGTGCGGTCTTTGTGTTCCTGAAGCAAGAGCATGGATGACATTAAGTAAAGAAAACCCTGGGAAGTTTATTCCAGTAATCATTGATATTCAAAGAGGAGAAACAAATGAGGATGTAAAAAGGTTTATGCAATCTGTTGTTCTCAACTCTCCTGAGGCAATCTGGGCACTGGATACTGATGACCTTCTTACTAAATACAATGTCAAAAGACTTGATACTACCTTCATTTTAGATTCGAATAAAAAGATTCTTTATAAAGATGAGTTTCCAACAGATGAAGACACATTACGGGAACAGTTGAGG
>SCQE01000013.1 GCA_004321915.1 Nitrospirota bacterium
GCCCATGCTCAGGCTCGTCAATCCCGATGAGGAAACCACTGACTGGAGAGCCGTATGCGGGAAATCCGCCTGTACGGTTCGGAGGGAGGGGAGGCGAAAGCCTTTCCTACCCCCTATCAATGAATGAGGCTTTACTAACGGTCTCCTTAGTGACTCTTGACCTATTTTCCCCATGTTGCGATGAAATCTTTGTATGTTGTGCCGAATGAATCTTTGAAGGCCTGATTTATATCGGTTCCTTTGCCCATAGCCTGCAAAAAATTCTTTAGCCTGTATAATCCGTATCTTTCTATCAGATAAGAAACCGCAGAGTAACTCTCCACGTATGCCGTATACACTGCATTTATATCTCCTACGGCAAAAGTTCGTTCAAGGTATTGTAGCGGTATCCTCTGTCCGATCTTTTCTTTATGTGTTGTCGAAAAGTATTCCGCAAGCCCCTCGTTGATCCATAGGGGGCAGCGCGATGTCAGCATATGAACAACCGCATGGGTGTATTCGTGATAAATCAAGCGTTTAAGGTCTGAGGGGTCTTTGCCTTCTATTCCTCTTACCGGCAGCCTGATCTTGCCGTCATAATGGTCATATGCGCCGCCTGCCCACCCCGGCGCTCTGGTGGTGTCCATAAAATCTTTTGTCGTATATAGGATCAATGTGATAGGCTGTTCGGGATAGAATCTCAGTTCATTGCCTATATGCCGGTATGCGTCTTCGAGCAGGCCCATTACGGTCCTGTTCACGCTGCCCTGCTCATAGCCGTCGAAAACCACCTTAAAGTGGTTGGTGCTTTCGTTGATATAATCTTTTTTCCCGGAGCTTTCTCTCTTGATTCTCGATATCAGATATGGAAGGTCATCGTCTTTTTGTATCGCGAGGGCGGCCTCGGCATTTTTAAGGCTGTTTTTCATATCGTCGCTTTGGTGGTATGCGATGGCGAGCATTTTTCTTGCATAGAAATCGTTCGGCTCGACAGCCGCATATCTTTCGATATATTCGATGACTTTTGCGTGGTTTCTTTCAATTGCATAACAGTAGCCGATTCCAAACAGAGCGCGCTTCTCTTTGGACGCTATCTCCTTTAGCAGGGCTATCGCCGGGCCGCAATCTTTTTGTTCGATCTTCTCTATGGCTTTTCTCATTATCGCGTAGGTTTCGCTGTTTCCGTCCGCAGGCGCTGTCAATTGCGCAGGAGCGGCTGCGGACGGCAGCAGTTCCTGCATTTTTGGCAGATCTTTTTCCGGTCCGTTTCCCTGTCCGGCTGGAGTTTGAGGCTGTTGCGGATTAGTCGGCGCCTCGGTCACAGTTACGGGCACAGGGGCAGAGGGTTTCTTTTTGGCGTAATAATGGTAACCGATGAGTACCATAAGGCATACAAACACGATGTTTATGACTGTTCTGAACATTGCGTCTCCTCTTTGATAAGCGCGGCGTAAAAATAAATAATAGCATAATATTTTGTGTTCCGTGCTAAAATTTTGATATGAAGAAAGCGCTTACCATAGCAGGTTTCGACCCCACAGGCGGAGCAGGGCTTCAGGCCGATCTGAAGGTCTTTCACCGCTTCGGTGTTTACGGCCTTTCCGCTGTTGCGGCGTTGACTGCGCAAAATACCTTGAAAGTGGCCTCAACCTTGGGGATTGACGCCGGACTTCTCGAAGACCAGCTCAAGACCTTGATAAACGACATAAGGCCTGACGCGCTCAAGACAGGCATGCTGTTTTCCCGTGACGCGGTAGCCGTGGTAGCCAAGGAAGTCAGGGGTTTTGAGCTTCAAAACCTTGTGGTGGATCCGGTGACCGTATCGTCAACAGGTAAGAGCCTTGTTGAAGACGGGACCCTCGACATGCTTAAAACATTTTTATTTCCGGTCGCTAGGGTCATAACCCCCAATATCTACGAGGCCTCGCTGCTTTCCGGCGTTTCCATTTGCGATGAGTACTCGATGGAGCTTGCCGCTAAGGAGTTGAAGAAAACCGGAGTTGAGGTCGTAATAATCACCGGCGGTCATTTCGACGATCTTAAGGCGACAAAGAAAAGTGCGGGTCGTACAATGGAATTGCTTTACGACGGGGGTTCTTTTCACAGGATAAGGGGCGTAAAGGTCCCGGGTGAGTATCACGGAACAGGATGCGCTTTCTCGGCAGCAATTACCGCCTGCCTTGCAAAAGGCATGTCCGTGTATGAAGCTGCAAAAAAGGCCCGGCGTTTTATGGAAGGCGCGGTCAAAAGTGCGGTCGATTTTGGGAAGGGAATGAAACTTCTTAAACTGTAGTTCTTTGCGTTCTTGATTTACATACTATAGTCTGACGGTTTAAGATATATAAAAATCTTAGGGGGACGAATATGGATGCGTTGATTCCTTCGGGAGGACAATTCAGCGGTAAGGCAGCGGACGGCGGGCTTCTTCAGCTGGTTACATTCAATCTGGACGAAGAAGAGTATGCGATCGACATACTTAAGGTGCAGGAGATAAACAGGATGACCGCCATAACCAAGATACCGAACGCTCCTTATCATGTTGAGGGCGTGGTCAATCTGCGGGGAAGGGTCATCCCGGTCGTAAACCTTAGAAAAAAATTGTCTATGGCAGAAAGGGAGCATAACGAGCAGTCTAGGATCATGATTATGGATATCCAAGGCTCGATAATGGGATTGATAGTCGATGCCGTATCGGAAGTTTTGAGGATACCGGCAAATATAGTCGAACCTCCTCCCCCCCTCTCGATGGGCATAAGCACGGAATACATCAAGGGCATTGCCAAGCTTGAAGACAGGTTGATAATACTCGTTGATCTCGGAAAACTTTTCGGAATGGGAGATATCGCTTTGATAGGAGAGGCGGCCTCTCAGACAGCAGCTTAAAATCCCGCCTAGAAAGATGTCCAAAGACAAGACTGTGTTTCAGTGTCAGGGCTGCGGTTACAGCAGCCCTAAGTGGCTCGGTAAATGCCCTGACTGCGGCGCATGGAACAGTTTTGCAGAAGAAAAACAATCCGCGAAATCTTTGAAATCAGGCAACTGGCAGAGCACGTCGTCCGAAGCCCAGCCATTGAGCGCGGTTGCGGGCGGCAGGGAGAAGCGGACGCCTATCGGCATTGCCGAACTCGATAGAGTGCTGGGCGGAGGACTTGTTGCAGGCGCGGTCATCCTTATCGGCGGAGACCCGGGCATAGGCAAATCAACCCTGATACTTCAGGCGGTTGCGCGTATTGCGGGCAAGATAGGCGCTGTGCTTTATGTGTCGGGCGAGGAGTCGCCGGAGCAGATAAAACTCAGGGCCGAAAGGCTCGGCATAAATTCCGACGCCATAATCCTTCTGCCCGAAACCCTTGTCGAAAACATAACGGTTGCGGCGCAGGGCATGAAGTCTTCGGCAATGGTTATAGACTCGATCCAGACCATTTATACCGAAGAACTGACGTCGGCACCCGGCTCCGTCGGACAGATCCGCGAGTCTGCGGCCCGGCTTATGATGTTTGCAAAACGGAACCATGTGCCGATTTTCCTGATAGGGCATGTTACTAAAGATGGAGCTATTGCAGGACCTAGGGTGCTCGAACATATGGTAGACACGGTGCTCTATTTCGAAGGAGACAGGGGGCACCCCTACAGGATACTCAGGACCATGAAGAACAGGTTCGGCTCTACGAACGAGATAGGCGTCTTTGAGATGGGTGACGACGGGCTGCGCGAGATAACCAATCCCTCGGAACTCTTCTTGTCGGAACGTCCGATAAATGTTTCAGGCTCTACGGTCATTGCGAGCATGGAGGGCACGCGTCCCCTGCTTGTAGAGATCCAAGCGCTTGTATCGCCCACTACTTTCGGGATGCCGCGCAGGACGAGCATGGGGATAGATTTCAATAGGGTGAACCTTTTGATTGCGGTGCTCGAGAAAAAAGCCGGCATACATCTGGGGGCTATGGATGTCTTTATCAATATAGTCGGGGGGTTCAGGGTCATAGAGCCTGCTGCCGACTTGGGCATACTTTCTGCGATAATGTCGTCGTTCAGGGAAACGCCGATAGACTCAAAGACCTTTCTTTTCGGCGAGGCAGGCCTTTCGGGCGAGGTAAGGGCAGTTGCTCAGGCGGAACATCGGCTGCGCGAGGCTGCCAAGATAGGGTTTACGCATGCGGTAATCCCCAAAGGCAATGCCGACAGGCTCAAGAATGACTTCGGGCTTCAGATATCCGGAATTAAAAATGTCGAGGAACTTATTGACCGCCTCAGGGCTTAAGCGGCCTGTTTTTTTATTTTTACTTTTATTTGTTGCGGTTTCCTGCTCTCCTAAACAGGCTGCAAGGCCTGTGCGTGAAGGCATTGCAATAGAGGGGCTTATTGCTTCGCTCAAGAACATTAGTGCTTTAGAGTCGGTCATGGCGCTCGAATACGAAAAGGGCGAAAACACTATGACCGGCGAGGCTTTTCTTAATATTTCGGGAAAGGAACTTAATCTCAGGGTTTATTATATGGGCTTTCTGGCCGGCGAGGTGAAGGAAAAAGAAGGTGTGATAGAATCGACCCCCAAGCTCGACCGGAATAAAAAAACATTGTTGACCGACGGCTTGAGGAGCAGCTTCTTCTGGTGGAACATTGCCGAATATACTATTGAAGAGGAAGACGATGAATATATTTTGAGAAACGATTTCAGGAAAATAGTGATAGATAAAAAAATGTTTCTCCCCCTGCTGCAGGTGATAGAAATGCCTGACGGGGAGAAACTTACCGTATATTACGATTCTCCGGTCGCGCAGTCCGAACCTGAGTTGTGGTATCAGTCTTCGTTGAGGATCGAATACAGACGCAGCGTTGTTAAAGCGAAGATAAAATCTTTCCTGCCCGTAAGGTGACCGGCAAGTTTTCTTGATTGTTTTATCTTTACAAAGACTGAATTTAGTTGGTAATATATCAATTGAAAATCTGATTGTTTTGAAATTTTCAAAACACGGCATCTCAAATCAGGAACGGAAGAAATATTAAATACTAAGGAGGCTTTGAGTATGGTGAGGAAGATCTTGTTTGCAGTAATGATAGTTGCTCTGGTAGCTGCAGTGGGCTGTAAGAAGAAAGATGAAAAGCCGGCGCCGCCGCAGGGAGCGCAACAGTTGCCGGGCGGTCATCCGCCTGTGCCGGGAGCTCCGGGCGGACAGCAGATGCCGAGCGGTCATCCGGAAATGGGACAGCAGATGCCGGGTGGAGCGCCTCCTATGCCTAAGGCCGGAACGCTCAAGATCGTGGTGCCTGATTCCGTAAAAGGCAAGTGGAGCGCGGTCAAACTGGTGATCGAGGACAAGGCTTCGAAGAAGCGTCAGGAACATTCGGTAAATCTGAACAGCGATTTCAAGGTCCCTAATTCAAACCTGACCATAAAGGTGGGAGATTTCCTTCCTGATTTCAGAATGGCGGACACGATCACTTCTGCGTCCAACCAGTTAAACAACCCTGCCGTTTACATAAAGGTCACCGAAAACAATGCCGAGGTATTCAAGGGATGGCTTTATTCCAAGTTCCCGACGATCCATCCGTTTGAGCACCCGAAATTTGGGATTTCCCTTAAAGAGGCTGTTGCTAAAAAAGGATAGTTTAAAAAGAAGTGCAGAGGCGGTGGCCTCTGCACTTCTTTTGTTTAAAAAATAGGGTAGGCAACAGGGGCGATGATTACTAAAGAAATACCCTGCCTTACAATCGAAGATTTTCCTAAAGTCCCGTTTGTGCTTGACGGGATTTCATCCCGTTTTATCCGGGAAAACAGAATAATCCCTCTCGAACTCAAAGAAAACGTGCTGCATGTGGCTATGGCCGATCCGGAAGACGGCAGTGTCATAGACGCCATGCTGGTCGCGACCGGGGCCGAGATGCGCGTGTCTTCGGCCGATCCCAAGTTGATCGACGATTATATCTCCAAGTTCTACGGCCATGAATCTCAGGACATAAGCCGTATCATAGAAGACATGGGAGAGCGGGGCGTGGAGCTTTTAAGGGAGGAAGAGGAGGATGTCGGTCATCTAAAAGACCTTGCATCCGAGGCCCCCATAATAAAGCTTGTGAACCTGCTTATTACCCGGGCTGTAGAAGGAAGGGCCAGCGACATACATATAGAGCCGTTTGAGGACGAGATCAAGGTCAGGTATCGTGTGGACGGCCTGCTGCATGACATAGAGACGGTGCCTAAAAAACTTCAGCCCGCGATTGTTTCACGCATAAAAATAATGGCCCGGCTCAATATTGCCGAGCGCAGGCTTCCTCAGGACGGACGGCTCAAGCTCAAGGTGGGGGAGAAGGAAGTCGATCTGAGGGTTTCGACGATTCCGGTTCTTCACGGTGAGAGCGTTGTTATGAGAATACTCCACAAAGAGAGCATAGTAATCGACCTTGACCGCTCCGGTTTCAATCCGGGCACTCTAGACGCCTTTGAGCAGGTTATAAAAAAGCCTAACGGCATAGTGCTTGTAACAGGCCCTACAGGCAGCGGAAAGACGACAACTCTTTACGGAGCCATAGACAAGATAAATTCGCCCGACAAGAAAATCATTACGGTCGAAGACCCGGTAGAGTATCAGCTTAAGGGCGTGAACCAGATACATGTAAAGCCGCAGATCGGTCTGAATTTTGCGAACACTCTGCGCCATATAGTCAGACAGGACCCCGACATCATAATGATCGGAGAGATAAGAGACCTCGAGACGGCGGAGATAGCCATACAATCGGCGCTGACAGGACATCTGGTGTTCTCGACCCTTCACACCAACGATGCGGCAAGCGCCATTACGAGGCTTATAGATATGGGGGTGGAGAGTTTTCTGCTTTCATCCACAATAAGGGGCATCCTCGCCCAGAGACTGGTGCGCATTATCTGTCCCGACTGCAGGGAGTCTTACTCTTCGGCTGCGGACAAGGAAGGGCTGCGCATGCTGGAGAGCTTCCGCGACGACCGTTACATGCTTTATTCGATAGACAGCGAAACCATGCTTTACAGGGGAAAAGGCTGCGAACGTTGCAACTACAGCGGGTATTTCGGCAGGACCGGCATATTCGAGCTGCTTATAGTGGACGATGATATACGGAGGCTTATAATCAAACATACCGATTCCGCGCAGATCAAAGAAGCCGCGCAGCAGAAGGGCATGAGGCTTTTACTCGACGACGGCATAGAAAAAGTCAAGGCCGGGATAACTACCCTGAACGAGGTGTTCAGGGTGACGCAGGAATCGTAAATGCCGTTTTACACTTACCGCGCCACGGCGATGGACGGCGCCATCATGGAAGGCGTAATAGAAGCTGCGGATGAATCCGCAGCGCTCGAAGTCGTAAGAAGCAGGGGGCTGATACCTTTAAAGCTGGAGGAGCCGAAGGAAAGCTCCGGGAAAAAGCTCTTTTCATTCAGGTCCACGCATTCGGACCTTTTGATGTTCACCACGGAGCTGTCTGCGCTTTTGAGCGCCGGGCTGCCTATAGACCGGAGTCTGAACATACTTTCCGACATATCTGAGAGCCCCGGAATGAGGAAGGTCATACAGACCGTTTTGAAGGCCATAAGGGAAGGCAGTTCCTTCTCAGACGCCCTTCAGCGTCATCCCGATATCTTCCCCAGAATTTATGTGAATATGGTGAGGGCTGGTGAAGCGGGAGGCGTTATCGATTCGGTCCTCGAAAAACTCAACGAGTTTTTGGAGACCGGCAAAGAGCTTAAGGACAGCGTTCTTTCGGCAATGATCTACCCGCTCATACTGAGCTTTACCGGGGGCGTTTCTGTAATAATCCTTCTAACATATGTGCTGCCGAAATTCTCCGGCATATTTTCGGAACTCGGCAGTACGCTTCCCGCATCCACGCAGCTTTTGCTCGATTTCAGCAGCGCCTTGCAGTCTTACTGGTGGTTTTTTCTGTCGCTCGTCGTCGCCTCTTGGCTTATGATCAAGAACTACAACAAGACGCCCGAGGGGAAGCTGAAGCTGGACTCGTTCAAGCTGAAACTCCTGAGGGATGTCATTACAAAATTAGAGACGGCGCGCTTTTGCAGGACGCTGGGCACTTTGCTTAAGAGCGGGGTGCCGCTGCTTCAGGCGCTCAGAAATTCAAAGGATGTAATAAGCAATCTGGCGATAGCCACTGCGATAGACAATGTATCAAAGGGAGCAAAAGAGGGGAAGGGCATTGCCGCGCCGCTTACGGAGGCCAACGTATTTCCGCAGCTGGCGCTTTCGATGATAAAGGTCGGCGAAGAAACAGGGCAACTCGATGTCATGCTCATGAAGGTCGCCGTGACCTATGAGAAAAGTCTCAGGGTGGCTGTCCGTAGGGTGGTAAGCCTGATAGAGCCGGCGATGATCCTGATAATGGGCTTGATTATAGGTTTTATAGTTTTGTCGATGCTTATGGCCATATTCAGCATCACCGATATGCCTTTTTAGCATTTCATGAAGAAACCCGGCGGATTCACACTCCTCGAACTGATGATCGTTCTTGTCCTGATCTCCCTTATGCTCGGGCTGTCTGCCGCGCTTTTCACAAAGACTACGGGAAAGAGCTCTATGGACGCGTCGGCGAGGGACATAATAGCGGCCGTTAGAAACGCAAGGGTCCTTGCCCGGAACAACGGTTCCATTCAGTATATGGTTTTTGATCTCGAAACCAGACGCTATTCGCTCGAAGGTCGTTCGGAAAAGGCTCTGGGTCCCGGCATAGGGCTAAAGATCATAGACCCTCTTCAGGGCGAGGTGATTACCGGAAAATACAGGCTGACCTTTCATCCGGGCGGGGGGATGGAAGGGGGCACGATAGTGCTTTCCGACCCGAACAGGCGCATAAACATACATATGGACCCCGTTATCGGCGCGGTCGAAATGAAGGCTGAATCTTGAGACCGTCAAAGGGGTTTACGCTGCTTGAGGTGCTTGTCGCCCTTTCCATATTGGGGATCGCGGTTGCTGTCGTCTTTCAGATATTCTCTGCCAACCTGAGAGGCATTGCCGCGTCCGAGGATTATGTGTATGCCTCTGCAAAGGCCATGTCCAAGATGAGAGAGTTGACCGAGGCCGAGAACTTTTTCGAAAAGGCGTTAAAAGAGACGACCGAGGACGGGTATACGGTTGATGCGAAGGTGTCGAAGGTTTTTAACGAGAGGACGGAGAATATACCGGTAGAGACCTACGAGATAGAGTTGACCCTAAGCTGGACCAAAGGCATGAGGCAAAAGTCGATAAACCTGAAGACGCTCAAAACCGCAGGCAGGCAGATATGATGCCCGGCCGATGCAGCAAGGGGTTTACTCTGTTGGAACTGATGCTCTCGATGACCGCTTTAAGCCTTGTCGTTGTGATAATAGCCGGCGCTATGAGGCTTGGATACAGGGCTGTAGATTCGGGAGGGAAAAAAATAGAAACGCTCGAAAGGCTGAGGTCTTCCTTGAATATAATAGACGCGCAGATCAGGTCTCAGATGCCTCTTTCATCCAACGATGACGATTCGAAGAAATATTTATTCAAAGGCGAAAGCGGTTCTATGCGCTTTGCCTCGAACTATTCCATATGGAGCGGGCAAAGAGGATACGTGATGGTCTCTTACAGGGTGGCCGCAGAGGCCTCGAAGTATTCACTTTACGCGACCGAGAACGTCATAAACCTGAAAGCTGTGAATGAGGTCAAACTTTTTGAAGGCTGCGATGATATCAAGTTCGAATATTTTCATAAGGAACAGGATGAAGGACCCGGCATATGGGCCGACTACTGGAAGGACGAGAACGGGTTGCCTGAAAAAGTGAAAATCAACCTCACGTTCGATAAAAAAAGTTTTCCCTTGATCATCCCGATGAAGGCGAGGGGAACGTCCGGCCCTCTTTTCGGACAGATAATCATGGATATGATGCGATGAAAATTGAGGTTAAAAAGAAAGTCAGAGGCAAGACCCAACTTGCCGTCATTCCCGCGAAGGCGGGAATCCAGTATTTTCATGGCTTCATGGATTGCCCGATCAAGTCGGGCAATGACGGTAAAGATTCCCGCGGCATAGCCCTCGTGATGGTGCTGTGGGTGCTTGTGGTGCTTATTGTCACGGCCTTTTCCTTTGCTTATACGACACGCACCGAGACCAATTCGACTTTGGCCTTTAAAAACTCTCTTGAAGAAAAATTATGTTCGGAGGCCGGTATCGAGAGGGGGATCATGGAGCTTTTTTACAGAAGACAGAACCTGAATGTAGAGGGCGTAGAACAATGGAGGCCTAACGGTACGGTTTATAAAGACTCGCTCGGCGATTGCACGTATCAGGTCAGCATTACGGACGAGTCCGGCAAGGTGGACATAAACACTATGCCTGATATAATATTAAAAAATTTATTACTGGCGCTTGGCTTTGTTGCCGAAGAGGCGGACACCATAACCGATTCCGTTATGGACTGGAAAGACACGGACGATCTGGTCAGGCTGCGCGGGGCGGAGAGCGGCTATTACATGTCTCTATCCAATCCTTATAAGGCCAAGAACACCGATTTCGAAACCCTTGAAGAGTTGTCTATGGTCAGGGGAGTAACATCTCAGGTTTTGTATGGAAACGCTGAGAGAAAGGGGATAATGGGTTTTCTTACGGTATACTCGAGGAGTACGGGCATAAACATAAATGCAGCGCCTAAAGAGGTGCTTATGGCGATACCGGGTATTACTCCGGCGGTTGCCGACGCTATTATCGGTTACAGATCGGCCAAAGAAATTAAGAGCGTGAATGAGGTGCAGGGGCTTCTGGGCGAAGCATACCCTCTGGTCGCGCTTTACGCTCAGGGCGGGGCCGGCGATATTTTTACCATAACCTCCACAGGCGTCAGAAAGGGCGGCAAGGCCGGTCACACAACCAGCGCAACCGTAGCGCTGAAGGACAAAAAGCACAGGTTCGTGTATTACAAGAGCCCTGCGCAGGCAACACAATGACAGTTTCCATCTCATTGAAAAGTATTTCGGATTCAGCCTCGGTCTTTTCTGAGAGGCTTTACGGTTTATTGCAGCCGGTGGGCAGGGCCCTCTTGAGCAATCCTTTTGAGGACATGCTTACGGTAACGCGCAGTTTTTGCATAGCCCTCGATCCCGAGGGCATGACCGTGCTGTACGGTAAGAGGTCTTTTTCCAAGTCGGTGTTGAAAGGGGCAAGCAGCTATTCCTTTGACAAAGGGATACCCGCTCCGGACAGTGTTGCCTCTTACGCTTCGCTTGCCTTGAATGAACTCAATGCGTCGGGAGCGGATGTCGCGCTCGCAATACCCAAACCTTGGGTCCTGCTTAAGACCGCGGAGTTTCCGTCAGCGGTAATGGACAATATTTCGGAGGTCATCACTTATGAGATCGACCGCCTGACGCCGTTTTCGAAGGATGAAGCTTTTTACGACTTCAGGGTCATAGGCGTGTCCGAAGGCAAAGTAAGTATAATTTTGGCTGCGGCCAGAAAGGACAAGGTCCAGCCGTACATCGAGGCCTTGGCCAAGAACGGTCTTGTTGTCTCCAGACTTTTGTTCGATGCATTGCCCGAGGCGCTTGGATCTGTCGGCAGGCATATCGATACGGATGAACATCTTGTGAAGTCGATGTCCACCCATTTTGAGGGGGTCCGTGCATCTAAGGCCGCCGGGGTTTTGATTCAGGCTTTAAGACCTTCCGAAGGAATGGATCTGTTGACTAGGGGTTTTCGCATTAAGGAAAAGACCCCGGTCACCGTATCCGTCGTTTTGGGTTTAATCGTCCTCGCTGCCGTTATATTCAGCATTGTTGCCCCATACCTTACGGAAGAACGCAGGATAGAGGAAATAGACAAACAGATAAAAGCGAAAAAAGAAGAAGCAAAGAAGGTCGAGAGACTTAAACAGGAAGCGGACGAACTTCAAAAAGAGATCGATACTGTCGAGGGGTTTAAGAAAAAAAGGCATATGACTGTCGATGTGATAAAGGAGTTGACGTCCGTTCTGCCCTCATCCGTCTGGTTGACCCGCTCGCGGATCACGGACCCCGGTGTTGAACTCGAAGGTTATGCTGTGACCGCAACAGAGATGCTGCCCAAGCTGGAGGCGTCGAAGTATTTCCGCAAGGCGGAATTCGCCTCGCCGACCGTCCGGGACGCAAAGTTGAACTCCGACAGGTTCACTCTTAAGATGGAGTTTGAAGGTCTTGATAAACCCGATACGTCCGACAATAAGACCGTTAAAGGCGCTAAAAAAGATGAAAAAAAATAACACATTCATAATTACCGTACCGCTTTTGGTTATTGTGGCGGCTGCGGTCATATATCAATACGGTTATCTCGGCGTGAAATCCGGAATAGAGACCCTTTACGAAAAAGAGAATTCTAAGGTGAAGTCTCTCGAAAAATATGTGAACCTTATAGCCGAAAAGCCTGAAATCGAAAAGCGTATAGCGGCGCTCAAAGAGAAGAAAAAAGAGGTCGATACGAAACTTATCGAAGGCAAGACCCCGTCTCTCGCGGCTGCGGCGCTGCAGGACAAGATAAACGGTATAATAGTAGGCAGAGGCGGGCTTGTTACGAGCGGCAGGGTCAGCAAACCTGAGGACATGGACAGTTTCAGGCTGATAAGCGTCAGTATAGACGCTGCCATGCCGGATATGAGAACATTGAACGATGTGCTTTATATGATAGAAACACAGACCCCGTATTTTGTCCTGAAAGAACTCGATATCAGGGTAAGAGACTACAGAAACCCGAGGGAACTCATGGTAAGGTTCGACGTGGCAGCCCTGCTTAGAGGCAAATGACATGAAGGGGACCAGATATATATTAAGAAATCTTACAACGCTTAATATCGTATTGTTTGCTGTTTTATTGCTGGCCTTGAAATATTTGGTGATGCCGCTGCTTACTTCAGAAATCAAGTTCAAACCTGTTTCGCCCAAGAAAACCAAGGTCGAGTTAAATGCGGCGGTCCCGGACAATAAGACACTGTCTCCGATAGATTATGCGCTGATCGCGGAGCAGAACCTTTTTCATCCCGAGCGCAAGATACCTATCGAAACCAAGGACGAAAAGCAGGCCCCGAAACCCGAGTTCGTTCTTTACGGGATACTGGCGACCGAGGACACCACGATAGCTTATGTTGAGGACAAGAGAGCGTCTTCAGCCTCCACTGCACGAGGGAAAAGACAGCAGGCATTGAAGCGCGGCGATACGTTAAGCGGGTTTAAGTTGGAGACCATAGATGAGGACAGGGTCGTCATGAGCAGGGGAGATGATAAAATCACGGTATTCATAGCAGAAAAACAACGCCAAAAGGCGAAAACTGCAACAGGGCCCGCAGGGACCGAACAGCCGGGCATGCCTAGATCAACGCAATTACCCCAGCCGATGCCTCAGGTTCCGCAGCGCCAGCCTATTGTAGTCCAGCCAAAGAAGTAAGAATAGCACTTGTCATGCCCGAAGGTTTTTATCGGGCATCTACTTAAGGGTTTTGAAAGCCTCTCGAATGTTTTTAAGCGGCAAGGCTGTTACTTTTGGGGTCAAAGGATATTTTTCTGTACCCGGATAAATGACAAAACCTTTGTTGCATTTTAAGTCTTCAAAAGCGAGCCAGAAGCCTTTCGTTAATTTGGGGCTCAGGGAATGCTTAATTTCGATTGCGACAGGAATATTCCGTCTGTCGAGAATTACAAGATCTATTTCTGCCCCTGCGCTTGTTCGGTAGAAATATGCCTGTCGGTCGTCCGGTAGAATGTTTAAAACCTGCTCTATAGCAAAACCTTCCCATGAGCTTCCGGCCGAGGGATGACCCTGAAGATCGTCGAGGGTCGGTATTTTTAGAAGGGCGTGCAGAAGCCCTGAATCCCGAATGAGGACTTTGGGGGTTTTAACCAATCTTTTTTTAATGTTATGGTGAAAAGGCTGCAATTGCCTGACTACAAAAGTCTCTTCAAGTATGTCGAGATATTTTTTTGCGGTTGGGGCAGAGATGTCGAGACTGTTTGATATCTGGCTTGCATTCCAAAGCCGGCCATGAACATGCGCCACCATTGTCCAGAATCTGCGGAGCTGTACTGAAGGTATCCGTATCCCTAACTGGGGTATGTCCATTTCAAGGTATGTTCGTATGAATGCCTCCCTCCACCGCATGCTTTTCTCATCGTTTGCCGCAAGAAAGCTTTCCGGGTATCCTCCGCGAAGCCAGAGCCTGTCCATATTCTCAAAGCCGACCTCTTCCAAAGCGCATGGGGAGAGTTCATGATAAATAATTCTCCCCGCAAGACTTTCAGAGGAGTGTCTGATCAGCTCAAGCGATGCGGAGCCGAGTATTAAGAATCTGCCGGCAGTTCTTTTTTGATCAACGAGAGCTCTTAGAAGCGGAAAAAGCGTCGGCATTCTTTGTATCTCGTCTATTATTACAAGACGATCCGGGAATTGGCCGAGATACAGTTCAGGGTCGGATAGTTTTACGTTATCCGAAGGCAGTTCTAGATCAAGATATACAGCTTTTTTACCGGAAGAAGAACTTATTATCTTTGCAAGCGTTGTTTTGCCGACCTGCCGTGAACCGAGTATTCCGACCACAGGATATGTTTTGAGGGAGCTCTTGATTTCGCTGATCAGGGTGCGTTTAATCATGCTTGTAATTTAAAACAAAGCGTTTAAAATTGCAAGGATAACTATTTTTCTTTTGCTTCGGTTGCAGACTCTTTTTCTACGGGGGCCAAGGTTTTCTGAAGTGCTTTCTTGTTCAGCTGCTTTGTCCTGTTTATGTACCCTGAGGACACATCCTGAGCGTCCTGCTGGCTTTTGATCACATAAGGGGTCAGAAGAACGATCAGTTCTTTTCTGGTTTTGACTTTATCCGTTTTTCCGAACAAATAACCTAATACCGGTATTCTGCTTAGGAAAGGAAGTCCCGACCTATCATCAGAGTTGTCCTCGCTTATAAGACCTCCGAGAACTATGGTTTCACCGTCTTGCACCACGAGATTGGTTGAGAATTCTCTCGTGACAAAATAATATTGATCAACGCCGCCTATCGGTTTGGTTTTTGCGGTTGAAACCGTCTGCTTGATTTTAAGTGAAATAAGTCCCCCGTCGTTGATCTGTGGCGTTACATCAAGTATGACTCCGGCATCTTGGTATTGAACGCTGCTTGTGTTGATAGGGCTGGTGCCCGATCCTGTAGTTGCGGTAGAGACCGAACTGAAGACAGGCACTTTTTCGCCTATCTGTATTTTTGCTTCCTTGTTGTCAAGGGCCAAGATATGGGGAGATGCAAGAACGTTTAATTTGTTATCGACCGCCATTGCGCTTAGAAAAGTCCTTACGGCATTCTGGGCATCCGTTGCCATGAAACTGAAGCTGTTCAACTTTGGAGCGGCGGTTACAGGGTTTGTTGTTGCATTCCCCTGCAAATTCCCGAAGTTTAAGCCTGTGGAGGTGCTTAAACTTTGCTTCTGGTCGAATTTGATCTTTCCTCTCAATGACCACTCTATCCCGAGATGAAGCTCATCCGTAAGTGTTACCTCCGCAATAAGCGCTTCTATCATTACCTGACGCGGCAGTGTGTCTATCTTTTTTATGGTTTCTTCTATTGTTTTGTAATCGTCCGGTGTGGCGAGTATTATCAACGAATTTGCCACCTCGTCAGGGAATATTTTAGTCACTTCGGACACTATCGCTTCAGCGCCTTTCGCTATTCCCGTAACCTGCGGTTGCTGAGGCACCGTGGAGATAGCCGGTTTTGGGGCTGTGGGCGAGGCCGGTGTTGTAGTCGTTGTGGTAGAAGCGGGCTTTGCCCCTAAGAATATCTGCTGCAGGATATTCGCAACATCTTTTGATTTGCTGTTCTGCACCGGATAAACGAAAACCTGAGGGGTGGTTTTTTTAACGGTCTCGCTGTCGAAGATATCAACGAACTGCAATAGACGCTTAATATTGGCATCGGTGTCCGCTATTATCACATGGTTGCTTTTAGACACATCTACGATCAATGCGTTTGCGGACAGGAAAGGCGTGAGAATCTTCACCAGCTCCGAAGACTGTATGAACTTGACAGGGATCACCTGAATCAGTGCTTTTCCTACGGTTTTGACTTTTTCGTATTCTCTGCCGAGGCCGACAGGGCTGGGCTCGCGGGCTATGTCCGCGATAGGGATTATCCTGTAAAGGCCGCCGTCCTCTACAATCCCGATCCCGTTCAGCCGCAGTATTATTTGCATCAACGGCAGCACGTCTTCTTTGGATATGGGCGCGACAGACCTGAAATTGACCTTGCCGCTCACCTTCGAGTCTATAAGATAGTTAACTTTAAGGATGTCGCCGAAAATTGTTTGTATTACGGAGAAAATGTCTGCATCGTCGAAATGAAAACTGACTTGCCCCTTTTTAAGCAAAGTCTGTTTTGTTTCGGTTGTCGGACCGGCCGGCTGGGGTTGTTGTAACGGGTCAACCTGAGGAGGTTGCTGTATCGTAGGCTGCAACTGTACCGGCTGTGTTTGCACCGGCTGCAATTGTACGGGTTGAGTTTGCACAGGCTGAAGCTGGATGGGTTGAACTGGCTTCTTTATTATATTGGAAGCCGGGGCCTGAGGCGCTGCTGCCGGTTCCTGAGCTGCAAAGAGGACCTCTGTATTTAAATGCGCGAGAAGGCCCAACAGAAGGCCTAATGTTAAAATTCTGTACAAAGGAACGCTCCTTGCATTATCATAAATATCTGTTGAGAATAATTTAGATGGAATATTTTGTCAAGTCTTGTTATGTACGATTATTCTGTGGTATATCGGCTTTTAATGTAACTATTAATAGAGGTGACAGACAATGAAAATAAGAAAAGGTTTTGTTCGTAATAAAAAAGGTTTCTCTCTTGTAGAGCTTCTTGTCGTTATGGTCATTATAGGGCTGCTTGCGTCGCTCGTTGCGCCCAAATTGTTTCCTAAGCTGGGTAAAGGCAAGCAGGCGGCTGCAAAGGCACAGATAGAGTTGTACGGCGAGGCCTTGGACCATTTCAGACTGGATGTCGGACGTTACCCTACAACTCAGGAAGGAATGAATGCCCTTATTGCAAACCCCGGCGGCGTTGCGAAATGGGACGGTCCCTACCTAAAGAAGGGGATAGCGGCCGACCCGTGGGGCGCGCCTTACATTTATCAGTCTCCGGGAGCGCACGGGGACTATGATTTATACTCGTATGGGAGAGATGCGAAGCCGGGGGGAGAAGGGGAAGATGCCGATATTTCAAGTTGGCAGTAGCGCCTGTTTTTTGTGTATATTGACGCAATATTGAGGGTTTTCACCCATTAAAACCGGGAAAAAGCTCCAAGTTTGAATTATCTTAAAGGGGGGGTATATGGTTATTTCTCAAAAGAATTGCACTTCGGTGCTGATTTTAAATGGTATCCCCGCAATCTGGTATAATAATTGCAATTAATTAACCAGCAATTCCTATATCGGGAGGAAAAAATGCTGAAAAAGATACTAAAAAAGACAAAGGATGTAGATAGAAATTCAGGCCTCTTCACATTGCTGCTGCTTATAGCGGCGGCGGTGTTTGCTGTGGGCAGTGTGGCTGAGGCAGCTATATCCGCAACAAATGCGTCTTATATTTCAACAAAGTCCTATGGAAACCCGATAAGAATTGCTAAAGACAAAGCAGGTTTGCTTTATGCTACGGTGCCTGCAGACGGTAAAGTTTTGATATATTCGCAGAGCGGCATGCTCTACAATACAATAGAAAGCTCATTCAATAAGCCCGTTTCCATTGCAGTCGATGATCTTAATAGGATTTACGTCGGCGACAGCTCGAATGGAAGTGTTACCGTTATCGATCCTACCGGCAAGTTCCTTTTTAAGTTGGGAGCGGGCAACGGTGAGTTCGGATTGCCGAGCGATATAGCTATAGCTTCAAACGGCAAGTCTTATGTTGTGGACAGCTCTAATAACAGGGTCAAGATTTATAATAACGACGGGCAATCTGCCGGTTCGTTCGGTATTGCCTGCGTAACTCCTATCAGCGGCGTTCCTGTTTGCAACGCGCAGGGGCAGTTTAATTTTCCTACTGGTATTGCCGTGGATGATATTGCCGGAGAAGTTTATGTTGTTGACTCCAATAATGCGAGGGTTCAGGTTTTTGATCTCAGCGGATCTTTCAAGAGAAGCTTCGGAAGTTTCGGCGATGCAGCAGGTCAGTTTTCGAGACCTCAGGGGATCGCTGTTGCAGAAGGGTATGTTTATGTAGTTGATTCTTATCACGCCAGAATTCAAGTTTATGATTTGTCGGGCAATTATATAATGAACATAGGTTCGTACGGTTCCGGCTCTGCGGCCGGCGCACTAAAGGTCCCTATGGATGTGCTGAAGTCGGGTATTAAACTGTATATTACAAATTCGGACAATGCCAGAATAGAGTCTTATGATATAAAAGACCCGAACGGTTTGGTTGTTACGCCTTCATGGGTGGCTCTGGATGTAAATATCGGTACTGCCCCGTCGATTTCAAAGAGTGTTAATGTTTCGGCTCAGGGCGAAAATGTTCTTTCTTGGACCGCAAGGACAGATGTCGACTGGTTGAATTTCCCGTCTTCGGGCGATACGTCGCAGCCTAATGTTCAGGTTTCATTGAATTCCAACGTAAGTCAGTTTGCAGAGGGCGTATATAACGGCAGGATTATGTTTAAGGTTCAGGGCGGCGTTGATTATGTGCTTATGGTCACCCTTAACATACAGAGGAAGTTTGATTTGAGCGTGTCTCCCGCTTCTTTGAATATTGCATACAATCAAAATCTTGCGGTGGCGACAAAGGCATTGAATATTAGCTCCGGAATAGGCAATCTTCCTTGGACAGCCGTTGCTAACGTGAACTGGATCGATATAGCCCCGTCCGGAATGATGCCTACTAATGTTGATGTTGCTCTCAATCAAAACGCAAACCAACTTGCAGCCGGCGTGTATTCCGGGCTCATTACAATAAATGCACCGGACGCTACTAACAGCATAGTAACCGTGCCTGTAACGCTTTCGGTGAAAAAGATAAGTGTTAACCCTGAAAGTGTCAGCATAACTCATAAAAAAGGCAGCGCTCTCGAAAATATAACGGTTGCTGTTGCCGGTAACTCAAGGTGGACGGCTTCAAAGGATGCGTCGAACTGGTTCTCGATAGCGCAGGTAGGTGATGGCGTTCTCTCGATAGCATTAAATCAGTCGGTTGAGCAGATGAGTGGGCTAAATAACGCTAACATAACAATTACGGCCGTAGATGGCGATGCTATCAATAGTCCTCTGGTTGTTCCTGTTTCGTTGAGGGCGATAAGCGCCGGTAAAATAACGGTAGCGTCTAATATCGAGCAGGCATCTTTTAATATAACCGGCGCGGCCAATCTTGGCGGCGCAGGCAGGTCGTGGGCGGCGGATGAAGTTGTTCCGGGTTCTTACACGATCACATTTAATAATATCCGTGGGTACAGGAAGCCTGCAGCGGTAAACTTTGTTGTGGAGAGCGGCAAGTCGGTTGCGCTTAACGGTCTTTATAGGCAGAATCCCGTGGCAAATGTGGTGGTTGTTGCACAAGGCCCGGGTCCAAGAAATGATGCAAACGTAAAAGTGCTGGATTTGAACGGAAATCTTATAAACGAGTTCAAGGCGTTTAGTTCCAAATACGGCGCAAAGGTTGCGATGGGCGACGTTGATGGCGACGGGTCCGGCGATGTGGTTGTGGGCAGCGGTGCTGGCCCTGATATCCATGCTGCCGTAAAAGTGTTTAAATATAACGGTTCCCTTTTGGCTTCGATAGGCCCTATCGCTGATACCGCGTACGGGGCAAATGTTGCGGCGGGCGATATTGACGGTGACGGCATAAGTGAGATAGTGGTCAGCATGTTTGATGACACGACAAAAACTAATATAATATCTGTTTATTCTTACGATATTTCTAACAGGCTCATCGAAAAGGGCAGGGTTGATTTTTCGGATGGCAGCAGGCATCCTGCTAATGTAGCTTTGGGTGACGTAAATAATGACGGCAGGCTTGAGCTTATTGTTGTAAGTTCCGGGCATGTCCGCATATATGCAACTAACGACAATATGGTTCCTGAATTGTTAAGCGCTGCCGCGCTTACGGCAAACAGCGGCGCTGATTATGCAACGCAGATGACTGTCGGCGCCGGCGATGTGAACGGCGACGGAGCGGACGAGGTCCTTTTGGGTTATGTCGATAATAATGATTCGGTTGTCGGGGTTTATAACGGCAATCTCTCAAGCTTTATGTATGCGGTCAATGTGTTTGCTAACGGCAAGTCGGCGCCTTCCATATCCTGTATGGACTGGAGCGGCGACGGAGTGATGGAGTTGCTCGCGGGGCAGGGCGCAGCTTCTGACGGCAGGTCGGCTGCAAGGATTTTTGGATCGGACGGATCTCTGGTAAAAGAGATAAATGCCTTTAGGGCATCCAAGTACGGCGTTAATGCGGTGTTCGGAGTTATAAAGTGAAAGGGAGGAGGATAGTTATGCCGACGATATTAAGATACAGCTTGGTTCTGGTTTTCGTAGTGGGGTTGTTTTTGCTTCCTTTCACAAAGACATCGATGTCTGCGGAGCCTCCCCATAATGATGAGAATAATGTCAAGTGCGATAACTGTCATACGTTCTCGAATGCAATTGGCCCGAGCAGCACTAAATATTCAAATGACAACCTGTGCTATTCGTGCCATGTCTCTCCAACCGGCACGGCGAGCGCCAAGCCGTTCACCTCGGGCGCGCAGGCTGTTCCCGGCGTTAGCGGAACTTCGCATAAATGGAGCGGGAATATGCCCCTTGTTGATAATCCTAATAATGCATACGGTTTAAGGTCTGCCGATAATTTGACGTTTGCTAACGGAAGTTTGAAGAAGCAGCTTGTAAAATTCGGCACCTGCAGTAATAACGTTGACAATACGAGCAAAATAGATTGCGTTAATCATGGAGGGACATGGACGCCTATGGCAACATGTTCCGTGTGTCACAACATACATAACCATCTCGGCAATACATGGACTCCGGACTCTTCGCCCCTAGGCTTTACAACATCTGCCGTGGATAATGTGACCCTTAATGACAGTACCAAAAACTGGGGAGTTAATCAGTGGGCAGGCGGGTATCTTATGTTTAACGCCAACTTTGCGTCAATATATCCTACAAATGCCGGTTTGTATCGTCAGATTACCGGAAATACCGCAACAAGTCTGACTGTGGTAGGGTTTCCGAGTGCGATACCGTCCGGGTATCCGTATTTCATATCTAAAAACAGACGCTTCCTCAGGGTCACAAACGCCAACAGCGAAATGTGCGACGATTGCCATTACTACAGAACATCAACGAGCGGCCAGACAAATGTCAGGACATGGACAGGCAATAAACTGAGCCATCCTGTCAACGTTACATTGACGGTGGGTGCTACTTATAATACTACTCCGCTTGAGCCTTCCACTGCAAGCTGGGCAGCTCAGACCGGCACACGGTATTACGGTAACGGCGGAACCGATAATAACAGCACGAACAATATGATCTTGGATGCTAATAATAAAATACGATGCCTTACCTGTCATAATGTGCATTATACGGATTCTGATGCATCTACAACCGATGCTCCATAATATGAAACATATAAAATGTTCAAGGGGGAAAATATGAGTTACAAGATTTCATCGAAGCTTACTGCTATTTTGGTATTATTAAGCTTCCTCCTGATTTCATATTCTATCACCAAGGCGGCCATAGGCGCCGGTGACGGTAACATATTAAGGAGGTCGGTGGAGGAAACCTGTCATGCATGCCACAAAACCGACCAGAATGCGCGGACCGACAACGACTCTTTGAAGACGCATAGTTCCGAATGGAATGGAAGCTGTAGTAATGTGACCTATAAAAACAAAACGGACTGCATTGCTAATGCCGGTGTTTGGACAGCCAAGTGGGCGGCAAACGGCGGATGGGGAATAACCGGCGCAAAATACGGCAAGTTCGTATGCACTACCTGCCATACGGCGCATGATACTACGAACATATATTTGATAAAAGAAAAGATCGCAGCCCCGGACAACGCATCGACATGGCCGGGCGGATCCAATTGGACTACCGTTGACTTTAGGGTAAGAAGCGGTGTTGCCGGCACAACCGTCGGCACTATGGGTGACGATAACGTATCGCATACCACTTCAACCAAGGTATGCGAGGCTTGCCACAGTCAGACTAATTATCACAGATACGATTCTACTGCCACACCCGATAAAACGCACAATAATGCGACGGTATGCTCGAATTGCCACTCTCACAAAAACGCATTCTCGGGCGGCGCTTGTAATTCATGTCACGGTTATCCGCCTGCAAACAACAGTGTAGGCAGTCCCGGACTTGCAACGCCTGCTACCGGCTCGACTATTGCCGGCGTGCATACGTTCCACACGCAGACATTCAGTTTTGCATGTACAATTTGTCATTACAATACCTCAGGCGGCGGAGCGCAGCACCAGAACGGCAAAGTAACCTTAGGCTTTACACTGATAAACGGCACGCCTGACAACGGCAGTAAATACGATGGACAAACCACTGCAAACTACGACAGCACAGGTTCGTGGACATCAGTATCCAAAACAGGCACCAAATCATGCAGCAATATCTATTGCCACGGTTCTTCTATGTCGCCCAACGCAGCGCTTAATACATCATGGACATGGGACAATCAGAGCGGCACACATACATGCGGAGGTCTTCCGGGCGGCTCATGTCACGGCGGTAATTCGACAAATCCTCCAACGAAGGGTAGTCATCAAAAGCACACGGCATGGGCGACGAGCGGCGGTTTGTCCTTGGCTTGTACGGTATGCCATTCTTCGCATACGGAATACAACGTTCATCACGTTGACGGCAATGCTGATTGGGGCTTTGATACTACCACATATCCGTACCTCGCGGGGTCGGTGTACAGGGGAACGGCAAGCGGTCAGATAACGCCGGTGCCCAGCGTCACTTACGGTCAGTGTTCGTCTGTTTATTGCCACGGATCAGGCACTCCTACATGGGGCGGCGCAGCGCTTGCTTGCAACGCTTGCCATACGGCAAGCAATGTTTTGCAGGGTAAACATGCGAAGCATTACGGTTCGGCTACCGTTGCCACCAATAAAAATGCGTGGAACAGTTCAAGCGGAGCTAATTATATGTTCGGCTGCGGAACGTGTCATGACACTGCATCGGTGACACATGCCGGCGGTACCGTGAGCGCCAATCAGGCTGCGCAAGTTGCTTTCAATACATCCATCGCCGGAGGCGGGGTATATACCGCTGACGTCAGCATATCCGGAACGGACAGCGGCTTTAAATGGACGGCGGGTGCGGCTGCAAACGCATGTTCTTCGACATATTGTCACAGCGCAGGCGATAATTTGACGGGTTACAGCGCACCCAATAATACGGCCTTTCAGTGGGCGACATCATCTACCGTTAACTGTTCAGGCTGTCATAAGGGCGGCGTTTCTTACACAACGGTCAACAGGATAGCGTCCGGCTCGCATACAAAGCATGTGACCGGAAGCAATATCGATTGCACAAAATGTCATAACGCAACGGCATCCAACAGCACGACGATAAGCGAAACGGCGAACCACGTCAACAGGCTCGTAAACGTGGCTTTTGACAATACTTCGAACGCCGGCAGCGCCACATATAACGCGGTTGCTTCGCCGATGACCAAGAACCCCGGTACGGCATACGGCACGTGTTCGAGCATCACCTGTCACGGAGCCGGTACGCCTACATGGGGCGGCGCAGTGCTCGCCTGTAACGCCTGCCATACGGCAAGCAATGTTTTGCAGGGCAAGCACTCTATACATTATGCTTCCGCAACGGTGGCAACCGACAGGACTGCCGCGAACAATTCGACGACCGGTGCATACATATACAACTGCGGTGTTTGCCATGATCCTGCTACGGTATCACATGCAGGCGGATCAGTAGGCGCTAATCAGGCCGCTGAAATCGTATTTGACGCTGCGGTCGCAGGCGGAGGTTCCTATACGGCAGGAGCAGCAGTAGCCGGGACGGATAGCGGATTCAAATGGACGGCCGGCGCGGCTTCCAATGCCTGCGCATCCACATATTGCCACAGCGCAGGCACGACAACAACGCCTCCTTATGCGGCGCCGAAGAACACCACCTTCCAGTGGGCGACAAGCAATGCGCTTACCTGCGCAGGTTGCCACGGATTTGACAATGCGAGCGGGCAGCCGGTGGGCAGCGGGATGCATTCCAAGCACGTAAATGATTACGGATCAAGGTTCACCTGCGATAAGTGTCATACTGCTACGACCAACGGCAGCGCTATAACGGACAAGACAAAGCATCTCAATAAGACAAAGGACGTTTCTTTTAACGCATGGGGCACAGGCACTTACG
This sequence comes from Nitrospirota bacterium, assembly GCA_004321915.1. GTDB lineage: Bacteria > Nitrospirota > Thermodesulfovibrionia > Thermodesulfovibrionales > Dissulfurispiraceae > MYbin3. Next base: position 24,373 of record SCQE01000013.1, read on the forward strand.
GTTCATCTTCATGTAACAGCGTCTATTGCCATTCGACAGGCAAGGGCGGTTATGTCGCGCCGACATGGACAAGCTTGGCTACAGGGGCTTGCGGCACCTGCCACGGCGCAACGGCCGCGACTCCTCCGGCAACCGGCAAACATGCGAAACATGCCGGAAGCGCGGCAGTGTATCAATTCAAGTGTTACAAGTGCCACACAGGCACGGTTGACAATAATACAACGGCCGGCATCTCCGCCAACGGCTATAGTGCGGCCCACGTAAACAACAGCATAGACGTTGCGATTGAGACAAACGCCGCAGGCAACCCGGGCGGCGGCTCATATGTCGGTTCGACTTGCTCGACCAGTTATTGCCACAGCAGCGGCAAGGGGACTACGGTAACGACTCCGTCATGGACTACGGGCGGAACGCTGGTATGTAACAGTTGCCACGGCACAGGCAATGCAAAGGGCTATCCTGACTATGCGAGCGGTCCTGCAGGATCAGCTACGGCAAACAGCCACGTTAAACATGCCGATAACGTGACCGGTCAGAATATCAACTGTACGTCGTGCCATAACTCGACAACAGCGGACGGAACGAGCATAAGTTCTAATGCCCATGTAAACGGTTCCATCAATGTGGTCTTCAGCGGCGGCGGCTCGTATAATTCTGGGGCCAAGACCTGCGCGACGACAATCTGTCACGGCGGATCTTCGATGCCGTGGGGTACGGTCAACAGCGATGCTACTTGCGTCAAATGCCACGGTGTCGCAGGAACATCTCCTGCAGCATATACGGCTGACAACAGGACTGCAGCGCCCGGCTGGAACACGACAGGCAGAAACACAGCGGGCAACGTAGGCACAATAACCAATGGTGTGTCAAACGACTCTAAGGTCGGGGCCCATGACAGCCATCTGAGGATGTTTAAAGGGTTTTCCACTACAGGCGGCGTGCAATGTAAAGAGTGTCATACACAATACACGGTTGCAAGTGAAGCAAACCATATGAACGGTGCGACGAACTTTAATTGGGGAACTTTAGCTACCAATTCAGCCAACAATAACCCTAAATGGAGCACGGTCGTTCTTACCCCGTCATACAGCGGCGGATACTGTGCGACCAACTACTGCCACGGCGGCACAGCCCCTGCCGGAGTTGTAGGAACAGGCTGGACCAGCATACTGTGGACAAACAGCGCATATCTTGATGGGACAAGGGCTAATGATTGCAATAGATGTCATTTAACGCCGCCGACGCGCACCACGTTGTATGATCACACATGGATGACCGTTGGTTCGGACTGCACAAGCTGTCATGCTCATAACGGCACCGGCGGCACACATATTAACGGAAAGCTGGATGAATCCGCTCCGTGTAATGCATGTCACTGGTATGATACGGCCGATGCAGGCGCGTGGACTACGACCAAGAGCGCCTCAGGCGGTTTGTGGAACAGCACCAACGCATGGGGCAAGCATGTGAAGCACATCAATCACCTGAAGTCAAGGTGGGGCTCGACGCTCAATGCAAGTTGGAACACCTTTGGCGGCGGACACTTTAACAATGTTTGCGGAGTGTGTCACACTCAATTATCTGCAAACCATAAAAACTCGACGAGGCAGGTCAATTTTGCCGACGGCAGCGGTGCTCATCAGTTCGGATCAAGTCTGCCGGGTTGGGATACCATATCAAGATCGTGCTCTAACCTCGATTGCCACTATAAGGCAACGCCGGGCTGGTAAGGCAGTGGAGGGGATGACAATGAAAAAGAATATTAATATGCATAAAAAAATCACGAAAAGAGGTGATGACGGCATGAGAATGAAAATCGCTAAAGGGAACCTGAGAGTGGACATGGTAGCGAAGATCAGTCTTGTACTGTTCATCGCCGCTCTGTTCGCTATCTTTATGTTTCAGTCTATGCCGGCACAGGCAGGCACTATTACGAGTTGCGCCGACTGCCACGGCAATCCGCCTGTAGATAATGCGACAGGAAGGGACAATTTAAGCGGAACATTCAAGGGCAGCCACAATACACATGCCGGCAGTGCAGCTACATCCGGACAATACGGTTTTAATTGTGAAATATGCCATGCCGCGCCCAATTACGGCTGGTACAGCCATCAGAACGGTAATGTAGACGTTAACATCAGATGGTTGAGCATGTCGGGCATTGTCAACGGCACAGTGCAGGGCGGCTCAGTTGCCGGCTGGGGCTCCTATAGCAAAGGTACGAGCTTTGCCGTATCTAATAACCCCACATACGGTATATGTAATAATACATACTGTCATAGCAATGGGACCGCCGGAACGTGGAATACTCCGGGTGGTCCTACTTGGCGGCCGACGCCTCAAGCCAATATATCGCCTTTGTGGAGTTCGAATTCCCCCGGTTGTACGCCCTGTCATGGAAATGAGACAGGCAACCCCGGGAACGGAGCTCCATGGTACACATCAGCTTTCCTGACCGGCACATGGACCACCAATAAAGCCAACAGCCATCAGGCCCATGCAGGATCAGGGAACCCCTGCAATAAGTGTCACGCGTCCACAACCAGCACCGGCAATACGATCACGAGTGTCGGAAACCACATAAAGAGGACCTACACGGTCACACCGGGACCGGGCATCAACTACACATACGCGTATGTCACTAACGGCGGCACATGCTCATCGATCTCATGCCACGGCGGCGGCAGCATGAAGTGGGGCACAGGCGTGGCCGACTGCGTAAGCTGTCATACCGCGGCGATACCCAAAACTCTCAGCCTCGGCACTATTCGTCCGGTTGTCGGCGCGAGCGCTGACTTTAATATGACGACCGTAGGGTTATCCAGACACTTATTCGGAGCAACTACGATTGTGAAATGGGACTGCATAGTCTGCCACAGGGAGGGAAGCATAACAAACGGCAAGGCAAGCGCCACGTATCATAACGACGGTGTGGCGACTACAGGCGGTCTGGTCCACCTTAGAAATGTTGACACGACAAATGAGGCGGTCGGCTGGACGATCGACAATAAGAGATGGACGACGACCGATTATACTAACATGGATGATTTCTGTCTTAGCTGTCATGACAGCGATGGCGCAGCGGCGGTAAGCGTTAATGCCACGAATAACGGTATAGGCGGCAATGCGCTCAGGCCGTTTAACTCTACGGATTGGACAACAAGGGGTTTTGGGGTAATTCCTATGCTTACACGAGGGTGGGCAACAGCTTCAGGTGAGCTTAGGCTTGCCGGCTCAAGTGAAATTGATACTGCTCGTCGTGTAAGGGTGGTTGATGTCAAGACCCAGTTCTATGCCGGCACTGCAGGCAACTGGGCGACAGCGAACTATAACGGCAACCCTTCGCAACATGCAGTTATAGGCACGAGATATGGAACGAAGAATGCGCGTTGGTACACCGCGTCAGGCGCTGCATGGGGAACAGTGGTTCTCAAGAAAATGGGGACTTCGGTCAGGGCGATGGGTGAAACCGCGCTGCTTTCATGCTCTGACTGTCATGTGCTCGATTCAGGAAGCGGCGCTCATGGTTCCGGAAGCGCAACAAGAGTATATAATTTGCGCTGGGTGACGGTGGACATTGATGATAACTGTAATGGGTGTCATAATCGGAGTGTATATCCAATTAATACCATCGGTTCATCGGGTATATCTCGCTATCAGCATAATCAGGAGTATGTTGCAAACGCAAATGACAGGTTTATAGGTAAGTGGGGTTGGTGGGTCACAACCAGAACGTCGGTGGGTGGTGAGGTTGAATCGCATAATAGCGGATGTATGATATGTCATGCCGGCTACAATGGATACAGCACCTTATCGAAGCGGAACAGCTACGGCGGTATTCACGGCACATGGGGGTCGTGGGGCAATAACGCTACAGGCACATATCATCTGTCTACTACCAACTCCGGCACTGCGATCACGAGCTACAGGTTCTTCCCCGGTTCGTGGTTCAGGAATAACCCAGCGGGCGCGGCGAATGATGGGGGATGGACATCGGCATCCACGAACGTAGGTTGTTATCTTGGACCGTCTACGGCACAAGGATTCTCGAATTGTACGTCGCATACAGGCGCAGGCTTAACATCAGCTTGGGGTGGCAACTACGGCAGGGCGCCTAAGTACTAAGATCATCTTTCAGATTGTTTGTTTAAAAAGGGGCTCGAAAGAGCCCCTTTTTTTATCTTGATTCTTCAAACTAATATGCTGTATGTTCTATACATTACTATTGTAAATGAGGTGGAATATGAAGACGTTATTATCCGAGAAAAGAACACAGGTTTATTTTCCGGAGAAGCTTTTGCGTGATGTACAGCGCCGCGCAAAGGCCGAGTCCAAATCAGTGGCTGCCGTAGTGCGTGAGGCCGTTCAGAAGCATTTGGCTGAAAAGGAGATTGACTGGGACAATGATCCTTTTATCAAGGCTGCAGGCTTATTTACAAGTGATACAGGTGACTTATCAATAAACCATGATCACTATTTGTATGGTGCAAAGAAAAAGAAGATAGCGGGAAAGAAATGAACAAAGTCTTTCTTGATACAAGCGTAGTTGTAACTTTCTTTGACAAGGGCGACCCTCTTCATGATGAATCGAAGAGGATGCTGTTAGATATAAGCAGGAAAAAGATCAGATTGATATCAACAGATTATGTTTTGGATGAATGCATTACAACTATTCTGGCAAAAATAGGACATAAGATTGCGGTGGAATCAGTGGAATTGATTCTCAACAGCAACCTTATCAGCATGATTTGGCTTGATGAGCCAATGCTGATGAAGGCGTGGGAGTATTTTAAGAAGCACAGCGACAAGGGTTATTCCTTCACCGACTGCACCAGCTTTGTCCTGATGAAAGAGATGAAAATCGACCGTTGCCTCTCTTTTGACAGGCATTTTGAGCAGGCCGGTTTTAAGAACTTTTGCAAGAGCCTCAATAGTGACTGATTATTCAATCTCTGGTACAAAACGTTCCCTAAAGGTGAATTTTAGAAAGTGTCTTTTATCCTACCAAGGGATTGCGAACATTCAGAGACGGGAATCGTCCAAAATCACGGTCAGCTGTCCATAGTTGATCAGTTGCCTCTGCCCTTATAGATTGCGTTGCGGATATTGTCCCGGTTATTGTCGGCAAATTGAGGCTGCAGTCCCTTTCCAAGGAAGGTCGCTTTTTTTAATTTGAATCTTTTTTTTCTTTTATGTTCGGCTATAACTTTGTGAAGACCTTCCTCGATCAAGGATTTAAGCGTAGTGTTGTCCTTCTCCGCAAGCTTTCTGGCTTCCATGTATAGACTGTCGGGCAGCAATATGGTTGTCTTCATACAGCTAACAATATCATGCAATATGTATGTCAGTCAATGAGTTGTGTTGACCCGTCTTAAGCCGCTCTCCATTGTGGTAAAATAAATAACGAGTATAACTATATGGGAAAGAAACAGTTTAAGAAACAAATAAACAGCCTGAAAGAGCAAATAAGTGAGCATGAGCTTAAGATAACCGCTGAACTTCAAAAAAAATCGCCGAATGACAAGTTGATAAGCCATTGGCGCAGAGAAATAGAGGCCTTTAACGAGGGAATAATCAAGGCGCAAAAACGCTTAAGGAGGACGAGATGAGCACTGTAGCGGCAGCCTATACACAAAATAATGCATTAAATGAAGAACTGGATGAGCTTGCAAGCATCTGCAGAAATACTCTAAGTATTATGTCCGCTCTGAATGCCGGCTATATTTCGCACGAAAAGATAAAAGATGCCCTTTCCGATCTGGCTGTAGAGATTGTGCATCTTCATGCGCATAGCGACGGACTTCAGGATCTTATTAATGATGAGATAGGAAAAAACGGATGATTGTTCTTGAGAACCGAACGATGCAGCGGTATCGATATTTGATTCTAAGGGACTTAGAATTTACCAATATACCATTAGGGTTCCCCTCCCTTGAGGGGAGGGGATGAAGGGGAGGGTGAAACTTCCATTGTTGAACACCCCCACCCTCGCCCTCCCCCTTGAGGGGGGAGGGAAATTAAAATTATCGTCATTCCGTGCTTGACCCTGAATATAGTTGTTAACTTCCGAATTATAGTACCCCGAAAAGCATAGAATTAATCACAATAGGCTGACCCAAAGAAGCGGCAAATCAGATTATACTATCTCCTTCAAAGGCATTTTGAAAATAAGAA
>SCQE01000014.1 GCA_004321915.1 Nitrospirota bacterium
CTCGTGCTTGACCTTGAGTTCGATATTCTTATCCGGCAATTGCTCAGACGAATCGCCCTGCTCGCCTATTTTCATGAAGGCCATGACACCTCTTCGATCGACTTTAAAGGGATCATCGAAAAGGCTCAAACCGTTGCGGTTGTAGAGCGGCATCTGAAGTGGTACGATTGGGAAAGATATTCGAGCCGCAAGGACACGAGAATGAAGATGGGCGGTTTTATCGGAACCGTGTCGTTTGAGGGTGAGATAGATCCGTTTATGCCTTTGATCAAAGCGGGCGAGGCGCTTCATGTCGGAAAAGGAACAACCTTCGGGCTGGGGAAATATAAAGTAAAGTCAGAAGTCGGCAGTCAGAAGTGCCATAGAGTCTGCCCATAAAGTAAGCGGTTGTCATCCTCGGGCTTGACCCGGGGATCCAGAATATATTGAAAACACTGGATTCCCGATTAAGAACTTCGGGAATGACAGACGAAAGAACAGAGTTTAGGGACTGCCCCGGCTCACTGTCCAGACGGAAATGTTTCGGCAATATTGTTTTTCTTTTTTGAGGGGAGAAAATGGCTTATACTGAACCTATGAAAAACACAAAACTGCGCGAGGTGTTTGTTTTTATCGCAGGCGCGACTCCTCAGGTGATAACAGAAACAATATACGCTCTTGCCTTGAAAAAGCCTCCGGTTTATCCCGACGAGATATTTGTAGTGACAACCGGAAAGGGCCGGACTATAATTGAAGAAATGCTTATCCGGAGGGGAACGCTCGAAATGCTTGCAAAAGATTGCTCGATGCCTAAAATCGTTCTTCGGGACTCATCCTTCAAAATTCCCGCAGGCAAAGACAGCAAGCTTCTTGACGACATAAGGACCGATGAAGAAAACGAGGCCATGGGCGACCTGATACTTTCACTCGTCAGGGACAAAGCCGCCGACATGGGAACAAGGCTTCACTGCTCAATAGCGGGCGGGCGGAAAACGATGTCCTTCTATCTCGGCTCGGCCCTGCAGCTCTTCGGCAGGCCGTGGGACAAGCTTTATCATGTGCTTGTTTCTCCGGAGTTCGAGTCTCATCCTGAATTCTTCTTCAAACCCAAGAAAGACGCCATCCTCCTGAAAGACGGCAAGAAGCTGAACACTAAAAACGCGAAAATAACGCTGGCCGAACTCCCTTTTATCAGGCTTCGCGAGAAAATATCGCTTGACAGCTCGTCCTTTTCTGACCTCGTAAAAGAGGGGCAGAAAGAAATAGACATGTCCCTTGCCCACCCGCTTGTAACGCTTAATTTTCAGGAAAGGTGCATAGAAGTGGGCCGCGAAAAGATCAGACTCATCCCTGCGCATCTCATGATATATGCCGCTTACCTGAGAAAGAAACTGACCGGCTGCAAACATCCTGACAGGCCGTACTGCCTTGACTGCACAGACTGCTTCCCTGAAATCATTGAGCTTACAACAAAGACAGCGCTTGAAGAAATGGCAAAGGATTACAGATTAATGTCCCCGTCAAAAGCCATGGATGTCCTCGACAAGCACAAGACCGGCCTGTCTCAGGAAGCTGTCCGGCAGGCAATCAGCAAAATAAAAAAAGCCATAGCTGGCACGTTGAAAGACGATGTGCTGGTCTCGTATTGCTCCATTACCACCTCAAGCCGGGGCTGGGCAAATACAAGGCACGGCATCAGGGCTGAAAAAGAGAAGATAAGGATAAAATAGTGAAAAAGGGGTGTGTATGGACGAAACGGTTTACAAAATAGCGCTTGCCGGTTTTTTGCATGATATAGGGAAATTTGCGGAGCGGGCTGAGGCTAAGAAAGACAATGCAGGTGATTTAAAAGAAGGTTTTTATATTGATAAGGAGTTTTTAAACAGCAATAGAGACCTCTTTCAGCCTCATTATAACAATATTTATACGCACAAACATGCCGTTTATACCGCTGCCTTTATTGATCATTTTGAGAAAATTATTCCGAAAAGATTCAACAAGGGTGAATGGGGCATTGAGGATTCATTTGCAAATCTTGCGGGAGGGCATCACATGCCTAAGACGCCGCTCCAGTGGATTATTGCCATATCAGATAGGGTAAGCAGCGGCTTTGACCGCTCAGAATTTGAAGATAAATATAACAAAGAAATACAGGTCAAAGATTACAAAAAGACCCGGCTGCTCACAATATTTGAAGGACTTTCAACCGAAGGCAAATGGAAATCAGACATGCTTGAAGATTATCAGTATCGCTATCCGCTTACAGAGCTTTCGCCTGACAATATTTTTCCTCAAAACAATCCAGAGATAAAGCAGATAGATAACAAACAGGCATCTGAGGATTATCGTCAGCTTTTCTTCAATTTTATAAATGCTCTTGAGGAGGTGATTCATAAAGAAAATATCCCCCTATGGTTTGAGCATTTTGACAGCCTCTTTATGATTTTTGCCTCTCACATTCCAGCAGGACAACATCGGCACTAGCTTCTGCTCTGTATCAGTATCACAAAGAAACCAACACCATGACAGCTGAGGCAATTAAGGATTATGAACCTAAAAAGTTTTTACTTATAAATGGCGACTTTTACGGCATACAAGACTTTATCTTTGCAGAAGGGGGCAGCACAGGCAAGGCAGCTGCCAAGCTCCTGCGCGGCAGATCTTTTTACATATCTCTCATATCCGAACTGGCGTCAGATATGCTTTGCAGAGAACTCGACTTGACTGTAACATCGATCATCCTCAATGCAGCAGGGAAGTTTACAATATTGGCTCATAACACGGATAAAACAAAAAAAGCAGTCAAGACAATTGAAGACAAGATTAACGACTGGCTTATTAAGAACTTTTTCGGGCAGGCGTCAATGGGATTTTCAACAGTTGCAGCGTCTTGCAATGATTTTGTGAAGGGTAGGTTTGCAACGCTGTGGGAAAAACTTTCGAAAGAGACAGACAAAAATAAATGCTCAAAGTTTGATTTATCCAAGCACGGCGGCTGTGTGGAAACATATCTCGACTCTTTTGACAAGGAACTTGGAGTTTGCCCCTTTTGCGCAAAAAGACCTGCCGATAACAATGCGCATATTCAAGATATCCCGTCTTGCAGGGTTTGCAGGGATCATGAATACATCGGAAAACATCTTGTTAAAGAAAATCGCATCGCAATAACAACAATAGATGCCGACATTGATAGAGAAAAGCTGCTTGAACCAATATTCGGCAGCTATCAGATATCGTTTAAGGTATCAGGAAAACTCAACCAGCTATCTAAAGATGACACACTGCTGAAATACTGGGACATAGGCATTTCCGAAACCGGCGAAATCGCTAAAGATATTACCGCTAAATTTTTCAACGGCTATGTGCCTAAATATGAAAATGAGGACTTGAATGATGACCGTTATTTTTTGGGCAGAAAGAGCGAGAATAAAAAACTGGAGATGATTGACCAGATTAGAACGGACAAGGATGAGGGCATCCCAAAGACCTTTGCCCATATAGCTGTGAAGGCGCTTAACTTTACTGAGAAGCCTGATAAATTTAAAGGTATTGAAGCGCTCGGTATCCTCAAGGCTGATGTGGACAATCTCGGCTTGCTCTTCGCTTGTGGAATGAGACAGGAACGACTTACACTCTCACGCCTTGCAACCATGAGCAGGCAGATGAATAACTACTTTTCAATATTCCTACCGCATAAGCTGAAGACAGACGACCAGTTTAAAAATATTTATACGGTTTTTGCTGGAGGCGATGATCTGTTTTTGATTGGGGCATGGAACAGGATTATTGAATTTTCAGACTTTATGAATCAATCATTCAATAAGTATGTTTGTGAAAATAAGCATATAACGATTTCAGCGGGAGTCGCTTTACATAAACCGAACACGCCTGTTCTTACATTGGCAGAGACCGCCGAACATGCCCTGAGTTTGTCCAAAGACGGTAAAAGCAGTCATTCCCGCGAAAGCGGGAATCCAGAGAGAAACAGCATAACGGTTTTCGGTGAGACGGTCAAATGGGACAATTTTGCCGAGCTACAGGGAATTAAAGAGACGTTATCAAAATGGATTGATACAGAAACGATAAACAACGCCATGCTCTTCAGGCTTAACGAACTGCTTGAAATGGCGAAGCAGGAAAAAGATATAATCAGCTCAGGCCAAGTTCATATTGAAGACATGGAATGCCTCAAATGGCGGTCAAGGCTGAAATATTCCATTATCAGAAACATAGGCAAAAATCTGAAGGGAGAGGCAAAGGAGGCCGCACTCAACGAAGCAATGAAAATGGCTGAATGGCTTGAAATACACGGCGGCGCTCTAAAGATACCACTCTGGCAGATAATCTATAACAGGAGATAAGGGGGAAACATGGAGATTAAGTTTTGGAAAGACAAGGATAAAAAGTTAGTTGACCCAGAATTGTTTTCAAATGTTGCGGGAACGCTTGCTAAAGACATTGCAAAAGAAAGCAATGATCGGACAAATACGCCTACCCAACTTAGAAAATTTTATGATGAGGTCATAAGGTTTGACGGGATTATAAAAACGAAGCCCGAAGAATTTGATCAACTGCTTCCATACATCAAAATGCTCAATGCTAAAGCCGCATATGCTTATGCGAGAGAGAGTGGCGGCAAGCCGTTAATATCTGGAAAATTTAAAGATTTTATATCAGGCGGTTTGAAGAATGTGAACAGCAGGGATGATTTCGAGGTGTTAGCGAGTTTTTTTGAGGCATTTATGGGATTCTATAAATTTGAATATGAAGAAAGAAAAAAAGAAATTAAACAGCAAAGAGAACAATCAAATTATGCTCAGAACAGAGGAGGACAGAGAAGATGAATCTTAAACTTAAAAAAATAAAGAAGCTCGAAGGCACAATCACCCTTAAAAGTGGCCTGCACATAGGCTCAGGCAATATGGAAATGCACATAGGCGGCACAGACAGCCCGGTGATAAAGCATCCGCACACACTTGAGCCATATATTCCCGGCTCATCGCTAAAAGGCAAAGTCCGTTCTTTGCTTGAGATGGCAAGCGGCCTGATGATTCAGACTAACGGTGGAGTGGTCTCAACAAAAATTCTCGGCAAACTGTCGGGCAAGGACAAAACTGAAGCCGAGGCTATTATAAAAATCTTCGGATCCGGCGGAGACGATAAAGAAGAAAATGCCGACATAGGCCCGACCCGCGTATCTTTCAGCGACTGCTATCTTGATGATAAGTGGAAAAAACAGGCGCAGGAAAAACGCTGGCAGCTCACAGAGGTTAAGTCAGAAAACAGTATAGACAGAATAAAAGGCACTGCTGCAAATCCTCGTTTCATAGAGCGTGTTCCTGAAGGTACGCAGTTTAACTTCAATCTCACCTTCAAAATACTCGATGAAAGCGACGAACAGCTTTTCGATAAACTGCTTGAAGGACTAAAGCTTCTTGAGCTTGACGCCATAGGCGGCAGCGGCAGCAGAGGATATGGCCGGATTAAGTTTGAGTTTGCGGATGCGACGGTCAATACAAAGTTTTCTGAGCTGAATCCTTTTTGAGGTGTGATTTGAAAACCTATTCTCTTACCATAAAACCTTTGTCCGGTTTCGGTACGCCGCTTAAAGGCGATACCCTGTTTGGCCATATCTGCTGGCAGGCGGCCTATGATGAAGCTCTCTTTGGAAAAAGCATTGATGCGTTGCTCAGTGATTACGCGTTGAACCCCTTTATGGTTGTTTCTTCCGCCTATCCTAAATTCGGCGATTTATATGCCCTGCGCAGGCCTCATCTACCCTTTCATATGCTGTTTGCCGAAGCAGGACAAACTCTCAATGAAAAGATGCGAAATAGAAAAGAACTGAAGAAAAAAGAATGGATTTTGGTCAGCGCCGAACAAAGATTCGAGACAACAAGATCAGCCGCTTATAAAGATTCCCAAGAGCTTTTAAATATGGCAGCTGGCCACAAAAAACAAAGACAGAACAGCCGCAAGACTATTTTGGCAGATTTTGCACAGCCTCACAACACAATAAATCGCATGACCGGAACAACAGGGGAAGATCGGTTTGCACCGTTTTCTGTTGATCAGACAGTGTTTACGCCTGATCTGGAACTTGTTGTCTTTGTCGGCTTAAGAGAAGACATAAAAATTAAAGACGCAGAAAAAGCCTTAAGGCAGATAGGTGAGACGGGCTTCGGCAAAGACGCATCAACCGGCCTCGGCAGGTTTGCGGTTGGAGGATGCGAAGAAATTGACCTTAATTCACTCGGCAGTTCAAATCCAACAGGATGCTACACGCTTGCACCGTGCCTACCGCAAAAGGATAAATTCTATAATACCTATTTTAGTCCGTTTACACGATTCGGAAGGCATGGGGATGTCATGGCTAAATCCGGCAAGCCCTTCAAAAATCCTGTCATCATGGCGGATGAAGGATCGGTTTTTATGCCTTTGAGCAGTGAGCTGTTTAACAGAAAATATATTGGAACAGCTATCTCCGGCGTTTCCAAGGCTCAACCGGAGACTGTTGTGCAGGGATATTCGCTATTCATACCTGTAAGAGTGGAGGCATAGATGGAAAGACCTTTAAAGATACGACTGCATGTGCTTTCCCCAATTCACATCGGCTGCGATGATGTTTATGAACCCACGAGCTTTGTGATAGATGAACAGAGGAAAAAGCTGATAGAGTTTGATCCGATGGATTTTGTGAAGAGACTCAAGCCTCAGGAATTTACCGAATTCAGCAAAACCGCTGCCGGTGATAACCTGCTTGCTATTTTTAAGATGATAAAGCGCTTCTATTCTAAAACCCTTGCAGGCAGAGAGGTTGAGATTACTGACTACTTGGTTGAGCATTATAAAAAAATTCTCAAAATGGGAACTTTTGATAAAAATGCTGTCATCAACCAGTTTACTATAAACAAAACAGCCTTCAATCCTCAGGACAATACCCCATATATCCCCGGCACATCATTAAAAGGCGCACTCAGAACCGCTTATCTGAGCGCATTGGCTAATAAAAATAAAATAGCTGACTGGAAATCAAAAGCAGATTCTTTAGAAACAAATCTCTTAGAACGCGAGGACGGAAAAGAGAAGATGTCCACAGACCCATTCAGGATGTTAAAAGTTTCAGATTTACTGCCTGTTGCAAATGTGGATACAAAAATATTTTATGCGGTCAATAAGAAAAAAAAATTGAGCGATAAAGCCTCAAAAGCTGAAACAGGACCTCCTCAGATATTTGAGGCAATTAAAAGCGAGTCAGTATTTGAGGGTTCTATAAACGTTCAGATTCCGGAGAAAGGATCGAATATAAAAAATCCACTAAAGAAAGAAGATCTTCTGAAAGCGGCACAGAGATTTTATTCAACAATAATGAAAGATGATGAAAGCTTATCACAGATTATTGGACTGAATAAGTTATCCGAACATCTCTATTATACGAAGTTTAGTGAACAGCTTAACAAGACCGCTTTTCTAATTCGTTTGGGAAGACACTCAGGAGCGGAAGCTGTAACTATAGAGGGGAACAGGCAAATAAAAATCATTAAACGTCCTGAACCGCTTTCTTACGCCACAACCCTTTGGCTTGCCTCTGATGAACCCAAACCAAAATCCAACAATAACCTTCTGCCTTTTGGCTGGGCAGTGCTTGAGGTGCTGCCGTTTGATGTAAGAGAAGGCATATATACAGCAAAAAAACAACCTGCACCACAGCCGTTGTTACAAGAAGCAAAACAGGAAACGACTGTATCTGCGCCGACTAAAAAACAGGCGCCGACTATAATTTCTGAACCCATCACATGGGAGAACGCCTCAGTTGTATGGACTCCCGGCAATCAGACGCTGAAAGCTTCCAAAGACAACCAAAAGGCTGAAATGAAGGTTCCCGATAAAAGTATTGTCCCGGAACAATATCATGAAAGCTTATTTGCAAAAAAGAAATCGGTAACGGCAAATATTACAGTAGAAAAAACAGGCAATGGGTTTAAAATTATCAAAATACATTAAGGTTGAATAAAACAACAAATGGACTTTAAAACAGTTCTCTCCAATCTTTTAACCGCTTTTAAAGAGCATAACATTCGCTATGCGCTGATGGGCGGGTTGGCGCTCAGCGCGTGGGGCGTTCCGAGGGGCACGGTTGACATAGACTTTCTCGTGCATCGCGAAGACATGACAAAGGTGGATGTGATTATGCGCGGACTCGGATACGAGATCAGAAACAGCACTGAAAGGGAAATATGCCGATAATCAGCAACGATGAAAAACTGGAGCTTTTGCGGCTTGCCTCGTCCTCATCCATGAGAGAGGACATGGAGCGCGTTGCCGGTCAAAGACATAATCCGTTTATCAAAAACGGCAAAGTAGATGTTGACGCATATATCGAGTTTGTTACCCAGTTTAACGAGTTCATCAACCACGAGCCCAAGCCGTTTGAGCCTATGATTGAAAGGGATATGAAGCTGTGAAATTCAGAGCAGAAGCGCGGAGGACTAAAACACACCTTAGCTCGTGTCCGTCCATAGACTACGGTCTTTGTTCCGTCATTCCCGAAGTCCTTAATCGGGAATCCATTTTTCTCAAGTGGTTCTGGATCCCCGGGTCAAGCCCGAGGATGACAATTTTTAAGCTTATGGACATGGTCACCTATACAGCTTTACCCCCGGTATCTGCTCAAAGTGTTTATCGAGCGTGAATATGGAGAGGTTGTATTCAATGGCAACTGATGCGATAAAAATATCAGACAAAGGAACTGTGAGACCGCTTTTTTTCAATGAGCGGGAAAGTTCAGCCGCCCTTTCCCAAAGAAGCGGTGACATTTCAGCATACGGCAAGCCAGCTATGGCGCTCTGTATTTCCGCCTTTTCAGCTTCGGATTTAATCCCCTGCAAAAGCTCAAACATTACAATCCCGCATACCCATACCGGTTTTTCAGTAAGCAGCGAAGAGAACCTTGCGCCGGTTTTGGAATCAGTCCTGAAAAATTCAATCCATACGCTGGTGTCAGCGAGGACGCCGTTGCTACGCGCGTTCAAAGAGCTTCTCCCGTTTCGCTTGCGCCTTCAGCTCCAATTCTTCCTCTTTCTCCCAATCATAATCAATCTTGATCTTGCCTCTCAGAGAAAGAAGTTTTTTGATTTTCTTTTCCCGCACAAATTCTTCCATGGCGATAACGATAGATTTGGTCTTGGACTTTTCGCCCGAAAGTTTCTGGACTTCGGACATGAGGTCGTCGGGTATGTTTAATGTCGCACGCATAAATCGCACCTCCTATGTATGCTTTTATTGTATGCTTAATAAATATGACTGTCAAGGAAGGGGGAAACTATGAGCCATATTCAGTTTGCTGGTAATGTTATGTTTTGCAATTCCACAGGCAATCAGACTGTTAACCTCTTGCCTGCAATTCAATTGGGATGTAAAAAGATAAAGCTGTTTTGCACACAGCATACCGCAAAATACCTGACAAAGAGGCTTACCGATGTTGCGGGAAAATATGGAATCGATTGCCTTGTAGAACATGTCAGTGAAAATGAAGAAAAAAATCTAAATACGTTTGCCGATAAATTTATACATTGCGCAAAGGAATTCGATCGTGTAATTTGGAACATATCCGGCGGTCAAAAAATACCCTCCTCTGCAATGCTGAATGCTTTTCAAAAAAGAAGCTCAGCGGGTTTTGATAAGGATTTCGTCGTTTATATTGAAGCTGCGCCTCCTGCAATATGGTATTTTGGTTCTGATTATGAGAGTAAACGAATAAGAACGTCTGCGGTTATTTCTCTCCAAGATATCTTGTTTCTTGCCGGATTTGAGACATTGGGAGATGAGAATAAAATTTACCCTGCCTCCAACAGTTCTGTGGTAAATAAACTTGAAGTCGGCATGAAAGCATTCGAATATTTCAAAAATGATGAACTTTTCAGAGAGGCGTTTTTTAGTCATATGAAGCCGTCCACAGCAAACTTTCGCACTCCCAAAGAGATAACAGACTTACTAAAAGAAGAGCTGAAAAACGCTAAGCCGAATATCGAAAAATTGAAGGTCACAAAAGAAGGTTACAAAAATCTTGAGGTAAAGATAAATAATGTGTTTTCCCAATTAAACAAGGCCATAGACAAAGAAACTTTGTACCAAATTATAAAGCCTTTGAAAATAATCCAGAAACCCTCCGAACTTTACGAGGATTATTGGAATAGCATTAAAAAAACATTGATCGACCATGTGTTAGAAAATATTGAGTTACAGAAGATTAGGCTTATTGCTGCCCCAATTAAATCTGAGCAGTCTCAGGGGCTTATAGAACAAATTAGCAGCATTGGCGGTCAATCTGAATATTCATCAGGAGATTTATACAAAAAGAATATCCTCTTGTTTTCATCATTAAGGTCTAATGGTCTCCTTTTTGAATGGATGGTAGCAGCGGTATTGTTAGATGAAATTGGAAAAGACGATAGATTGAAAGAGAATATTTCTGAAGTTTACCATAGCGTAAAAACCAAAAAACTTGATTCTGATGATAAACATGATGCTGAGCATGATATTATAATTGTTACTAAATTTGGTACGCTTATCATTATTGAACTTAAGACCTATGAATTTTCAGGGGATATAGCACAGGCGCAGGATGGATTAGCTTATAAGAAGAGCGGGCCATATGGTTCGGCAATGATTGTTGGACCATTACTTTCAAAAATGATTCAAGTCAAGAAGAATGGCCAGAAAGAATTTCCACATTATATAGATGGTCCCATTAAGACTCAGGCAGATACTGCGAGACAAAATGGCATTGATTATTATTACATAGACCAAATTTTGGACATGTTAATGAAAAAACTATTCATTAAATAAGAGGATTAAACAATGGCTGAACAAATAACCATCTCACTCGAAACCCTCTACGCCTCCACCGAAACCGCAAAGCTCGCGCATCTTGACGAGTATGCCCAAAAGGCTCTTGCTCTTGCAGGAGAAGGCAACGAAATAGTCCTGACCGGCGCCGGGCCTGTGTGGCTCTATCTCAAAATCGCCCACACCCTGCACGGCAAAGCGAGCAAACTCAGCTACCGCTCGCCGGTTACAGGTGATGTGATAATCTTCGACCACTCGCCTTATTAGTGTTATAATTAAGACATGGAAGACAGAGAACTTACTGACGAGCAGCGAAGCATACTCAGGCAGTGCCTGTGGGATTTAACACTCACCCCTGAAGCCTTTCTCGCGATACTTGAAGGCAGGCTTGTTCAAAAATGGCCGGATCAGGCGTTTTGCATGGCGCGTCTGCTTGAGAGTGTAAACTGGTTTGATATTATTGAGGTCATTGAGCCTGAACGCCTCTGCTCTTTCTGGTCTGAGAGCGCAAAGAAAAAAGTAAGATTCAAGCCGCTTAAGGATGGAATGGACTTTGCCTGCAGAGTTTTACAATAACATCCTCTATCCACTTCAGGATAAAGCAGTAGAGGCCTTCAAGGATTCTCCCTTTTATCTTACCGGCGGCACCACGCTTTCAAGAGGTTATTACAACCACCGTTTTTCTGACGATCTGGATTATTTTTTAAATGATCATCCTGAATTTGAGACTATTGCCGAGAGATGCGTAAAAAACCTCTCAGCTATTTTTGACAATGTTAAAGTTGTGATGCAGTATGAACGATTCTGTCGCGTATTTGTAGCCGACAGACAGCTCAAAATTGAGATGGTGAACGATGTCCCCTCCCATGTCGGGGAAAAAGTAAAGCATCCTGTGCTCGGTATAATGGATTCAAAAGAAAACATCCTTGCCAATAAAATCACGGCCGTCATAGACCGCTGCATGCCGAAAGACATTGCGGACATTTACTTTCTCCTTAAAGACGGCCTGAGCCTCAAACAGTCGCTTCTTGACGCACACAGCAAAGCCGCAGGGATAGCGCCTCTGCTCGTAGCAAAAGTTCTTGCCGAATATGATTACAGCATACTCGATGAACAGGTCAAATGGGTTGCTCCGGTTAACTCAGCTGTCATAAAACAGTATCTCAATAATATTGCCCTCGCAATTGTAAAAGGCACCCTGTAATTTTTCCGCTTCTGCCGTAATATCCGACAACATTTCCGCAATATTTCTTTTCGTGACCTTTCACCCCATCCGTTTTATCCTATTCTTATGGACAGAACGCTCTATCTTGTTGCTTACGATGTCAGGGGGGCGGACCGGCTCAACCGGGTCCGCCATCTGCTGAAGGGCTACAGCACGGGCGGACAGAAATCGGTGTATGAATGTTTTTTGACGGACGGCGAACTGAAATATCTGGTAAGAAGGATTGAGCAGATGATAAAAGCGGATGAGGACAGAGTGCATGTTTTTACGATGGACGGCAGAAGCCGGACGCACGCGCTCGGCATAGGCCTCCAACCGAAAGACCCCGAATATTTTTACATAGGATGAGGTTATGGGAACGCTATACATAGACAGAAAAGACCTTTACATCAAAACCGACGGCAACGCTCTCGCCTTTTACATAAACGGAGTGCGGGAAGGCATTGTGCCGATTGCGCCGCTGAAACGGGTGGTTGTAATCGGCAACATAACCTTTGAATCTCTGGTCATGCACAAGCTTGCCTTAGAAAACATAAGCGTAATCTTTCTGTCAGGCAAGCGGGCTCGCTTCTGCGGCATGCTGCACGGCAGGCTTCACAATAACGGAATGCTGCGCATTATGCAGTACAGAAAAAGTCTTTTGCCCTTTGCCCTCGAAATCAGCTGCGAGCTTGTCAGCAAGAAAATTCAGGCGCAGGCCGCGCTTCTCAAAGAGGCGATCGAACGAAGGCCTGATCTGCGCCTGCCACTCACCACCGCAATGAAGGTACTCGAAAATATGGTACCCACGATTGACAGCGAAGACCCTTTTGCGATCGGCCGGCTGGTCGGACTTGAAGGCGGCGCCGCAGCCTCATACTTTCAGGCTTATACGACAATGTTTCCGCCGTCGCTCGAATTCAACAAAAGAAACAGAAGGCCGCCGGAAGACCCTGTAAACGCGATGCTCTCCTTCTGCTACACCCTGCTGCACTTTGAGATGGTGCGCGAGATAGAGGTGATAGGCCTCGATCCGACCATAGGCCTTTACCATCAGTTCGAGTACGGCAGGGAATCCCTCGCCTGCGACATGGTCGAACCCTTCAGACCCGAGGTTGACAGGCTCGTATGGCAGTTATTCCGTGATAGGGTCTTTACCGAAAGAGACTTTGCCGAGGACGACGAACGCCCCGGATGTTATCTAAAAAAAGAGGGTCGCAAAAGGTTTTATGAGCTTTACGAGGAATGGGCAAAAGAGATGCGGCCTAAATTTACCGCCGCTGTCCGAGACCTTGCAAGGAGGATAATGGATGGACAAGACCCTGTACCTGAGTGAAGCAAAAGGGCTTGAGGTCTTAAGGGACGGCCCGTCTTTGTGGATCAAGCAGGAAAACAAGGCCGGACGCCGCATTCCTGCGCGCCGCGTGGGCAGGGTCATCATTATCGGCAATGTCAGGATGGATTCCGGCGTAATCACCCTTTTTACCGAAAACGACATACCAGTAACCCTTATGGATACAAAAGGGGATGAGGTTGCGGTTACGGTGCCTTATAACCACAAACTCCCGCGTCATCGCAAAGAGCAAAAGATTTACCTGAAAAATGAAGAATGCATAAAAAAATTCAACATGTGGCTTGCGTCAAACAGAAGGCGCGTACAGCTCGGCGTGATTAAACGTCTCTCCGAAGATAAGCTCGCAAAGTTTTGTTCGTTCGGATTTAAAGAGAAAGAGTATCAGGAATTCATATCCGGATATAAACGCTCAATAGAAACGCCATGGCACTCGGTTAACTCGCTTGTTTCCAACATTTTCAGGGAAATGATACTTGCCGCTCTTATTAAAGCCGATCTTGACCCTCATATTGGCGTTTTACACCGAAGACACAACTTCAGCCTCGCGCTCGATATCTGCCATATACTCGGTCCTGAAGAAGACCTTCAGACAATACAGTTTTTTGGGGGGAATGTCGGCAAGGGATGCTTAGATGAAAACAGCGATGGGTCGGTTCGTTCAAAAGATGCCATAAAAGACATTGTCCACCGTTTTGAAAACAGAAGGAAAACACTGCTCAACATGACCGAAAAGATAATTGACGACCTGTTTGAGTTGATGAGAGACCTGCGCTATGAAGGCTAATTATCTGGTGTGCTATGATATAAAAAACGAGCGGCGTCTCGCGCGGGTTTACCGTCTGGTAAAACAATACGGCATTCATACCCAGTATTCGGTCTTCTTCTGCCGCTTTACATGGGAGGAGCTTTTGAATATGAAAGAAAAGATAGCCCGGCTGATTGACGCTAAAAAAGACGATGTCCGCATATATCCTCTGCCGTCGGAACTTAAGGTCATCGTTATGGGGTGCGGCGACCGGGTTCCTGACGGCGTGAATATATTTTTGGAATGATTCGCATAATGCCTTGTGAATTGCCGATAGACAGTGTTAAGGTATAAATAAAAAGGGGCAGACCATGCATGGAATGAAAGAAATAATACATGAAGCTGAATCCCTTCCTATCGAGGAAAGGGCTATGGTTATTGATTCACTGCTGAGAATGTTCAATCCTCCAATCGCAGAGTTTGATGCTGAATGGGTTAAAATTGCGAAGCAAAGACTCGTAGAATTGCGTTCTGGCCAAGTGAGAGCCATCAGTGGCAATGAAGTATTTGCGAAAATCCAAAAGCGTTTCGAGAAATGACCTTCTCATTTCATCCAGAGGCGGAAGTTGAATTTACAGAGGCTATTGATTACTATGAAGAGTGTGAACAAGTGCTTGGCTACGATTTCTCTATAGAGGTATTTACCAGCATCAAGAATATTGCTAACTACCCAAATGCATGGCCGGTTATAGAGGAAGACATCAGGAGGTGCTTTGTAAATCGCTTCCCGTACGGCATTGTTTATAGCATTGAGAGTGATCAGGTCTTTATACTTGCTGTAATGCATTTGCGCCGACATCCTGATTATTGGAAAAAGAGAATAAGTTAAAATTGCGATCTTTGACAACAATGCTATGTTTAGGAGGTTTTCAGTTGGTTGCTCTGGATAATGCCGGAAACCCGCGCAACCGTCTGCGTAACAGCTTGAACATAAAAACTATTTTTAGGGGGTGCTGAACTAAAGAAGACCTGATAAAAAAGGGATTGCGACCTCCCATGTCGTATGTAATCTTGTTTGATGATTATTGAACTAAAGAAGACCTGATAAAAAAGGGATTGCGACCGACCGCTTCCCAATATTCCGGGAGACGGTCATCCCGAACTAAAGAAGACCTGATAAAAAAGGGATTGCGACCCCCTCCAAACGGTATTAGTCTGTATTATTTTCAGAACTAAAGAAGACCTGATAAAAAAGGGATTGCGACCACCCGTGCGACCATCTCCCAGTATTCCGGGAGGGAACTAAAGAAGACCTGATAAAAAAGGGATTGCGACACCAGCCCATTCTCTCCCCATACATACAGGGGAACTAAAGAAGACCTGATAAAAAAGGGATTGCGACAGCTGTTGGTTTGAATGTTTCACCCCCTGCGGGGAACTAAAGAAGACCTGATAAAAAAGGGATTGCGACGTGATTCCATTCACCCTCTCCACGAGGGTTTTTGAACTAAAGAAGACCTGATAAAAAAGGGATTGCGACATACTTGAAAATATACTGACTACTATCTCCATACAAGAACTAAAGAAGACCTGATAAAAAAGGGATTGCGACCCGTCCTGTTTACATATCCTTCAATGTCGGCGTGGAACTAAAGAAGACCTGATAAAAAAGGGATTGCGACTCTTTTGTTCATAACTTCTCCTTTTGCCCTTTCGGGAACTAAAGAAGACCTGATAAAAAAGGGATTGCGACGATTATTGTCACCAGACCTATCTATTACCAAGAACTAAAGAAGACCTGATAAAAAAGGGATTGCGACGGACAGGCAAATCTGTATTCACAGTTATAGCACAGAACTAAAGAAGACCTGATAAAAAAGGGATTGCGACTATTCTGCTTAAGACCAAACTGTTCAGCAAGTTCGAACTAAAGAAGACCTGATAAAAAAGGGATTGCGACGATGTTCATAAAGCAGTGTTCCTCTACAATCCAGCAAGAACTAAAGAAGACCTGATAAAAAAGGGATTGCGACTTGTGCAACGTGTTGCACGTCCCAAGCCCGGCAGGTAAAGAACTAAAGAAGACCTGATAAAAAAGGGATTGCGACGTGATTCTTTTATTCATTACTTCTCCTATTGCCCGAACTAAAGAAGACCTGATAAAAAAGGGATTGCGACGTCAATGACCTGTGCATCGTGTTGCTGCTTGAGTGAACTAAAGAACTCGACAGTGCAAAGTATTAGATTACGCCGCCATGCGTAACCCCGGTATTTTATCATGATCGGCATTATCGAGGATGATTTTCTTGAGTTCTGAGTCATGATCATCACTTAAGAG
>SCQE01000015.1 GCA_004321915.1 Nitrospirota bacterium
TTCGGTCTACAGCCTAGTGTCTAGCGCCTGTTTCTTCTACGACGGCTGGAATTTGCTCGAGGAAATTCAGGTTTCAGGTCTCACGTCTCAAGTTTCCGCTTACGTCCACGGCCCGCGCACGGATGAACTGGTAGCCAAGATCACGGCAAGCAATACCGTCTATTATCATAGCGATGTGTTGGGCAACGTAACGCACCTGACGGACGAGAGCGGCAATGTGGTGGAACAATACAAGTATGATGTGTTTGGAAATCCGACTATTCTGTCTCCTGTTTCCGGAGTGCTGTCTTCTTCCGCCTACGGTAATCGCTTTATGTTCACTGGGCGTGAATGGCTGGGAGAAATTGGCCTCTACGACTATCGTAATCGGATGTACTCGCCGATACTAGGCAGGTTTATGCAGCCCGATCCGCTAGGCTTGCTTGCGGGAGATGTGAATATCTATCGGTATTGCGGGAATGAACCCGTTGATTATATCGATTCATTTGGTTGGAACAGGAAAAAAAATCCCCAGACTCCTCCGCCTCCGGTAACTAAGCAGGATCAAGATTTATGGAAACAACAACGAAAGTGGCAAGATGGTGGCGGGGGGACAATGGCAAATAATTATGACCGTATAACGTTCCCGGATCCAACTCCAAGAGGGGGTAATGGAACTAACTCAACAAGTTCGGGGTCGGGTTCTACAAACACGAATTCAGCACCTCCGAGTGGAAAATAATAAATATTTTCGGCTAAAATATATGGAAATTTGATGATATGGATTTTGAGCGAGGATTTCATGAAAAGACATATTAAATCTGGGTATGCTAGTATCTCTAGTACGATATGTCATGCAAGTGAGGGACTTAGTTTTGACGGATGTAGAAGAGAGTTGTCTTTACGCCTGAATAGAACTTTGTGTCGTATCGTGAGGACTATTCTTTGTCTTCCATTCTGTGCCTGTTTGTTCCTTCAAAAATCTCTTGGCGAAGAATTCAACAGTCCAGTTGGTATGGCATCAGAGTTGATTAATACATCATCAAATCTTCCAATCCCCATATCTGCAATAATTGCGACACAACGACTAGAGATGACAACTGCTTTTCGGACACGGAATATTTCGATTCCTCCCGAATTCAATAATTTTTTCTGCTTGGTGAAGAGTAACGACTGGCAGCAGGCGGATAAAATTTACAAAGAAATAATGAGGCAGAAACAAGAGAATCTTGAGAGCATTTGGAAGATTAAGGGACTTTCTGAGCCGATATATGTAACCTATTGGACTCACTATTGGTTTTCACGTTGGCCCTGCACGCAAATTGTTGCATATGCGCAAGAGATGTTGGCTGGTCTTTCCGACAAAAGCATTCTTTTTACCAGTACGGATGCCGGGTTGATTTTTGGTGCCGCCTATAAGTGCGTTATTGGGCAGAAATACCCTATAATAATAGCGATAAACCGTTTAGCTGATCCTGATTATCGAAATTATATACATGAGATGTATCCGGAATTATGTTTCCCCCACGAAAAGGTTGTTTGGGACATGGCCAAGGATATTCTGCCGATCACATCATCCAACAAAGAGCACGTCATTGTTTCGACTAACTGGGAACAAATTTTACAGCTTAGCATTTTAATATTAAAAAAAATTTTTGATGCTAATAAAGATCAATATCAATTTTTTGTGGATGAAGGATACACCGTGCCGTGGATGTATGCTTATCTTGAACCACACGGTTTGCTTCTGAAGCTGAATAATCATCAGCTTCAGAAGCTTGAAGATGATTCAATAAAAAACGACTCTCAATATTGGAATGTATTATTTAAAACAAAAATTTTACATGCGAAACAACATGGGGGGGCAGCTGTCTCTGCATATGCCAAAAAGCGGACGGCCATAGGGGGCCTTTATGCATATCGAAAATTATACGAGGAAGCGGAAAACGCCTATCATCAGGCCATAGATATTTCCCCTGATTTTCCCGAGCCATATTTCCGGCTGGCCAAGATTTATGATGAACAAGGAAAGAAAGAAGAAGCATGCAAAATATTACAGTTGTGTCGGCAACGCAATCCGGGCTGTGATACTCCTACCAAATAAGGCATGGTCGTGTTCAGATTTTTTCGTACGTTAATAACGTATATGCTTTTTTCTACACATTGGGTTGGCCCGTGAAAACATTTTGCAATTTCGTTATGGTAGAAGCTAGTAGGTTGACCTAGCCCCCTGAAACGGTGCCAGCCGGAATGATAGGATTTCCGGCGAGCATAGAAGGGAGACTAGGCCATGGGTATTAAACGATATAAAGCGGAAGAAATCATCCTGAAGCTGCG
>SCQE01000016.1 GCA_004321915.1 Nitrospirota bacterium
CAACTGAAATAATATGATCTGCAACGGGGGCTGAAATGCCCCCCATAATAATGGGTCAGTTTAAAACGAAACGGCCAGAATAATCAGAATATTTAGGCCGGATTAATTCGAAAAACAACAGCAGTGAAGCACGATACCATGGAAGACAGATCATACAGAGCTGACCGTATTCAGGGCGTTGAGGTGACAAAGGTCCCCTTCACGCCGAAATATGCTGTAGAGCTTAGTGATGCAGGTCCTCTTTCCGCTCCACCGACAACGATGCGAACAGCTGGGATTGGCAGCATAAGTTCCAAGAGGGTCAAGTCAACGAGTAAAAGACCGGGAAGATAGGGAAATTGTATCGAAAAATGCTTGATGCTGGGACTTACAAGGACTGGAACCATGAAAAATAAACCCCGGAATAAAGAACCGCTCTTATACCACATGACCAAGGAAGATATTCAGGCGTATATAAAAAAACCGGTCAAAGAGAAGTTCGAGTGGCTTCAGGCGCAAAGGTAGTTCCGGCAAATTTGCGAACAGCAGCAAGTTCCTTTCGCTGTACCATTCCAATTGACAATGTGTATAGATTGTGAAATAATACACATGGAGGTGCATCGTATGAAAGCGACTGTCAGAGTAAGAAAACAGTTTGTCCTCGACCCCGGCAAGATAATGGAAGTTAAAAAGATCACTAAGGCGAAAAATGATACGGAAGCGATTAACTGCGCGCTCGATTTGGTGATTGCCAACAGCGAGGTCAAAAAAGCACTCGCCTCCGTGAAAGGCAAGGGCGCAATCCGCGATGTGTATGCAAGGGCCGCCCGCTAAAGTCATCTTCGATACATCTGTCTATATCCCCTTTATAAATAATGGAGTATCGCATCCGGCATTTGAGTTTTCCGGCGGGAATCCGATTATCTACATGAGCGCCGTAGTTATGGAAGAATTGTATGCCGGAGCTTTTGATACGGAATCTTTAAGATTGTTGGACAAAATGCAGGCGACCTTCCGCAGGGTCGGCCGATTGACCGTTCCCGATGCCGAGGATTGGATGCATGCAGGTAAGACAATCGCCAAGCTCGGGAAAAAATACGGCTTTGACGGCACATATCTGCATAAACTTACTAATGATGTGCTTATCGCGCTTTCAGCACGTCGGATCGGCGCGCTTGTGGTGACCCATAATATAAAGGACTTTCAGCGGATACGGGAGTTTGCGGTTTTTAAGCTGTATTTGAATTAAAAGAAGAAAGAAGGTATCTAAACTATGAACCGTAACAAGATATGTCCTGAGTGCGAAACAGAATACCTACTGCATATCGAGAAGTGCGCTGATTGCGGCGCAAGCCTCGTTCTGCCGGAAGAGTATAGAAAGCTGCAGGAGGAAAAGAGACTCATATCCGAGAAGGGCATTAAGAATGCAGTTGTGGTCAGAGAGGGTGATATGGGGTGGCTAAACGAATTGAACAAGGTCCTCATGAATGCCGGCATTCCAAGCGCAGTCGATGTCGATGCGGGTTGTAACAAAAGCTGTTGCAACGACAAATGCCGCTTGGTCGTATCTCATGCCGACCTTAAAAGGGCCGAGGAGTTGATAGAGGAACATTTTATGAAAATGCACCCCGAGGCCCGGGTCTCAAGCGAACTGCTCAACAGCGGGAAATGTCCTGCGTGCGGCTCCCCTTTGGGCGACAATGATATTGAGTGTCCCGATTGCGGTCTTGCACTTGTTATCATCGAAGAAGACGATTAATTATTCTCAACTCGCCTAAGCGTACCTGTCGCTGGATTTGGCCTGTATTATTTTGTTAGATTAAAAAATGCGCGACGAACAGAAAAAATATTATATAGCCACCTTCGGATGCCAGATGAACGCCCATGATTCAGAAAAGATGGCCGGAATTCTTAATTCCAATGATTATAAAGAGGTTTCGTCACCTAAGGATGCGGATGTCGTAATACTTAACACCTGCAGTATTCGCGAAAAGGCAGAGCATAAGTTTTTCAGCGAGCTAGGCAGGATAAAGATGTTAAAGAAGAAAAAGCCGGGGCTGAAGATCGCCGTTGCAGGTTGTATTGCACAGCAGCATGGAGAAAAGCTGTTCAAGAGGGCTTCCTTTGTCGATTGTGTTATCGGCCCACAAAACATATATCAAATTTTTGACACCATCCAGCACACCAACCGCTTTACATTAACCTCGGGCGGCAATGAGGCGATTGCCGAAACTGAAATGCCTGTTTTTAGAAAGACTGATGTTTCAGCCCTCGTAAACATAATGTACGGCTGCAATAATTTTTGCAGTTATTGTATAGTTCCGCACACAAGGGGAAGGGAAAAGAGTAGGGCGAGCAAAAGCATTATAAATGAAATACTGGGACTGACCCAAAAGGGTTACAAAGAGGTCACACTGCTCGGTCAAAACGTAAATTCATATATGAGCGATCTGGATTTTCCTGAGCTTTTAGCCGAAATCAATAAGATAGATGGCATTTCGAGAATCCGCTTTGTAACTTCTCATCCCAAAGACCTCAGCGAAAAACTTATTAAGATAATGAAAGAAGCTGAAAAGGTTTGCGAGCATTTGCATCTGCCTTTACAATCCGGATCAACCAAAATACTCGGGTTGATGAACAGAAAATACAGTTACGAGGAATATGCACTGAAAGTTGAGTTATTACGCAAGAATATCCCGCAAATTGCAATAACTACAGATATTATTGCCGGTTTTCCTCAAGAAACCGATTATGATCACGCTTTAACAGTTAAGGCATTGAAAGAAATATCTTTCGACGGTATATTTGCGTTCAAATTTTCTCCACGCAAAGGAACTGCTGCCGCTTTGATGGAAGGGCGGATCGATATGGCTGTTGGCTCAGAAAGACTGCAACAAATACTTGACCTCCAAAATGAGATAACAGAGATTAAAAACAAAGAGTTAGAAGGGACTCTTCAAGAATTGCTTATAGAAGGTATTGATGAAAAAGATAGCAGACTTTACACAGGACGCACAAGGACCAATAAAATTGCTGCTGTTCCTAAAGCTGACGGGATTCAAAAAGGTTTACTCTTGAACGTATTGATAAAAAAAGCAAATCGACATTCACTTGACGCTGTTTTGGCATAGAAGATGAAACTTTGTGTCATTACCCTCGGTTGCAGAACCAATCAAGCTGAAAGCCAGAATATCGAAACCGCAGCATTGAATTCCGGATATAAACTTGTTGATATTAATGATAATCCTGATGTTTGCGTGATTAACACCTGCACTGTTACGGCAAAGGCTGATCAGGAGTCGAGGTCTCTTATACGCAAGGCCATGCAGAAAAGCGGTAGGATTATCGCCACCGGATGTTATACGGAAATCAATAAACAGATCGATGGGCTTAAAAATGAAAAGCTTACGTTTGTATCAAATGCTGATAAAGACAATATTACCAGACTGTTGGGCCAAGAATCTTCGAGTGTTAAGTCTAAGGATATATCGAAATACAGGATAAGACCTAATGTAAAAGTTCAGGCAGGGTGCAATTTTTCATGCTCCTATTGCAGCATCCCTGTTGCAAGAGGGGCATCTATAAGCGTCCCTATCGATAATGTACTGAATGAGATTGCAAATTATAACTCTATGGGATTTAACGAAATTGTTCTTACTGGAACACATTTGGGAAGTTACGGCTTGGATATGCATCCCAAAGAGTCTTTATCCAAACTGCTAAGTACGATTTTAAAAAAGACCTCTATCAGTAGAGTTCGTTTAAGTTCCATAGAAGTTAATGAAGTAAATGAGGAGTTAACTGAGTTTTTAGGCGAAGACAGAGTATGTAAGCATCTTCATATACCGCTTCAGAGCGGGGATGATAACACGTTGAAAAACATGAATAGATGCTATAATTCCAAGAAGTATTTGAATACGGTCTCAAGGCTTTTGAAGCGCTTCGACGATCTTGCGTTAGGCACGGATATAATTGCGGGCTTTCCGACCGAAAACCAGCAGGCCTTTCAAAATAGTGTTGATTTTATAGAACCCATTGGTTTTTCATACTTGCATGCTTTTTCGTATTCTGTCAGGACCGGAACAAAGGCCGCCTTGATAAAACAACAAAACAGCAACTCAACCATTAAAGAAAGAGTCAGAGTTTTAAGGAATATAGGAGATAAAAAGAGAGAGTCTTTTATCAAAAACAACCTTGGCCGTGTTTTTTCTGTTGTCATAGAAGATATCAGTTCTGAATATAGTTATGGGACTACACATAACAATATCAAGGTAAAGCTCTCTAACTGCAATAAGGCCCACATCGGGGCAATGGTGGATGCCCGCTTAACAGAATACAGCGCCGGCATTGCCTTAGGCATCCCCGCATAGAACACACAATTCGCCGATAAGATATATTATGTAAAATTATTATACTAAATAAGACTGAACCATTTTGAATTACCTGCTTCAATATCTCAAAGTTCTTATGCTATAATTTTCTTCTATGAAGAAAGTCTTTAAATGGCCGAAACATTTAAAGAAAGTACCCTTTCGTTTTTGTCCGGGTTGTGGTCACAGTCTTATACATCGATTAGTAGCTGAAGCTATCGAAAAGTTTTCCATAAGGGATAAAACTATCGGCATAGCCCCTGTCGGATGCGCTGTCTTTGCATATGACTACTTTGATTTCGACATGATCGAGGCTGCTCACGGCCGCCCCCCTGCAATAGCCACTGCGATGAAAAGAGTTTTGCCCGACAGGATTATATTTTCTTATCAGGGAGACGGCGATTTGGCAGCCATAGGAACAGCGGAGATCATTCACGCTGCAAACAGAGGCGAGAATATTACGGTCTTTTTTATTAATAATGCAACTTACGGCATGACGGGCGGCCAAATGGCCCCTACTACCCTGATCAATCAAAAGACTACAACATCTCCGGCAGGCAGGAGTTTATTGACCACAGGCGCTCCTATGAAGGTCTGTGAGATGATTGCCACGATAGAATGTGTTTCTCTTGCGGTCAGGGTCAGCGTTGATTCGATAACAGGGGTCTCCACTACAAAGAAAATGATAGAGAAGGCTTTTTCATACCAGATGGAAGGCAAAGGTTTTAGTTTTGTGGAGATTCTGTCGCCGTGTCCCACCGATTGGGGGATGTCACCGGATAATGCCCTTGACTGGATGAGCAACGAGATGTCATCGGTTTTTAAACTAGGGGTTTTAAAAGATAAATGGAAAAAAGAATTATAATAGCCGGCTCCGGCGGACAGGGGGTCCTTTTTTTGGGAAAACTGATAGCCTATGCCGGCATGTTGAACGGCATGGAGATCACTTTTTTTCCTTCATACGGTGCTGAAATGCGTGGCGGGACCGCAAACTGCACGGTATTGATGTCCGACGAATTGATAGGTTCTCCTGTAATAAACAATCCGGACATTCTTGTGGCCCTTAATACAGCCTCATGCGAACGGTTTAATGCAAAGATAAGGGAACAAGGTCTGCTGATTTATGATTCATCGCTTGTGCATAATGTTTCCTTTAGACCGGACATTAAGAATATCGGCGTGCCTGCAGGCCAGATGGCCGCTTCAATGTCCCGTCCGCGTTCAGCCAATATGGTCATAGCCGGCGCCTTTTCAGCATTTGCAGGCCTGCTGCCCGTAGAATCCTTTATAAATGCCTTGACCGATATTACGCCTGAGCGCAGAAAAGAGACAATAAAAACGAATACGGATCTTATAATGAGAGGGTTCCATGCCGGCATTAATTAGAAAATCTTCAATAGCGGACGCAAAACATATTCATAAGCTTATAAACGATTTTGCGCGCAAAGACGAGATGCTTCCACGCGCGCTCAATGAGTTATATGAAAGCATACGCGATTTTATAATTTTCGAAGAGGATGGCGTCATAAAAGGCGTTTGCGCATTGCATATATTGTGGGAAGACCTCGCCGAAATAAGGTCCTTCGCGGTCATGTCCGAATATCAAAGGCAAGGGATAGGGAGAAAACTACTTATAAAAGCGCTTAAAGAAGCCAAGAGTCTCGGTATAAAAAAAGTGTTTGCCCTTACCTATCGCCCCGATTTTTTTAAAAAATTAGGCTTTAAAGAAACCGACAAGGCAAAACTTCCGCAGAAGATATGGGGCGATTGTCTGAAGTGCCATAAGTTTCCTGAATGCGATGAGCATGCCGTAATAATCACTCTTTGAGCCGGATAACAACTTCGTAGCCGTTTCTGAGATTGGCAATATGTTCGTTCAACAAACGGTTTGTTTCAGCTTCAAACAAATACGTCTCTATATCGTCTTTTGATTCGGACAAGCTTTTAACGCCGAAATTGGTTTTATTTTTGTTGTAAAAATTTTCCACATCTTCATCTTTTATCAGTATGACCGATCTGATCTTGATCTCTATGTACTCTTTAAGCAATTCGTCGTTGTTTGAAGCCTCAAGCCTCATCGCCCTCGCCTCTTTGAGCAGAAGCATTTTGTTCAGCATGGAATTCAGCGTCTCGACCTCGGTCATTTTCACCATCTTGTTTCTAGCGTGTTCGGTTTTCAACTCGGAGTATGTAATGGCATTATTATCGACATAGGCCACGATCTTATCCAGAAGTTCGGAGCATGCCGGCTCCGTCCCCGCTAAAACGGAAATTACAACGGCCGCTAGGAAGATCAGTTTAGAATGCATGTCCGAGACTGAAATGTATTTCACTTATATTTTCCCTCCCTTCCCTATTCAGTTTGTGACCGTAATCTAGCCTAAAAGGACCTACAGGAGTGTTGTACCTGAGCCCTAGTCCTGTCGTGTATTTGAGGTCCGCAATCGTCATGTTTTCGGATTTTCTCCAGACATTGCCGCAATCGGTAAATACAACCACGCCTAATCCTTTTTTAATATCGGTCCTGACCTCAAAACTCCCGGACAGATACGCATTGCCGCCCGTAGGTGTTCCATCAACGCCTTTGGGGCCCAGAGAGTCCTGATCATAACCTCTGACCGTGGTCCTGCCTCCAAGAAAAAAACGCTCCACCAGAGGCAGTTCCTTCGTGTCCCTGAAGCCTTTTGCCGTGCCCCCTTTTATCGATCCGGCAAGCGTGACGTGTTTTGTGAGGCCTTGGTATTTGTTTATGTATCCCGTGAATTTTGTAAAATCGGTTTCGGACAAAAGAAAACCCGACACCAGTTTCATGGACACTCCGGCAAGCACGCCGCTTTTAGGATCAAAAGGATTGTCACGCGTATCGAACATCAGACCCGGCCGGACCCCGCTTATAACAAGTGAGCCCGTGTCTTCTTTGCTCAGTATTATATCCTTCATTACATCGCTGGTTTCGACAAGCGAGAAATCATAGTACAGATCAGCCTTAAAGCCATGGTCCAGTTTTTTTTCTATTCCGGTACTGACTACATTTCTTTTAATGCGGTATTTTATTCCGCCTGAATCTATGCTCTTCTCTTTTCTGTTTTCTCTTAAATAAAGCGTTTTCCACGGCAACTCGACACCTGCCACCCACGGCTCAAGAAAGGAAAAAATAAACCGCTGTTCAAGCGAACTCAATTCCGTTCTGAAAGACCCTTGTCTGTTCATCCCGTTAAAATTCTTATACCCTATCTCGAAGAAACCCCTCTGCCTTTCATATTCGCCGTAACCTGCTCCGAATTCGACAAATCCCGAATTAGCTTCTTTCACCTTGTATATTACATCCCTGAATTTGCCGTACTTTTCGCCCAGCTCGGTCTCAACGTCGTTGAACAGACCGAGCCTGTAAAGTTTTTGTTTTTCCTTTGCAGTGACGTTGTAATCAAAATTAGAGCCTTCTTTCCGGACCAATTCCCTCTCAATTACGATCTGCCGCGTATCGTAATTGCCTGTTATAATCGATTTACCGAAAAGCGTCTCTGTCCCTTCGTTAATATTAAATACCACATCCGCATGCGAATCTTTTACGGAAATGCCGACAGCAACGCGGGCTTCCAGAAAACCTTTTTTATTGTAAAGCTCGGTTATCTTCCTTCGCGTATCTGCAAGATCGATTTCATTGTACGGGTCATTCTTCCGGATCTTTACGCTGATAAACAGCTCTTCATCCGAGATATGCTCATTCCCTTTGATTAAGATTTCTCCGAACTTCAGCTGGATGCCTTCTTTTATCTTGTATTTAAGGGCAACTCTGTTGTTTTCTCCTATTTCGACCGAAGGGACCGACACCTCGGCATCGGGGTACCCTAAGGACCTGTAAAAATCTTTTATTATTACCGGATCGGATTCGAGATAATCGGGGTTATAGTTGTCTCCTATCCCCAACGCCGTTATTTCCAACATTTTTTTCTCAGGCATAGAGCTGCCGTCAAAAGTCACTGAATCGATAACGTGCTTCTCGCCCTCGTAAATATAGAACGTCAGTAGAACAGCATCCTCATCGGAAGTCGTTACCGGAGCTATCTCTACCGAAGGATAACCGTATTTATGGTATAGCGTCAGGAGCCTTTTTGTCGTCTCGTCTATTATTTCGTCAGAAAATTCGTTTATCTCGAAAAATGTCAGCTCTTTTGACAAGATTCCGGTTTGAAGCGCAAGGTTACCCTTGAATTCCGTTCTGACCTTTTTGCCCTGATCTATGCTTATATGCAAAACGCCTTTTTCAAAAAAATGATTGACCTTTGCGCCGATATGCCCTCTTTTCCTGAAATATTGCATAACATATCTCTGGAACTGTTGGATTCTGGTAATATCGAGAATGTCGCCTTCGGAAATTTTGAGGTTAGACCCCGCAATATCGTCCGTTCCGGTTATGTCTATTTTATCGACGAACAAGGGGTCGCCTTCCGCAATTTCGAAAATAATATCCACCCTGTCTTTTTTTAAAGGTATTATCTTATGTTCGACCGAGGCTTTTGGGTATCCCTTTTGATTAAGGTTATGGAGCATCTCGTCTGCAGCATTTCTGACTTTTAACAATGTCAGCCTGTCTCCGGTTTTAAGTGAAGTTATACGGTCTTTCAAGTATCCCGACAATATCCTGCTTTTGACCTTTATACTGCGCACTACCGGCTTCTCCTTTACCCTTATTGTAATTGAGCCGTCCGGTCCCTCGCTTCTCTCAACCTCTATGCCTTCGAATATTCCTTTTTGAAAGGCCCTCTTTATCCCGTGTCTCAGCTTTTCAGGGTCAAGTTCTCTTCCCGTGTTAATGTCCAAAAGATATAGAAACTCTTTTTCCGAAATGGAATTGAGCCCCGAGATTTTAACGGAAGAAACTTTAGGGTGGCCCACCACCCCTGACTGAGGAAGCTCTTGCGCAAACGAAACTACAGCAAAAGACAAGCCCGCCAGAAATATGAAAAAGATCTTTTTCAACATAGGTTTATTTGAATTCGAAACGGAACTTAATGTCTCCGCCGAGACCGCCCCTTTCGTCTCTCACCCCTAAAAGCGAAGCGTTTTCACCCAACAGGTATTCCAGCTTCCATATCTGCTCATCAACGCTTCCGATTGCTGCGGTATATGTCGCATAAAGCTTGTCGCCAAAAAGCCGTTTGGCAACGGTGACCCGCGGAGTGAGTGTGCCCGTCGTCCTTGACACGTAAGGATTTATGTGTATCCTGTCGATGCCTGTTATTGTTTTAAGCCGTTCTTCCATTACGTCCTGAAGCTTACCTGTCATAAAGGATGTGGCTTCAGCGGCCCCGATTCCGCCCTCAAGCCCTTTCACGTTTTTACCTATATGTCCGACCGTCAAAAGGCTGAATATATCTGTCTCTTCGAGGTGCGGGTCTGACGACAAGGCGAGATTGAACTGCTCCACATACCCGTCCAGACTCATGCGTATTTTGTAGTTCGACACCCGCGTCTCCGATACAATATCGAAATAAGGTCTTATCCCCGAAGGGTTCGAGAAATCTATTCGCGTTTTTAGGATCTTAAACTGATTGTTCCTGAAAAATACCAGTCCCTCCCTTGTTTCCGCCTTGCCGAGAAGCACCGGCTGCCCTATTGTTCCCTTTAACAAAAGGTCCATCTCCATCGAGGTCCTCGCCACATTATTATCGATCTGAATATTCTTGCCCAATATCCTGAGGTTAAGATTTATCTTATCGAGCTTTGAAAACTCCGATTTTGCGGCATCTCTGTCCTTTACTTTGACTAGCCAGCTTTTAATATCTATCCGCTCCGTATATTTGGCCCTTTTTATCCAGATATCACCCCGCAGATTGGCCGAATCCTGAGTGCCGTGAAAGTATATGGCCCCGTCGAAATTCGTCCAGAAATCTTTTGATAGAGAGGCCGTTATCCTCTTCAATCCTGCTTCGATAAAGAATTTTTTAAGCGAAAAGTTTTGTATTGTCGCGTTGCCGCGAATGGACACATCTCCGCCCGATAGTTTTGCGGTTGTCCTTTCTATGTTTATTTTATTATCATCGACATAAAGATAGGCGTTTAAAGCACTCAATCTGTAAGGCATGCTTTTAAAGCCGAGAGTGGCCCCGGCTATATCCATTCCGCCGTTAATCTTCGGGTTGTCCCAGTCGCCCGACACGAAAAAGACAAAAGAGGACGCGCCTTTTAAAGTGTCTATTTCTTTCGATAATGTTTTTAAAGGCGATAAGGACGAGGCCCCTTCAAGCAAGAGCGCATACCCCTGTCCTATCGATACGTTTCCGCTGACGGAAAAATCCGAGTTGTCGTTTTTCATGTTGAATTTGTCTATTGCAAGGTTCTTATTTTCAAAACGGGCAACAATATCTTCGCTGTTGGCAAAGGCATTTCCGTATAGATATAGATGCGCCTTGTTTATCCTGACCGTCGCATCGGCCCGGTCTTTGTCCCCAGAAGCCGAGATCTTTCCACTGAGGCTCAAAAGGAGATCTTCGGGAATATTCTTAAAAAGGCCCGAAACGAACAAATCATATCGTGCCGGCTGCAAGTCCGCGTCAAACGACCAAGCTAAATTCCGGTCGAGTTTTGCATTGCCTTTAATATCCAATTTATTATCGAGCAACTTACCGCCGAATGAGAGATCGCGGCCTTTCAATAACGCCGCAACAGACCCTTTCCCTATGGTTTGCCCTCTATAGACACCGCCTGAAATCTGTCCGTTAAGCTCTATTTCAGGATTATCAAGGGTGCCGGAGCCATCCACTCTAACACTGCGCAATGATATTTCCTGAAGCATGTTGTTATTGAGACGTTCCTTTATCGAATCGTCGACAACATCCATAAGTTCCAGATTGCCCAACGCCGACACTTTAAAACGTCTGTCTGCCGAAATCATGCCTTGCGCCGTTATCTTGGAGCGTCCTTTTCTTGCGGAAAGCCTGTCTATCTTGAATTCCCTCCGATCGAACAAGCCTGAGCCCTCAACTTCGCTAAAGCGATACTTGCCTGCCAATATCAAGTTTCCGGACCTGAAAGAACAGGAGGCTTTGGCCTCTGCAGCAGGCCCGGTTATCTCCATTTTTGTGTCAACCGTGCCCGTAATCGGATACCCGGCGCCGGCCATTTCCAGAAGGTCCGAAATATCCATACCGGATGCCGACAGGGAAATACCGTATTCAGGATTTCTAAAATCAAAGAGTGAGGAAGATTTTTTGAACGCAATGCTGCCTTTTGAATCCAGAGTCTCTTTAGGTGAACGCATGTTCAAGCTCTTTATAAGAAGATTGCTTTTGCTGTAACTCGCCTCAACCTTTACTGAATCGAAGCTATAACTCTTTTTTAAGGCTGCAATATTGGAGTCCATGAGGTCCAAAGACGAGTCGATAATCGATGCTTTTATGCCTATGACGGGATCGTCAAAAGTGCCGCTCAGGTTCCAGTCGGCCCTTGTTTTGCCTGACAGGGCCGTAAAATAAGGCGCCGCAAGATGCCTGACGTTGTCGGCCCGCGCGTCACCGCTGAATGCGAGGGTTTTATGGTCAAAATCAATGCTGCCGGTCCCGGAAGCTGAGGCGCCTGCTGAAGACGCTGTCAGGTTATCGAAGTTTAATATATTCCCAGTGCTTCTGAAACTTCCGGATACGCTTGTTATCTGGTCCAGTATATTGCCTTTAATCGCCTTGCCCCTATACGAAAAATGCCCGTACGGATAAAAAGACGCGCCTGATGAGCCGATTTCGCCCGAGATCTTACCTGCAGGGATTTTCGGATGCCATCCGAGAAGACGGAACACACCGTCACTGCCGACATCGCTTACTTTTACCATTAAGCTGTAAGAATCAACGCGAGGAAGGGTTATCATCACCTCTGCAAGTCCGGTCCCGCCGTACAGCGAAGCCTTGCCCTTGTTAAAAGTCATCCTGCCGTCTTTATATTTGACCCCGCAATCGGCCCTGTCTATTTCGACTCCGAATATATTGCCCGTTTCGAGTGAAGCATCAGCATCGCCCGCGAGATCATTCAGATATCCGTTCAGCTTGCCGTCTACCCGCATATAGCCGCTTAACTTTTCTTTTACTCCTAGGAGTTCCATCAATGTTTCGAGATACATGCCGCCTTTGATCTTGAAATCGATAAATGTTTTCCCCGCAATATCGTTCAGGTTCCCGAATTTCAATATACCGCTTGCGGATACATGCCCGTCACCCTTATTTTTCAGGCCGAACATTCTTTTCACAGTCTCCACTATAAGAGAAATTTCGGTCCTCAATTCCCCGTTCAGGCGGTCAAGTCCTAAAAAGCCCGTGGATGAAATCTCAGAGTTTGAAGAGAATATCTTTATATTCTGTATGTCCATATTCGTGTCTTTTATCAGGAAAACGGTTTCGACCATTGAATGGAGTTCCACTTTGTTTCCGAAGCGATACCCTATGTCCCGTGCAATTACCCTGAACCTGTTTTCCTTTGCAAAAATCGCTTCGCCGCTAAGTCCTTCTATATCGAGAGAGGCCCCCTTGCCCGAAAGCTTCAATGAACTGTCTTTGACATCAATAGCCTTTATGACTATGGTAAGCGGGCCGGATGTCTCTGAACGCAGATAGTTCCTTACGTTATCGACTATTGTCTTAAAATAAGCCGCATCCAGACTGCATTCCGCATTTTTTATAACAATCCGATTTATCCTGAGTTCTTTTCGGAGAAGACTTAGAAGCCCTATATGGCTCTTGACTCTTTCAGCGGTAAGAATTTTGTTGCCGTTTGCATCAAAAGATTTTACGCCCTTCATCTCGACAGCAAAAGGGAACAAGTTTATCACTATGCTTTGGGCGATAAATTTATTGCCTGTGGCCGCTTCAAGCTCGGGCAGAATTTTCTTTTTGAGAACATTGGAAATATTCGGCCCGCGTGAAGCATAAATTATCAAACCGAAGCAAACTAACAGTATGGTTACATAGAAAAGATTTTTCTTCATAGTTATATAAAGTCACTCAGCAGGAAGAAAACATTTGAATACGCTCCCCTTCCCTTCCGTGCTTTCAACATTAATCGTTCCGCCGTGGACCGTTATTATTTTATGGACCAAAGCCAGCCCGATGCCTAACCCCTTTTCTTTTGTCGTATAAAACGGCATGAATATCTTTGAAAGTTCCGGTTCGTCAATGCCCTTGCCGTTGTCGCTCACTGTTATCATAACACCGTTTCGCACAGGCTTCTCGTCTCTCAGCCCTATTTCGACATCCCCCCCTGAATCCACGCCATTCGTTATCAGATTTCTCAACGCCTGCCTGAGAAGCGTTTCGTCGCCGCGCACATAGAAATTTTCAGAAACCGGAATGTTTATTTTCACACTTCTTTTGTCCATGGTTTCGACCAGATCGCGGACAATTTTTGCCAAATCCAGAGAGGTTTTCTCTATCGAGTCCGATTTCGAAAATTTCAATAGTTCTTCGATGACCTTGTTCATCTCCTCTATCTCGTTCAGTATTCCCTGCGCAGCATTCCTTTGTGTCCCCCCGGAAGCCTCCTTGACCAAAATACGCGCATAGCCGGCTATTACAGCCATTGGATTGCGAAGTTCATGCGCAATGCCTGCCGAGATCTCGCCGAGCGCGGCAAGACGTTCTTTGATTGCAAGCTGCGTCTTCAAAGACTTGATTTCATCTCCAAGAGCTCCGAATGCGCTCATGACCGTATTTATTTGTGTCGATTCGTTATCTTCTTTTTTGCCTTGAATAAGTCTGGGGATGTACATTGCAAAAACCACAAGCAGGATAATAAATATTCCGCCGGATACCAGCATGAAAGTCATCTCTGTCGTTAGTTTCATTTACTGCCGTCAATCAATCGTATTAGCTTTTCCGAAGGCATGGAGCCTGCGATGACAGTGCCGTCAGGCAATATCACGGTAGGGGTCGAATCTATTCCCAGCGAGTCCGCAAGTTTAATCGTCTCATCGACCTCTTTGGTGGCACAATCTTTTTTATCTATAGGCTTTTTACCGTAAACATCCTCCAGCGTTTTCAGGGACCGGTTGCAAACTATTGTTTTCGATTTCCAGTATGCGTCCCTGTGGATCTTGAGCGGATAGAGTTTAAGATAAAAAACAATATCGGCCCGGTTAGCCGCCGCTTTCTGGAGCTCTTTATGAAACCTCCCGCAATAAGGACAATCAGGATCGGTAAAAACAATTACTTTTGTCTTGGCAGAAGGATTGCCTAATACCAGAGCTTCATCGAGAGGTATTTTCCGCGCGTCAATCCTCTTGTCCGGAGGCCTTTCAATGGGGGCTTCTGATTTTTTGTTTGGCGCATCGATTTCAATAACTCTTAACGGTCCCTCGATAAGGTTTTTCTTGGCAAAATCTATATAGATTAAGCCCTTTGCCCCCCTTTCTTCGATAATTATTTCCCAAAGACTTTTTATTCTG
The DNA here is from genome assembly GCA_004321915.1 of Nitrospirota bacterium. GTDB lineage: Bacteria > Nitrospirota > Thermodesulfovibrionia > Thermodesulfovibrionales > Dissulfurispiraceae > MYbin3. The sequence continues at coordinate 14,776 of SCQE01000016.1, forward strand.
CCCGGTCTTATATCCACCACTTTAATGCTGTTCCGGGGGGGCGCTATTTTTTTTATTATATTGTCAACCTCCTGAACTGTAAGAGAATGACATTTGGCACAATCGCTCGAGCAACCGGATTCGCCAAAAGCCAAACCATCGGAAACTCCCAGTTTGAGTATAAATATAAGAACAATAGATAGGCGGATTACGATTAGATACATTTATGTTATAGTAAAAAAAATATTCATTGAATTTCAAGGCGATTTCTGTTATACTTTTTGCCAATGGAAAATGTTTCGCCTAAATCTGTAATTGAAGTTCTACTATTCATAGCCGGAGAGCCGGTCAGTGTATCGAGCCTATCAAAAGCTACAGGTTTGAATGAGAGCGATGTAAGACAGACGGTGAATCAGCTTGCCTCAGAATTTAAAGATAGGGACTCAGGTATCTTGATTGCCGAAATCGCAGACGGGTATCAGATGCTCACGGTCCCTGAAATGTCTTTGTGGATAAAGAAATTCAAAAACATAAACCAGTCCAACAAGCTTTCACAGCCTGCGCTCGAAACCTTGGCTATCATTGCATATAAACAACCTATTACGAAAGTCGAGATCGACCAGTTGAGAGGATTGAATTCCGATGGGGCGGTAAAAAGCTTGGTTGACAAGCATCTGATAAAGATAATAGGAAAAAAAGAGACTCCGGGGAGGCCTTTTTTATACGGAACAACCAAAGAGTTTCTTCAGTATTTCGGGCTCAAAAATCTTAGCGACCTGCCGCCAATAAACGATTTTCTCAAAGAAGAGGCGGCATGACATACGGTTCGGAGGATAAATGAAAAAATATTTGTCTTTGATTATATTTTTTGCTGTTATGCTTGTTTGCAGTTCTTCTTATGCCGGACTTACTTACACCGTCAAAAAAGGCGATAATTTAGACAGAATAGCAAAAAAACATTCCATATCCGTAAAAGCTATAATGAGTGCAAACGATATGCAATCCGCTAAACTCCATATCGGAATGAAAATCGTAATCCCTTCAACCAAGCATGAAACAAAAAAAACAACAAAAGAACATTTAAATACGACCAAGCAGACGGAAGCATCCGCGGATAAGATTTCGGCCAAGAATACGTCAAACGCATCAGGCGAAGACCAGATACACATTGTAAAAAAAGGTGACACTATTCAAAGCGTTGCAAGAAAGTATTCCGTTCAGGCCAGTGAAATTAAAAAGCTGAATGGGATTAAGTCCGGGAAAATCAAATCGGGAACATTGCTTATCGTCAAAAGAGGCGCACCAAAGCAATATACCGTAAAAAAAGGCGATAACATATGGAGAATAGCCAAGAAATTCAATAAAAATATAGACGAACTGAAAGAGATAAACGGGATGAGCAGCAACTCGCTGAAACCCGGACAGGTCATAAAGCTAATAAAAAATAAGGAAGAACATACTGAAGATATAGCCGACATAAAAGAAGAGTTAAGGCCTGTACTGGAAGCGTATGCGGACAAGGTAAGACCTAATGAAAGGATACGGGAAGTAAAAGAGATATCAAAATCAGAAGACCTTTTAAGCATCGGGATCGCCGACCGTCTCATTCTGTTTGCAAAAAAGATGCTTAATCTGCCTTACAAGTTCGGAGGGAACGGCTCGATAGGACTTGACTGTTCCTCTTATGTCCAAAAAGTTTTTGAAATAGCCGGTGTGACCCTTCCCAGAAGCGCCAGACAGCAGTTTACTTTTGGCGAGCCTGTTGAGAAGGACCAACTCAGCAAGGGAGATCTTGTATTTTTTAAGACTTACGCTTCATTCCCCTCTCATGTCGGGATTTATTTAGGCAACAATCTTTTTATTCACGCCTCTACAAAATCAAAAAGGATAACTATCGACAGCCTCGAAGCGCCTTATTACGTGAAACGTTATATAGGCGCAAAAAGACTTTTAGAGGAAGAGAAAGCAAATCTTTTCGAATTGTCCGTGACCGAAAAAGAGCTTTAGTTTTGAATTGTTTTTAACTGAAACTTAAGACGATACTGTAACTTTTTCGGAAGGATGCGGCAAATTAGCTGCTTCTTTTATACCCACCAAAACATCTTCTATCTGGAAAGGCTTGCTTATACATCTGCTGACACCATATTGCAATATGGAATCCAGCACATTCATGCTGAAGTGGGAGGATATTACGACAACAGGAATATCCATTCCCATTTCCCTGACTTTCTTGATAAGATCAACCCCGTTCATATCAGGCATATTCAGGTCTGTGATCAGGGCATCATACTCCCTCTCTCTGATCTTTTCCAAGGCTTCAATCCCTGAATAGGCGCAACATACCGAATACCCGAGCTTCTTTTCAAAGCTTCGCTTCAGCGCCCAGCAGATAAGTTTTTCATCGTCTACAGCCAAAATTCTCATATATATTTTATTGCAAAAAACGTTCCAAATATACACAAAAAACGCAACGCATTGTTTTTAAATACCTTTGAGGTAAAATTTATTAATCATAGACCCGTAAATATTAAAAAATTATGCGTTATTTTGCTCAGTTATCGTGAAAAAGCGAAAAACTACATTTTTTTATGACATCTTGAACAGCTTTCTGCAGTATTTGATGCGAAAGCCTTTTTCCCGTTGTGACATGCACCACAGTATTTGCCTGCGATTATCTCGACCATTTTCATCTTCCTGTAGTCTTTTTTCATCATAAAGATATGGGGGTGGCAGTCGTTGCATCTCAGCCCCTTTTCGGCATGTATTCTGCCGTCAAAAACAACCGTACTTATCCCGGTCTTCCATTCGAGTATTCTGCCGAGCGGTACGGCCAAAGAGGTTTCACAAAAAACGACTATCAAGAAAATTATTGCCCCTGATTTGAAAATTGGACCCCTCAACTTCGCCTCCTTGTAAGAAAGGTTTTTATTTTAGCATAATCTTAAAAGATTATTGCCGCCGGTTCTCTTTCTTTTTGTATTTCTCTGCCTTTAAAAAATCTTTATTTTTTTCAGCGTATGACACTATATCGTCAATAAAACTTTGCTTGAGACCGTATTTGTCGGCGCGTGATAAGTTCCCCTCCAAGCCCTCTATTGCAGCGTTGTATTGCCCTGTTTTGGAGAGGACGGATGCGAGTTCCCACAAACAGACAATCTCGCCGCCTTCGTTTTCAAGTTCTTTGAAAATATTAATGGCCTTTCTCAGGTTCAATTCCGACTTTTTGTAATCTCCTAAAAATTTCAGCGCCTTACCTGCGTTCATGTAGGCCTGAGCGCTGAGATGGCGCAGATTGCCCTCTTCCAAACTCTTATTCAAAGAGAATTCATAATATTGCAGCGCATCTTTATATGAGCCTTTATCCGTAAGCACATTGCCTATATTCTGCATGGCAACGACTTCTCCTTCCCTGTTGCCTGCGTTCCGCACAATCTCTAAATTTTTATTGTAGTAATATAAGGCCTTGTCAAACTCCTTTTTCTGACGGAATATGTTTCCGGTCAGATTATGTACCATCCCCAGCCTGATGGTGTCGCCGCCCTTCTCTGCAAGCTCCCTCGCTTTAACGGCATGGTCGGTTGCAGAATCAAAATCATCCATATTCAAGAGGGCCATAGACAGATAATATTCTCCGCCAAAAGCGCCCCTCTTATATGAGACGCGTTTCGTGGTATCCAGCGCCTTCGCTGACGTCTTTTCCATGGACTTATAGTCGCCTTTTTCATAATGTCCCCAAGCTTCGTCAAGCAGCATGTCGATATTCGCAATTTTTTCGTGCAGTTTAATATTTTTATTTTTCAAGAAATTGATAATATCGTCTTCAAGTTTGAAGTCGGGATTGACCATAAGAGCATACTCAAGCTTTGTGACCGCTGCATCGTTCTTGCCTAAAGACCAGAAAATATCCCCTATCTGCAATGAGACCAGCCCCTTAATATAATCAGGAACGGTTGAATTAAGAAATATCTCTTGGTCCGCTTTAGATAAAACAGATGTCAAGACAGTGTCGGCTGTTTTATTGTCCCCCGATTCGAAAAATATCTTGCTCTTCTCCAAAGCAGCGAGAGTTTCTATCTGTAGATTACGGGCGCTTATGCTTAAAGATATTGATTGGTCGAGATGTTTTATCGCTTCTTTGGATTTTTGTGTCTTGGAAAGACAGTCCGCAATATTGTAATGAAGCTTTGCCTCCATCTCTGTATCGCCTTTGCCCGCCGCAATTTTAATCGCCTTGTTATATGTACTAACTACCGCATTGCATTTGCCTTCCCCGTAAAGCCTGTTCGCTTCATCCAAAAGCATCTCTATGCTTTTGCCGTCGTTTGTCTTGTCTTCGTTATATTGGGGGGCGTGTGTCTGTCCAGATATAATCTCATGCTTAAGCCCGGCCTGAGGTCTAAACTCCCCTATCACTTCTACGACCTTATCGGACAGCCACCAGAGCTTTCCTGATGATGTTTTTACCTTATACCATTTCCTGCCGTTCGTCTCCGTCTTTATATCGATAACTTCATATGTATAGCCTTTAGAGGTCCATGAATTGTTCTCTGAGGAGAACGAAGGGGCTGATCTCAAGGTCGCAAAATCCACATTGATTCTCACACCCATCCCCTTGGCCGGTTGTTCCGGGGTGGGAACAGGCCGCTTAACCGGTTCGTGTTTGTGCTCAATGTCCTTAGGGACAATGTTTTCTTTTTTGCCTTTAGTGAGTTTATGCCCGATATCGAGCAGTTCATCCAGAAACATATCTTTGTTTCCATCGTTTTCGGAGCCGAGAGACACCGAAACAGTAAGCAAATTTGTGATGAATATCATTAAGAGGCCTAATCGGGAGATTCTATTTTTCGATATTTTTTTCATAGTACGGTTACCACGCTCTTGCCAACACGTTTCCCAGCCTTAAAGCCATAAACCCCACAATAACGCTCAAACCAACATTCCACAGCGCAATCGACCACTCGCCGTTGCTTACAAGCGATCCGGTCTCGTATTCGAATGTTGAAAAGGTCGTATAGGCGCCGAGAAAACCGACCACTAAAAAAAGCCTCCATTGAGGATTCATGATAAATTTTCCCATAAACAAAGGCATAAGAAGCCCTATAAAAAAACTGCCGCTTATATTGATTATAAAAGTCCCCATAGGGAAACTTTTACCCCACCTGTGCTCTATCCATAAGCCTACAGCATACCTCAGAATAGCGCCTGCAAATCCGCCGATACCCACAATCAGAAAATTAATCATGTCTATTATTTTATCCTTGCCGCAAGCTCTTTTGCAAAATCGGAAAGCGTTTCATCTCTGGCCCCTAAAACAACGTAACAATCATGTTTGCGGGCTTCTTGTAAAACTTCATCCCTGCCCAACGCCTCTGCCGATTTGGCCCTTGCCCTGACCCCCAGAGCAAGGTCTTCGCTCGATATGTCTTTTCGGGCAGTGCCCCCCGCATAATAAATCGGCAGAACAATAAGACGGTCCGAATCCCTTAAATTGGAAGAAAAGGCATTAATGTATTCGTCCTTCATCATTTTCGTCGGTCCAAAACCGTGAGGCTGAAAAATAAAACAGACGGACTCTCTTGTTTTCTTTACAGCATCCATTAAAGACACTATTTTATGGGGATTGTGGGCGTAATCGTCAATAACAAGTTTTTTCCCCTCATTCAGCCATATATCGAATCTTCGCTCAATCCCGACAAATTCGGATATGGCCTCTGCAATATCTTCCATATCGATTCCCAGAGAGCAGAGTATCGCTGCACACGCCATGGCATTGTATAGATTATAAATACCCGGAAGCTTTAGCCTGACTTGCAATCCATTTAACGTAAACAATGTATTTAACGGATAGAGTTCTATATTGGTTGCCCTGAAATTTGCCGGGTCCTTTGCGGAAAATGTTATGGTGTCTTTCTTTAAAAAGCCCTGAAGGTTTCTGTCGTCGGCATTGACAGCCACAATACCGCTTGTGTTCATACATAACGATTCGAACATGGCAGAGGTATCCGAAATAGAGTGGTGATCGAAATCCAGATTAAGCAGGATTGTATGTTCCGGCCGATAATTCACTATGGAACCGTCGGATTCGCAAGCCTCTATGACCAGAGTATCAGACGCCCCTGACAGAAAATTTCCTGCATTGATCTCTGTTTTAAATTGTTTTACCCTGCCGCCTCCGATAAAATTAGGCCCCAAACCGAGATATTGCAGAACAAACGCGATCATGCCTGCGGTCGTTGACTTGCCGCTCGTGCCCGCCACCGCAATGGTCCGGAACTCAGACACTATTTCCGACAAAAATTCGGGCCTTGTTTTCAGGGTAAGACCGATATTTTTTGCGCAGATCATTTCCGGGTTGCTTTGTTCGACTGCGGTGCTGAAAACGGCAAAGTCAAAGCTGCTGTCAATAGCTTTGCCGTCCTGAGGAACAATATTTATACCGGATTTCAGTAATGTTTTATATACATTGTGAGAAGGGTTCGAATCAAACGACCTGTCGGAGCCTGTTACCCGTATACCCGATTCGGACATGAATCCTGCTATCGCGGAAACGCCGCTCCCGCCGATACCCGAAAAAAAAATCTTTGAAATATTAGAAAATTTGCGCTGAGAAGAGATTACCACTTTATGAGCGCCGAAGCCCATGTAAGTCCTGCGCCGAAGGCTTCGAGCAAAACAATGTCCCCTGCCCTTACCCGGCCTGTCCTGACAGCTTCGTCAAGAGCAATCGGAATCGATGCGGCTGAGGTATTGCCGTACCTTTCGAGGTTCAGCATTACCTTGTCCATAGAAAGGCCCAATCTGCTTGCAGTCGCCTGTATTATCCTGAGATTGGCCTGATGAGGAATAAGGATAGAAAGCTGCGACGGCTTGATATTGTTCTCTTTGAGAGTATCTACAACAAGATTTTCGAGCGCCCGCACAGCCACCTTGAATGTTTCATTGCCCTTCATTTTTATAAAATGCTGTTTCTTTTTAAGCGTATCTTTAGAGGCAGGATTTCTCGAACCGCCCCCTTCGAGCTTGATAAAATCACCGAGGCTTCCGTCCGCGTAGAGTTTAGTCGAAAGAATGCCCCTGTCTTCATCGGTAGCTTCGAGGATCGCAGCTCCGGCGCCATCGCCGAAAAGCACACAGGTTGTCCTGTCTTCCCAATCCAAGAACTTGGTAAGAGCTTCAGCCCCGACGACCAATATTCTTTTATAAGTCATGGTCCGGATGAAACTGTCGGCTATGGACAGGCTGTAGATAAAGCCTGAACATGCCGCATTCAGGTCAAAGGCGGGCGTATTTTTTATTCCGAGACGGTCTTGCAGTATGCAAGCGGTTGAAGGGAAAGGCATGTCCGCCGAAACGGTCGCAACTATTATAAGATCTATATCCTTGGCTTTCAGTCCTGCGTTTTTCAGCGCTATCTTTGAGGCTTCAAAAGCGAGGTCCGAGGCGGCCTCATGGGTCCCGCAGGTCTTTCTTTCTTTTATTCCGGTCCTCTCGACTATCCACTCATCGGAAGTATCGACGATCTTCTCGAGATCGAAATTTGTGAGCTTCTTGGAGGGCGTATATGCTCCGGTTGCGATTATCCGGCTTCTGATCGTTTTTGCAGGTTCTTTCATTAATCTATACCCAATGACTCGGCTATCTTCTGATGAACACGGTGGGAGGCCATTTCTCCCGCCACTTTGATCGCATGTTTTATAGCCCGCGACGATGAGCGTCCATGGCTTATTATGCAGGTCCCGTTAATGCCTAACAACGGTGCCCCCCCGTATTCCGAATAGTCGGTCCTTTTTTTGAATTTTTTAAGCGCGGGCTTTATCAAGAGATAACCGAGTTTGCCTGCAGGCGCGTCGTTTATCTCTTTCCGTAAAGTTTTCATTATCGCCTCTGCAAGCCCCTCGCTGACCTTTAGGACGATGTTCCCTGTAAAACCGTCGCAAACAACTACTTCGGCATTCCCCTCGAATATCTCGCGGCCTTCTATATTGCCGATAAAATTAAGCGACGACCCTTTAAGGAGCTTGAGCGCCTCTTTTGTAACTTCATTGCCCTTGGAATCCTCTTCGCCTATGCTCAAAAGCGCAATGCGCGGAGATTTTTGTCCAAAGATCGCCTTGGTGTATGCATTGCCCATGTGTGCGAACTGCACAAGATTTTCGGCCTTGCAATCCACCGTGGCCCCAACATCCAAAAGGATGAAAAAACCTTTTAATGAAGGCATTAGCGTAGCGATTGCCGGCCGCTCGACATTAGGGAGCTTGCCGAGAATAACAAGGGACGCTGCCATAGCAATACCCGAATGGCCGGCGCTTACAACAGCATCTGCGTCGCCGTTTTTTACCATCTCTATGGCCTTGCGTATCGAAGAGTCTTTTTTCCTCCGCAAAGCCAGAGACGGTGATTCATGCATTTCAACTACCTCGGAAGCATGGTGCAGAGAAATTTTAGCGGCAGGATACTTTTTACCTTTCAACTCTGCTTCAAGTCGGTCCTTGTTTCCGACAAGAACCACCTCTAAATCGTATTCCTGAACCGCCTCTATCGCCCCCGCAACCGTAACGGCAGGAGCGAAATCTCCGCCCATGGCATCAAGGGCTATTTTCATGCCTCTTTAGAAACTGTCGCCAAAATCTTTTTCCCGTTGTATGAGCCGCAGCTTCCGCATGCCTTGTGGGCAGCCTTAAGCTCCTTGCATTCCGGACACTCTGCTATGCTCGGCATTGTGCCTTTCCAGTTTGCCCTTCTCTTGTCTCTTCTTGAACGGGTATGTCGGTGCGTAGGATTTGCCATGATTACTCCTTTCTTTCTTTTAGTTTTTTCAAAACAGCGAACCTGGGATCTCCATCCCCCTGCTCGCAATCGCATTGAATCGTGTTTAAATCAGCCCCGCACACAGGGCAGATGCCTTTGCAATCTTCTGAGCAGAGCGGTTTCATCGGCGCGCTGAGCAGCAGCTGCTCGATAAGAACATCGTCGGTGTCTATAACGTCGCCGCTGTAAAAGCCTGTGTCGAGTTCATCACCTTTCAGTTCCGCATGGACTTCTTTTTCCATCTCCTGAATAGGCCTATACACATCATCTATTCTCGACTTCAATTCCAGATCGAAATTCTTTAAACACCTGCCGCACTGTAGGGCGACCTTAGAACTCACTACGCCCTTGACGGTTACTTCCGCCGCTATCCTGTCTATCCTTAGCACACTGTGCACAGGAGAAAGCAGTTTTAAAGCATCGCTCTCGATCTGGTCGTTCAGTTCGAGTTCGAGCCCTTCTTCATTTATCTCAGAGACCGTGATTTTCATAATTCGAGTTTAAAACAGAATATAAATTATAAAAACCTTATGCTTGATAAGTCAAGAAAAAACAAGCTGTTAACGGAATCCGGCTATGCTTGTTTATCGGCCGCAGAAGATCAGGAAAAAAACTACCTGGAACTCAACTCGTGCACATTTTCAACCATTGCGATAGCGTTCTCAAAAGGGATCTCCGGGAGAATTCCATGCCCTAAATTAAAGATATGGCCTTTGGCTCCCTTTGCGCTGTTTAATACCTTTGAGACCCGGTCTTTTATAAGCGCTCTATCTCCGAGCAGAGTGCATGGGTCGAGATTGCCCTGAACAGCCGCGCTGTCCCCGATAAGCTTGATCGCGTCGCCAATATCGATACGCCAGTCAATCCCGTAAACATCGGCGCCGGCCAGCTTGACCTTATCGAGCATCGCGCTCCCGTTGAAGGCAAAATAAATAACAGGCAGCTTACCCTTAAAAGCCGCTACTATTTTCTGGACATAAGGCATGATATAAGCCTCAAAATCAACCGGGGACAGTATTCCTGCCCATGAATCGAAAACCTGAATCGCTTGGACCCCTGCGTCCACCTGAAGCTGCAGATAGCTGATTACCGTATCTGTTATTTTGTTCATGAGCTTTGAAAATACATCAGGGGTCTGGAACATCATTCTCTTTGTATTGATGTAATTTTTCGAACTGCCGCCTTCGATCATGTATGTGGCCAATGTGAACGGGGCTCCGGAAAAACCGATTAAAGGCACATTCAACTTAGCAGTAAGGATCTTAATAGCTTCCGCAACAAAAGGCACATCTTCTGCCGGTTTAATCTGGCGTAGTTTCAGTATTGCGGTTTCGTTTCTGATCGGGTCGTAAAGTATAGGCCCTTTTGACTCGGAAAATTCGAGCTTCATACCCATAGGCTCTATGGGGATAAGTATATCGGAGAATAGAATTGCCGCATCCACCTTCAAAATATCGACCGGTTGGAAAGTCACTTCAGCCGCCAGTTCAGGGGTTTTGCACAGAGTTAAAAAATCGACCTTCGCTCTGACCTTCTGGTAGTCCGGCAGATATCTTCCGGCCTGCCTCATTATCCAGACAGGCGTATAGTCCGTCTTCTCTCCCCTGCATGCTTTAAGAAATGTATCGTTCATTTGTCCTCCAAAAAATAAGTGTGAAGTCAAAAGTAAGAAGTATCAACCAACTAAACTGAATTTCGCTTTGCAGTCTGTACGCTTTTCCCAAGTATATTTCTAATTTCCTCAGATTCCCTGATCATATCATCAACCTCTTCCTTTTTCATAATTCCGGAATCTCTCAATAGTTTTAACCACATATTGGTTTCTCTTGCTTCTTTAAACGAAGTGTTAATTTTGTATATAAAATCATCCTTACTGAAGGCACCCTTTGCTTCTTCATAATTTGCCGCGATAGATGTTCCGGATCTAACTATTTGTCTCCCAATCTCATAAGCTGCTAATTCTTTAGGCAGTCTTCTCACTAACATCACAATTTTTAGAGCAAACCCATACAGTCTATCGCTTAAATCATTCGCTTTACTACTCACTTCCTACTACTCACTTCTTACTTGGTCTTCTCGGAACGTGTTTGCAGAACGGTTCTTCTGCCATATAATCGCCTTCCATTGCATAAGCCCTTGCCCTGCAACCGCCGCATACATTCACATATTCGCACGAACCGCATCTGCCTTTATAGCTCTTAAAATCTCTCATATCCTTGAACAGCTTCGAATTTTCCCATATATCCTTAAACGACTGCTGCCTGATATTTCCAGCAGCCTTAGGGAAATAGCTGCACGGCAGCACATTGCCGTCAACATCAATCAAACAGATCAGCTGTCCGGCAAGGCATCCCTTTGACCCGCCGGTCGAAAACTTGAGAGTGCGTTTTTCGAACTTAACGCCCTCTTCCTTCGATTTTTGGAGCACCACCCTGTAGTAATGCGGCGCGCAGGTAGGCCTCACGAGCATATCGTGCTCGTCTTTCTCCATATCGAAATGCCAGTTGAGAATTTCTTCATAATCCTCTTTGGAAATAAGTTCGTTCATTATTTCTTCGCCGCGACCTGTAGGCACGATCATGAACATGTACCAAGCGGTTGCGCCGAGACTCTTCGCAAGTTTATAGACTTTAGGTATTTCTTCCTGATTGCGCTTGGTGAAAGAGGAGTTTATGATGAACTCTATCCCGTGCTTTTTAAAAAGTGCGGCTGAGTTGAGAATTCCCTGAAACGCGCCTTTCTGATTGCGGAAGTTGTCATGCACCTCTTCTGTCGAGCCGTCGAGGCTCATAGAGACTATTCTTATGCCCGACTCCTTAATCTTGCCGCAGATATCTTCAGTAACGAGCGAGCCGTTGGTTGCAAGACACATGCGCAGACCTTTTTCTGTGCCGTACTTTGCGATCTCGAACACATCTTTTCTCATAAGCGGTTCCCCGCCCGAAAGAACTACTACAGGTTTTGCGTAGCCCGAAATATCGTCGATTACCCTGAAGGCTTCCTCGGTCGTAAAATCAGGATGTCCCTTCGCCTCCATCTCAGAGGACGAGCGGCAGTGCACGCATCTGAGATTGCATCTTCTCGTTATCTCCCAAGCTATCCATTTCGGCGCAAATTCCATAAGGGATATTATAACAGAATGAGACTTATGAAAGACTCTGAGAGATGTTGTTTTATTTTTCGCTCTCGATATATTTCTTTATCGCATCGATAAAACCAGAAGCATTTCTATAAGTTTCTTCAGCTTTCTCGGAAGAAATAAGTTTGAAGGTTTTATAATCCGATACTTGCCGCAATTCAAACGCTTTGTGAAAATGTTTTGAAAGCTCTTTCTGAAAAATTCCTTTAGCAACAAATTCGAGATCAAAAAGGCTTATCACACCTGTATGTTTTGATGGAATCTTGCCGATTTTCTGTAACAGCGCGAGGACAGAATAAAACATAGCATAATATGCGCGGTTTACAACACTCTGAGCACTGCGCTTGCCATCCAAAAGAAACTTTGCATCATCAAGTGCTGTCTGTGCCTGTTCCAAACGATATTTGATTAGAGCTTCAATTTCTTCCTTCATATAAGCACTCCCTCTTTTTCGACTGCTTGTGCAAGCAAAGAATAGCGCTCAGGACTGTTCTCCCATTCATTCCGAGAAAAAATCACAGGAATAACGACGACACCATGTTCAAATCCGGCCTCCCATGCACAATCGCTTATATAATCCGATTCTTCATTATTCGGAGCCTCACCAAGCAAGACAAGAATGTCCATATCCGAATATTGAGAGGCATCGCCTCTTGCGCGAGAGCCGAAGACTCTTAGTTCGTAAATCTTGACGCGCTCGGAAACGAGCGCTTTGAACTTTCCTACTATTTCAAGGTCTTTTTTCTGCATCTCAATACCGCTCCTTTTTTGAAACATACCGAACAGCTTATTTTAGCATGATGACAGCCTTTGTGCCGGTGTCGGCAACTGCGTTTATCTTGTTAAATTGCTTTAACGGGAACTGACCCTATTTTTATTTCTAATCACCAAACAGGCTTCATCCGCACCCGCTGGATTTGCTTGTTAATAGTTTTTCTTTGAATTTGTCCCACTCTGCGGTCATAGTCTTAATCTCGAAAATAAGGCCGCTACCAAAAAAATCGTGGGTAACTAACCCAGCATTAATAAGCAAATCACACAGTGTTGTCGAATAAAGCGTGATGTCATGTGGTGTTTGGTCTTTGTAGCATATGACTGTGAAATCATTTCCAGTTACATGCGTGTACCTGTCGTAAAGAGAGCGGATGTTGCTATGACTATGTGAACACACGAAATTATAAATGGAACGATATTCATCTGCCATTCCTGCTTTCTCAAAGCGCTTAAAATGGCTTAAAGGGGTATAATTATTTTCTTTTAATTTCTGTAAGTTATCTTCATGTTCTGCGTAAACCTGATTGAGATTTTCTACTTGTGATATTTTCTCGATATATGGATTATCACCGTTTTTAGCCTCTTTAAAGATGCGAAGCCACTCGTGCAAATAGCTTGCCTGCATAAGATTGACATAATTCTCGTCAGCACTAAGGTTTTTTAAATCAGCAAAGGTTTCCAATACCGTTCTAAGGATAATTGGTACGCCCGAAATAATTCCTTCTTTCATTAGGATTGTGCAGCTATGGGTAAGCTCAATGATCCTGCAATACAAGGATATTAGATAGAAATGTCGTTGGTATTCTTTATCGAAGGTCAGTTTGCGGGAATATTCTGTGCTCTTATTGAGAATCGTTTCCAAGAAATCGAGAGTGTTTATATTATTCATTTCCTGTCTTAATTTACCCAATTGTTTTTTTAGCAGGTTTCGCCAAAGCTGCGGCCTTGCTTTACCATTTCTTGCCCATTTTGATAAGCGCCTCTTGTGAATATGTATTCCCCAATTTTGCCGCTATTTTAAAGTCTTGAATAGCCTGCTGATAATTGCCTAATTTGAAGTAATCGCTCCCCCTGTTATTGTAAGCATTCGCATAATCAGGTTTAAGCTCTATTGATTTTGTATAGTCCTTAATAGCTTGATGATGGTTGCCTAAGCTACCGTAAGAGACTCCTCTGTTAAAGTAAGCCATTGTAAAGTCCGGCTTAACTTCTAAGGCCTTTGTATAGTTATTGATTTCTTGCTGGTAATCACCTAAAGCGCCATACGCAAGGCCAGAATTATAAAAGGCTAAAGCTATTATCGAACTATGTGGTTTGAGTTCAATAGTTTTACGCATGTTTTTTACTCGACAGTGCAAAGTTCTCATAGAGATTATAGACTATTTTTGTTTGCGTAGGCGAGCGATGGCGAGGGAAAGTTCGACCCAGTCATCGGTAAGTTTTTTGAATGTCTGATAGTTT
>SCQE01000109.1 GCA_004321915.1 Nitrospirota bacterium
CCCGACAGATTACAGAACACCACAGTAATCAATACCGGCTTCAGCTTCAAACCCATTCCTAACGTAGTGCTCAAGCTCGACTACCGGAACCTGGATGGGAAAGGGCCGACCAAGATCGCCGACGAACTCAACGTCGGCCTCGGTTTCATCTTTTAGCCAAAGTCGGACACGTGAGCCAAGGAGAAGGCCGATGCGCGTCTTAACCGTCCTGGTACTTATCGTGCTGGTTTTCGCATCACCAGCCGACCTGAACGCCAAGGTGTTTTATGCCAAGGAGGAGGCCATCCGGGCGGCGTTCCCGGAGGCCGACGCCATCGAGAAGCAAACATTGTTTCTGACAGACGACCAGAAGAAGCAGGTTGAGACCCTCGCCCGCACGCAATTGGATTCCAATCTCGTGACGATGTATGTGGGCAGGCGGGGCGGGAAACTGCTGGGTTACGCCGTAATCGATATGCACACGGTTCGCACCCTCCCCGAGGCTGTCATGGTTGTGCTCTCCCCTGATGGGCGGGTGGCCTCTACGCTCATCCTGGCCTTCTATGAGCCCCTGGACTACCTCCCGCCGGAACGCTGGCTCAAGCAGTTCGATCAGGCAAGACTCACCCCGGATCTCCGGGTGGGAGGCAGGATTGCCGGGATTACCGGTGCGACCTTAACCGCTCGGGCTATGACCGAGTCGGTCCGCAAGGTGCTGGCCCTCTACCAGGTGTTAATAGCCAAAGGAGAACGGTAATGCGTTTCGTCGTTACAGGAGAGTGGACCCAGAACCGGCTCCTTCGCGCCATCATTCTGTGGTTTCTCTTCTACAGTGCGGGTCTTTGGCTCACCAACGCATTGTTCTTCTTGAATCAGATGGGGCTTAATTATGAATCCGTCGTCGCCCACTACAGAGGGTCCGAGGCGCAGTTCATGCCGCCTCGCAGTTATAAGGTCTTGCTCGAGATCAGCCATTTCCATCTCCTGGCGATGGGTATCTTTATCCTGACGCTGAGCCACCTCGTGCTGTTCGTGCCCTTCAGGCCTCTGGTCAAGATCTGGTTGATCCACCTGACCTTCCTGTCCGCGATTGCCAACGAGACCGCGGGCTGGTTGATCCGGTTTGCGCACCCCTCCTTCGCCTACCTCAAGATCGGCGCCTTCCTCCTCCTCCAGACCACCATGGCAGCGCTGATCGTATCCGTCCTCGGTGCGCTTTGCATGAAGGTCCCCAACGCCTATCGGGACGATCTCCGAAAGGTGGAATGAGAGATGAAAAAGATACTGGCACTGTTTACGGTCACTGAATAGCAAGGAGGTCTTGACATGCGTCAGGAACATCGGACGGCGGAAGAAGGGGGAAGTAGGAGGATGGCCTTGCAGGAAAGGGAGTTCATTCTCGGCGGTCAGTTCAATGAGGAGGGAACAACACGACTCGAGGTCGCTCTTATCGCCTCTGGAGGCAAATCGAGGTTAGTGCTTCGTCTCTTAGGCTGGGGCGAGGGGATCGGCTGGTACGTCCAGAAGAGTATCCAACTCGACCCGGTTCAGATCAGGGCCTTGAGGGGGATTCTGGGGAGGGTTGAAGGTCGAGTGAAATCTTTTGCACCGATATTGAAAATGACATCCAATATCGA
>SCQE01000106.1 GCA_004321915.1 Nitrospirota bacterium
TTCCCTATGATCTCCCGCAGCCTGCGTTCGTAGATGCGCTTTGCGACGCCATGCTGCGCTACATGACGGATCATGCGTTATGGGAAAAACACCGATCCAATGCTTCAATCGTCTTCGACGGTCAATTCAATCTGGGGCGCATAGCGGCGGAGTACCTAGCCTTCTTCGCGGAGGCGGACGAAGAGGCTCAACCGCGAGCGCCCCACACCATGGGCACGGCAGCGCCGGAGTGTAGGAAAACCAATCTGCCGGCTATTCGTGCGCGCCTCGATGACCTGGGCAATCACTCACACACTTCGCTGAAGTTCCAAGATGACGTCCTGAATTTCATTAGAAAGCATGCGCATCGTGGAGAGGCTGTGATCGAAGTGGGATGCTATCGAGGCGGCATGACCGGGCAGTTGGCAGACATCTGCGCCGAGCTGGACAAAAGACTTTACGTTATTGATATCGACGAAGATTACCTGGAGATCGCAAAGGCATCGGTTCGAGCTGTCACCAATAACGGTCATGTCCACTACTACCATGGTGACTTGCCTGGCTTTGCCCGGGACCGCGTCTGTAATAGACCGGTCATTCTTGTGGTCATTGACGGCGACCACAACTATCGAGGTGTGGTCGAAGATATTACAGCGTTGTACTCTATGAACCCTCTTCCTTATGCCGCTGCTTTTCACGATTTTTCCCTAAGGTATGCTGCGAGCCACCTCGAGGATATTAGGGTAGATCTGGCCATTCGCGACTCCCTTGGACCGCGAGTTCAGCATTGGCAATTGGGCGAGGTCGCCGGGCAGGGGGCGACACTCAGGATGAAGCCCGGAGAAGAAGACAGCCATTACCACGAGCAGAGGATGCCGGAAGGTGTGCTACTGATATGTGCCGATCATGTCTTGCAACGAACAAGTGGGATGCAGAACTAGCATACCCTCAGTTGATCTGAGCGTCGAAGCTGTGTGTGAATTGTAGCTGTAAAGTGATTCCCGGACAGTTGGGGGTATCACACCGGAGAATTCTCCATGACCACGGTCCTGATCGGCGCTAACGGGCAGTTGGGGAGCGACAAGATCGGCGGGCTTCATGCATATAGGTCAATCTATATGCCATCTACCTGGTATGCAGAGGCCTTCTTGCGGTGGCAGCCTTGATGAAGATCCTCCAGATGGTCCATGGTTTTCCACCTGAGTTTATAGCCGGTACCGAAACCTACTGCGAGGCCGTGAGCCGCCGCCTGCTGGAGCGCGGACACGAGTGCTTAGTCCTGGCAGGCTCTTGGCGAAGCGCTCCCCAAGCGACCCTCGAGACCGTGGATAAGGATGGTCTCCTAGTCACCCGATATCTGCCGCTAGAAGGACGGCCGCGTTACTGGACAGAGGAGTACGACCCAGAGGCTGAGGTGTTGGTGCGCCATCTGCTGGCCGACGTGCGCCCCGATCTCGTCCATCTTCACCACTGGCTGTACCTGACCAACAACCTGGCAGCGATTTGTACGGACCTAGGCATCCCCGTGGTAGTGACGCTGCACGATGTCTGGGCCTCCTGCCCACGTATCCATCGGGTCCACCGGGAGGGGTTGTTCTGCAGAGAGCCCCTCCTGACCGCACCGTGTCTACACTGTGTCGAGCGAACTCAATGGCAGACGGATCGGGAGGTCGATGCTGCGCTGGCATTACGTCAACAGATGGTTGAGGCGGAGCTTTCGCTGGCCTCGGCCCTCATCGTACCGTCAGAGGCCCACCGTTCATTGCTGCTTGATCTGCTTGAGCTTCCGAAGGACCGCTTGATTGTTCTCCCGCACGGGAGTTCCCAGACCATCATAGCGCAGGAGAGGCGAAAGGAGCCATCAGCGTTCCCAAATCGACCGCTTCAGATCGGGCATTGGGGTTATTTCCTGGACCATAAAGGGACGCACCTGCTCCTGGAGGCGCTGCATCGTCTGGACGATCCATCTGCCGTGCAGGTCCATCTGATCGGAACAGCCTTAGAACAGGTCTATGGGGAACGACTTCGCGATCTCGCGCGCGGCCTCTCGGTTCAATTCCATGGCGCCTATCAGCCGGCTGACCTGCAGGCGTTTGACCTTGATCTCGCCGTCTTCCCTTCCATCACAAGTGAATCCTATTCGTTTACCATTGACGAGGCGTTGCGGTTGGGGCTGCCAGTCCTCGTCTCGGACCGCGGCGCCCTTTCGGAGCGGATCGGAAAGGCAGGCCTGACCTTTCGGGCTGAGGATGCAGAGGATTTGGCCCGGCGCCTCCAGGGGATCCTGGACGCGCCGGAGGTGCTGGAGGCGATGTGCCGGGACATCCGACCCGATACGCTCTTGTCAATGGAGGCCCATGTTACCAGGTTGGAGAAGATCTATGAGGATGCTGTTCGCGGGAGCCCTCCACGATTGAAAGCGTCCACCCCCTATGTGAAGTTGCTTGCCCATGCGAAGCAACAGACCCAGGAGCGGGACGCTGCGTTATCGGCAGTTCACGCTGACCTCGCACGGGCCAAGCAGGTCATGCAGGAGCTGGAAAAGGGAATCAGTGTGTTGCGGGCCAGAGAGGCCTTGCTTGAGAGCAGAGGCGCTGAACTTGATGCAGAAGCCCGTCGTTATCGTGAATCATTAGAAACTATTCTTGCATCCAGGTCGTGGAAGCTCACGGCACCGATCCGATGGATTCGCCATCCCATTCGCGCCTTACTCGGCAAGGTACGCAAGGCCGCTACTTGAAGGGCCAGCGCTTTCCCCTGCTCTCGCGCCGCGAGCACCTCACGCTGAATGGCAGGCACGCGCGCCGGGCCTACGGACTGCGTGACAAGGAGTCCCTGCGGCTCAAGATCCTAACTTGCATGTTGCCGGTCCTGTGAACACATCAGCATTCACCCACACGATTACGCGAAGAGCCTATTCACTATGATGTGTCCGCGAAATTCGGGACAGCTCAACACGATCGCACTAAATTCTGACAACAGGCACCTCAAAGCTATGGACAGATTCCGGAAGCCTTAAACGATGAGACCGGTCGTAAGCGTCATAATGCCTGCTTATAATCATGAGCGGTACGTGGCTCAGGCCATTGAAAGCGTGCTGTCGCAAACCTTCTCCGATTTTGAGTTCATCATTATAAATGACGGCTCAACCGATACAACAGGTGAAATAATCAAGCGTTACACCGACCCCAGGATTGTTTACCACTGGCAGAGAAATGCCGGCTCCGATGCGGCAATAAATAGAGCGCTTGAACTCGCCAAAGGCAGCTACGTTTCCATCATAAACTCTGATGATGTGTACCACGAAAAGAGGCTTGAGGTACTCTTTACAACCGCTACGGCTGAAAGCCGAGCGTTCCTTATTACAGATATTGAGCTGATAGACGCCGAGTCAAAACCGGTCACAGACCCTGAACACTGGTGGGTGAGGTGGTATGAAGGATTGAAGGAAGCCTACCGTGGAAGCGATTCGCCTCTCAAGGCACTATTAGTCGGCAACTATACGATAAGCACTTCAAATTTCTTCTTTGAAGCGTCCCTGCCCCTAAGGATAGGCTCCTTCAGGTCAAGGAGGTACACGTTAGACTATGATTTTGCCTTCAGGGCGTTAAGGTATAATGCTGGATCCTTCCGTTTCCTTATTGATGCAAAGCTCCTATTTTACCGACTCCACGGCAAGAACGCGATCCTTGAAAACCCTCTGCTCGCCAACATCGAAACCTTCTACCTTCTAAAAAACTCTATTAAAAGTCTTTTTGGCGACGAAATTCATCCCCCCGTTGACCATCTGAATAAGATCAGGCGCAACATTACAAAAGTCAGGGATAGAAGCTGGCA